>NZ_JBITXT010000019.1:0-135294 GCF_044544865.1 Actinosynnema sp. NPDC053489 | reverse complement strand
CTGCACTTGTGAGGGTGTGGGAGAGTAGGACGCCGCCGAACAATTTTTCGCCTTCAGGGGCATCCGGTTCACCGGGTGCCCCTGAAGGCTTTTTGGCGTTCGGAACGCACTCTGGTCGCACGTTTCCACGTCACGGCGAACCATTACGTTCCGGCGGGCGTCACCGCTGTTCGGGCGACGCACCGGGCGCGACCGGGTGATGCGCAGATGACCAACGTCGCCCGTCCATACCGTAGCCGGCATGAGGAGCCGGAGACGGATCAGGAGAATCCGACGAACGGGCAGGCACTCCCGCGCCCGCCCGACCTCGTCGGAGGAAACACCGGTGTGGGCCTCGGTGGTCCTCGCCGCGGTGCTCCTGATCAGCTTGGTCCTGCTGTTGCTGACCTACGTCTGAGCGGGCCGGTCGGGCGCCTGCTCCACGGGCTTCAGGTCGCCGGTCGGGAACCGGCTCTCATTGCGCTCGATCTTGGCGAACGCGGCCTCGATCAGGTCCACGTCGAGCTTGTCCGCGAGCCGCACGAGGTAGTGCAGGACGTCGGCCAGCTCGTCCCGCACGTTCCACGCCAGCTCCGGGTCGTCCATCGCGTGCGCCGCCTCCTCGGGCGTGAGCCACTGGAACAGGTCGGTCAGCTCGCCGACCTCCCCGGACAACGCCATCACCAGGTTCTTCGGCGTGTGGTAGGTGTCCCAGTCCCGCGCGGCGGCGAACCGGCGCAGCGCGTCCCGCAGGTCGTTCAAGGTCGTCATGCCTGCACAGCTACCACACGGTGGTCGCTGGGCCGCACGCCCCGCACCCGCTTGAACGCCGTGCTGAACGCGAACCCGTCGGCGTAGCCGACCGCCCGCGCCACGGAGCCGACCGTGGCCTCCGGTCGGCGCAGCAGGTCCGCGGCGACGTCCATGCGCCACTCGGTCAGGTACGTCAGCGGCGGCACGCCGACCAGCGCGGTGAACCGCCGCGCCAACGCCGCCCGCGACACCCCGGCACGCGCGGCCAGGTCCGCGACCGTCCAGGCCCGCTGCGGTTCGTCGTGCATGGCCCGCAACGCCGGGCCGACCACCTCGTCACCCAGGGCGCGGTACCAGCCGGGCGTGTTCGCCCCGGGCCGGTCGAACCACTCCCGCAGCGCGTACACCAGCAGGAGGTCCAGCAGCCGGTCGAGGATCACGTCCTGGCCCGCCTGGTCCTTCGCCACCTCGACGGCCAGCACGTCCATCGTCGGGCAGCGCTCGTCGTCGCACGTCACCGCGAGCACCGGCGGC
Organism: Actinosynnema sp. NPDC053489; assembly: GCF_044544865.1. Lineage (NCBI taxonomy): Bacteria > Bacillati > Actinomycetota > Actinomycetes > Pseudonocardiales > Pseudonocardiaceae > Actinosynnema > Actinosynnema sp. NPDC053489. The sequence continues at coordinate 134,028 of NZ_JBITXT010000019.1, read as the reverse complement.
AGGGAGTCGAGCAGCCGCCGCGCCAAGCCGTCGTCCACGTCGTACGCGCCGGTGATCACGAGCGTGTCCCCGTCGGGTGCCGTCCCGTACGTCCGCGTCCCCACGCGCCACCGCTCGCACTCCGCGTCCGGTTCGCCCACCTCGACCTGCGGCGGCGTGGCCGGGTCGTCGGCCAGCACGAACCGCAGCGGCCCGCGGACCAGGCCGAGGTCACCCGTCCGCAGGAGCACCCGCGTGCCGTCCTCGGCGAGCAGCCACGCCTCCCCGCGCGGGACGGTGACGAGCGTGAACGGTGCCGTCGTCGTGAACGCCAGGGCCCACGGCGGCGAGGCGAACGAGCGGCACACGTCCGCGCGCCGGGCGCGCACACCGCGCAACAGGTCGGTCAGAGCGGTCGGATCACCCACGTAGACGATTGAACATGCATCGGGGACGGTGGGCCATGTCCCGGCCGGCACGACCTTGGTTGCCTGGGGGCATGACAATCCTGGTCCTCGGCGGCACCGGCAAGACCGGTCGCCGCGTCGCGTCCGCCCTCGACGCCCTCGGCGTCGCCAACCGCCCGGTATCCCGCCACACCGACCCCCGCTTCGACTGGTCCGACCGCTCCACCTGGGCGGCGGCCCTCGACGGCGTCACGGCCGTGTACCTCGTGGCGGTGTCGATGGACCTCGACGACTCCGGCGTCGCCGCGTTCGTGCCCCGGGCGGTGGAGGCGGGGGCCCGTCGGGTCGTGCTGCTGTCGGCGCGGGGCATCCCGCCCGAGGACGGCCGGGAGCGCGCCGTGCGGGCGTCCGGGGTGGACTGGACGATCCTGCGGCCCACGTGGTTCGCGCAGAACTTCAGCGAGGACTACTTCCTGCCGGAGATCCTCGCCGGCGAGGTCGTCCTGCCCGCCGGCGGGGACGGCGGCCACCCGTTCATCGACGCGCGGGACATCGCCGACGTCGCGGTGGCGGCGTTGACGCAGGACGGGCACGCGGGCGCCGGCTACGACCTGTCCGGGCCGGAGGCGGTGTCGTTCCGGGACGCCGTGGCGCGGATCGCCGACGTGTCGGGCCGTTCGATTCGCGTCACGGAGGTGCCGCCGGCCGAGTACACCGACGCGCTGGTGCGGTCGGGGTTCGCCCCGGCGTACGCGGAGGTCCTGACGGGCTCGTTGGCCGCCATCCGCGACGGCCGCGACGCCGCCCTGTCCGACGGCGTGCCGTCCGTGCTGGGCCGTGAGGCGAGGCGGTTCGAGGACTACGTCGAGGAAACCGCGGCCGCCTGGTCCTGACCCTTCCGGGCGAGCACCAGCAGGTGCTCCTCGTCGGGCTGGCCCTCGCGGTCGGGGGAGAAGACGGTGCTGCGGGTGTCCAGCACCTCCAGCCCGGCCGCCTCCACCCGGCTGATCAGGTCGGGCGCGGCGAAGCTGGTCAGCCGCACGGTGTGGCCGAGGAACGGCACGTCGAGCCCTTCGACGTCCATCGGCACGGTGACCAGGGCGAACACCCCGCCCGGCTTGAGCCACCGGGCGATCCGGCCGAGCACGGCCACGACCTCGTCCCGGGTCATCTGCAGGAAGGGGAAGAACGCGCACACCGCGTCCCAGCTCGCGTCGGGCGACTCCCACTCGCGGATGTCGGCGTGCTCGAAGCGGGCCCGCGGCACCTGGCGGCGGGCGATGTCGACCATGGCGGCCGACACGTCGACCCCGAGCACGTCGTGCCCGGCCGCCGCGAGGTCCTCCGCCGCGGGCCTGCCCGTGCCGCTGCCGATGTCGAGCACCCTGGCGTTGGCCGGCAGGCGGTCGAGCAGCAGCCGCACCGCCTCGTCCACGGCCGGCGGGCGCCCGAACGCGTCCTCGTAGCCGTGGCCGACGGCGTCGAACAGTTCGGCGGCGGTGAGCGGCTGGTCCACGGGTTACCTCCGGACGAGGGTGAGGTCGGGTCGGGCGGTGGGGCGGCCGGGGTCGCCGACGCCGGGCAGGGCGGTGAGCACCAGGCCGAACACCAGCCCGTTCAGCTCCTCCACGTCGAGCAGCAGTTCCCGGGCGATGCCGTGGGGTGTCGTACCCTGCGCGCGCAGGGCCCGGAACACCTTGGTGAGCAGCTGGGACGACTCGCGGTGGACCAGCCCCGTCGCCGCCCGCCGGGTCAGGTGGGCGCACACGGTCGCGTGCTGGGCGCGCGTGAGCAGGTCCAGCTCGCGCAGCCGGTGCGCCAGGGCGAGCGGCGACACGTGCCAGGTGGTGGCGTGCGCGGCGACCTGCTCGGTCAGCGGCCCGCGCGGCACCGCCGCCAGCAGCCCCGCGCGGGGCAGCAGGAACGCCGTGGCGAACGCTTGCGCGTCCGCGACTCCGGTCAGCCGCCCCAGCTCGCGGGCCGCGTCGGAGCGGGCCTGGTCGGGTGACGCCGTCGGGTCGAGGAAGACGTACGGGGTGCCGGCGTGGCGGTACGAGAACGGGCCCGCGGCGGCGCAGTCCGGCGGCAGGGAGAACACCCGGACGCCGTGCGCCTCCAGCAGGTGGACCAGGTTCGGCGCGGGCCGGTGCGGCATGCCCCAGCGGGCGCGCAACACCTCGGCGGCGGTCTCCGGGTCCGGGTGCTCCCACGTCGGCACGTCCGGCTCGGGGAAGGTGAACGCGCGCGTCAGCCAGCCGTCGAAGCCGAGGGCCAGCCGGGCCGCGCCGACCGCCGCGTCCCGGTGCCGCTTGGCCGCGGGCCTGGTGAACGCCACCTCGACCTCGGGCACCGCCTCGGCTTCCAGGAAACCCGGCGGAAAGCCGAGGGCCTCGGTGAGCCGGGCGGTCGTGGCCGGGCGTGGTTGGCGGCGGCCGTGCTCGTAGTCGCCGATGCTGGCCGGGCTCGTGCCGGCCTTGCGCGCCAGCTCCACCGCGGTGAGGCCGCGACGGGTGCGGGCGAGCGCGAGGCGGGATGGCGTGAGCATGATCGCGCCATTCTCGCACCCGCCTACCGGCGCGGCGTGACGGTGACGTCGACGGCGTCGGGGCCCTGCGTGCCGCGCGGTGCGGGCAGCGGGCCGAACACCAGCGGCGGCAACGTGATCCGGCGCGCCCACCGGTCCACCACCTGGCCCTGCGGCGTGGGCTCCGGCTGCGCGACCTCGCGGAGCACGACCAGCCGCTCGCCCTCCTGCCGGGGGTAGGTGACCAGGAACCACAGCTTCCACTCGTGCGCGTGCAGCGAGTCGAAGAGGGTGAACTGGTCCCGGTCGTTGCCGCGCATCATCGCCGCGATGGCGGGACCCTTGGCGTAGTCGCTGCGCAGCGGCGCGCCGGGCGTGCCGGTGTGGCGGTTGCCCTGCAGCGTGCCCAGCACGACCGGTCTGCCGGGGTGCTGGACCAGGCCCGCGTTCCACTTGTCGACCCTCGTCCAGCCCTCGGCCACGAGGACCTCGCGGAGCCTGCCGACGCGGTGGATCCAGTCGAGCAGCCCCGCGCCGTTGGTGGGACCGAGGGGCGGCGCGGACGCCCGCGCGTCGACACCGGCCCAGATCGCCTCGTCCAGGTGGTCGATGCGCAGGCCCAGCTCCGCGAGCCGGGCGTGGTGCTCCGCGGTGAGCTCGGTGGCGTTCGACATCCTCATGCCCGGCACGGTAGCGCCGACCACCGACAATCCCGGTGGCTCAGGACGCGGTCACCTGCGACTCGTCGACCATCGGGCAGTGCGCGGCGGCCAGTCCGACGAGCCGTTCCCGCGCCCCGGGGTCCGCGCCGGGCAGGTCCACGCGCAGCGCCGCGTCGAGGTGGTACGCGCCGCCGTCGTCCGTCCGCAACGTGACCTCGGCGCGGACCGAGGCGTCCGCGGTGTCCACGCCGGCCGACGAGGACACCAGGACGAGGCTCTGGTGCAGGCAGGTGGCCAGGGCGGCGGCGTACAGCCGTTCCGGGTTCCAGCCGCCGTCGGGACCGCCCAGTTCGCCGGGCGAGTGGACGGCGAGCCGGTCCGGAGTGGCTCCTTCGACGCTCACGGCGTCGTCCCGCGACACCGCCCGCGCGGTGTAGAGGCCGGTGTCCGAGGCCGCCATGCGGCACCTCCGTCGAGTGGTCGAGTGTGCTCGTCCGCTCGACGGCATACCCGGTGGCCCACCGGTCAACCGCGGCCGCGCGAGGGGCACCCGACCGGGGCGCGTCGGCTTCGGGGCCGGCGTCGGCACCCGGGTCAACCCCGACCGGCGGAGCCCCGCAGGTCCCGCCGGACCGCGTCCGCCGCGCGTCGCCCGGACACCAGCGCCCCCTGGATGGAGCCGGTGTCCCGGTGGTCGCCGCACACGTACCTCCCGCCGCCGAACCGGACCGGTCGGCGCAACGGCCGGCCCGGCCCGAGCGCGGGCAGCGCGTGGGGGATCTCGTACCGCGCCACGACGTCCCACCTCCGGGTGTCCCGCCCGTACATCTCGGCGAGCCGCTGTCGCACGCGGGCCTCGTCGTCGGAGCCGACCCGGCCGGGCACCGACGCCGACACCAGGGCCCTGCCGGCCGGCGCGCGGCGCTCGGCGACCGCGCTGATCACCGCGGTGTTCAGGAGCAGGCCGGAGCCGCCGTCCAGCAGCAGCACCGGTTCGCCGTCGCCGGGCGCGGTGGCGAAGTACCACGTCGTGACGCCGTGCCAGACCGGTTCCGGCACCTCGGGGACCAGCCGCTGGGCGGTCGTGCCGTCGGTGGCGACCACGACCGCCCGCGCCCGGATCGCCGTGCCGTCGGCCAGGTCCACGCCCGTGCCCCGCACCCGGTCGACCGCGCAGCGCGTGCGGATCGCGCCCGACGGCAGCGCCCGCGCCAACTGCCGGGGCAGCTCGCGCATCCCCGCGTCGGGCACCGCGCCGCCGCCGCGCAGGAAGCAGCGCCAGATCAGGTGGAACAGCCGGGCGGAGTCGGTGAGGGCCGGGTCGAGGAACACCCCGGCCAGGAACGGGCCGAGCACCTCCCGCACCGTGCGCTCCGAGACGCCCCAGTGGGACAGCTCCGCGCGGATCGACCGGTCCGGCGACTGCCGCCGCAGCACGGCGTCCGGCGCCAGGAGGTCCCGCGCGGACAGGGCGCCCAGCGCGGCCACGTCGCGGGGCCGCCCGAGGGCGAACCGGGCCGCGTCGGCCGCGATGGAGGCCGCGGCGGACGGTCGTCGCCACGGCGGCACGAGGTGGTAGCGGCCGGAGTCGGCCACCGCGACCGCGCCGCGCAGGAACGGCCGCAGCTCCAGGGCGGGCAGGTCGAACAGCCGCCGGACCTCCGGGTAGGCGGGCAGCAGCACCTGGAACCCGCGGTCCAGCAGGAACCCGTCGACCTCGTCGGTGCGCACCCGGCCGCCGACGTCGTCGCCCGCCTCGCATACCACGACCGCCAGCCCCGCGCGGTGCAGCCGGACGGCGGCGGCGAGCCCGGCGAGCCCGGCACCCACCACCACGACGTCCGCATCCGGTTCCGGCACGCCGCCACCCCCTGTCCTCCCCCGGCAGTCAACATCAGGTGCGGCGGGTCGGCATGATGACCACCGGCGACCCGGACCTCGCGCGAGGCGACGGCGGCGGTCATCCTGGTACACGTCGCGGGACACCCCGTGGCGGCAAGATCGGAACCGACTACGACGAGAGGACCTGTCGGCCCAGGTGGAGGACACTGCGGACGACCTGTACGACAACGCGCCCTGCGGCTACCTGTCGACCTCACTCGACGGGCGGATCACGCGGGTGAACGAGACGCTGCTGCGGTGGCTCGGCTACGAGCGCGAGCAGCTGGTGGGTCGGCTGCGGTTCGCGGACCTGCTCAGCGTCGGCGGCAAGCTGTACCACGAGACTCACTTCGCGCCGTTGCTGCGGATGCAGGGCGTGATCGGCGGGGTGGCGCTGGAGATGGTCTCGGCGTCCGGCTCGCGGCTGCCGGTGCTGGTGAACTCGACGGTCAAGAGCGGCGAGGACGGCGCGCCGGTGCTGATCCGGACCACGGTGTTCGACGCGAGCGACCGCCGTGCCTACGAGCAGGAGCTGCTGCGGGCCCGCCAGGCGGCGGAGCGGGAGCGCGACGAGATCCGCCGGCTGGCGATCACGCTCCAGCGCACCCTGCTGCCGCCGGTGCTGCCCGCCGTGCCGGGGGTGGAGACGGCCTCGCACTACCACCACGCCTCGCCGTTCGAGGTGGGCGGCGACTTCTACGACCTGTTCCCGCTGGCGGACGGCCGGTGGGGGCTGTTCCTGGGCGACGTGTGCGGCAAGGGTGCGAGCGCGGCGGCGGTGACGTCGTTGACGCGGTACACGCTGCGTTCGGCGGCGGTGTACGACCCGGACCCGGCCACCGTGCTGACCAACCTGAACACGGTGCTGAACCAGGAGGTGGGGACGCGGTTCTGCACGGTGGCGTTCGGCGTGGTGTCGGTGGGGGAGGGCACGTGCACGATCACCCTGGCCGCGGGCGGCCACCCGCCGGGCCTGCTGCTGCGCGCCGACGGCACCGCCTCGTACGTCGACCTGCCGGGCGGGCAGCTGATCGGCATCCTCCCGGACGCCCACATCGCCACCGCGACGGTGCGCCTGGGGCCGGGCGACACGTTCGTGCTGTACACCGACGGCCTGATCGAAGCCCGGACCGGCCCGGACACCCGGTACAGCGAGGAGGACCTGCTGGCCTTCGCCGCGACCGTCGGGCCGACCACGGCGTCCGGGGCGGTGGACGCGCTGATCGGCCTGCTGGACCGGCTGGGCCCAGGCGTCGAGGACGACACCGCCGTGCTGGCGATCGGCGTGCCGGTGCTCGGCGGGTGAGCGGCCGTCGACCGGCGCGGCACGCGATGCCGGAGGAGGCACGAGGTGCCGCCGCGGTGGCGGTCAGGGCTCCCAGACCTGTCAGGGTTCCCAGACCTGGATGGCCCGCACGACGAACGGCGCGTCCGGCACGTAGGTGCCCTTGCCCGGGTAGGTGGTGAACTCCGCCTCGGTCGAGCAGGTCGCGCCCTGGTAGACCGACACGTCCCGGTTCAGGCGGTTGGCGAAGGACCGCGCCACGAAACCGCCCGGCAGCGGGATGCACTCGCGCGGGTTCGCGGTCTCCAGGTCCAGCCGGTGCGCGTCGCCGGTGTAGTCCGCGCCCGACCAGACGCAGAACTCGCCGCGGTCGCACGAGGGGCCCTCCTCGCGCGCCACCGCGGTGCCACCGGACGCCAGGGCTCCGGTGGTCAGGGCCAGCGCCGTCACGAGGGTGCGGGTCGTCATCCGGGTCACCTCCACCGCGCAAGGATGCTGGGATCGGCGGCGGAGCGGGCGCGGGACGGCCGTCGTTCACCTCATCGTGTGTGCCGCCTGGGGTTTCGGCAGCGAAAGGCGCGCGGCGAGGCGGAGGGCGTCGTGGGGGGCGACGGCGTCCGTGTCGTTGTCGAAGTACACGTAGACGTCGTGGTCCGCGGCCCACTCCTCGATCTTGGCCGACCACCGGTCCAGCTCGTCGTCGGTGTAGCTGCCGACGTACAGGGACTGGCTGCCGTGCAGCCGCACGTACGCGAAGTCGGCGGTGACGCCTTCGAGGTAGGGGAACCGGCCCGCGGAGTGCGAGACGACGAGCGCGATGCCGTGCGCGCGGAGCAGGTCCTGGAACTCCGGCACCAGGAACGTCGGGTGCCGCACCTCCAGCGCGTGCCGCAGCGGCCGGTCGGCGTCGGTGGTCGGCCACGCGCGCTCGGGGGGCAGCCGCTCGTCGTGCCGCTCGGCGAGCCGGGCGGCGTCCCCGGTGGTGCGGGGGAGCAGGTCGAAGAACGTGGTCAGCCGGTCGGGGTCGAACGCCGTCTTCGGTGGCAGCTGCCACAGCACCGGCCCGAGCTTCGGCCCGAGCGCGAGCACGCCGGAGGCGAAGAAGTTGGCCAGCGGCACCTCGACGTCCCGCAGCTGCTTGAGGTGCGTGATGAACCGGCCGCCCTTGACCGCGAACAGGAAGTCGTCGGGTGTCTGCCGCGCCCACGCCTGGTAGCTCGACGGGCGTTGCAGCGAGTAGAACGAGCCGTTCAGCTCGACCGACGTGAGCAGGCCGGAGATGTGCTCCAGCTCCCGCCGCTGCACCAGCCCCTTCGGGTAGAACGCGCCGCGCCACGTCGGGTACACCCAACCCGACGTGCCGACCCGGACCTCACCCGTCACGCCACCGGGGTACCCGGATGATCTCCGGCGTACCCCGCTGTTGACCTCCACCCCGGTCGAACGTGCATGGTGGTGCCGTGGACGACCGAACGCTCGACGCCTACCTGGCCAGGATCGGCGCGACCCGCCGGAGCACGCTCGCCGAGTTGCAGCAGCGGCACCTGGCCACCGTGCCCTTCGAGAACTTGAGCATCCACCTCGGCGAGCCGATCGAGCTCGACGCGGACCTGCTGGTCGACAAGATCGTCACCAGGCGCCGGGGCGGGTTCTGCTACGAGCTCAACGGCGCGTTCGCGGCGCTGCTGGGGGCGTTGGGCCACGAGGTCCGACTCCTGTCCGGGAAGGTCTTCAAGGACGGCGGGTACGGGCCGCCGTTCGACCACCTGGCGCTGCGCGTCGGCGACCTGCTGGTCGACGTGGGGTTCGGGCGGTTCAGCCTGCGCCCGCTCGACCTGACCAGCCGGGACGCGCAGCACGACCCCGCCGGCGTGTTCCGGGTGGTCGACGCGCCCCACGGCGACGTGGACGTGCTGCTCGACGGCCGGCCGCAGTACCGGCTCGAACCGCGCCCGCGGGAGCTGGAGGAGTTCCGCGCCACGTGCTGGTACCAGCAGACGTGGCCGGGGTCGGCGTTCCGGCGCGGCACGACGTGCTCGCTGCCCACGCCGACCGGGCGGATCACCATCGCCGGGAACGAGCTGATCACCACCGACGGTGCCGACAGGGTGGTGGAGCGGCTGGACGACGACGAGCTGCTCGACGCCTACGCGAAGCACTTCGGCATCGTGCTGGACCGCGTGCCGCGGCTCAGCTGAGGCGCTCGGCCAGGGCCAGGGCGTCGAACGGCGCGGCGCCGCCCATCGTGTTGTCGAAGTAGACGTAGACGTCCCGTTCGGTCGCCCACTCCCGGACCCGCGACGCCCAGCGGTCCAGCGCCGCGTCGGAGTACGCGCTGACGTACAGCTCTTCGTCGCCGTGCAGCCGCACGTAGGTGAAGTCGGCGGTCAGCTCCCGCAATTCGGGGAAACGGCCCGCGGATTCGGCGACGACCAGCGCGACGTTGTGCCGTGCCAACGCCTCGACCAGTTCCGGCGTGTCCCAGGTGGGGTGGCGGACTTCGAGCGCGTGCCGCACCGGCGGGCCGGGCAGCAGCTCCAGGAACGCGGCCAGCCGTTCGGGTCGCCACGGCAGCATCGGCGGGAGCTGCCACAGCACCGGCCCGAGCTTCGGCCCGAGGTCGAGCACCCCGGAGTCGAAGAACTCCGCCACGTCCTCGCGGACGTCCCGCAACCGCTTGTCGTGGGTGATCGCGCGGTGGCCCTTGACGGCGAAGACGAAGTCCTCGGGGGTGCGTTCGAACCACGACTTGTAGTCCGTCGGCTTGCGCAGCCCGTAGAACGAGCCGTTGATCTCGACCGTGTCGAGCCGCCGCGACAGGAACTGCAATTCCAACCGCTGTTGCAACCCGCGCGGGTAGAAGTCGCCGCGCCACTCGGGGTAGCGCCAGCCGGAGGTGCCGATTCGAATCCTACCCACGGTGACGGTGTTGCCCATCGGCGTGACCACCCAAACGTCCGGCCTAGAAGCCTGCTCCGTCCAGCGCCCCGCTGACCACCCGATCGACGCGCACCTGTTGCGGATCCCGGGCCAACGCCTCCGTGCACGGGCACCCGGCCAGGTCGCTGCCGCACAGGTACACGCCGAGCACGCGCAGGCTGCGCGCCGTCTGCCGCAACCGCGCCGCGCCGCGCAACCCGACCTGCCCGTACACCGCCTTGGCCAACTGGTAGGGCACCCCCGGGCCGAGGTCGACGCACGCCTGGCTGTCCAACTCCTCCGCCACGTGCGCGATGGGCCGACACCCGTACGACCGCGCCGACCGCACGAGCCGCTGGTCCAAGCGGGCCACGAGCCGCTTGGCCACCTCGTCGCGCCAGCCGCGGTCCGCGCGGAGGTAGGCCACCAGCTCCTCGACGCGGACCGGGTCGGGCCGGGGACGGCGGGCGCGCGCCCTTCGTCTCTGCGAAGTCATGACACTCAAGGTCGGGTGTCGCAAAACTCTGCGACCCACCCTCACCCGGCTGCGCACGGACAGCACTCGCGCGTACCAATACCTCGGTTACCGAAAGACACGACCGACCCGTCCCCACCGCCCCAGACCCGACCGGTCGTGTCCGGCGGCGGACGGCGAATTCCGGTCCGCCCCGGCCGTACGCAGGTCGCTCAGCTCGCCATCTTCTCCAGGTACTCCTGCGTCTCCGGGTCGGTCGAGCAGACGCACACCCCGCGCATCCCTCGGGTGAGCAGCACCCGGTAGGTGTTCCTGATCAGCTCGTGGAAGTTCGCGCCCCGGGCCTTCTTCACCGCCGGGTCGCGGGAGTGCTCGGGTCGGGCGACCCACCGCCCGTCGCGGCGCACGAAGTCGGGGCCGAAGACCACACCCGCCCAGTCGTACTCGAAGCCCTGGGCCGTGTACACGCAGCCGACCTGGCCGAAGCCGCGCTCGTCGCTCGCCCAGTAGTGCGACTCGGGGGCGTCGGGTACCCGCTTGCCCGGCTTCGCGTTCCAGGGACGCTGCCAGTCGCCGATCCGCACGTCCGGCACGAGCACCTTCGTCCCGTTCACGGTGACCGGGTCGCTCCACTGCCAGCAGTAGCCGGCCGCGAGGCGAGCCGTGCCGCCGAACCTCGCCCGCTGCGCCAGCAGCCACTCCTCGACCTCGGCCGGCGTCCGCGCGGCGTGCACGACGAAGTCCTCGTCGTCCCGGGTCACGAGGTCCGACCAGGCCGTCGCGCGACGTCGACCGAGGTCGAGCAGCCCCGCGCTCCACGCGTCGAAGAACTCCGACCCGCCGCACCGGTATTGGCCGGCCAGGTGCACGACCTCCACCTCGCAGCCCAGCGCGCGGGCGGCGGCCTCGATCTGCTGCCGGGAGCCCATCTCACCCGGGCGCACGATCTGGTGCTCGTCCAGCAGGAACACCGGCACCCAGGCCGCGTCGACCAGCTCGGCGACCTGCCGCCGCGCCCGCTGCCGGGCTTCGGCCCTGGTGTACCGGTTGACGCTGGTCTCCCGGAGCCGGTGCGCCTCGTCGCAGATCAACACGTCCAGGCCGCGCGGCTCGGCGTCCATGAAGCTGTTGAAGTACTTGAACATGTTCTGCACCCGCGGCGCACGCCTGCCTGCCAGCTTGCGCAGGGTGTTCGTGAAGGCGCTGGACCCGGTGGCGTGGTAGACGCGGCGACCCAGGCGGGCCAGTTCGCCGAGCAGGCTCAGCGCGATGACGCTCTTGCCCGACCCCGGACCGCCGAGCACGATCACCACGGTCTGGGTGCGGTTGGTCCGCGCGCGTTCGACCGCCTGCATGACCTTGCTGTAGGCGACCTGCTGCTCGTCGAGCAGCACGAACTGCTCGCGCTCCTGGATCTCGCGCGCCGCCAGGTCGAGCAGCGGCTTCGAGGGCGCGTGCCTGGCGTTCAGCAGGTCCTCGGCGGCACGCCCGGCCGCCTGCCTGGTCGCCGGATCGGGGTCGAGCAGCGCTTTCAGCCGGTCCGCCATCCGGGACCGGGTGTCCATCGTGTACAGGTGGCCGTAGTCGTCCATGCCGTACTGGGTCAGCCGCCAGACGCCTGACTCCAACGCGTTGTGCAGGTACGCGAGCCCGTGCACCGCGCCGGGCTGCTCCGCCAGCGAGGGCGTCGCGTCGACGAGGTACTCGCAGTACCGGCGCACCTGCTCCACGGGGTGCAGGACCGGCTCCGGGTAGTAAGGCACCTGTACGAGGTCGTCGCCCACGGGCTCGGCCCTCGACCACTGCTTCAGCTCGACCAGCACGTAGGACGGCGTGCCGCGCCGCGGGTGCGTCCCGCACAGGATCACGTCGACCCGCTTGGGGTTGTGGGGCAGCTTGTGCTCCAACAGCACCTCGACGTGACCGAGACCGGCCTCGACCACGTCGGTGAGGAACGCGGGCAGGCTGTTCTGCCACGACCGCACCTCGGCCGCGCCCACCCCCGTCTCGAACTGGATCCGGGCCTGCTCCTCCAGCACGGTGTGCAGCCGATCGGACATGTCGAGCAGGGTCTGAGCGCTGCGGCGCACGAGAGCCACCGGTTGATCCCCCACCTGGGCACGCGGAACACACGTGCGGGTGGGGGCAGCGACGAGCGTGCGCTCGGTGCCCGGCGGGCCGCGTGACGAAGGCTAGCGTGCCTGTGGTGCGCGGTTGCTGCCGCCGGCAGCGGAGGCGTGGTGCTAACGCCGGGGACGGGCCCGATGTCGAGGCGACCGGGGTGCATGACCGGCACCGCGACGGGTGCGAACGACCCGTGGCCGGTGCCGGTCGCCCGCATCATCCGGTCATCGATCCAGCTCGTCGTGGTTCTCGTGGCAGCCACCGGTGTGGCGGGACCTTCGGGAGATGCCTACCTCGACCTGCCGTTGCTCTCGCCGAGCGCTTCTCCCGATTCTGGGCGCATCGGTGAATCATGGCTTCGGATCATCAGAGTGCGGCCGGTGCTTTCTTGTACCAACCGACGATGACGTCCACGAGGTGGATGATGTTCTGCGTTCGCATGATCGGCGCGGCCGCGTTGGGCTCGAAGTCGACCTCGGCGGAGGTGCTGCGCCAGATGCTGGTCTCGGCAACCGGTGCGGCCATGTGCCGGTCGAGACGCCTGAAGAACTCGGTGATGTCGTTCAACTCGACCGGGTTGTCCCCCGAACGCAGCACGTGGAAAACACCGCCCAACACGCGCAACATGCCCACCGATCCCAGGAGCGACGTACGCCGCAGCTCCTGGGACAGGGTCGGCTCACCGATTTTGCGGCTGGTCTCGGGGTCTTCCTCGGTGATGGCGGCGAGGGCGCCGAACGCATGCGAGATGGCGTCGAGGAAGTCCTTGACCTGCTCGATCACCTCGCCGTCCGTCAGCGTCTGCTCGGCCTTCTTGGTGACTCGGCCGCCAGGCCCCGCGATTACCGCGCGAGTGATGTCCGCGACGTGCTTGGCACCGAGGAGGTGCGGGTTCTTCGCCGTCATGCGGTCCTGCTCGGCGTCCACCCGCCCCTTGAGCAACGGGTGGTCGATGACATCGGAGAGCGTGCGGTTGGCGACCTTGTAGTTGTCGAACCGAGCCCGAACGGCGCTGCTGATCCCCTTGGCGTTGTCGGCGACGTCGACAAACATCTGCTGTGCCTTGATGGGGTCGGGTTCGACGTAGATGTCGAGACCAACGTACTCGTTCTTCAACCGGTTCATCTGGCTGATCAGCTTCTCGCGGTCGGCCTGCAGCTTGGCGGCCTTGTCGGTGCTGACCTTGCGTGCCATCTCTCGGTCCACGGCGGTGATGGCATCGGTGATGCGCTGTTTCTCGATGGCCACGCCGAGGACGCGGTGCTGGCCGTCGATCGTCCGGAGGGAGGAGATGCCTCCGATTGCCCACGGCACCGTGAGGTAGCCCACGGCGCCGTGCTCGTCGACCTTCTCGAAGAGGCAGCCGCCGCTGTCGCGCGCCAGCAGAGCCGGTGCGACCCAGTCCTGCTTGTTGTCCAGGTACTGGCCGAACTGCTTGGCGTGCAGTCGGTCCACCTTGCGGTTGTCCTTGTCGACGTTGTTCGGATCGGGCACCGGCAGGATCGTGGGCAGGTCGAGGAGCGGAACTCTGGTCGTGTAGACGGCGCGTCCGCCCTGCAGGGTTTTGATGGCCAGGTAGGTGCTCGAGTCTTGTGGCTTGGACAAGCGCAGTGGATCGATGGAGATACTCAATGTGAGTCCTTGTCGGATATGCTGGCACCCATCCGACGTGCTTTATCGAGATCGATCCCGTGAAACCTTCGTGCGACAAACTCGACGATTCGTCACTTTCCGGTTCGAGGCACGTCGGATGGTCCTGTCGTCAGGGCGGCAGGTCGGTGATGTGGGCAATGTCCAGTTCGGCGTGATTCGTTGTGAGGCATATAGAACATGGACGTCTCACCGTTACACCGGACCCGCGGGGAACCGGTATGCGATACTTCAGCCGGCAATACTGAAACGACTCGCTTCGCCCAGCACCGCCACCGCACCGTCCAGATCGGCCATGCGCGCGGCCAGCGTCGCCGTGGCCAGGGTGTGAGGAAGCGCCTCGCTGAACTTCAATCCCTGCAGCGCCCGCTCGTCGACCTCCGGCAGGCACAAGCGCTCAGCCGCGTCGGCCAGTGCCGCCCGCCACATGCCCACGGTGACGTCGGTGCGAAGCCGGATGGACGCGTCGTCCACGCGCTGCTTGGCATCGGTCAGTTCGGACAGCGTCGAGGCGAGGGTGGTGTTCGCTCGGTATCCGGCCCACGTCCACCAGCGCACGTCCATGCCGTCACGGGCCACGACCGTTCCACCCGGATGCACGGCACTGCTCAGGTCGTCGCGTTCCTCGGCCAACGCGCGTTGGGCCCGCTGGGTCATCTTCACGGGCGGATCGCTGCCCAGCAGCACGTCTCGGACCGCGCGACTCAGCTGCAGCGAGGCACCGCCCAACCCAGGGTTGTGCCAACGGGCTTTACCGCCCCCGGTCGCCTCTTCGACGAAGCAGCGACGGCGTTTCCAGTCGATCCAACCGACCTTCCAACTCCGTCCACCGAGGAGTAGCAGCCTGGGCCCTTCCACCTTCTCGGTCAGCAAAGCCGGATCGGTGCGCCCGATCTCGCGGCGGCCGTGCAGGACGGTGAACTGAGGGGGTGCGGTGAACACCGCCGTCATGTCCATGAAGTGCCTGCGCCCGAAGCGTTGTTCCGCCGCCGGACCGATGAACAGCATGTCGCCGTCGCGGTCGAGGAAGCCGTTGTCGACCAGGTACCGCAGTACCGGCTCGGCGCTGCGGTCGAACGGCGCCAGGCCGTTCCAGCCCTCCACCCACAAGCGGTCTCCGACGCGGTTCTCCTGCAATGCCAGCGCGAGCAGTTGCTGGGCGACGATGTGCCGCGGCTGTGGGGGCGCGGTGACCGGCTCGACGAAGCCCCTGCTCCACAGCAGGAGCAGCCCGGCCGCCCAGGGCACCTGGTCGCGCCCGATGACCAGGAACAGGCAGTTGCGCACCGACCCGGCCCGTCGACCTGTGCGCCCGAGGCGTTGCAGGAACGATGCCACCGAACCGGGGGCGTTGATCTGGATCACCCGGTCCAGGTCGCCCACGTCGATCCCCAGCTCCAACGTGCTGGTGGAGACGATCACGCAGTCGCGGGCTTCGGCGAACGCCGACTCGGCTCGACGCCGCTCGTCAACGGACAGGGACGCGTGGGACAGGAACGTGGTGACGCCTCGGCTGCGCAGCGCCTCGCCCAGCTCTTCCACCAGCTGTCGCGAGTCGCAGAACACCAGCCGTTTCTCGCCCTGGTGGAGGGAGGAGATCACGGTGGCCGCGTTGGACACGGAGCCCACGTAATCCAGCTCGATCTCGCCGTCCGCGGTGGGGTTCACCGCCGTGGCGGTGACACCCGGCGCGATCACCCGAGCAGGGTGCGTCCCCCTGTCGGAACCCTGCAACCAGGTCAGCAGGTCCTGCGGGTTGCCCACCGTCGCGGAAAGGCCCACCCGCTGGATCCGCCGCCCGACCACACGCGTCAAGCGCTCCAAGACGGCCAGCAGGTGCCAGCCGCGGTCGTCTCCGGCGAACGCGTGCACCTCGTCCACCACCACCGTGCGGAGACCGGCGAAGAACCTGCCGTGGTCCACCTTGACGCTGACGAGCATCGCCTCCAGGGACTCCGGCGTCGTCAACAGGATGTCGGGCGGGTCGCGGAGGATCTTCTGCCTGGTGGACTGCGTCGTGTCGCCGTGCCACAGGCCGACTCGCCGGCCCAGCCACGCGGCATAACCTTCCAGCCGCGGGTGGAGGTTGTTCAGCAGGGCTTTGAGCGGACACACGTAGATGACTGACAGACCGGTCCACCGGTGCTGCTCCATCGCGCTGAGCAGCGGGAAGCAGGCGGCCTCCGTCTTGCCCCCGGCAGTGGGCGCCAGCAGCACGGCGTCGTCGCCCTCCACCAGCGGCCCCACCGCCTCGGCTTGCAACGGCCGCAACGAACTCCACCCGAGCGTGTTCACGATGTGGTGCACCAGCGCGGGGTGCAAACCGTCGAGGCCGGTGGTCACGGCAGGTCCAGCTCGACGTCGTCGGCGGAACGTGCCGCCGCGTTCCGCTCCACCTCTGTCAGCTCGGACTGCGTGAGCGTGAGGGCGTAGTGCCTGCGCGGGTCGAAGTCGTCGTGCTCGTCCACGCGGTCCAGCACGTCGGCGACCAGCTTGCGCAGGAAGATCCGCGGCGCCACGCCGACCTGACCACCGAGACCGCCCGTGACGGCATCGGCGAGCTGGGTGACGTACGCGTCATCCACCACCGACGACACGCGGTCGGGGTGGCGCGCGACGCCCGCGTACAGGTCACGTACAGCCCGACCCAGCTCACCCAGCTTGACCAGGTCGAACCCCGGCAGCCGAAGCTGCACGGCCCGTGGGGAGTCGAACTTCGGGTCGGTGGTGAAGTCGGTGGCCAGCCGCTGCGCCAGCGGCGGGAGCCGCTGCACGCCCTGCTGCCCGTCGAAGAACGCGGGGGTCCCCGTGATCACCAGGAACAGGCCGGGGAAGCGGCCTGCGTCGATCTCGTCCAGCAGTTGCCGAAGTGCGTTGAGCCCTTTCTCCCGGACGTCGCCGCGTACCCGTTGCAGGGTCTCGATCTCGTCCAGCACCAGCAGCAGCCCAGGGTGCCCGCTGTCCCGCAGCACGGTCAGCAGTCCCTGGAGGAAACCCAGTGCGGCGAAGTGGTCGAGGTCCCCGCGCACGTTCGCCGCGCGCCGCGCCGACGCCGCGACGGACTTCTGCCCACCCAACCAGGCCAGCAGCGCTTCCGCCGTGGCGGCGTCTCCGGCGACGCGCGCCTGCCGATAGCCGCGCAGGGCCGCGGAGAACGCGGGTGTCGTCCGTGCCACCTCGGCGAGGCGCTGCTCCAACAAGACGTCCACCGCGTCCGACAGCGCTCGCTCGTCGTCCTCGGCGACCTCACCGCCGTCGAGGACCTCCTCTTCCAGCGTGTAGAACCACGAGTCGACCACCGGTCCCAGGGCGCTCGGCCGGTGCGTCGCGGTGCTGAGCCGTTCGGTCAGCCGCCGGTACACCGTCTCCAGCCGGTGCAGCGGCGTCTCCGTCTCCGAGATCTGCACTTCGGTGGCTGCCAACCCGGCGCGCTTCGCGCGTTCGGCCAGCCAGCGTGCGAAGAACGTCTTGCCGGATCCGTACTCACCGCGCACCGCATGGAACGCCGCCCCGCCCTTGGCCATGGTGGCGATGTTCTCGTCCATCGCCACCGTGAACCGGTCGAGGCCCACGGCGAACAGGTCCAGCCCCGCCTGGGGCACGGTGCCGCGTCGTAGAGCGGCGATCACCTCGCGCCGGCGAGCTTCGCTGACGGGAGGCGTCATGGCTTCCCCACCCCGAACTGCTCACGCAGCAGGTCGATGTCCAGCTTCAACGTCCGTCCACCGTCGATCGGGGTCAGCACCGGGTAGCCCTCGACGTTGAGCAGGCGTTGCAGGATGCTCACCAAGAACTCGGGGCTGCGACCGGCCCGCCCGGCGGCGGCTGCGACGGCGACGACCGATCGGGTGCCGCCACCTTCGACCAGCACGTCGATCACCGCTGCCATCTGCGGCTTCTGGATGCCCTTGGGCACGAACTCCTTTTGCGCGTCGTAGACCTTCGTGTCGACGACCCGGGCACCCAGCGACGTGCTGGGTGCGGCGAACAGCGGTTCGGACGTCGGTGCGGCCGGAGCCTTGGGTGCCTTCCGACGCGGCTGCGGGGCAGGTACCACCACCTCGGTGCGACGGCCCCACCACTGCGGCGTGACGTCTTCCGGCGACAGCATCCGCCATCCCGAAGGCAGTGCCTGATCCGCGGCGGGCAGCAGCACCAGCACCGGGACGGTCATCTCGGCCAGGGCCGCTCCGCCGTGGTACCCGGCTCGGCGTTGCAGGTAGCGGATGTCCTCCCGCCACGGGACGACCACACGCCCGCCACCCGCCAGCACGCGCGGCCCGGCCAGCTCCACCTCGCCGTCTTCCACTGTTCCGAGCCTCCAGCGCACCGACTCGACACCGGCCGCGCTGGTCGGGGTGCGGCCATCGGTGGACCGGTCGAGCACGTGCCCGTGATCGGATACGAGGACCACCGGCCGCCCGTAGGCCCGCGCGGCGTCGAGGAGTTCCCGGAGGTAGGTCACGTCCTCCACGCGCCAGCCGGTGCGGTTGCCCTCACGGCCGTGGTCGAGCGCGTCGTCGATGGTGTTGAGCACGACTGCGACCACGTCGTTCCCGGCCAGTGCCGTCACCAGCGGTTCCGACAGCCGCTGACCGGCGTGCCCGCCGATCTCGCTCTTGTGGAACAGCGCCGCCTGACGGTGACGCCGACGCCAGAACGCGGCGAACCCGTCCCGCTCGACACCCTGCGCACCCGCCGTGGGCGATCCCGTGAGGAGGGCGGCCCGGCTGACAGTGGTCACGGACGGGATCGCCGCGACCGCCCCGAGGCGCCCGCCGGGTTCCAGCGACGCCTCGTGCCAGCCCCGCTCGGCGAGCTGCTCACCGAGTTCGACCGCGACCGCGCTGCTCATCCCGTCCAGCACGAGCACCAGCGGCGCGTGCTCCTTGGCCAGCGGCGCGACGACACGCTCCAGCACATCCTCGACCAACAAGCACCCGGCCGGGTTGAGCGTGGACGCAGTCGTGGTCCAAGCCGCCAGGCGCCGTGCGAACGCCTCGTCCAGCCGGTCACGCCGTTCCCGGACCGCGTCGTGGACCTTCCGGTACGCCTGCCCCAGCACGGGGTCGTGGACCTCGTCACCGGCCCACAACACGGCGAGCGCGCGGTCCACCCAGCCCCACTCGCCGAGGTGGGCGCGGATCGCGCCGGCGACGGACTCGACCTGCGGCTCGGGCTGCCCGAGCCAGCGCACCAGCCGCACGGCCATCGACGCGGTGGCCGTCTGCGCGGGGAACAGCTCCGCCAGCGCGTGCGCCTCCACGTCCCGCAGCGCCTTCTCGACGGCATCGTCGCGGTGTCGGGACAAGGCGGTTCCCAACGTCCGCAAGCGTGAGCGGAAGCCACTGCGCAGGTAGCGGTTCCCGGCGAGCGCCGCGGTCAGGTCCGCGGACTCGGCCAGCTCGTCGGCCCGCGTCACGACGTCCAGCACCCGCCGACGCGCGGCTTCACCACCGGCGTGGACCTCGGTGAGCCAGCGGTCCAGCGTGCCCGCGACCGCGTCGACGAACGCGGGCAGTTGGTTGCCCTTCGGCCGCACTCCCAGCAGCCCGCCGAACGCCACGGCGATCTCACCGGCCACACCCTTGCCGGTGGCGACCGAGCCGAGGATCCCCAACGCCATCGCGTCGTCCGCGCGTCCCGCCGAGGCGAGGTCCATCAGCACCGCGGCGGCGTCGCCGACGTTCTCCTCCAGCCAGGACACCAGACCCTTGCGCTCCGCCTCCGGCAACGTGGCGAACCCGGCGGCAGCGGGCGTGCGGGACCAGGCGAGCAGAGCGGCGGCGTCGATGCCACCTTCGGTCAGCTCGGCACCGCCCAGCCGTGAGCCGATCAGCGCCCGCACGGCAGCGTCCCTGGTCAGCACCGTCCCCGAGCGACGCCAACCGCCGGTGGGCTCGGCTTCGAGCAACGCGTCCACCAGCCACGGCTCGCGGCGGATGCGCGGGTCCACGTCCTTCGCGCCGAACCGCTGCTTGATGATCTCCGCCCGGTCCACCGTCTGCGTGGCCTTGCCGACGGCGTGGGCACGCAGGTCCCAGCCGAGCTGCCGGTCGTCCACCACGGTGGTTACCACCAGCACGTCCTCACCGCCGGTCGACTGGTGGGCCTGCCACGCTTCCACGATGCCGAGCACCGACGGCTGGTCGGTGACGGTGATCCGCCTGGGCTTGCCGCCAATGGTCATCTTGAACTCGGTCGGCGACGGCCCGTCGAAGCGGCCGTGCACGAGCAGCAGCCGCCGGCCGCGCGGATCGGGGAGGTGGGCCTCCAGCAGCGTCTCCACGATCCGCCGGTTCACCTGAGGGGCAACGGCCATCAGGACCCGCTCTCCGGTTCGACCACGCGCAGCGTGATCTCGATCTCCGCGCCGGGGTGCTGCCGGGCGTAGTCGGCGACCTCGCGCCGCATCTCCTCGACCAGCCTGCCCAGCTCGGCCTCCACCGCGGTGGGCGCGACCCGGCGGGTGGCACGCGACGCGCGCGGGCCGGGCGGGGGAGTGGGAGGCACGGGTTCGGACACGACCGGCCCGGACCCACTGGTGCCGCCGGAGCCAGACACAGGCGGGCTGCCGGTGTTCGTGAGGCTGATGCCGCCAGCACCACCGGTCGGTGGCGTCGGGTTCGGAGCCGGTGGGATGGGAGGCGGCGTGGGCGTGTTTTGCGCCGCCTTCTTCATCACCGCGACGGCCCGCGACTGGATTGACCCCAGCACCGGGACCAGGTCCCGGACGAGCTGGTCGGCCTCGGTGGCCTGCCGCACGTCCTCCATCAGGCGCGACGCCATTTCGCCCGCGCTGTCGGGGCGTCCGGCGAACTCGCGTGCGGAGGCCAGCAACGACCAGTCCACACCGTCCAACGCGGCCAAGACCTGCGGTGCGGAGGTGAGGGCGCGGCTCATCACCTCGTTGGTCGCCTGGTAGCTCACACCTGCCAGGGCGCGCACGAACCTCGTCGGCTCCTGCTCCCCGGACAGGACGGCCAGCACATCTGCCGCGTCTCGTGCCGTTCTCGCACGTCCCCGCGTGGGATCGACGCTCAGTTCCGCCGCGTACGTCTGCAGCGACTTGTGCACGCCACCGACCGCAGGCTCCAGCGCGACGACCTTCTCCCGCACCTCACCCGCCAGCTTGGCCACGTTGCGGGCGAACCGCGCGTCCGGCACGTGCACGCCGAACAGCGCGCCCGCTTTCTCCCTCGCCGCCGCGAACTCGTCGGGTGTCGGCAACTCCTGCGCCCGCAGGCTGAAGCCGGGGCCGATGCGATCGAAGTCCGGCGGGTCGGTCGGGCCGCCGTTGTAGAGCCAGGCGCGGTCGGACAGCAACGCGTAGGTGGCGATGATCAGGTTTGCTACCGGCTTGTCCAGTCCCGTCCAACCCATCGCGGCGATCCAGGACCGGATCTTCTCCACGTCGAAGTCACCGGTCACACCCTCGCGGGCGGCGTGCTGCTCGATCCGCTTGCGCCACTCCGTGGACAGGTTCAGCGGTCCGTCGCTGACCTCGCCCAGCTCCAGCGGGTGCGCGATCTTCCGGACCAGTGCCAGGTCCTTGCGGTCCACCACGACACGCTGGTTGCCGCTCTCCTGTGCCTCGGTGACCCACTTCAGCACGGTCCGCAGCTCGCCCGTGGTCACCGGCTTGCGGCTGCGGGTCACGTCGAAGTCCGGGTGCTTCGGGTACAGCACGTCGAACGCGCTGTCGGCCAGCGCCAGCAGGTTGTACTCGAAGGCCGCGCCGCCGTGCAGGCGCGGCTTGTGCGACGGCAGCAGGGACAGCACGTGCCCGTCTTCGCCGACTTCCGCGCCGATGGTGCCCTCGTCACCGCCGGAGATGCCGTAGAGCTGCTGCAGCGCTGCCCTGAGCTGTGTGGTCAGGTTGTCCTTCTGCGCCTGCAGCTGGTGCCGCACGCGAATCCGGTCGTCGGTGGACAGGTTCGCCGCGTGGTCGTCCAGGCGGTCCCGCTCCAGCAGATAGTTGATCTTCAGTAAACGGCCGAGCTGCCCGGACTTCTGGCTGGACAGAAAGTGCGGCAACCACACCACGGTGGCCGCTTCCGCGCCCTCGCGCTTGAGCTTCTGCACCCGCCGCGCGTCGTCCACCGGCGGTGCGCCAGCCGCGTCGAACGGGTAGTCGAGCACGAACCGCACCCGGCCGTCGACGCTCGGCGTGAACTGCACGTCCGGCAGATCGGAGGGGTCACGCACGTTGCCGAACACGAACTCGGCGATCCGCCGCGTGCCCCGCCAGATGACCTCGCGCTCGGAGACGAACTCCTGCGAGTCCTTCACCCCGAGCGCCTGCCACAGCTGGTCCTTGATCCACACTCGTCGGGCGCCGAGGCTGTCCTGCTCGCCGACCTTCTCGAGCAGCGGCTCGATGTCGAGGTCGGACAGGTGCAGGCTGAACACCGGGTCCTCGTCGCCCTCGGAGCGCAGCTCACCGAACTGCGCCTGCAAAGCCCGCAGCCGTTGCACCACCACCGATGCCGGTGTGCCCACCCTGGACCGGATCGACCCGTGGTTCAGCGCGGCCAGCCGTGCGCCGGTCAACCGGGTCAACGCCGGCACGGCGGGCGCGAGCGAGGCCAGCAGCAGCGTCTTGACCAGCCGGTCGTCCTGCACGAACCGGGCGTCGCTCTCGCTGCCGTACTTCTCCAGCAGGTGCGCGCGGACCTTCGAGTGGAAGCGGTGAGCTGCGTCCGCCTCGCGCTTGAGCTTGTCGGTGAACGCCTCGCCGGTGCCATCGGAGAGCACGTCCCACAGGTCGCCGAGCGGGATCAGCTCACCCAGCTTCATGTCCGCGCGGCGGCGGCGCAGCATCTCCTGCAACAGCTTCAGACCCGTGCGCTCCCGCTGCAACGCGCCGGAGAGGGTCACCAGCACGTTGAGCAGCGCGGGGGAGAGCGGGTAGACGTCGCGGAACTCGGCCCACGTCGCACCGGTCACGCCCCCGGAGTCCAGCAGCACGTCCCGCGACAGCGCGTTGGCCGACTCGATCGTCGCGAACGCCTCGTCCAACGCCGTCCGCGCTTGCGGCGATGTCGGCTTGAGGACGCGTTCCTTGATGATCGCCGGGAGGTTGCGGTCCTCCAGTTCGACCACGTCGAACCGGCCCGCGAGGTAGTTGACCTGCGCTTCGAGGTTCTTCATCTCCGCGCCGGTGACGTCCTCGCCGACCAGCTTCGACAGGTCACGCTGGCGGGAGATGAACGACACGATCGGCAGCACCCGGTCCGCGTCACCCGACTCGATCAGCTTGACCAGCTTGCTGACCTGGGTGTTGACGAACCTCTGGTCCTTCATGTTCGCCTGCAACCACAGGATCATCTCGTCCAGGAACAGGATGAGCCCGTCGTAGCCCAGGTCGCGCGCGTGCCGGCTGATCACCGCCAGCCCATTCTCCAGCGGGATGAACGCCTGCTGGTCACCGCTTGCGCCGCGCGTGTAGGAGGACATGGGCCCGGACAGCAGCGCCGACTCCAGCGCGCTGCGCAGCGTGTCGCCCTGCGGCGCGGCGAACGCCTGGTCCAGCTTCGCGGTCGTCCAGCTCGACACCGAGTCGATGGGGTCCAGGTCGTCCTCGTCACCGACCTCCTGCGGCGTGCCGCTCTCCAGCCACTGCGCGAACTTGCCGTCGTCGGCTAGGAACTCCCGCTGCCGCCGTGCGTCGGCCAGCATCGCGTCCGACCGGTACACCGCGGGCGTCGGCTTGTCCGGGTGCAGCTTCCGCGTGGTCGCCACGTATCCGCCGAGGATGGCCGAGTCGATGTCGGCGGCGCCCACCAGGTGGTAGGGCACCATCAGGAACTTCTTGCCGCCCAGCCAGTCGTCGTTCTCGGCGATCACCGGCTGCAGGCCGGTCTTCTGGCGCGCGGACGGCTCGTTGTGGAGCACGGCGTGCAGCACGGTCAGGAAGTGGCTCTTACCGGAGCCGAACGACCCGTGCAGGTAGGCGGCGTGGGAGTTCCCGTCGCGCACCGCGGCCCGCACCACCGAGAGGGCCTTGCGGAACGCCGCCTGGAGCTGGTCGGTCACCACGTACTCGGAGACCCGGGCGTCCGTCTCGGTGAACCCACCGGACAGCTCGACCTTGAAGTCGCCCGCGTGCACCGACTCGGGGATGTGGATGACGTCCCGCAGGTACATCTCTGCCGTGCTCACAGCTGATCAGTCCTTCTTCGCCGCGCGTCGTCCCCGCGTGGGCGCGGCCGGTCGCCACGCGCGCAGGTCGTCTTCGGTGAGCTGGTGCTTGGCCCGTTGCTCGGTCAAGTAGGCGTCGTACTCGTCCGCAGGGACTCCGCCCCACTCGTCGTCGTACTCACCGTGCCACTGCTTGACCCAGGGCAGCACTTCGAGCAGGCCGGCGAGCAGTGGGGTCAGCCGTTCACGGGGCCAGGCGGCCTGCTCGGTGCGGTCGTTGACCGTGTTGACCAGCGCTTGCGCCTGGTCCTTGTGGTCCCAGCCGGCCCAGCCGAGCAGGAGCGTCGGGTCCGCGTCGGGGCTCGCGTCCGGGTAGGAGATGAAGCGCTCCTTCGGGACGTCGAGCTTGCCGCGCTGCGACCAGTAGCTCGTCTTACGGAAGTCGCCGCTGCCGTACTTCGGCGGCACCGGGATGTCAAGGCGCTTGCCGGTGCGGTCCTCTTCACGCTGAAGCTCCCAGACCTCTTCCCATTGCTCGCGCTTGCGCAGACCGGAGTCCTTGTAGCGGAGGGCGGCGAGGTAGGGGACGTGCTGGTCGGCGATGACCTGTTCGAGGATCTGGGCCAGGGTAAGGTCGCGCTTCTTCAGGTGGTCGGTCGCGTAGAGCTGTGCGACGGAGTTCATGTCGGCGTCGTCGCGGAACTGGTCAGCGAGCTGGCTGATCGTGAGCGTGCGGGGGTGCTTCATGCCGTCGCGCAGGGCGAACCACAGCTCGGGCTTCTCGCAGCGGTCCAGCAGCCAGTTGCGCAGGGCTTCAGCTTCGCGCTTCTCCCAGGGGACAGTGGCCCAGCGGCGCTTGTACTCGGGACGCTCGATGAGCGCAATGTCAGGCCGCTTTTCGATGATGTCGATGCGCGCCTGAACGATGTCTTGATACCACTGTGGCCAGTGGCTCGGAATTTCGGTAATCGGCGTTGACCCATGACGGGTGAACCATACGGTCCTACTTGTGCCAGCGGCTACTTCGCGTGCTAGCACGATCTCAAAAGCTCGCTCTCCGAGGCGAACTTCTGGTAGAAGGTGTATGTCTTGAGCGACAAGTTGGGAGCTTTCGTTTTCGTTTAGCAACGCGTACGAGTAGTATGCCTTCCAGTCCAACTCCTCCTGCAAGGCGATCATCTTGCCGCGAAGTTTTTGATAAGTTTTCCGAGCGGTCGCTAGTGCATCCGCTTTCGGTGGCTCCCTGGTCATGTTGAGATTATTTTCCGAACAGTCTGTCGCCAGAGCGTCCAAAATTCTTCCGTACTCGGTCGGTAGCGCTTTCGGTAGCGGAAAGCCTTCCAGTTTGCCGCCTGTAAACTCGTAAAATCTTTCCCATTCGTCACTCATGAAGCCGCCGGTTCCTGACTGGCTGCCCTTGTCGGGGCTTACCTGCTTAAGCCAGAAGCATGCAGTTGATGAGTTTAGGACGGAAATTACAGCCAGGTGATCGTTCTCAGTTGCCTCTTGTGGTAGTTTGATTACTGGAGCGTGGGCGTCAAATATTTTGCCGCCTCGGTCAAGTGTAAAGTGGAGGTGAGTTGCAACATTGGGGAAGACAATGGAAAGTGGCCTGCTGTAGGCTGACTTGGTGTGTTGCATGTATTCCCACCAAGCACGACCAGCATCTTCCATGTTCCCCTGAAAGGTGCGCCTAGCAGCGAGCTGAGTGCGCCACGGCCATAGTTCATACTGCACTTCAGGAGAAACCGAGCCGTCGGAAAGGTATGGATACCATACAAAATTCAGATCGCTAAGACTCCAGTCGCGCACGTTCTCCCCGCGGATTATTTTGCGAATAGCCGCAACGTTACTCCTGTTGCTCAACCTGAACGCGCGAGGTCGCGAAAATGCTTCATCGGACCCCAATCTAACCGCGCGCCCAATCGGTGGTTCAATGACGGAGCTTAGCGGAGCGCTTCTATGCTCTATTGCAGCCTTTAGTTCTGACACCTGTTCCCCGCTTAGAGACCAAGGGTATCGCTGCAATCGGCTGGCTTCAATGTGCTCTGTAATGACCCATTCGGTAGACGATTCGCTCTTATTTTCGTGCGCGAGGATGGCGCGCCAAACAAGACCGGCAGCGGGATCTACCGGTTCAACGGGCTCGCCTTTAACGCTGATCGTCACACGGACTGGTTCCGCAGTGGAGGGGCGGTTACGGCCGATCATTATTACCGTAGGAGTGCCGTGGCCGGGAATGTGGGCCGCTGAAGTATCGATTAGGCGCGTTAGGTCGACGCTTGGTAGAAAATTTTCGATCAGCTTTCGCCCGAAAGCATGCTTCATGAACGAGTTAGCCGTTATTTGTCCTACGAAACCCGAGTTTTCACTACTGCCGCGCACTGCCAATTGGAAAAAGCGTTGGGTGAACGGAACTGATAGAGGGTACGTGCCGGAACAAGCGCTGTAACCACGGCGGTAGTTCTCGTTTTCCTGCTTGTCTTTCGGCGTGATATAGGGAGGATTTCCTACGACTACGTGATAACTGGCGGTGCCCAACAGGTCGACCGGCCGGTACTCTTCGACATCCTCGGTTCGGTAGGTGTACGCTCCTTCTGCTTCGAATAGGCTTCCCTGTATGCCCGGCGCGCCACGTCCATGCAGCAATGAATCGCCCACTGCGACATTAATTGGAAAGGCTGCTGCCCGGTTAAGCGAAGGTTTACCTGTTGCGCGTAGGGCGGCAACTAGCAGTCGAAAGCGGGCGATTGATGCGGCGAAAGGATTTTTGTCGCAGCCGTGAATTGATTGTAGCGATTGCGAGATCAAGTCCCAGTCGTTTGCGCCCGGCTGAGCAATGCGCCACTTCGCAAGCAATTTGTGAAAGATTCCGAGGAGGAAATGTCCTGACCCACAGGTTGGGTCGATCGTTCGAAGGCCCTTAAGTCCGAAGTTCTTGATTGCCGGCTCTAGTGTCAGTTCTAGGATGAAATCTTCTACAAACTCTGGAGTTTGCAAGAGGGCGTACTTCTTTCGGGCATGATTCGACAAGTATTGATATAGATCTCCGATGAATCGTGTGTCCCAGTCGTCGTCGGTGAAGTCGTAGCGGATCTCGCCGTCGTCGCCGCGCCGGCGCCAAAAGTTCAGCAGTGCTGTGGCCTGCTCGAACGAAGGCGTGATCTCCCACAGCGGGTTGTACCGCCGATCAAACAACCCCTCGACGGTCTTGTGCGACGACGCCAAGTGATCGAACGCCGCGACGATCCAATCCCGGTCGTTCTTCTCTGGGTGTTCCTTGAAGAACGCCTCGTGCCGCTCCACCGCATCGGCCAGCCGACCGCCCGGCCCGGCGATGAACGGCCACTCGATCAGGCCGTTGTCCTCGCAGAATCGCACGAACACGGTCCCCAGCACCCACGCCACCGCGACCTGCGTGACGCGCTCGTCCCGCCACGCCCCATAAGTTGCCGCAGTGCGCTCGGCCTTGCGCGCCTCGTCGTACTCGGTCTTCAGCGCACTGGCGAACGGCTCCTCCTCACTGCGCTCCCGCAGGTCGTCCTCCAGCGCACTGACCTGCTTACGCAGGTCTTTCACCAGCTCGGCGTGGTCAAACCCGCGAGTCGTCAAAGCTGCGTTCTCCTCCACAGACACACCCACCAACACTTAGGCCGCGCTACCGGCGTCGCCGCGCAACGCGGCCAGGAACTTCTTCGACAGGGCCACCCGCTCCGAGGCGTCCAGCACCTCGACCGTCCGCCCGTCCAACTGCACCGACTCGCGCTCCGACTCACCGGGGCACAGCAGCCAGAAGCCACGCGGCGCGTCGGCCGGTCTCCGCGCGGCGTTCTGCACGCGCGTCAGCACCTCGTGCCCGCCCTCGGTGAAGTACCGGGCCAGCAACCCCGCGTCGTGGACGAACAGCACGTCACCAGCCAACGACGGATCGAGCAGCCGTTCCTCGACACGGGTCCACGCGGCCCGCACGTACGAAGCCAACCCACGAGGCATCTCACCAGACTCGGTGAATCGGGCGTCGACACCGAGCACCTTGCGCCAGTCCTGTCCTCGTTCGGCGACCAACGCCCGGAACTCGGTCAGGAACGTCTGATTCAGGTCGGTCCGCCGCACCGGGTGGAGTCGGGCCAGAGCGTCGGCAGTGCCGGGCAGCTGAGCACCTCGCAGTGTCAGAGCCAGGAACCCTCCGCGCTCGAACGCGCTCGCCAACTTGCCCGCGATCACCGCATGGGGATCGCGCGCGCCGACAGGCAGGGCGTGGGCGCTGATCGAGGTCCCGGTGGACGACGCCGCGCGCGGGTGCTCCGGCTGAGGCGGGCGGAAGCGGCGGCTGGTCAGGTCCCACTCCAACGGGATGCCGGCCTCGCGCAGTGCCTCCTCCATGCGCACGTGCGTCGGCTCCGTGCGCCACTCGAGCTCCGGGAACCGAGCACGAACCCGCTGGCACAGCTCCTCGGTCGTGATGCCCGGGTCACGCCGCACGCCCGCACCGGCCTGCGAGATTCGCAGCGCCCGCGCCAGGTCGAGATCCCTCGGGTACAGCTCCAGGCGCGGCGAGTCGGCGGCCCTCTGCGACACGGCCGCCGCCAGCTCGACCAAGCGCGTGTCCGCCAGCGGTGCCAGGCCCTCGGGCGCGGTCACCGCACGTAGCTCACGCAGCACGACACCGCGGCCCGGCAGCGGGTCCTGCCTGACCAGGTCGTCGGCGTGCTTGCCCAGCGCCACCGCGTAGTCGGCCAGCTCGATCGCGCTGGGGTCGCTCTGCCCGGCCAGCGACTCGCACGCGATCAGCACCCGCGTCCCGCGCCGCAGGACCAGCAGCCGAGGGCTCGCGTCCGGGTCGTTCGAGTGCAGCCCGGTCCACTCCTCGGCGTCCACCGCCGCCCGCACCACGGCGAGTGCCTTCGCCAGCGTCCGCTCGGGGGTGTCGTGGGCCGCGCCGTGTCGGACGCGCACCGCCTTCGCCAGCTCCCGCGCCGTCATCACCCGACCGGCGTCGGTGACGAGCTGCACCAGCTCGTCACGCAGCTCCGCCACCCACGGCTGCTCCACCCACTGCTCGACGGCCGCCCGGTAGTGCCGGGACACCGTCGGCTGAGCGAGGCCGACGACGCGGGCGACCTCGGACTGCTTCGCCCACAGCTCGGGCACACCGCTCTCGTCGGGCAACCCCAGCATCAGCCGGAGCACCTGCTCCTGCTTGGTGGCCTTACCGGCAGAACGGGGAGCCAGCCGGTCCGCCATGTCGTCCACGCCGAGCTGGACCGCGGTCTCGCTCTCCTCCCGCTCGACGGGAGCGGGTCCGGCCGCGCCGCGCAGCCTGGCGGTCCACTGCTTGTGGCGGCGGTTCAGCTCCTTGCGGATCACCCGGCCGGCGCCGCGGGCCTTGGCGATCTCGTAGAGCGGCACGTCCAGCAGCTCGCCGACCGTCGTCGCCCTGAACCCCTGCGCGACCGACACCGCACGCGGCGACA
The DNA here is from genome assembly GCF_044544865.1 of Actinosynnema sp. NPDC053489. Taxonomy (NCBI): domain Bacteria; kingdom Bacillati; phylum Actinomycetota; class Actinomycetes; order Pseudonocardiales; family Pseudonocardiaceae; genus Actinosynnema; species Actinosynnema sp. NPDC053489. The sequence continues at coordinate 104,505 of NZ_JBITXT010000019.1, read as the reverse complement.
GCCCGGCCGCGTCGAGCGGGGTGTTCAGGCCGGCGGCCTCGGCGTGCTTTTCGCGGGCGCCTTCCACGGTCGCCGCGTCGAGGCCGACGGTGGCGGGCGTGGTGGCTGGGCTCGCCGCGTCGGCCTGGGCGAACACCGCGCGCCAGGCGTCCTCCATCTGCCGCAGGGTGTCGAACCGCCGGTCGACGTCCCGGTGGAAGGCGCGCAGGAAGAACTCGGTGAGGCCGTCCTGAAGGGCAAGCTCGAAGGAGGCCGTCGCGAGCGTCGGCGTCTCGTCGGACGCGGTGCGAGGATCGGTGAGACCGTCGCCCCACACCGGCTTCTCGCCCGACGCCATCTCGTGCAACGTCACGGCCGCCGCGTAGCGCTCGGCGTGGTCGTCGAACACCGGCCGGCGCGGCGTGTCCAGGAATGGGTCCAGGTAGCCCCGCGTGCCAGCCTTGACATCCCGCTCGGACACGCCGTGCAGCGAGAAGTCGAACAGCATGAGCTGCCACGACCGGTCCTCGCGCCGGTAGAGGGCGAGGTTGTCGGGCTTGATGTCGCGGTGCCGCACACCCTTCGCGGCGAGCTGGTCGAGCGCCGTGAACAGGTCTTTCCCGAACCGCTCCAGCTCGTGGTAGGTCAGCCGGCCCTCGGCGCGCAGACGGGCGCCGAGGGTGCGGTCACCCGCGAAGTCCAGGTCGAGCACGGTCCGACCGCCGAGCACACGCGGACCGTCCAGCAGCTTCACCACGACACCGCCGCCGACCAGGTGCAGGGCGTCGGCCTCGGCGTGCAGCCGATCGGCCTTGTCCTCGTCCAACGCGACCTTGAGCACCCGGCGCGTAACCGTCTCGGTGTCGTCGTCGTCCTCGTCGGTGCGGCGCACCAGCAGCGCGCGGGCGGTCGCGCCGGTCCCCAGCACCCGTTCGACCACCCATGGACCGTCGACCGGCTGCCCGGGGGTCGCGTCGAGCGGATCGACCTCAGCGGTGTGGGTCTCGGGCACGGCCGAGTCGCGCTCGACTCCGTCCAGCGCGTCGAGGAACGCCTCCGCCGAGTCGAGCCGGTCGGCCACGTCCGCCTGGGTGGCACGGAAGATCAGTGAGTCCAGTGCCTCGGACACGCTGTCGCTGACCGCGTACGGGTGCAGGCCGCGCTCGCGGGCCAGCCGGTCCACCAGGCCGCTGCGCTGCGTGGCGGGCGGCTGCCCGGTGACGATCAGATAGGCCAGCGCGCCCAGGCCGAACACGTCCAGGTCGACCGGGTCGGAGTACGGCTGGTCGAACTCGGGCGCGAGGTAGACGCCGGACGCGTCGGGCAGGTGGCTGCCCGGCATCGACGTCATGATCGAGGACATGCCGGTGGTGTCGAAGTCCCGCGCCGCGCTCTGCCAGTCGATCACCCGCAACACGGGGGTGGAGCCGTTCTCCTTGGCCGACACGTACACCGACCGGGCGGCCAGCGCCCGGTGGTAGAGCGAGCGGCTGTGCGCGTAGCGCAGGGCCTCACCGAGCTGGCGCACCATGTCGAGCCGGGTCTCCGGGGTGAGCTGGTCCTCATGCAGTGCGAGGTAGGAGTCCAGCCGCAGGTCCGTGCCGCGGTGTGCGAACCGGATCGCCGGACCGCCCTGGTGCTCACGGATCTCCATCGCCTGCGCGATGCCGCGGTGGGCGATGCCCTGTAGTACCTGGTACTCGCGCCGGGCGGCCCGCTCGACCGACTGGCGCTGGTCGTCGGTCGCCTGCGCCTGGGTCAAGTAGATGCGGACCCGGCCCTCCTCGCGCACCGGCTGCTCGCGCCTGGCGAGGCGGTCCTCCCAGGTCGGGCCCGCGTCGAGGACGTCGGTGGTCAGTTTCCAGTCGTCACCGAACCGCAGGTGGGCGGTGGAGACCCGGATGCCGATCTTGTCCAGCAGCCTCGGCAGCACGTGCCGGGAGAACTCGGGCGTGATCCGCTGCGACTCGCGCTGCGGCGGCGTTGCCAGCAGGTCACGCCAAATCCAGGGCAGACCCTGCGAGACGTCGTCACGGCCGTAGACGCGGACGCGCTGCACGTCGTCCAGACCCGACACCAGACCGGGAGCCGACAGGAACACGGCCGGTTCCACGCGGGGCACCCGCTGACTGATCTTCAGTTCCTTTGCCGCCCACTCCAGGCGGGACTTCAGCTCCTTGGACTTCAGGTCCGTCAGGTGCAGCGGGTTGCGCAACGTCCGGGGACGGGTGCGGCCGTCCTCGAAGAAGCTCCACGTGTCGCCGTTGTTGACCACCCGGCCAGGGTGTGCTTTGAGTTCGACCAGGTAGAGGCCACCGGGCACCGCGATCAGCAGGTCGCACTCGTTGATTCGGCCCGACGCGGCGGTGAACGAGAACGTCGCCCACGCGCGGTAGGGCTCGGCGTTCGGCATGAGGCGCTTGACGGCTTCGAGGCCGTCTTGCTCCCACGGGTATGGCGAGGTGCGCTCCTGGAACCACCGCTGCACCGCCGGCGGAGGACCCGGCTTCGGCGTCATGGGCCGTTCCGCTGAAGGCAAGGTCTTCCCTCCGAGCTGTCGTGCTGTGCTGAGGTCGCGATGCTACTGGCGACCGCCGGCGTACCCCAGCCGGAGCAGCCACCTGTGCGTCGCGGCGAGGGCTCTCCGCGTTACGGCGGGCGGGGAGGTAATCGGAGAGGCAAACGGAGTGATCTTCGCCTTATCGGAATGCGGAAACAGGGTGTTCGGGCAGCGGAAAACGCCCTTCTCGCGATCGGCCAACCTCGACGCTCTTGAGGAACCGTTGAACGCCCTGGAGTCGATGATTCGTTCTTCTCGAGATTCCTCGAATTACGAAGGTCGACCAAAGTCGTTCGCGGTGCGATTTTGACGGAATTGGCGTCATTGCCTCTGTGGCTGCTCTTCCGCCACGCAATCGCGGTGATTCGCATGCCGCCTCGCACTCCGTCGACGTCGTGAGCTATGGACGTCATCAACCGGACGGTGCCGTCCCTGTCCAGCGCCACGTCCCTCAGCTTCTCGGCAGTCAGCCCTTAGAAGGCGACGCAGGCAGGGGTTTCGAAGAACGGGCCGGTCGTGCCTTCCTCGACGAACACCACCGGTCTGTCATTCGCGAAGTCCAGGATCACGAACTGGACCAGCAAGCCGGCGTGATCACGCCAATGACCGCCAAGATCGCGGACACCTTTTCGGGGTGAACTCCTGCTTGCCATTCTCCAGTCGGCTGATCGTGCTGGCCGAGACACCCCGCTCGTTATCGACATCTAGCACCGTGAACGTTGCTTTCGTGCAAAGTCGTTCGAGCTCGAATCCATCCCGCTGATGGCGACACCGGACTTCGTTGTTGCGAAGATGACCTCTTTGCGATGTGTGCGAGCACCGAAGCAGAAGACGAAGGGCATCCCTGACGTCGCCGGGACCGAGAGGAAGAGGCGGTGATGTGAGAGGAGCACGCCAAGCCACATCGGCCGGGCCCAGGGCGGACGGCCATTCCCGCCGAACCGCCCACCTGCATGACGCCACCGAGCGTCCCGGCGGCCGCTCGCAATCACAGCGGCCGCCGGCTCAGTCGACGCTGATGACGGGAAAGATCAGTTGTTCGCCTCCCCAACGCTCGACCTTCGGCTGCGCGAGAGCCGCGATCGGGCGGCTGTCGCCACGCTCCCGGTCGAGCACCTTGCGCCACTCCGGCAGGGTGCCGGTGACCAGGAACGGTCCGATCGGTACTTCGAGCTGGTCGTCCTGTACTCGGACAGGAGTGCTCTCGCCTGCGATGACAAGATCTCCGTCCACCCCTGCCTCGGCGGCGGCGACCACATCCTCCAGGTCGGCGGCGGACATCGTTGCCGACCACGTGCCGCTGTTCGTGCGTGCCCGTGCGAGCAGGACGTCGTCACCTGTCGTGTTGTCGTACCACTCGAACTCGAGGACGGCGCCGGACAGCGGGTCGGTGGACTCGGACGCCGGGGAGAGCCACGCCGGCCGGAACCTCTCCAGCAGGTCCGTCATCGCGTCGGCCAGCAGGCGCCGCCGCGCGCTCAGGAACGAGCGGTAGCGGTCCGCGTCCCGCAGGTCTTCGTCCACGGGGATGAGGTGGGCGGTCAGCTCCTGGTCGCCCAACGTCGGGAAGTAGTCCCGCGGCGACCTGTGGCTGATCTTCCGGTTGGCCTTGCCGGAGATGAAGGCGAGGTTGACCAGGTCGTTGATCTCGCCCTTGCTGTACTTCTCGGGGTGGTTCTTCAGCGTGGCCTGCGGGTGGATGTGGTGGTACTCCAGCGCCTGGCTGCCCTCGGCCGCCGCCGAGATGCCGATGCTGCCCCACCAGTCCTTGGCCCCCGCTTCCTTGGCGACCAGGAAGCTCAGGAAGAAGTACGGGCTGCCGACGGTCCGGCCCGCGAGGTCGTCCGGTCCGATCGACACGCCGCCGGTGACGCCCAGGTTGTCCAGCAGTCGGCGCACCGGGTCCTCCGTGCGGGCCGCCGGGATGTCCTGCCCGAGCCGGGTGTCGGTCGACCCGCTGTACCGGTTGCGGATAGTGGCCGCCAGGAACCAGAAGAGGATGGCGTCGGCCGTGCCCCCGTCCAGTTGTTCGTCCTCCCGTTCACCGAGCAGGACGATCAGCGGCAGCAGGACGACCATCGACGGCAGCAACTTGCTGTGCGAGGCACCGAGGTTGTTTTGCAGCAAGGGCACGAGGTGCCGGAGCCCGCGCCGCACCGTGGCCCAGCCGCGGTCGAGTTCGTCGTCGGTCGCCGCCACCAGGCGTGCGTGCGACCAGGAGGACAGACCGCGTCCCAGCACCGCGCCGGTGAGGGCCCTGGTGAGAAACGTGACGTCGATGTCGCCGTAGCCGCGGTCGGCCCAGTGCTTGGCCTCCGCCTCCAACTTCTGGAGCACACCCGGCCACCGCGCCGACAGGGTGGCGAGTGCCAGGTCCGAGGTCTTCAGCGAGCGGCCCCCGCTGTTCACGCGCACGAAGATCTGCGTGACCTCGTCGTAGGGAAAGTCCCGCAGCACCTCCATGTGGAACTTGTGACCGGGGATGGCGGCGAGTTTCTGCAGTCGCTTGCTGATCTCGTTCGGGGCAATTCCCGGATTGCGCTCGTGCAGTTCACCGACGAGCTGCCACTGGTCGGCCTCGCGCTTGAGGACGTCGTAGACCTTGATCCACCGGGGGTCCTTGGCCGTGGCTGCGCTCTGGTTCTGGAACTTCTCGGTCTCAACGTTGAAGACGATGGCCGCCTGCGGGTGATCGGTGAAGACCCGGTGCAGCGACGTGACGCGCTGTTGGCCGTCCAGGAGGTAGAGCGGCACGACAGCGGCCTTGCCCGCCGGACCGCTGATCGCGGCTTCCCTGGTCTGCGGCGCCTCGTCGGTCTGCCAGAAGAGCAGCGATCCCGACGGGTAGCCGCGGTAGAGCGACTCGACCAGCTTGGCGACCTGGGTCGGCTTCCACACGTAGCCGCGTTGGATCTCCGGCAGCCTGATCTCGCCTTGTTCGATCTGGCTGACGAGAGTCCTGACCTCGCGTTCGGTCTTGTCAACAGGCATCCAGGCGGCTCCCGCCGTAGAGGTTCGGTGCTGGGCATGTCATCGCCGGACAGGGGCGCACCGTTATCGAGATGATCGTGCCCTGCGCGGCTCGCACGCCTCGACCGGCTCCGACGGCCGAGGCTGCGGACCGCGCACAACGTCAGCGGGGTGCCGGCAACACGGGACGCCCGACGGCGGAGAGGACACCCGCGACCACCGCCGGTGCGGCCAGCAGCAGCAGGTAGGCCCACACCCCACCGGTGAGCCCGACCGGCTCCTCGCCGCTGCGGGCCGTCATCACCAGCAGGAACCAGGACACGGGCACGAACAGGGTCGAACTCACCCAGCCACCCGTCAACGCGCGCCGCGCCTGCCACATCCGAAAGGCGTCGAACTGCTCGCCCCGCGCGTAGGAGCGAGCCATGCCAAGGGTGATCGAGGACAGGAACGGCCCGATCACCGATGCGCATCCCGCGATCCAGACCATGGTGTTGATCGGGTGGTGGGCCGTCGGCAAGGCTCGTCCGAAACCCACGATCGCCCACGCGAGCACCAGGCAGGCCACCAGGCCCACCGCCGCGAGGACGGCGCACCGACCCTGGACCTCGCGAACACGGGCGGCGGGTAGCCAGATGTACCGCGACGGTGGGCCTGGGCGTGTCACGAGTCCGGCCGCCAATCCGAGCGGTCGCCGTCCATGACACTTGCGTCCGCCATGTCCGCGGTGTTCGGCATCGCCCATGTGGAACCGAGGTCCCGGAGCTTCTGCCGGATCGCGGCCTGCTCGACCTCGATCGTGTTGACGTGCGACTCCAGCGCCATGATCGCCGCGGCGATGAGCCCGAACGCGGCCGCCGCCGCGGTGAGGATGACTCCGATCGCCGCCGGGATGCCCACCACGGTGAACGCGGCGACCACCGCGCCTGCGATGGCGACCGCGAACCCGACGAATGCCAATCCCATCGCGATCCAGAACATGTCGATCGAGTTGGCCAGGCTGTTGAGCGACGAGCGCATCTGCCCGGCGATGTCTTTGATCGAATTCAGCCCGGCGGACTGGGGCGGCACCGTCGCCTGGTAGGCGCGGGCCGCGCGGCCCTCCCACTCGATCGTGGTGCGGAGCTTGTCGAGTCCGATAGTGCCGGCGACGTCACCCAGTGCGTTGCCCACCTGCGACACCCACTGCTCGCCGACCTGCTTGAGGCGGTCGGGGTCACCCGGCTGGTCCCACAGCTGGTTGACCCGGTCCCAGAACTCGCGCAGCTTCCGGTCGAGCAGCTCCATGTTCCGGATGATCGGGTCGATCAGGTACTCCAGCGGCGCGGGCACCCAGCTCATCACGCTGTTGACCTGCTCGAAGAACCTCTTGCTCTCCTGGTCGATCCTCTGCGTCCGCTGGTGCGCTTCCTGCACGAGTGGGTTCATCGGCCACCACCGTCGGTGTGGATGCTGTTCATGGCGTGCCGGTTCGCTTCCTCTTCGGCCTCGTAGGTGTTCGCCGCCGCGTGCAGGCTTTCGCCGAGGGTGCGGAACGCCTGAGTCGCTTGGGCGAGCATGTCTTCCAAGGTGTCGCGGGCGTCGTTGTAGGTGCGGTCCAGACCCCGGTCGACCGCCCACATGGACACGTCGGCGCCGGTCAGGGCCAACCGGCCGAGCGCGGAGCGGGGACCGTCGAGGTTGTCGGCCGCGGTCGCCCACACGGTGGCGTCGGATCGCATGGCTTCCAGGGCGACGGAGATGTCGGTCATGGCAGCAACCCCACTCGGCGCAGCAGTGCGTTCGGATCGCTCAGCAGAGCGGTGAGTTCGGTGATGGCAGGGCTCTGCGGCCCCCGTGCGATGTCCACCGGGACGGTCCGGGCGTGGAGGGTGCGCAGCACTTCGAGGAACTCCTGCTGCATCTCGGTCACACGGGCAGTGTGAGTCCAGGCCGCGTCGGCCTCGATTCCGAGGACCTGCCCGCGGTGCGTCGTACCGCGCACATGACCGCCCCGGCTCTCCACGGTCGTCGGCCGATCCACGACCTCGGCCGTGCGCTGCGCGTACCGGTCCAGGTCGGCGCTGACCGCGTCCATCAGCCGCAACGCCTGCTCGGCGGTGATGCGCTCGGTCGACGGAGGCAGTGGTGGCTGAAAGGGCGGAGGCTCCGCTGGTCGCTCGGCCTGCTGCGCCAGCGCTCGTACGGTGGCGGCGTTCGCCGCTTGGGTCACCGCCGAGCCGAGTGCACGCGGGTCGACCGACTGTCGCCACCTCGCGGTGATGGTCACCGACTGGACCTCAGCCAGGTCGTTGACCGCCACGGTGACCACGCCGTTCGGGTCCTGCCCGGTCAGCAGGTCTTGCCGTGCCCGCTGCTCCTGTGGGGTCGACCGTGGCTGCCGGTCCCCCTCATCGTCTTCCTCGAAGCCGAATCTGAATGTGCCGCTCACGCCTCTCCTATCCGTCGGTTACCAGTCGATTCCGCACCGTAGTGATTGTGAAGGGGGTAATCCGGACGCGACCCCCGTCGCTTCCCGGCGGTACCTCCGTCGAGCAGCTGTTCTGATGAACTGTTCCCAAGACACGCCCCACCGGGTCACCGGTGTGCTGCGCCCCAGGTTGCCGCCCTAGGCTGAACCGGTGACGCCCGAAAAGCCCGTCGAGCAGATGACGATGGCGGAACTCCTGACCAACCAGGTCGACCAGGACCTCGCCGAAGGTCAGCGAGCCGAGACCGCGTCGGTCGACGCGAGCAGTTCCGACACGGCCTGAACGAGCCGCGGCTGGTCGGCGGGGCTCAGCGTCGCCCACTCCCGGCCATCGCGTGACGGTCGGCGGGTGAACTGCCATCGGCCCTCGGCGGTGTCGTAGAACGACACCGCGTACGCGCCGCGCCGTCGAGGTCCCAGGTGCCCCTGCCGAACGGTTCTTGCCGCGGCTCCGAACTGACCCATGCGCGTCACGCCGCCGAGCACCTGGCTGATCTTCTGCGCGTCGGCGCGGGCGAGGCCCACGTCCCGCAGCGACTTCTCCAGGCGTGACGCCGACTGCCCGGCCGACGCGGCCGCGCGGTCGAGGTCGGAGGCGAGCAGGCTGACCGACCGCGAGCGCGGTGTCGGGTGCGGTGGCAGGAGGCCGACCACCGATGCGACCAGCGCGGTCTCGTCGATGCCGGCCAGGCTGAGCTCGTCGGCGGTGAGGACGGCCAGCACGGAACGCCCACGTCCGGCGGCGGCGACCGCGCGCACGCGGGGGCCTCCGCCCAGGCGCAGGCGAGCGTCCACCTCGCGTTCGGGGTGCGCCAGCAGGGTCAACCAGTCGGCGAGGTCCGCGTCGAGTCCGCCTCGTACGGCCAGCCCTCGTGACTCCAGGGACCGCCACGCGTCCTGGAACAGCGTTCGGCGTTCGTCCAGGGTGTCACCGTGGGAGGGGATGGACAGGATCGTGGGGTAGTCGCCCGGTCTCAGGTGGTCCCAACACAGCTCGAACTCCAACCGGGACAGCGTGACCGTCACCAGTCATCTTCCCCGATCACCGGCGGCGCGACCCGGGGAACGCTGTCCTCGCCCCAGACGTCGTCCAGTTCCTCGAGGTAGGGCGCGGTCTGGTGCTCCCGGTCGTCTTCGCTCTCGGTGGTCTGCGGTGCAGCTGCCAGTCCCGTCGCGGACGGACCGGCCGTTGCGCCCGCGCCGCGTGCCGGCGCTGCGGCCGAGCGGTTGGCGTGAGGATTGTTGCCGACGCCGGTCAACCCGCCAGGGCCGGCGGTGGGGGTGGCCGGGGTGCCGCCGGGGGGCAACGGTTTCGCGTCGCCTCCGCCCCTTCCCGCGGCCACGCGTCCGGTCGTGCCTCCGCCGAAGCCCCGTAGCGCCCCGCCTTTCGCTGCCTTCCCGGAGTTGCTTCCGGACACGCCCGGGAAGGGGTTCGCCACAGACGGGGAGGGCCGGTTCGTGAATGAGATGCCGACCGGCGTGGTGGCCGGGGGAGCAGGCGCGGACGAGGGCGTCGTGACCGTGCCGGGTGTGGGGCGGGAAGGTGCCTCGCGTGGTGATGTCCCAGCGGAAGTGCCCGTCCGGTCGAGGTCGTGCGACTCGGCCGCGGTGGAACCCTCGGGCTCGACGTAGCCGGGCTCGACGTTGACGGACGCCAGGCGTCGCGGCGTGGTGATCCGCGGCTGCTGCGCCTCGCTCCGCTCGACGGTGGCGGGCTCGACCACCCGCGTGGCGACCGATGGTGGCGGCACGAACTCGCCGAGCGAGTCCACCGCCGCGGACGCCCGCTCGCGGTAGCCGTTCATCACCGCGACAGCCAGGCGTTTGGCCTCCTGGGCCCGCGCTTCCTGGAGGTCTTGGTCGGTCTGTCCGCCGACGAGGTGCGCGAACCCGGCGGGGATGCCCCAGAAGTCGTCGTTGGCGGTCGAGGTGACCTCCACCGGCTCCGGCATCCTGCCCTTCGCGTCAAGGTAGGACAGGGCCTGTGACTCCAGCGATGCGCGGGTGACGATCGCGGCGGTGCGCGCGTCGTCCGCCCACTGCACCAAGGGCGCGTTGCTGCTGGTGAACCGTTCCCCGGCCGCGCCCTGCCACACCGCACCGGACTGGCGGATCGCCGCCTCCAACTCGCTGCGGGCGCTCCTCATCACGTCGAGGAACTCGGCCCAGGCGTCGTCCGCGGTCTGGGCCGCCGGATAGCCGGGTCCTCCGTGGATCTTCTCGTACAGCTGCCGGTGGGACTGCGCGTCGAAGTTGTGTTCGCCGATGCTCCCGTCCACCCGGCGTCTGCCCAAGTCGTGTTCCCAGGTCGCCATTGCCGCCCCCTCACTTCAGCAGGTTCTCCATGGCCGCCTCAGCCAGCTTCCGCGCCCCGTCGCAGGGCGCGGGGAACCGGTCCTCGTACGTGGGCAGCACCGAGAAGGTCGCGGCCAGGTACTGGCCATCGGAGGTGTCCACCACCACGTCGCAGCGACCTTCGTCGTTCGGCAAGGTCACCGTGATGGCCGGGAAGTCCACCACCGGGTCGGTCGCCGCCGCCCTGCCGGCCCGCTTGCCGTCCGTCCACGCGGAGATGCCCTCGACGGTCACGGGGATGAGGCGGCTGTTGGCCCCGACGACCGTCCACGAGCAGCCCTTGGTCCGGTAGAAGTCGTTGTCCACGAGCCGTCCCGCCTCGTCGATCTGCAACGCGGGCAGTTGGTCGTCGGTCAGCAGGGCGCACGGTTCTGCGCCCCGGAGCTCGATCTCGCGCGGGCGAGCGGGAGGTGAGGTCGAGGTCGAGGACGGTGAGGTGCCGGGAAACGCGCCCGCGCCACTCGCGGGGCGTGGGGTTCCCGCGGTGGTGTTGCACCCGGCCACGAGGATGACGGCCACTGCCGCACAGAGAACGAGGCGGATTTCCGCTGTCCGAGGCGTCATCGGTCGGCGATTCCGCGGAGCTTGCGGATCACATCGGTGTTGCCCTCTTCGACGAGACCGTAGGTCCTCGCCGCTTCGCGGAGCTGCTCGATGTTGGTAGTCAACTGGACGAGGAATTCTTTGGTGACGTCGAGTGCGACCGCCGAATGGTCGGCGAACGCGTCGGCGGCGTCGCCGGAAACCTCGTCATCGGCGAGTGGTCGCACTCGGAGGGAATCCCTGCGTGCCTCCAGGAAATCCATCACGGAGTTGCGCACACCTTCGTAGGTGGCTATGAGGTCCAGCACCTTGTCCGGCTCGACCTGCATGCTCGTCGATGACGCGGCAGGAAGCCCTGCTGATCCGCTGACGTGCTGATACGGCACGGTGCCCTTCCCTCTTGTGAGAATGGCTCACATATGCGTTCAGGACGTGACTGTGCGTATAAGGTTCCCATGTGCGGTAGGCCGGAGGGTCGCACTTCTCGCGTGCACTCCCTGATCGGCTCAGTGATTACTTACCGTTCAGGGGTTCACCCAAGTGAGGTAACCACTACTGGGCGAAATTGAGGTGCTGGCTCTTCCAAGTGCGCCAGGGTTACGACATTCGGGCTGTAGGGGCTGATAGTTCCTGCTCCGAGCATGACCGGATCATTGCGAAGAGTAATCTTGATCTTCGGTCCACCTGCTCGTCGGAGTTACTTGTCAACTGTTAGGACCGCCGGTCCCGAGCAGAACCCCCGTCGATGTGACGCACGTTTGTTCGAGCATTCGTTCGATTTTCCAGCTGATCGAGGGGTCAGCGGTCGTTACCGATCGCCGCGGTTCAGGCGGCGGAGTTGGGCGGCCAGGTAGGGGCGGGCCCGGCGCTGGCCTCCTCGTTCGGCGATCGCCCCGGCCAACGACTCCAGGGTCCGGACGACCCGGGCCCGGTCGGGGTGCCAGCCCCGGCGCTCGCACTCGGCCAGCCAGTCGGTGGGGGAGAGGTGGCCGCGCTCCCGGTTGCACCGGCGGCAGGAGGCCACTTCGTTCTCCTGCCACGACGGACCGCCCTTGACCTTGGGCACCAGGTGGTCGGTGGTCGCGGTGACCCGGTCGGTGAACGGGCGGCGGCACCACGTGCAGTCCGCGCCGTCGCGGAGGATCGCCTCGGCGAGGCGGGCGGAGCGGTCGCGGGCGGGGTCCGGCATGGGCCTCCAGGAAAGCACCGCGCCCCGACCGTCGCACGACAGGCGCGTCAGGGGCAGACGAGGCCCGGGCAGCGGGGTGCCACGCGCACGTCGTCGACGACGGGGCCGTAGCCGCTGCCGGTGGTGCTCGCGAACGTCAGGGTGGTGACGAGCCGGGTCGAGGTGAACGAGACCTCGCGCTGCGCGTAGCCCATGTCCGACGGGCTCCGACCGGTGGTGTCGAACGAGAAGTCGCCGACCGCCTGCCCGTCGACCAGCACCCGCAGCGTCTTCACGGCCGGTCCGCCCAGCGGGTTGCCCGCCAGCGCGAACCGGACGCGGAACGCGGTCCGCACCGGCGCCGTGGCGATCGACTGGCTGACGGCGCCGAACCCCGAGCCGCCCTCCAGGTCCAACGCCTGCCCGCCCTCGGCCGTCTGCCAGAACCCGACCCCGGACAGGTCGACGTCGTTGGCCGTCACCGTCCACGCGCCCAACGCCGATCCGGCGGCCAGCCGCTGGAAACCGCCGACGGGCGCGGTGGGTGCCTCGAAGCCGCCGTTGGCCACCGCGGCACCGGCGGGTGGCGCGACGGCGACGCTCAGCAGCGCCACCGCCGTGAGGCAGAGCGCGACTCGGCGCAGCGAAGGCATGGCAGGTGCCTCTCGTCGAGGGGTGAGCCGGTGCCATCGGGGGCCGTCCGGTCAGGCCACGCTAGACCGACCCCCGACAGCACGGCACCCCGGTCACCCACAAGGGCTACCGGGGTGCCGAAGCGACCCGCGACCGGGCGGCTAGGCCGGCACGGAGGCGACGCCGGGCGCGAGGAACCGCTTGCCCGTCACCTTCTCCGAGATGCCCGAGCGGTCCAGGTAGGGGGTGATGCCGCCCAGCCAGAACGGCCAGCCGGCGCCGAGGATCATGCACAGGTCGATGTCCTGCGCCTCCGCCACCACGCCCTCGTCCAGCATGATCCGGATCTCCTCGGCCAGCGCCTCCAGCGCCCGCGCGAAGACCTCGTCACCGGTCAGCGGCTTGTCGCCGAACCGCCACAGCGCCTGCACCTCGGGGTCGACGCTCTGCCTGCCCGACGAGTCCCACTGGTACACGGCGGTCTTGCCGGCCTCCACGAACGCCTTCATGTTCTCCGACACGCCGAAGCGGTCCGGGAAGGCGGCGTGCATGGTCTCCGCCACGTGCAGCGCGACGGCCGGGCCGACGAGCTGCAGCAGCACCAGCGGCGACATGGGCAGGCCCAGCGGCTCGGTGGCCTTGTCCGCCACCTCGAACGGCGTGCCCTCGTCGATCGACTTCACGACCTCGCCCATGAACCGGGTCAGCAGCCGGTTCACCACGAACGCCGGCGCGTCCTTCACCAGCACGGACGACTTCTTCAGCTGCTTGCCCACCGCGAACGCGGTCGCCAGCGTCGCGTCGTCGGTCTGCCCGGCGCGCACGATCTCCAGCAGCGGCATGACCGCGACCGGGTTGAAGAAGTGGAACCCGACGACCCGCTCGGGGTGCTTCAGGCCCGACGCCATCTCGGTGATCGACAGCGAGGACGTGTTGGTCGCGAGCACCGCCTCCGGCGAGACGAACTCCTCGACCTCGGCGAACACCTTCTGCTTCACGCCCAGGTCCTCGAACACGGCCTCGATGACGAAGTCCGCGTCGGCGAACGCGGCCTTGTCCAGCGAGCCCGTGACGAGCGCCTTGAGCCGGTTCGCCTTGTCCGGCGACACGCGCTTCTTGGCCAGCAGCTTGTCGACCTCGCCGTGCACGTACCCGACGCCCTTGTCCACGCGGGCCTGGTCGATGTCGGTGAGCACCACCGGCACCTCCAGCCGCCGCGCGAACAGCAGCGCCATCTGCGACGCCATCAGGCCCGCGCCGACGACGCCGACCTTGGTGACCTTGCGCGCCAGCGACTTGTCCGGTGCGCCCGCCGGCCGCTTGGCCCGCTTCTGCACCAGGTTGAACGAGTACAGCCCGGCCCGCAGCTCGTCGCTCATCACGATGTCGGCCAGCGCCTCGGTCTCGGCCGCGTACCCGGCGTCGAGGTCGTTGGCGCGGGCCAGCTCCAGCAGCTCCAGCGCCTTCAGCGCACCCGGCGCGGCGCCCTTCGTGCGGCCGTCGACGATGGCCTTCGCCCGCGCCACGGCGGCGTCCCAGCCCGCGCCGCGGTCGATCTCCCGGCGGGCGGGCACGACCTCGCCGCGCACCACGGAGGCCAGCCACAGCAGCGACTGCTCCAGGTAGTCCGCGGAGTCGAACAGCACGTCGGCGATGCCCAGGTCCAGCGCCTGCTTCGGGTTGAGCATCTTGTTCTGGTTCAACGCGTTCTCGAAGATCACGGTGACCGCGGCGTCCGGGCCGATCAGGTTCGGCAGCAGCTGCGTGCCGCCCCAGCCCGGGAACAGGCCGAGGAACACCTCCGGCAGCGCGATGGCCGCCGCGTTGGACGCCAGCGTCCGGTAGTGGCACGACAGCGCCAGCTCCAGGCCACCGCCCATCACCGCGCCGTTGACGAACGCGAAGGTCGGCACCGACGACTCGGTGAACTTGCGGAACACGTCGTGGCCGAGCCGGCCGATCGCCACGGCCTGCTCGCGCGCCGACGCGTTCTCCACCGCGGTGAGGTCCGCGCCGACGGCGAAGACGAACGGCTTGCCGGTGACCGCGATCGCGACCGGGGAGGCGGCCGCGGCCTCGTCGAACGCCTCGCTCAGGCTGACCAGCGACTGCGGGCCGAACGTCGAGGGCCGGGTGTGGTCGTGGCCGTTGTCGATGGTGATGAGGGAGACGTGGCCGTCCAGGCCCGGCACGGGCACCAACCGGGTGCGCGCCCGGGTCACGACCTCGTCGGGGAACAGGGCCTTGGCCTCGTCAGCGGTCAACGCGGTCACTTGTTCTCCCCATTCCAGTGCGGGTTCTCCCAGATGACGGTCCCGCCCATGCCGATGCCGATGCACATCGTGGTGATGCCGTAGCGCACGTCGGGGCGCTCGGCGAACTGCCGCGACAGCTGGGTCATCAGGCGCACGCCCGAGGACGCCAGCGGGTGACCGACGGCGATCGCGCCGCCCCACTGGTTGACCCGCGGGTCGTCGTCGGCGATGCCGAAGTGGTCGAGGAAGGCGAGCACCTGCACGGCGAACGCCTCGTTGATCTCGAACAGGCCGATGTCGTCGATGGTGAGGCCGGCGCGCTTGAGGGCCTTCTCGGTGGCTGGCACCGGGCCGATGCCCATGACCTCGGGCTCGACGCCCAGGAACGAGTAGCCGACCAGGCGCATGCCGACCGGCAGCCCCAGCTCGCGGGCGGTCTCCTCGTCGGCCAGGATGCAGCCGGTCGCGCCGTCGTTCAGGCCGGCCGCGTTGCCCGCGGTGACCCGGCCGTGCGGGCGGAACGGCGTCTTCAGCTTCGCCAGGTCCTCCACGGTGGTGCCGGGGCGGGGTGGCTCGTCGGCGGTGGCCAGGCCCCAGCCGTTCTCGGCGGACCGGGTCGCGACCGGCACCAGCTCCGGGCCGATCTTGCCGTTCTTCACCGCGTCGGCGTACTTGGCCTGCGACGCCGCCGCGTAGGCGTCCGCCCGCTCCTTGGTCAGGTGCGGGAAGCGGTCGTGCAGGTTCTCCGCCGTCGAGCCCATGACCAGGGCGGACGGGTCCACGATCTTGTCGGACAGGAACCGCGGGTTGGGGTCGACGCCCTCGCCCATCGGGTGGCGGCCCATGTGCTCGACACCGCCCGCGATGACCACGTCGTACGCGCCGAACGCGATGCCGCTGGCCGAGGTCGTCACGGCGGTCATCGCGCCCGCGCACATCCGGTCCACGGCGTAGCCGGGCACCGACTTGGGCAGGCCGGCGAGCAGCGCGGCCGTGCGGCCGATCGTGAGGCCCTGGTCGCCGATCTGCGTGGTGGCGGCGATGGCCACCTCGTCGACCCGCTCCGGGGGCAGCTCGGGGTGGCGGCGCAGCAGCTCGCGGATCACCTTGACGACCAGGTCGTCGGCACGGGTCTCCGCGAAGATTCCCTTGGGGCCGGCCTTGCCGAACGGCGTGCGCACGCCGTCCACGAAGACCACGTTTCGAACGCGTGCCGGCGCTTCTGGTGCGGCCACGGCGTCTCCTCCGCTTGTGGTGACGGTTCGCCCGAGCGGTCGGGCGCGACTCCTACCGATCGGTAACTCAACTCTAGCCCCTGTTACTGACCGGTAACCACAGTGGTCGCCCTGTCTGCTCGGTCACAGCCCCACCACCGCTCCATGCTGACCCACCACCCCGAACCCCGCGTCCCGAACCCCGTGTGTCGAACCCCCAGGTCCCGTGTGTCGAACGCTCGGGACCCCCGAGTTCAACGCTCAGGACGCGCGTGACCGGACCCGGGCGTTGAACTCACCCGACCTGAACGTTCGACACTCGGGACCCGAGCGTTCGACACACGGGACCCGAGCGTTCGACACACGGGTCAGGGGGTGGTGAGGGCGGCGGAGAGGGGGGCGGCGGTCAGGGTGACCTGCCAGTTGCGCGCGCCGCCTTCGCGGAGGGTGGCGGCCACGCCCTCCGGCGAGGTGTCCTCCGGCGGCTGCCAGCACGTCCGCCGCACCAGGTCGGGCAGCAGCAGGTTCTCCACCGGCAGGTTGTTCGCCTCCGCCACGGCGGCCAGCGCGGTGCGCGCGGCGGCCAAGCGGGCGGCGGCGGCCGGGTCCTTGTCCGCCCAGCGGTTGGCGGGCGGCGGGCCGTCGTGCTGCTGCGCCGCCTCCGGCAGCTCGCTGCGCGGCAGCGCGGCGGCGCGTTGCAACGCGCCCAGCCACACGCCCACCATGCGCCGCTGCGCCCGACCGCGGAACACGGGCAGCGCCGACAGCGCGGCCTCGTCGGTCGGGTTGCGCACGGCGGCGTCGACCAGCGCCGAGTCCGGCAGCACGCGGCCCGGCGCGATGTCGCGCTCACGGGCCAGCGCGTCACGCGCCTCCCACAGCGCCCGCACCGCGGCGAGCTGCCGGGGGTTGCGGATGCGGTGGATGCCCGACGTGCGGCGCCACGGCTCCGCACGGGGACGCGGCAGGGGTGCCGTGCGGGCCGCCTCGAACTCCTCGAGCGCCCACTCCAGCTTCCCCTGCCGCAACAGCTCCTGTTCGAGCACGTCACGCAGCTCGACCAGCAGTTCGACGTCGAGGGCGGCGTAGTTCAGCCAGTCGGCGGGAAGGGGGCGGCGCGACCAGTCGGCCGCGCCGTGCCCCTTCTCCAACCGATAGCCCAACAGCCGCTCGACGAGCGTGCCCAGCGCCACCCGTTCGAACCCGGCCAGCCTGCCCGCCAGCTCGGTGTCGAACAACGCGCTCGGACGCAGGCCGAGTTCGGCGAGGCACGGCAGGTCCTGAGACGCCGCGTGCAACACCCACTCGGTCCCGTCCAGCGCCTCGACCAGCGGATCGAGTCGACCGCCGAGGGCGATCGGGTCGACCAGCACGGTCCCGGCGCCTTCCCGGCGCAGTTGCACCAGGTAAGCGCGCTGCGAGTAGCGGTATCCCGAGGCTCGCTCGGTGTCCACCGCAACCGGACCCGTCGCTCCGGCGAGCGCGTCAGCGGCACGCCGGAGCGACGGTGCGTCGGCGACGACAGGTGGAACCCCGTCAGCGGGTTCCACCAGCGGCACCGGATCAGCACCGGTTGGTTCGGTTGGCTCGTCGGAGGGTACGTCCACGGCGGAAGACCCTACGACGAACGCACCACTCGCGGGTGTGTTCGGCCGGTTCAGTGTGCCGACCTGCTCAGCGGATCACGCCGGCACGCATGGCCAGCGCCACCATCTGAGCCCGGTCCCCGGTGCCCAGCTTGCGCCCGATCCGCGACAGGTGGCTCTTCACCGTCAGCGCGGAAAGGCTGAGCGCTTCGCCGATCTCCTTGTTGCTCTGGCCATCGGCGACCAGCTGGAGGACCTCGACCTCACGCGCGGAGAGTTCCCGCGGCGTGTTGTCGGTGCCCGGCACCCTCGTGCCCGCGGCGAGCACGGGCGCGACGCTCGGGTCTGCGTAGACGCCCCCGTCGAGGACCCTGCGCACCCCGTCGGTGACCACCATCGGCGAGGCGGACTTCAGCAGGTACGCCTGGGCGCCTGCCTGGAAGGCCGACCTGACCGCGTAGGGGTCGTCGGAGGACGCGAGGACCACGATGCGGGGCCAGCCCTGGGCACGGAGCTCCGTGACCAGGTCGATGCCGGTGCCATCCGGCAGACCCAGATCGAGGATCGCGAGGTCGCACGGACCGGTGGCGAGTGCCCGCGCCCGAGCCTCCGCGACCGATGCCGCCTCATGCACTGTCCCGGCTCCCATCTGGGTGAGCCGAGCCGATATCGCCTCCCTCAGCAGTGGGTGGTCGTCGACCACCAGCACTGAAAAAAGCTCCTCCCGCGGGTGCGGGACCATGTTCGCCGGCAACGTGCCGGCTGGCGTGGTACGAACGGCCTGACCTAAGCCGACGGCAGCCACGTCACTACCTCCCTGGAGTCGGTCGTGCCCCCCGACCGGCACCGGGACTTTCGTCCAATCAGCCGCGCCACTGATCGACCGAAAGTGGTGTCGTCTGGGGCAGCGTAGCCGCCCAAGCGGGTCTACGGGACGATCAATCGGGTATCTATCCCGAATGAGTTGTCACTGATGGCCCCCGTTGTCACACGATCGGCTGACAACTCGATCGAGCGCGTAACGCGAGCGGTTCTCACGACGACATCAAGGAGTTGCGGGTGGCGAGCACCACAGGTCGAGGCCGGGCCGAGGATCTGCTGGCCCGGGTGCCCCTCGTCGACGGGCACAACGACCTGCCCTGGGCGCTGCGCGACCTCGCCGCCGCGGGCGAATTCGGTGAAAAGTCAACGGCGGGCGACCCGGCCTCGTGCGTCTCAACCGTCGACCTGACGGTCCACCAGCCACTGCTCCAGACGGATCTGGTCCGGGCGCGCGAGGGCCGGTTGGGAATCCAGTTCTGGTCCGTCTGGGTCCCCTGCCGGCTGGCGGGCGACGCAGCCGTGACCGCCGTGCTGGAGCAGGTCGAGCTGGTGCACGCCCTCGCCGCCCGCTACCCGGACCACCTGCGCGTCGCGACCACCGCCGACGAGGCCGAACGGGCCTTCCGGGACGGGCGGACGGCCTCCCTGATCGGCGCGGAGGGCGGGCACGGCATCAACGGCTCGCTGGGCGTGCTGCGCGCCCTGAGGCGGCTCGGCGTCCGCTACCTGACCCTCACCCACAACGAGAACACCCCGTGGGCCGACTCGGCCACCGACGTGCCGGCGCACGGCGGCCTGACCGACTTCGGGCGCGAGGTGGTGCGCGAGATGAACCGCGTCGGCATGGTGGTCGACCTCTCGCACGTCGCGCCGACCACCATGCGCGACGCCCTGGACGTCACCACCCGGCCGGTCCTGTTCAGCCACTCGTCGTGCCGCGCGGTCGCCGACCACCCCCGCAACGTGCCCGACGACGTGCTGGAGCGGCTCCGGGGCAACGGCGGCGTCTGCATGGTCACGTTCGTGCCGCACTTCCTGTCGCAGCCCTACGCCGAGTGGGACGCCCGGCTCAAGGAGGCGATGGACGCGGCGGGGGAGAACCACAACGACCTCGACGCCCGCCACCGGTTCGTCGACGCCTGGCGGGACGGCGGCCCCACGCCCCGGGTGACCATGGACGACGTGATCGCGCACGTGGAGCACGCCCGCGAGGTGGCCGGCGTCGACCACATCGGCCTGGGCGGCGACTACGACGGCACGCGCAGCCTCCCGGAGGGCCTGGAGGACGTCTCCCACTACCCGGACCTGATCGGCGCCCTGCTCGACCGCGGCTGGAGCGAGGGGGACTGCGCCAAGCTGGCCGGCCTCAACGCGCTGCGGGTGCTCCGCGACAACGACTGAGCCGACGGGCCGGCCGGGTCAGCGCAGCGTGCTGACGCCGACCGGCGGCAGGCCCACGGCGGTGGCCATGACGTCGAAGAAGGCGGTGCCGTGGGCGGCCAGGTCCGGGGACCGCGCGGTCCACGACGCGCGCAGCTCCAGGTCGTCGGTGCGGGCCGGGCCCGCGATGTCGCCGAACCTCGCCGACGACGTCTGCGTCACCGTGCCGCCCAGCGCCAGGAACCCCGCGCCGGACACCTCCAGCGCCTCCACGAGCCACGACCAGCCGACCTCGGGCAGCAGCGGGTCGGCCGCCAGCTCCGCGTCCAGCTCCACCCGCACGTACGCGACCAGCCGGAACACGCCCGACCACGCCTCGACCCCGTCCGGGTCGTGCAGCAGCACGAGGCGCCCGGTGGACAGCTCGTCGGCGGGCCCGCTCACCTCCGCGGTCAACGCGAAGGACCACGGCGCCAGCCGCTGCGGCGGGCGCACCTCGGTCAACTCCAGTTCCGGCCGCGTTCGCACCGACCGGAGCGTCGCCACGGCCCGCTGGAACAGTTCGGGCTCCGTCACACCACGGACTGTAGGCCCCGGCACCCCGGAACGTGAGCGCGGCACGCCGGGCCCCGACCCGCCGCCCGAAGACGCCGCGCGCCCAGCCCGTGGGACGATGTGGGACGAGATGAACGACATCACCGAAGCCCCGTTGCTCGTGGCCGCGCGCGGCGGCCGGCCCTCCCGCACGCCGGTCTGGTTCATGCGCCAGGCCGGCCGCTCGCTGCCGGAGTACCGCAAGCTCCGCGCGGGCACCGCGATGCTGGACGCCTGCCTCGACCCGGAGATGGTCTGCGAGATCACCCTGCAGCCGGTGCGCCGCCACGACGTGGACGGCGCGATCCTGTTCTCCGACATCGTCGTGCCGCTCAAGGCGGCGGGCGTCGACCTCGACATCGTGCCGGGCACCGGGCCGGTGGTCGCCAAGCCCGTCCAGACCGCGGCCGACGTGCGCGCCATCCCCGAGCTGCACGAGGAGCAGGTGCGGCCGGTGGCCGACGCGATCGGCCTGCTCAACGACCGGCTGGGCGACGTGCCGCTGATCGGCTTCGCGGGCGCGCCGTTCACCCTGGCCTCGTACCTGGTCGAGGGCGGCCCGAGCAAGCACCACGAGCGCACCAAGGCGCTCATGCACGGCGACCCCGAGCTGTGGCACGCGCTGCTGGACCGGCTGGCGGGCATCACCGCCGAGTTCCTGCGCGTGCAGGTGGCCGCGGGCGTGAAGGCGGTGCAGCTGTTCGACTCGTGGGCGGGCGCGCTGTCCGAGCGCGACTACCGCGAGTTCGTCCTGCCGCACTCGGCCAGGGTGCTGGGCAGCGTCACGGGCGTGCCGCGCATCCACTTCGGCGTCGGCACGGGCGAGCTGCTGCCCGCCATGCGGGAGGCGGGCGCGGACGTGGTCGGCGTCGACTGGCGCACGCCGCTGGACGTGGCCGTGGCGCGCCTGGAGCGGGCGGCTCCCCACCTGCCCAAGCCGGTGGTGCAGGGCAACCTCGACCCGGCGCTGCTGTTCGCCGGCCTGCCCGCGCTGGAGCGCGAGGTCGAGCGGATCAAGCGCGAGGGCCGGGCCGCCGCCGGGCACATCTTCAACCTGGGGCACGGGGTGCTGCCCGACACGGACCCGGACGTGATCACCCGGGCCGTCGAGCTGGTGCACCGGTCCTGATGGGCGAGCCGCGAGCGGCGGTGGTCGGCGGCGGGATCTCGGGTCTCGTCGCCGCGCACCGGTTGCGCGGGCTGCTCGGGCCGCGCGCCGAGATCACCGTGGTGGAGCAGTCCGACCGGCTGGGCGGCAAGCTGCGCACCGCCGAGGTGGGCGGCCGGGCCTACGACGTGGGCGCGGAGGCGTTCCTGCACCGCCGCCCCGAGGCCGTCGAGCTGGTCGCGGAGCTGGGCCTGGCCGACCGGCTGGTCCACCCGACGACCGTGCCCGCCGGCATCCGGGCGGCCGGCGCCACCCGGTCGATCCCCGGCCGCACGCTGATGGGCGTCCCCGCTTCGGTCGACGCCGTGCGCGACGTGCTGTCCCCGGAGGGCGTGCGCCGGGTCGCCGCCGAACCGGACCTGCCGCCGATCCGGCTGGACGGCGCGGACGTGGCCGTGGGCGACCTGCTGCGCGGGCGGTTCGGCCCCGAGGTGGCCGACCGGCTGGTCGGGCCGCTGCTCGGCGGCGTCTACGCGGGCCGCACCGACGTGCTGGGGCTGCGCGCGACCATGCCGCAGCTGGCCGCCGCGCTGGACTCGGGCGTCGGCTCGCTGCTGGCCGCGGCCGCGACCACCGTGCCCGCGCCGCCACCGCCGGGTGTCACCCGGCCGCCCGTCTTCGGCACGCTGCGCGACGGCCTGTCGACCCTGGTCGAACGGCTGGCGCGGGCCGCCGACGTCCGGCTCGGCCTGCCCGTGCGCGCGCTGGCCCGCCGGGACCGCGGGTGGCGGCTGGAGATCGGCTCCGCCGCCGCGCCCGGGCACCTGGACGTGGACGGCGTGGTGCTCGCCGTGCCCGCGCCCGCCGCGCGCAGGCTGCTCGCCGACGTCGCGCCCGCCGCGTCACGCCGCTACGCCGAGGTGGAGCTGGCGTCGATGGCGGTGGTGGCGCTGGCCCTGCCGCCCGGCACCGTGCTGCCCGAGCGGTCCGGCGTGCTGCTGGCCGAGGGCGAGCGCGCGTCCGACGGCGTGCCGTTCACCGCCAAGGCGTTCACCTTCTCCAGCCGCAAGTGGGCGCACCTGGCGGGCGAGCCCGTGCTGGTGCGCGGCAGCGTCGGCAGGCACGGCGAGGAGCACCTGCTCCAGCGCGACGACGAGGACCTGGTCGCCGCCGTCCGGCGCGACCTGCGCGAGCTGACCGGCGTCACGGCCGAGCCGATCGACACCGCGGTCACCCGGTGGGGCGGCGGCCTGCCCCAGTACGGCGTGGGTCACCTGGACCTGGTGCGGGAGGTCGAGGAGGCGGTCGGCGCGGTCCCGGGCCTGGCCGTGGCGGGCGCCGCGCTGCACGGCGTCGGCATCCCCGCGTGCATCGCCACGGCGGGCGCCGCGGCCGGTCGTGTCGCCGCTCACGTGCTCGGCGCGGTCCGCTGAGTGAGAGGATTGGGCCATGGCCCGCCTGAACTACAACGAACTCAACGACACGATCCGCTACACCATGTGGTCGGTCTTCCGGGTCGAGCCCGGTCGGCTGCCCGACGACCGCGGCCCGGCCGCCGCCGAGGCCCAGGAGTACCTGGACGGCCTGGAGGCCAAGGGCGTCGTGGTGCGCGGCGTGTACGACGTGGCGGGCCTGCGCGCGGACGCCGACTACCTGATCTGGTGGCACGCCGAGGAGATCGAGCAGGTCCAGCACGCCTACAGCGGGTTCCGCCGCACCGCCGTCGGCCGCGTGTCGACCCCGGTGTGGAGCCAGGTGGCGCTGCACCGGCCGGCCGAGTTCAACCGCAGCCACATCCCCGCGTTCCTGGCGGGCGAGGAAGCGCGCAAGTACGTGTGCGTGTACCCGTTCGTGCGGTCCTACGAGTGGTACCTGCTGCCCGACGAGGACCGCCGCCGCATGCTCGCCGACCACGGCAAGGAGGCCCGCGACTACCCGGACGTGCGGGCGAACACGGTCGCGTCCTTCGCGCTGGGCGACTACGAGTGGATGCTGGCGTTCGAGGCCGACGAGCTGCACCGCATCGTGGACCTGATGCGGCACCTGCGGGCGACGGAGGCGCGGCGGCACGTGCGCGAGGAGGTGCCGTTCTACACCGGCACCCGCGTGCCGGCCGCCGAGCTGGTCGCGAACCTGCCGTAAGGGACTGGACAGGGCCACCGCGGTCCGCCCGATCGCGGTGGCCCGCGCCCGGCCGGGGTCACCGCGTGGTGACCGAGCCGTCGGCCGCGACCGAGATGCCCGCCTGCGGGCCGCCCGCCGGGCAGTGCGGCCCGTTCGGGAAGGACATCCCCGGGGTGAGCTCGACCTCGCGGTCCACCAGGGTGTGACCGGACCGGTCCAGCAGCCGCAGGGTCACCGACACGGGTCGGGCGGGCAGGTCGGGCACGACGGCGAACCCGGTCCTGGCGTCGGTCGGCTCGGTGCGCGCGCTGCACGAGTCGTCCGGCCCGGCACCGGTGCACGTCGTCGCGACGACCCGGCTCGACGGGCGCAGCTCCAGCGCCGGCGTGGCGCACGAGCCGTCCCAGCAGACCTCGACCGTCCCGGACACCACGTCGGGGTGCGCGACCTCCACGCCCACGCCGACCTGCGTGCCGATCAACGTGCACCCCGCGCCCTCGCCCGAGCCGACCGCGCCGCACGCCGCGGTCAGCACCAGCACGCCCAGCGGCCAAGTCCGTCCCCACATGCCCGGTGGACGGAACGGGTCGGCGATCAGGTTGCGCGCCGCCACCACCGCTTCTTCTTCGGCGCCTCCAGCTCGCCCCGCTCGACGGCCCACCCGGCGAACCGGGCGGCGTCGTCGCGGAACCGGGTGCCGACCTCCCTGGGGTGGGCGCGGGCGTAGGCCTCGAACAGCGGCCGGAACCGCTCGCCCAGCTCGGCGGCCACGTCCGGCCGGATCGCCGCCACGATCCCGCGCCGCTTGTTCAGCAGGGCCCGCCGCTCGACGCGCACCCGGTCCGCGTCGAACCCCTCGGGCACGTCGCCGTCGGCCAGCAGCGCCCGCAGCAGCTCGGCCTGCGCCGCGGCCAACCGCTCGCGCTGCGGCCCGGTCACCCCACCACCGCCCGGATCGCGGCCAGCTCGGCGGCCAGCTCCGCGTCGGCCGGGTAGTCGTCGTCGCGTTCGAGCAGCACGCCCGGCGGGTCCACGCGGGCGCACAGGCGCGCGAGGACGTCCAGCACCTCGGGCAGCACGGCGTGGGCGTGCGTGTCGTGGTAGACGCCGTGGTGCTCCTCGCCGCCGGCCACGTGCACGTAGGCCAAGCGCTCCAGCGGGATCTCGTCCAGGAAGCGGTCGACGTCGGTGCCGAGGTTGCGGGCGTTGGCGTAGAGGTTGGCCACGTCCACCAGCAGCCGGCAGTCGGTGCGCTCGACCAGCTCGGCGAGGAACTGGCCCTCGGTCAGCTCGCCGTCCGGCCAGTCGAGCAGCGCGGCGACGTTCTCCAGGGCGAGCGGGACGGGCAAATCCCGCTGCGCCGCCTTGACGTTGGCGACCAGGACGTCCAGCGCGTCGCGGGTGCGGGGCAGCGGCATGAGGTGCCCCGAGTCGAGGCCGCCCGCGCGCACGAAGCACACGTGGTCGCTGACCAGGGGCGCGTCGAGGGCTTCGGCCAGGGCTCCCAGGTGGGCGACGCGGTCGGCGTCCACGGGTTCCGCGCCGCCGAGCGAGAGGGACACCGCGTGCGGCAGCACGGGCACGCCCCGTTCCCGCAGGAGCAGCACGGACTCCGGCAGGTGCCGGACGTGCAGGTTCTCCGCCACGACCTCCACGAAGTCGACGCCGGGCAGCCGTTCGACGGTCAGGTCGATCTCCGGCCGCCACCCGATGCCGACACCCAGCTTCTCCACGTGCCACCTCCGCTGATCGTCTTCCGCCGGGCGGCCCGCCACCGCCGTCGTCGCAACCGCCGTCGTCGCAGCCACCGTCGTCACGGCTGCCGCGACGTCAGTGCCCGCCGGTCAGTGCCCGCCGGTCAGGCCCTGCCGGTCAGTCCCCGCCACCGCCGCCGCACCCGCCGCCGCACGACGAGCCTCCGCCGCACGACGAGCCGCTGTCCGAGCCGCCGCACGACGACCCGCCGCTGTCCGAGCTGCCGCAGCTGTTGCTGGAGCAGCTGCCGCACCCGCCGCCGCACGACGCGCTGCCGGTCGACCCGCTCGACCGCGCCCGCCGCCGGAGCGTCGCCGACGCGGCGGGCGCGATGCCGAGCGCCTCCCACACGTGGTGGCGACCCACCTTGCCCAGCAGCCCGTGGTGCGCGACCAGCGCGACCCGGTTCGACGACACGGCCAGCGGGCGCAGCCGGCGCGTGACCCGGCGACCCGCGCGGGTCAGCGGGCGCGCCCACGGCCGGAGCACGAGCGCCGTCACGAGACCGACCACGACCGCGCCCGCGGCGACCCCGAACGGCAGGTCGGCCACGATCGTCGCGATCACCGCCGCCACCGCCGCGACCACCACCAGCCGGCGCACCAGCCGTGCCGCCCTGCGCCGACCCGCCGGGACGACCAGGCCGCGGGCGACCAGGTGCTCGCGCAGGGACCGGGCCTCGGCGCTGCCCGCCGTCGTGCCGATCACGTCGCCCAGCGGTCCCGGCAGGGAGCGCAGCACGCGGTCCTGCAACGGGGTCGCAGCCGGCGCCTGCCGCCCGACCGCGCTGACCAGGCCCTGGCGGGAGATCCGCACGGCGCCCGCCTCGACCAGCGAGACCACCGCGACCTCGGCCGCCCGGCCCGGACCGGCGACCAGGAACCCCTGCTCCTCCGGTCCCGGCTCAGGCGTCGAACCCGCCGAACCCACCGCCATCGGCGTCCATGAAGTCGCCACCGTCATCGCCCTCCAACCACTGCGCGGCCAGCCACCCGCCCGCGAACCACCCGCCTGCCACCAGCCACCCGTTGCGCCGCTGCCACCGCTGTGGTTCGACCACCACGGCACGCCTGCGCCGCGGGAGCGGTGCCTGAGACGTTTCCGCAGGTGCGATCGGTTCCGCCCGCTCGCCGTCGAACACCGCCGTGTCCGCCCGTGCCGACCCCCTGTGCGGCACGGGCGGCTCGGCGGCGCGCGCCGGAGCGGGGCGCGCCAAGCCGTACCGGGCGGTCACCTCGGCCGGGTCGACCGGTGCGAGACCCGCCGTGGCCTCCTCGAACGCCCGCGCGCCGCGCCTGGTGAGCACGGGCGGCGGACCCAACAGCAGCAGCACGCCGAGCGCACCGGTGACCGACAGCGCGGTGACCGTCGCCCAGCCGCCCGGACCCCCGACGACCGGACCCGCGAGGACCGCGACCACCGCGAGCAGGGCCACCGGCACGACCGCCAGCACCGCCCGCGCCAGCCGCCGCCGCGGCGGCACCAGCAACCCGCCCGCGACCAGGCGTTGGCCGATCCGCCGGGCCGGTGCCCCCGCCGCCGTGCCGACCACGAGTTCGTCCAGGTCGCGCGGACGCGCGAGCCGGGCGAGCACGTCCCGCTGCAACGCGGTGGCCGGCACCCCTTCACCGGGCAGCCCTTCGCCGGGCACCCCTTCACCGGGCAGCGCCGCGGCCACCGGACCGGACAACCTGGCCCGGTTCTCGGCCACCAACCCGGCCAGCGCGACCTCGACCGCCCGCACCGGGCCACCGCCGAGGTAGCCGATCTCCTCGAAGGTCAGCGGCCGGTCCGGTGCCGTGCCGGTGACCCGCTTCACCCGCAGGCCCACCACCGCCGCGACGACGAGCGCCGGGCCGTACCACCAGAGGAACGCCATGGCCGCCACCCTAAGAGCCACCCGACCGGGATCACCGCGATGTGAGCGATCCGCAAGACACCACCGCGAGAACGGTGCCGGGCGACCTGTCAGCCGCCGCCACCGCCGCAGCCGCCCCCGCCACCACCGCAGCCGCTGCCACCGCTGCTGCCGCAACCGCCGCTCGTCACGCCGAACGAACCGGCCGCGTACGCGCCGCCCGACGCCGCCCGGGCCCTCGAACGAGGGCGCACCGCCTCGCGCACCACCACGTCCGGGTGGCCGGCCAGGCCGTTGAGGGCGACCGGCTCGGCGGCCCCCGCCGAGCCGGTCACCCCCCACCCCCCGGTGATCCCGCCCGCGCGAGCCCTGGCCACCGCGTCGCGACCCGACGCGGTGCGCGTCAGCGGAGGCACCCTGAGCGCCACCGCGATCAGCACGGCGGTCAGCACGAGCTGCAACGTCAGCCACCCCACGGGAGCGCCGACCACCAGCCCGTTGACCCAGCGCGCCACGCCGACGACGAGCAGCACCGCCATCGGCACGACACCGAGGCGCAGCCACCGCGCCACCACGTCCGGCGCGACCAGGTGGCCCCGCTCGACCAGCCGGCGGCCGACCGCGCGCGGCGCGTCCTGCTCCGACACCGACGTGACGAGCAGCGCCAAGGTCCGGTGCCGGTACCGCGCCGCGTCGGCGAGCACGGCCTGGTCGACCGGGTCGTCGGCGACGACGGAGCCGACCACCCGCACGGCGCCGCCGCGCGAGGGCACCAGCGCACCCGAGTCGATGAGGCCGGCCACGGACGTCTCGACCACCCGCCGGGGTCCGCCGGTCAGGTGAGCGAGGTCGAACAGGCCGAGTGCGCCCGCGGGGTCGCCTCCCCGCGTCCCCCGCAGGCGCACTCGGACGAGGATCGCGAACGCCAGCGACACGGCCAGCGCGATCCAGTACAACTCCAGGAATTCCGGGCCTGACAGCCCCCACGGTCGTTCCACGGTCCACCCCCTGTGGGCCTCGGTGGATCCGGGTCCACCACGGCCAGGGAGCAATCGTGTGCGCCAGGCCACACCCCTACAAGAGGGCTTGAGCAAGCCTTAGGGTTCGCGAACCCCAGGCCACCCGTCAGGAGGACGACGCGCCGTCCACGCCGCCGGAGCCCTCGCCGTCAGTGCCCTTGAACACGCGCATGATGCCTCCCAGGTGTGGTTCGACTCATCGGCCCAACACCCTCAGTCTGCTGGACCCGCGGTGCTCTCGACCAGACGCAAGCTCACCGAGTTGATGCAGTACCGCTGATCGGTCGGCGTGTCGTAGCCCTCGCCCTCGAACACGTGCCCGAGGTGGCTGTGGCACGTGGCGCACAGGACCTCCGTGCGGACCATGCCGTGGCTGCGGTCCTCGCGCAGGATGACCGAGTCGCCCGCCAGCGGCGAGAAGAACGACGGCCAGCCGCAGTGCGAGTCGAACTTGGTCTCGCTGCGGAACAGCTCAGCGCCGCACGCGCGGCACTCGTAGACGCCCTCGGTCTTCGTGTCGGTGTACTCGCCGACCCACGCGGGCTCGGTGCCGGCGTCGCGCAGCACCGCGTACTCCTTGGGGGTCAGGATCTCCCGCCACTCGGATTCGGGGCGGACCACCTTCGGGGTGGCGCCGACGACAGGTTCCATACCTCCACGTTAGTCGACACCGCGGGGGTGCGAGCGCGGGTGGATCAGTGGAAGAACACGTGGACGATGCTGCCCAGGTAGTACCAGACGCTGACGAGCACGCCCAGCAGGATCAGGCCGACCACGACCACCGCGGTGAGCCGGCGCAGCCCGCCGGCGCGGTTGGCCGAGTCCGCGAACTGGCCCACGCCCGCCACCGTGCCCTCGACGGTGAAACCGGGCGGCTGCTGGTGCATCCGGCCGAGGTGCTCGGCGAACGCCCTGGTCTCGGGGTCGTCGGGGTCGAGGCCGATCAGTTCGTCGTCGATGCTGGGCTGCGGGCGGTCGTCCGGTGCGTCGGCGGCTCTGGCGCTGGCCATGCGGCCCAGCGTATCGGGCATTTCAAGCCGTTGGGCGGGTCAGCTCACCAGGGCGGGTGACGGCCGCACCGCGCCGACGGGCCTGCCGTGGCCCAGCACCGGGAAGGTCGCCAGCTCCTCCGGCGCGGCCACCCCGAGCCTGCGCAGCGCGGCCACCACGACCACGGCCCTGGCCCGGCTGGAGCCGTCGGCGATCTTGCACGCCACCGCCTCGCCGGTCGGCAGGGCGACCGCGTACACGCCCTCCGCGCCGTCCTTGGCCACCGCGCCGGGGATGGCCCGCATGAGCGCGGTGACGTCGCGGTTCGTGCCGCCGACCCACTCCGGGTGGCGGCTCATGGCCTCCGCGATGCGCCGCTCGGGGCCGTCCGGCGCGCCGGCGATCGCGCGAAACGCCCTGGCCAGGCCGGTGAGGCTGATGCCGAGCAGCGGCGCGCCGCAGCCGTCGACGCCCTCCGCGCCGATGCGCTCGCCGGCCAGCTCCTCCAGGGTCTCCCGGACGGCCCGCTGGAGGGGGTGGCCCGGGTCGAGGTAGTCGCGGGTCGCCCAGCCGTTGACCACGCAGGTCGCGAGCATGGCTGCGTGCTTGCCCGAGCAGTTCATGTAGAGCGGGGCCTTGGGCCGGCCCGCCGCGAGGTGCGCCTTGAGGGCGTCCTCGCCGATCGGCAGGTCGGGGGTGCACTGGAGGTCGTCCTCGGTCAGGCCGTGCGCGGCCAGGACGCGGCGGACGCCGTCGACGTGGAAGTCCTCGCCGGAGTGGCTGGCGCAGGCGAGGGCGAGCAGCTCGCCGGTCAGGTCGAGGCCGTGGCGGAGCATGGCCAGCGCCTGCACCGGCTTGTTGGACGAGCGAGGGTAGGTGGTGTCGTGCGGTCGGCCGACCGCGAGCGCCTCGCGGCCCGCGCGGTCCAGCGCGATGACGGAACCGTGGTGGACGGACTCCAGGAACTCGCCACGCCAGACCTCGGCGACCAGTTCGTGCGCCATGCGCCCCTCCGTGCTCTGTCGACTGTCGACAGTTAACATGGCGGGCGTCCTCGCGCGCTAGGAGACGTTCGTGACACCTCCCCTGCACCTCAGCCTGGCCGGTCAGGCGGTGGACGTGCTCCGCGAGCTGGTGCTGACGGGCGACATCCCGCCCGGCGCGCGGGTCAACGAGGTGGAGCTGGCCCAGCGGCTGGGCATCTCGCGCGGCCCGCTGCGCGAGGCGATCCGGCACCTGGCGTCGGAGGGGCTGCTGGTCCTCGCGCCGCACCGGGGCGCGTCCGTGCCGACCTCCGACGCGGCCGACGTGCAGGCGCTGTTCGAGCTGCGGACGGCGCTGGAGTGCGCGGCGGCGGAGCTGGCGGCGTCCCGGCGGACCGGCGCCGACGTCGTGCGGCTGCGGGCGGTGTGCGAGGAGTCGCGCCGGGCGTACTCGGCGGGGGAGCGGTTCCCGTACCGGCTGGACCTCGCGTTCCACCAGGCGTTGCTGGACGCGGCGCGCAGCCCCCGCATCGCCGCGCAGGTGCGGCTGGTGCAGCAGCGGGTGGTGCTGCTGCGCAGCGGCCTGCGCGACGACCCGCCGCACCAGCACGCGTCGCTGGACGACCACGACGCGCTGGTCGCCGCCGTGGCCGCCGGCGACCCGTCGCGCGCCTCGGACGTGATGCGCAGGCACCTGGCGCGGGTGTGCGCGCAGATGCTGACCAGCCTGGTTCAGTGACGCGCCAGGTGGTCGAGCAGGTGCAGCGTCGTCAGCTCCGCCGCCTCCTCCGGCACGAAGTGGCCCGCGCCGGGCACCACCTCGAACCAGTACGGGCCGGTCGCCCACCGGGCGGTGTCCTGCGCGGTGTCCGGGCAGACCACCTCGTCGTCCTCGCCCCACAGGTACCGGGTCGGCACCGTCACCGGGCGGTGGGCGTCCTCGGCGGCGAGGACGCCCGCGGTGAAGTCGTTGGCGCGGTGCCAGTTCAGCGCCGCGGTGAGCGCGCCCGGCTCGGTCAGCTTGCGCACGTACTGCGCCACCCGCTCCGGTGGGATCACCGACGGCCAGCCCTCCCGCAGCCGCGCGCCGTCGTCGGCCAGCAGGGCGCGTTCGGCGACGCCGGGTTCCCGCAGGTGGTCCAGCCGCGCCCACCGGCGGCGCTGGTCGGGGTCGGTGCGCAACGCCCGCGCCAGCGCGCCGGGGTGCGGCGCGGACACGGCGGTCAGCGTGCGCACCCGCAGCGGGAACCGCGCCGCCGCCACCCACGCCGCGATCCCGCCCCAGTCGTGCCCGACCAGGTCGAACCGCGTCCACCCCAGCGCGTCGGCGATGTCGACCACGTCCCGCACCACGTGGTCGAGCCGGTAGGCGTCCACCCGGCGCGGCCGCACGCCGGGCGAGTAGCCGCGCAGGTCCGGCGCGACCGCCCGGTACCCGTGCGCGGCCAGCGCCCGCAGCTGGTGGCGCCACTCGATCCCGCACTCCGGCACGCCGTGCAGCAGCAACACCCGGCGACCGGTGGCGGGGCCGGTCGCGATGGCGTCGAACGTGCCCGCGGGCGTCGTGATGCGCTGGCGCGTCAGGTCGGATTCGAAGAGCACCGGTCGTGATCGCATGCACCCATCGTGCTGGCGCGGTCGCGGTCAGTCCCTGGTGTGCGCTCCCGGAGGGCTGGTGGGGTCAGCCCTACCCCCGGATCAGCCCAGCGTGCCCGTCACCTTCGCGTGCCCCTTGAGCAGGTTCCGGGCGATCGTGCGGCGCTGGATCTCGTCCGTGCCCTCGTAGATCCGCAGCAGCCGCAGCTCCCGGTACCAGCGCTCGATCGGCAGCTCGCGCGTGTAGCCCATGCCGCCGTGGATCTGGAGCACCCGGTCGACGATCTCGTTGGCCTTGATGCCGCCGTAGAGCTTCGCCATGCTCTGCGCCTGCCGCGAGTCCGCGCCCTGGTCGACCAGCCACGCCGCGTGCAGCACCAGCCAGCGCAGCGCCTCGATCTCCACCGCCGAGTCCGCGAGCATCCACTGGATGGCCTGGTACTCCGCGATCGGCTGACCGAACGTGACGCGGGTCTTGGCCTGCTCGATCGCCATCTCCACCAGCCGCTCGCACGAGCCGAGCGCCCGCGCCGGCAACAGGTAGCGGCCCTGGCCGATCCACTGCATGGCCAGGTGGAAGCCCTTGCCGACCTCGCCGAGCACGTTCTCCTCGGGCACGCGCACGTTGTCGAACACCAGCGCCGCCGGACCCCACTGGCCCATGGTCGGGATCGGCTCGGACTTCCAGCCCATGTCCCGGTCGACCAGGAAGCACGTGACGCCGCCGTCCGCGCCCTTCTCCCGGTCCGTCACCGCGAACACCATCACGAAGTCGGCCTCGTTGCCCTGGGTGATGAACGTCTTCTCGCCGTTGATGACCCACTCGGCGCCCTCCTTGCGGGCGGAGGTGCGGATCGCCTTGGCGTCCGAGCCCGCGCCGGGCTCGGTGATCGCGAAGCACGACACGCGCTCGCCGGAGATCGTGGGCAGCAGGTAGCGCTGCTTCTGCTCCTCGTTGCCGTGGAACAGGATGTTGTCGGCGTAACCGCCGAACCGGAACGGCACGAAGGTGCGGCCCAACTCCGCCTCCAGCAGCGCCGTCATCAGCGCGCCCAGGCCCATGCCGCCGTACTCCTGGGGCGTGAGCACGCCGAAGAACCCGGCGGCCTTCGCCTTGTCCTGCAACTCCTTCAGCTCGTCCCGCGTCAGACCGGGCTGCCCCTGGCGCTCGCGGCGCAGCACCTCCGGTTCCAGCGGCGCCACCTCCTTGCGCACGAAGGTCCGCACCCAGTCGCGGATCTCCTTCTGCTCCTCGTCAAGCGTGAAGTCCATGCCGTCCTCCCTCTACGCGAACGCGTTGACGCCGGTCAGCGCCCGGCCGATGAGCAACTTCTGGATCTGGCTGGTGCCCTCGTAGAGGGTCGTGACGCGGGTGTCCCGCAGGTACTTGCCGACGGGGTACTCGTCGATGTAGCCGTAACCGCCGAAGACCTGGATGGCGTTGTTCGCCACGCGCACGGCGGCCTCGCTGGCGTACAGCTTCGCCATGGACGCCTCCGTGCCGAACGGCTCGCCGCGGTCGGCGAGGTCCGCGCACCGCCACGTCAGCAGGCGGGCCGCGTCGGTCTCCACCGCCATGTCCGCCAGCAGCTCCTGCACGAGCTGGAAGCCGGCGATGGGCTTGCCGAACTGCTCGCGCTCCTTGGCGTAGCGCAGGGAGGCCTCCAGCGCGCCGCGGGCGGCGCCGACGCACCCGGCCGCCACGGACATCCGGCCCCGGTCCAGCGCGGTCATGGCGAGCTTGAAGCCCGCGCCCTCCTCGCCGAGCCGGTTCGCGTCGGGGACGCGGACGCCGTCGAGCGCGAGTTCCGCGGTGGCCTGGCCGCGCATGCCGAGCTTGCCGCGGATCTCGGTGGCGGTGAAGCCGGGCGAGCCGGTCGGCACGAGGAACGCGGTGATCCCCTTCGGCCCCGGGCCGCCCGTCCGGGCGAAGACGAGCGCCACGTCGGCCCACGTCCCGTTGGTGATGAACACCTTGCGGCCGGTGATCAGCCAGTCGTCGCCGTCGCGGACCGCCCGCGTGGCCAGCGACGCGGCGTCGGAGCCCGTGCCCGGCTCGGTCAGGCCGAAGCAGCCCAGCTCGCGGCCCGAGCACAGGCCCGGCAGCCACCTGCGGCGCTGCTCGTCGTCACCGTGCCTGGCGATCGTCTTGGCGACCAGCCCGAGGGAGACGGAGATGATGCCGCGCACGGCCGAGTCGCCCCGGGCGACCTCCTCCAGCACCAGGCAGTACGCCAGGTTGTCGCCGCCCGAGCCGCCGTGCTCCTCGGGCACGCCCAGGCCCAGGAAGCCGACCTCGCCCAGGGCGGGCACCAAATCGCGGTCGATGGCCTCGTCCCGGTCCCAGCGCGCGGCGTGCGGGACGATCCGCTCCTCGGTGAACCGGTGGGCCAGCTCCCTGAGCTGCCGGTGTTCGTCCGATATGCGCAGATCCACCGGGGTGACCTCCTAACCGAACGGTGTTAGGTTATCTAACCTAGGCGCGGAACCGACCACAGGCAAGGGGAGCCGACATGCCGAGGAGCCCGATCCTGAGTGCCTCGCGCATCCGGAGCGCCGCACTGCACATCATCGACCGCGACGGCCTCGACGGCCTGTCGATGCGCAAACTGGCCTCTGAGCTGGGCGTTCAGGCCGCGTCGCTGTACGGGCACGTGAGCACGAAGGACGACCTGCTGCACGAGGTGGCCGCCGGCATCCTCGAAGGGGTCGACGTGTCCGGGTTCGAGGGCGGCGACTGGCGGCACGGCCTGCGCAGCTGCGCCCGCTCCTACCGGGCCGCGCTGGCCGCGCACCCCAACATCGTGCCGTTCCTGGCCTACGGCCCGGCGCACCGCGAGGCGTCGTTGCGGCGGCTGGACGTGGTGCACGGCGGCCTGGTCGCGTCCGGGTGGTCGCGGCGCGAGGCGACGATGATCGCCGCGGCCCTGATGTACCTGGTGTTCGGCGCGGCGCTCAGCTCGTTCTCCAGCGGCTTCTCCGAGGACCAGACCTTCTACGGCGACCGCTACCCGAACCTGGACAAGGCCCACCTGCTGCCCTCCGTGGCCCGCGAGCTGGACCACGACAGCTTCGAGCTGGCGCTGGAGGCGCTCGTCACCGGGCTGGGCGCGCGGGCGCGCGACTGAGCCCGGCGCGACCTTGGCGTTGTTAGGCTCACCCGCATGGCCCAGGCTGTGGAACTGAGCGTCGGCGAACGCGTGGTGCGCGTGTCCAACCCGGGCAAGGTCTACTTCCCCGAGCGCGGGATCACCAAGATCCAGGTGGTGGAGTACTACCTGGCCGTCGCCGAGCCGCTGCTGCGGGTGCTGCGCGACCGGCCCACTACGCTGAAGCGGTACGTCGACGGCGTGACGGGGGAGGCGTTCTACCAGAAGCGGCTGCCCAAGGGCGCGCCCGAGTGGGTCGAGACGGCGCGCGTCGCGTTCCCCTCCGGGCGTCCGGCGGACGAGGTGTGCCCCACGGAGCCCGCCGTGCTGGCGTGGGCGGCGAACCTGGGCACGTTCGACTTCCACCCCTGGCCCGTGCGCCGCCCCGACACCGACCGCCCGGACGAGCTGCGCGTCGACCTCGACCCCCAGCCGGGGACCGGTTTCCGGCACGCGGTCGAGGTGGCCGCGGTGCTGCGGGAGGTGCTGGGCGAGCTGGGCCTCACGGGGTACCCGAAGACCTCCGGCGGTCGGGGCGTCCACGTGGCCGTGCGCATCCGGCCCGAGTGGGACTTCGTGGACGTGCGGCACGCCGTGATCGCCCTGGCGCGCGAGGTGGAGCGGCGGGTGCCCGACAAGGCCACCACGTCGTGGTGGAAGGAGGAGCGCGGGGAGAAGGTGTTCCTGGACTTCAACCAGGCCGCCCGGGACCGCACCATCGCGTCCGCCTGGTCGGTCCGGGGCACCCCCCGCGCCACCGTCTCGACCCCCGTCACCTGGGACCTGCTGTCCACTGTGGACCCGGACGACTTCGACGTGCTGACCGTGCCCGCCTACCTGGCCGAGTACGGCGACCCGCACGCCTCCCTGGACGACGAGGCGTTCGGCATCGAGACGCTGCTGGAGTGGTACGAGGCGGACGACCGGGGCGAAATGCCCTACCCCCCGGACTACCCGAAGATGCCCGGCGAGCCGCCGCGCGTGCAGCCGTCGCGCAAGCGCAACTGAAGCCGTGTTCGTTAGGTCCCGCTGAATCCGCCACACCGGGTCGATCGTGGGATCGGCTCCGGCTCGCTCGGTATGTGCACCACTCTCGGCGACTCCCGTCGTCCGCGGTCGCGCCGGTCTCGTCACCTCGAAGCGAACGGTGTCATCTCCGAGGGTCGGCTATCACGCCGGGCGTGGTGTGCGCGATGGTGGGTACGTGCGGCGATGGTTACTCGTGGGTGCGTGGGGTCTGGTGGCTCTGGGCCTGGGCTGGTGGGTCCTGAATGTGACGGCGCTGGACGGTGATAACCGCTCCGACGCCAGTGGGTATGGGCAGTTCGTCCTGGCCGCCGTGGGCTTGCTGATCGTAGTCGGCGACATGGTCGTCAAGGCGTTGGCTCCGGCCGCGCGGCTGGATCTCGACGAGCTGACCGACCAGTTGGCGTCAGCTATGCGCGCGCAGTGGGAGCAGGCCGCCGCCGAACGCGGACTACTGCAACCCGCCCCGTTGCCGGTCCGGTGGCGACGCAGCGTCGAACCGGTCGCCGGCCCACCGTCCGCCGCGGTCGCGACCCGCGACGGACACGTGCCGTTCGAGCCGTTGCCCGGACTGGCGGGTGTCACCGCCGGCGGGCTGCGTGCGGGCAACCGGAAAGCCTTGCACCGGGTTTATGGTGGGCTCCCCTCGGGACGAGTGATCCTCCTCGGCGGACCGGGTAGCGGCAAGTCCTCGGCCGCCGTTCTATTGTTGCTGGACGCCCTGCGGTACCGCGAGCAAGTGGTCCGCGAAGACAGGGGACGGGTGCCTGTTCCGGTGCTGACCACGTTGTCCGGGTGGGACGCCGAAAATCGCACCTTCGAGGAGTGGTTCGCCGGCAAGCTCGGGGAGGTGTCGCTGCTGCGCGGCCGCGAGGGGATGCGACGCGCCACTGCACTGCTCCGTTCGGGGCGGATCACAGTGTTCCTGGACGGGCTTGACGAGATACCCGCACCGCTCAGGACTGCGGTACTCCGGTCCCTCAGCGAGCAGGTCACGACTCGACTGGTGCTGCTCACCCGCACCGGAGAGCTGCTCGACGCGGCCGTTCACCAAACCCTCGTGGGGGCTGTAGCACTCGAACTGCTGCCTCTGCGGCCCGTCGACGTCGCCGACCACCTACTGCGCCCGTTGGTGGATCCACCGCCCGCAGCTTGGCGTGCTGTGGCCGACATCGTGACCGCCGATCCCGATCACCCAGTGACCCTGGCGCTGTCCACACCGCTGGTGGTGAGCCTGCTGCACGACGTCTACCCGTCCACCGCCCCGGTGGACGAACTGCTCGAGACCGAGCGCTTCCCGGATGCGCGATCGATCACAGATCACCTACTCGACCACGTGGTGGACGTCGCCTACACCCCGCGTCCCGGCCTACCGCCGCCGCGCTACAGCGTCGCTGAAGCACGCCGCGCCCTCGTCCACGTGGCCGCGCACCTGACTCGTGCGGGCAGTCGCGACCTGCGGTGGTGGCTCCTCCCGACCTGGGTCCCCCGCGGGAGCAGGATTGTGCTCACAGCGACTACCTCAGCGGCCGCGTCCCAACTCGCGTTCGCCTCCGTCGAGCAGACCGCTCCATCAACGCGATTAGTGGCAGGCGTGGTGGGCGCGCTGGTGCTGGGACTCGGCGCTTACCTCATCCCACCGGATCCGCCGCGCGGGTTCAGAGTCCGCTTCAGGCACTTGGTGCGTCCCCGACTGGGACCTCTGGACCGTTTTTTCGTGCTCGCGGCGAGCGCAGCCTGCGGAATTGCGGTATGGCAGGCATCGGAGCTGCTGACGGGGCTGTTCGTCGCAGTGGTCTTGGCGTTCGGGTTCACCGCGTTCTTCGGGTTGGTGAACGGGGTGTTGTCGAGTTCCGATCTCCGGACCACCGGGCCGGTCGGGGCGTGGCGGCGCGACATCACGGGGCAACTAGCCCTCGGGGCCGTCATGGGCGCTGCGGTCTGGCTGTTGACGTTCTCACTGTCAGGCTGGACCTCGGCACTGACATTCGGACTGCTGGCCGCGCTCCTGCTCTCGTCACCATGGAATGCCGCGTTGGCGCAGGTGTACTTCGCCCTCCGGTACCGGACACCGCTCCGACTTCTTCGCTTCTTGGACGACGCGCGCTCCCGCCACCTGCTGCGCACCGTTGGGCCGGTCTATCAGTTCCGCCATGCTCTGCTCCAGGACCGCCTCGCTGGCGCGAACATGCCCACCTCTGCGCCGGATGATGAGCAGCCGCCGCCTATGCGGAATCCCTGACCACCGTCCTGCGGTGCCCTATGCCGTCGGTCATCGACGCATAGTCTGACGCGGACCAAGCGCTTGAACGCCAGCCAAATCACGAGGTAAGCTCACTTTCGGGCCGGTCTCGGCGTTTGGCGAACGGCGTAACGGCGGCTCCCGCGTCCGGCCGTTTCAAACCCCCTCCCGGTGAGTCGGCGGATTCGTCCGGTGAGCGGTAAGGCGGTGATCGGTCCGGGTGATCGGCTCTGCCGAATCTCGGCGCGGAATACCGCTGACCACCCCCTTCGGCGCGGTCGGGGCGGATAGCGTGCCGGCATGGAATTCGTCCTCCGCGTCGCGGCCCCCCTGCCGTACGTGCCGCCCGCCCGGCAGCGGGTCCTGGCCCTCGTCGAGCGGGACGGGCCGCTGTGCGCCTGGTGCGGCGCCGAGGTCTCGGTCGAGTGGCCCGCCAGGCACCCCGCGGCGCCGGTGGCGGCACCCGTCGGCGGCGGGGACGGGGTGAGGTTGGCGCACCGGTTCTGCGTCGACCCGGCCAACCGCAAGTTCGACGTGGACGCCGTGACGCCGGTGCGCCGGGCCCGCCTGGTCTTCGCCGTGGAGGTGGCGGGCGCGCCCGACGCGGCACAGCGGTGGCGCAGGTTCGAGTCGGGCAGCGACCCGGACCGGGCGACGGTCGCGCACCTGCGGGCGATGCGCCGGTTCGGCGCGCGCGTCACGTTCGCCGACGTGGTGGCCGCCGTCGCCGGGCCGCTGCTGCACCGCCGGTACCTGGCCCGGATGCGCCGGTGGGCGAGCCGACCGCTGCCGACCGGCGCACCGGTCGCGTCGACCCGCGCCGCCGTGTGCGCGCCGCAGGGCGACCGGCGGGCCCACCTCACGACCCGCCGCGGGGACCGCCGGTCGTCGACGCGCGGGCACGTGCGGCACCGGGGCACGGCCTGACCCGCGGCCGACCGGCTGTTCCCGACGGCGTTCAGCCGCGATCGGACTGGTCCTCTCGTACCATGGAGCCCGTCGCCGACGAGAGGGAGGCAGTGCCGATGACGCAGGCGTACGTGGTGCGGTTCGTCGGCGGCCCGCTCGACGGCCGGGTCGACTCGCACGCCAAGCCGCCCGAGACGCCCCGGCAGACCGTCACCCACGTCCACCTGCACGGCGGTCCCAAGATCGTGCACCACTACGACCTCCAGTACGCCGTCGAGTACGGCTGCGAGTACCGCCTCCGGGTCGAGGACGAGGACGAGCCCGCCTCCTGACCGGCGGCACTCGACAGGGTCGAAACCACCAGGCCGTAGACACGCAGGTCACCGGCGGTTTACCGTTTGACGTGCGTGAGAGCGCTCTCACAGAGTTGTGAGCCCCTGCTGGAGGTCCCTGTGCGTCCAACCCGCCCCCACCTGGCGGCCCTGGCGGTCGCCGTGGCCGCGGCCGCCGTGATCCCGCTCGCCCTGCCCGGCACGGCCGGCGCCGTCACCGTCGGCGCGGGCAGCTACGCCACCACCCGCCCGGCGGGCGCGGTCGGCCCGTCCGACTCGACCGGCGCGGCCGTGGCGCCGAAGGTCACCGCCCGGATGGCCGGCCGACCGGTCCCGACCAACGACTGGTGGTCGTCCCTGGTCTTCCAGCGCTACCCCGGCAACCTCTACTCGGAGAACATGTACGCCCACCCGCTGACGTTCCACGCGGCGGCGCAGGGCCTGGGCGTGGGCTACCCGACCAGCCCGAACATCACCCCCGACGGCCGGTTCTACGAGTTCATGCACCAGGACGACCTGTTCGTGGGCGTCAGCGGCCTCAGCGCGCCGCGCACCCAGGTCGACGGCTGGTCCGACTGGACCGTCACTCCACTGTGGACAGACGGGGTGCGGACCCTGCGCACCACCATCGGCCACGGCTCGCCGTACGTCTACGCCGAGGCGAGCGGCGGCGCGGCCAGGGCCGGCTTCAACGGCGCGACCACGATCTGGAGCAACACCGGCACCACCCTCGGCGTCACCGTCAACGGCCGCGACTACGCGTTGTTCTCGCCGGCCAACTGGACCGTCACCGGCACCGCCGAGGCCACCTCGCCCGCCGCGTTCTTCTCCGTGGCCGTGCTGCCCGGCCGCGACGCGCTGCCGCTGTTCCAGCGCTACGCGTTCTCCTTCGTCACCGACACCAAGGTCTCCTGGACCTACAACTCGGCGACCGCCCAGCTCACGGCCACCTACACGGCGACGACGACCGCGCGCCAGGGCACCCAGACCGGCACCCTGCAGGCCCTCTACCGGCACCAGTGGCTCAACTCCACCGACACCGCCACCGCCTACCGCTACGCCTCGCCGCGCGGCGAGATGCGGCTGCGCGAGGGCTCGTCGTTCACCACCCGCAGCACGTTCAACGGCGTCCTGCCCGCCCTGCCGCTGTCTTCGGCGGCCGACCAGAACCGCCTGCGGTCGGAGATCGACCAGGAGCTCGACGCCGCCGACCCGTGGAAGGGCGCGGGCGACACCTACTGGACCGGCAAGGCGCTGTGGCGGCTGGCGGCGCTGGCCCGCGTGGCCAACCAGATCGGCTACACCGCGGGCCGCGACCGGCTCCTCGGCCTGGTCCGCGACCGGCTCACCGACTGGCTCACCGCGTCGTCCGGCGAAACCGGCAACCACTTCGCCTACGACGCCACGTGGGGCACGCTGATCGGCTACAAGGCGTCCTACGGCACCGACGCCGAGCTGAACGACCACCACTTCCACTACGGCTACTACGTGCTCGCCGCCGCGATCCTCGCCCAGCACGACCCGACCTGGGCCGCCGACTCCCGCTACGGCGGCATGGTCAAGCTGCTGGTCAAGGACGCGAACAACTACGACCGCGGCGAGACGCGCTTCCCGTTCCTGCGCAACTTCGACGCCTACGCGGGCCACGGCTGGGCGTCCGGCCACGCCGGTTTCGCGCACGGCAACAACGAGGAGTCCTCGTCCGAGGCGATGATGTTCGCCACCGCCGCCGTGCTGTTCGGCCAGGCCACCGGAGACACCGCGCTGCGCGACGCCGGCATCTACCTGCACACCACGCAGGAGACCGCGATCGGCCAGTACTGGTTCGACAAGGACGACGCGGTGTTCCCGGCGGCGTACCAGCACGGCACCGTCGGCATGGTGTGGGGCGCGGGTGCCAGCTACAGCACGTGGTGGACGGCCAACCCGGAGGAGATCCACGGCATCAACATGCTGCCGATCACCGGCGGCTCGCTCTACCACGCCGACTACCAGGCCGACATCCTCCAGAACATCGCCGAGCTGCGCGCCAACAACGGCGGCACCGAGGTCGAGTGGAAGGACGTCATCACCCAGTTCCTCGCCCTCGCCGACCCGGCGCAGGCGCTGGCCAACTACGGCTCGGGCCTGCCGCCCGAGGACGGCGACTCCCGGGCGCACGCCTACCACTGGATCACGTCGCTGAACACCTACGGCACCCCGGACACCTCCGTCACCGCGAACGTGCCCACGCACGCCGTGCTGAGCAAGAACGGCGCACGCACCTACGTCGCCTACAACCCCGGCACGACGACCGCCGCGGTCACGTTCTCCGACGGGCAGACCCTGTCCGTGCCGGCGGCATCCACCGCGTGGCGCGGGCCGGCGGGCAGCGGCGTCGACTCCGGCTCGGGTGGCGTGAACCCGACCACCACGACCAGCACGACGACGACCACGAGCACGACCACCACGACCACGACCACGACCGTTCCGCCGGTCAGCCGGGACGCCTTCGGCACCATCCAGGCCGAGTCCTACGACCAGCAGCAGGGCGTGTTCAAGGAGGCGACCACCGACACCGGCGGCGGTGAGGCCATCGCCGGCATCGCCAACGGCGACTGGGCGCTCTACCGGGGCGTGGACTTCGGCTCCCGCACCGGCCGGCAGTTCTTCGCCCGGGTGGCCGGCGGCGCCGCCGGCGGCGTCAGCGGGCTGGTCGAGATCCGCGTCGGCAGCCCCACGGCCACGCCCCTGGGCAGCTTCGCCGTCGCCAACACCGGCGGCTGGCAGAGCTGGCGCACCGTGCCCGCCAACCTCACCGGCCTGACCGGCAAGCAGGACGTCTACCTCACCTTCACCAGCGGCCAACCGGCCGACTTCGTCAACGTCAACTGGATCACGTTCGGTTCCTAGACCCGCCGCCCCATCCCGCTCCACCGGAGGAGACCAGGATGAACGCGAGAGTGAGAGGTGTCATCGGCGCCGCGTCCGCCGCGCTGGCACTGGCCCTGATCGGGTCGGTGATCGCTTACCAGCCGGCGGGCGCGGGCGCCAACCACGGAAACCACCCGGCCGCACCGGACGCGCACCAGGCCGCGGCCATCGAGGGCCAGGCCGGCATCCAGGCCGCGTCGGAGTTCCGCGCCAACTGCCGCGCGAGCCACCGGTCCGGCAACGACCCGATCGTCTACCCCAACCAGACCGGCGCGTCGCACGTGCACGAGTTCTTCGGCAACCGGTCGACCAACGCCTCGTCCACGTACACGTCGCTCAAGGCGGCGGGCACCACGTGCGACCCGCTGGTCGACCTGTCGGCCTACTGGGTGCCCACCCTCTACAAGAACGGGCAGCCGGTCGCGCCGGAGAGCGTCACCGTGTACTACCAGGGCATCCACGACATGCAGCGCGCCGTCGCCCACCCGCCGAACCTGAGGTACGTCGTCGGCAACGCCCGGGCCACCAGCCCGGACCAGAACCCGTCCGCGCGGTGGTCGTGCACCACGCAGTCGCCGTCCAGCCGGGACTTCATGAACTGCCCGGCCGGCACCAAGCTGGAGACCTACCTCGACTTCCCGACCTGCTGGAACGGCCGGGACCTCGACAGCGCCAACCACAAGGACCACATCGTGTTCTGGGCGGGCTCCTGCCCGTCCACGCACCCCGTGGTCCTGCCCAGGCTGGAGTTCCTGATCACCTACCCCGTCAACGGCACCGGGCTGTCGCTGGGCGGCACGGTGAACGGGGTCAACGTCACCAACGCGCCGGGGTACACCTTCCACGGTGACTTCATCAACGCGTGGGACCAGCCGGAGCTCGAACGACGGGTGCGCGACTGCATCAACGCGGGGCGCATCTGCGGCACAAGCGGCAACCCGATCTGAGGGTCGCGCGGGGCGGCGGGGGAGCACCTCCGCCGCCCGTCCACTTCGGACTCGTGCGCCGGGCGGCCCGGCAGTGGCAGGATCTGCGGGGTGCAGCGCTCGGACCGCCTCCCGATCACCCTCGGTGCGCTCGTCGTCGTGGCCGTCGCCGTGTCCGTCGTCCGGCCGAAGAGCTACGGCACGTGGCTGCTGGAGGTCGCGCCGATCCTCGTCGCGCTGCCCCTGCTGGTGTGGACGCGCCGGCGGTTCCCGCTGACCCGGCTCGCGTACTGGC
Source organism: Actinosynnema sp. NPDC053489 (assembly GCF_044544865.1). Taxonomy (NCBI): domain Bacteria; kingdom Bacillati; phylum Actinomycetota; class Actinomycetes; order Pseudonocardiales; family Pseudonocardiaceae; genus Actinosynnema; species Actinosynnema sp. NPDC053489. Next base: position 60,751 of record NZ_JBITXT010000019.1, on the reverse strand, counting down.
TCGTCTTCGGGCACGCCCTGGTGCTCGCGCTCGGCGGCCACTACACCTACGCCGAGGTGCCGCTGGGCGAGCTGCCGTGGACCGACCGCAACCACTACGACCGGTTCGCCCACTTCGTGCAGGGCTTCGTGCCCGCCGTGCTCGCGCGGGAGGTCCTGCTGCGCCGGACGCCGCTGCGGCCGGGGCGGTGGACGTTCTTCCTCGTGTCGGCGACGTGCCTGGCGATCAGCGCCGGGTACGAGTTCGTGGAGTGGGCGGGCGCGGTGGTCGGCGGTGAGTCGGCGACGGACTTCCTCGGCACGCAGGGTGATGTGTGGGACACCCACTGGGACATGCTCCTCGCGCTGGTGGGTTCCGTGGTCGCGCAGTGGGTGCTGGGGCGGGTGCACGACCGGCAGCTCGCGGGATTGTCGGTGGCGTAGGGCAAGCTGCACCCGACGGATCTCGGGTTGGTCGTGGCGCGGTGGGCCGTGCCGGGTCGTGGAGGTTGGTAGGCGATGGCGAAGGCGAAGCAGAACTCGTTGTCCGAGCAGGACATCGACCACCTGCGTGCGGAGCTGGCCGCGGGCCGCCCGCCCGTGGTCTGGTTCACCTCCGCCGCGGTGGGGGTGGAGGCCGGGCGGTCGGCGAAGGTGGTGGCGTTCAGCGAGCCGGCGGAGGGCGACTTCATCCAGGTGCGGCCGACGGGGGAGAAGGACGACCTGTCGTTCTCGCCGGCCGAGCTGACCGTGGAGAAGCCCGCGCCGCGCAAGCGTGCGCCGGCCAAGCCGGAGCCGGCCGCGGCGACCGCCGGGGCGCCTGCCGCGGGTCTCGCGCCGGTCGAGCACATCTACACGCCCGCCCCGGCCCCCGCTCCCGCGCCGCCGAAGCCGAAGCCCGCGCCGGCCCCCGCCCCGCCCGCCACCGCGCCGGACCGCCGCCCGGCCGCGCGCAAGCAGGCGAAGCCCGCCGAGGTGACGGTGACGCTGACGTCGACCGCGGAGGGCGAGTGGACGGTCGACGTGCAGTGGGGTGCGAAGCGGACGTTGAAGGCCGCGCCGGTCGCCGCTTCGGCGGTGTCGCAGGCGGCCAAGCTCCTGCCGCCGGAGGTCGACGAGGCGGTCGAGAGCGTGCTCAGCGCGGCCCGCGAACGCCACCTCGCCCGGGTCGAGCAGCTGCGGGCGGAGTTGGAGGCGGCGCAGCGGGCGCTGGCCGAGCTGACGGGGTGAGGCCGGGCTGCTGACCTGGGGAGAACACGTATTGCAACGTCTTGATGATAACCGTTCCGCGATCGGGTGAGGGTACTTCCCCTGGCCGGCGGTAGGGGCGGACCGTGGGGTCGAAATACCTTCGGTCGCACGAAGTCCCTCGACGCCGCGGAGGCACAAGATGGTTGTTGAGATCACGACGGCTGACCAGGCGGAGCTCGGCAGCTGCGGCTGCTGCACCGGATGCACCGGCCCGGGCTGCGGGTGTTGCTCGAGCTGCTGATCCGCCGACACGGCCAAACCGATCCCGAGCCCCGGCCGCCCCAGCGAGCCGGGGCCACGGCCCACCACCACCCCGCGATCCCCAACCGACCACCCCAACCACCCGCACCCCTGCGCGCACCCACCGCGCGCCAGCACCGACCGCCATCACCTCGCGCCACCACCGCGCCCTTCCGCGGGAACAGGCACCGCGCCGTGTCGCCAGAACCGGCCACGCCGTTCCACCGCAACCGGCGGCGCGGCCTGTCCTCAGGTGGCCTATCTCAGCGCGGCCTATCCCAGGGCGGGCAGCGCGGCCTGTCTCAGAACCGGTAGCGCGGCCCTCCGCCGCAACCGATAGCGCGCCCCGTCGCCAGAACCGGCATCGCGCCTCGCCATCACCGGCGCCACCCGCGCGGTCGCCGGGCGCAGCACCACTTCGCCCACGCCACTACGCACCACCGCAGCTTCCACCGCAGGCCCGGTTGCGCCGGCCGCCATGACCTGCCATCACCGCCCGCCGGGGTGCTCCGGCCCCATCGTCCGCCACCGCTGCCGGCCGGGTTGCGCAGGCCGCCGGCCGGATCGGGCAGGCTGCCGGCCGCGTTGGGCGTCGCCACTGTCGCCGTCGGTGCCGCCGGTGCGTCCGACCGGAGCCCAAGCCGGAGCGAGTGGGGGCAGGCCGGGGTGGTTTCGGCGCACCGCTGGTTTCAACCGATGTACGGTAACGCCGTTTCCGTACACTTTCCGGCCGGCTTCACCCCATCGGGTACCCGGATCACGGGGGGCAGACCGTGCCGTCCGCCGGCACCTTGGCGTTCACCAGGAACTCCTCCGCCGCCCGCGTCGCGCACGCCGACTGGCCGAGCGCCCCGTGACCCCCACCCTGCCAGCCCACCACGACCCCCGCCGGCAGGGCCTGCGCCGCACGCTCGCTCCCCTCCCGGGGTGTCACCGGATCGGTCGACGTGGTCAGCACGAGGACCGGCGGGGCACCGCTCAGCTTCGGCACCTTGACCTGCTGCGGCACGGGGAAGGGACCGCACGCCAGCAGCCGGCGGGCGAAGTAGGCGCCGAACAGCGGGTGCTTCGAGCGCCAGTCCTCCGTCAGCCCGCTCACCCGCTCGGGCGGAACGCGGGTCGTCGTGTCGTTGCAGCCGGTGATGAGCCCGGCGTCGATGCGCGGCGGGTCGTCGTCCTGCTCCAGCAGCACCGGCTCGACGAACGCCCGCAGCTTGGCGCCGTCACCGCCCTCCGCCGCCACGATCGCCTCCGCCAGCGCCCCCCACCGCGGCCGGTCGGCCAGGCCCGCCAGCACGGCCTCCGTCGCGGTGCCCGGGGTGAGGTCGAAGTCGTCCCCGCGCAACGGCTTGTCCCGCAACGCCGCCAACAGCCCCTTGAACCGGTCCGTCGCACCCGCCCCCAGCGGGCACCCCCGGAGCACGCAGTCCTTCTGGAACGCCGCGAACGTCTCCTCCGCCGCCACCGCCCGCGTCTGCGCCACCGCCGTCACGTCCAGCGTCGGGTCCGGCGCGCCGTCCAGCACCACCCGCCCGATCCGGTCCGGGAACCGCGCCGCGTACAGCGACACCACCCTCGACCCCTCGCCGAACCCGATCGCGTTCAGGTGCGGCACCTGCAACGCCTCGCGCAGCTGCTCCAGGTCCGCCGACGCGCGCCACGAGTCCAGCGCGGGCAGCCGGTTCTCCATGTCGAGCACGCACTCGCGGCTGGCCAGCGTGTACGCGTCCACCAGCTCCTCGGGCGACGCCGCCCCGGGATCGGCCTCCACGATCCCGACCCGCGCCGCGTCCGGCACGCACTGCACGGCGTCCGACTGGCCGGTACCGCGCCGGTCCACGCCGATCAGCGTGAACGTGCTCAGCACGCTCGCGGGCAGGCTCGCCGCCAACCGCGCCGCCTTCACCGTGCCCGGCTCGCCACCCGCCTCGCCGACGACGACCAGCGGGCTGCCGCCGGTGCCCACCCGCAGCAGCGACAGGCCGAGGCTGCCCCGCCCGGGACGGCTCGGCACGTCCAGCCGCACGGTGACCTGCGCGCACTCGTACTCCCACGTGCCCGCCGGCGCCGAACCGCCCATCCGCGCCCGCGCCGAGTCCGTGCACGACGACCAGGCCAGGCCCGGCGACTCGTAGCTCTCCAGCGGCGGCACCTCGCGGGGGCCCGCGGGGGCGGTCGACTCCGACGGCGACGAGCCGTCACCGCGCACGGCGATCACCGGCCGGGTCGACGGGCCCGCGCTGCACGCGGCCAGCGCGCTCAGGGCCACCAGCATCGAAGTGACGTGACGCCGACGCGGCACAGCGGTCCCTCGCTCTCTCCCACGGCGTTGGTCTCCCGATGGGCTGGTGGAGAGCCTCACACAGTCCAGGTGAGACTTCGGTGAGCGGGCTGGGGGAGGATGTCGGCGTGGTCACGGTGCACATCGAGGGCATTCCCCAGCGCAGGTTCCGCCGCCCGGCGCCGTTCGCGGTCGCTGCCAGGGCGTTCGGCGCGATCCCACCGCCCGCCCTGGTGCTGCTGGGCGTGGTGAGCGTGCAGGTCGGCGCGGCCGTGGCCAAGCAGTTGTTCACCCAGGCGGGCGCCGCGGGCACGGTCACGCTCCGGCTCGTGCTGGCCGCGGCGGTCCTGCTGCTGGTGTGGCGGCCGTCGCTGCGACTGGACCGGCGGACGTACGCGGTCGTCGTCGGCTACGGCCTGGTGCTCGGCGCGATGAACCTGAGCTTCTACCAGGCGATCAAGCACATCCCGCTGGGCGCGGCGGTGACCATCGAGTTCCTGGGCCCGCTCGCGGTGGCCGTGCTGGGGTCGCGGCGCTGGCTGGACGGCCTGTGGGCGCTGCTCGCGGCGGCCGGTGTGCTGCTGCTCACGCGGGTCGACGGCGGGTTGTCGCTGCCGGGCGTGCTGTTCGCGGCGGGCGCGGGCGCGTGCTGGGCCGGGTACATCCTGCTGACCGCGGCGCTGGGCAGCCGCACGGCCGACGGCAAGGGCCTGGCCCTGGCGATGGTGGTCGGCGCGGCCCTGGCGCTGCCGTTCGGGGTGGCCGAGGCGGGCACGACGCTGCTCGACCCGGGTGTGCTCGCCGCGGGCGCGGCGGTGGCGCTGCTGTCCTCGGTGGTCCCGTACTCGCTGGAGCTGGAGGCGCTGCGCAAGATCCCGCCGCGCGTGTTCGGCATCCTGATGAGCCTGGAACCGGCGGTCGCGGCGCTCGCCGGGCTCGTCCTGCTGCACGAGTCGCTGCGCCCGGCGCAGTGGGTGGCGGTGTTCTGCGTGGTGCTGGCGTCGGTCGGGGCGACCCGCACGGCGAAGCCGGACGTGTGACCGGGACCGCTCAGTCCTTGGGCCGGGCGTCCGCGGGCGGCTCCTCGACGCTGAGCCGCCCGTCGACGAGCTCGCCGCCGCGCTGCTCGAAGATCGTGGCGTAGCTCGCCGCGTACCTGCGGTAGACGGCCAGCACCTCGTCGCCCGTCGCGGCGGCCACGTCGGCCCGGAACTCGTCGCGCAGCCGCCGCACCGTGTTCACGGCGCTGCGCCGCTTCAGGCTGTGCAGGTAGGGCCGGAACGTGACGTTCAGCCCGCCGACCACGGCCGCGGTCAGCAGCAGCACCTTGCCCAGCGCCGTCTCCGACGAGGTGAAGCCCACCGCCAGCACGGCGGGCACCAGGATCAGCACCACGGTGTAGAACAGCCCGGTGGTGCGGTGCACCACGCGCCACGCCGACAACCGCCGGCAGTCCTGCCACATGCGGTCGTCCAGTTCCCGGATCAGCGCGTCGACACTCGTCGGAGCAACGTCAGCCACGGACCGGGACGGTACCGACCCGGGCGGTCACGCGGGGCGGACTTCGCCGCGCAGCACCGATTCCACGTCGTACCGCGCGGGCTGGTCGAGCTGGTCGTAGCCGCACGACGCCGGCTCGCGGTCGGGCCGCCAGCGGCGGAACTGGCCGTTGTGCCGCAACCGGGCCGGCGCCGCGCCCTCGGTCTGCGAGTAGGCGATCTCCAGCACCCGCTCGGGCCGGACCGGCACCCAGTCGGCGTGCTTGCCGCGCCACCGGTTGACCTCACCGGGCAGCCGGCGGCCGTCCGGCTCCACCAGCCACGGGTGCTCGCCGGTGGTGATCAGGTCGCGGAACTCCTCGGCCAGCTCGCGCCGCTCGGCCGCCTTGAACGAGCCGACCACGCCGACGTGGTGCAGCACGCCCGCCTCGTCGTGCAGGCCGAGCAGCAGCGAGCCGACCGCCGTGCCCGGTTCCGTGTCCTTGTGCCAGCGCAGCCCGGCGACCACGCACTCGGCGGTGCGGGCGTGCTTGACCTTGATCATGCTGCGCTTGCCGGGCGTGTACTCGCCGTCGGCGGGCTTGCCGATGACCCCGTCCAGCCCCGCGCCCTCGAACAGCTCGAACCACTGCGCCGCCAGGCCGCCGTCGGTGGTCGCGGGCGTGAGGTAGAGGCCGTCGCCGGGCGTGACCAGGCCCTCCAACGTCGACCGGCGCTCGGCGCACGGCCGCTCCAGCAGCACGTCGTCGCCCACGGCCAGCACGTCGAACGCGACGAAGCCGGCGGGCGTTTGCTCCGACAGCAGCCGCACCCGGCTGGCGGCCGGGTGGATGCGCTCGGACAGCGCGTCGAAGTCCAGCTTGCCGTCCTTGGCCACGACCAGCTCGCCGTCGACCACCACCCGGGGCGGCAGGGTCCGCTTCAACGCGGCCTCCGCCTCCGGGAAGTACCGGTTGAGCGGCTTGCCGCTGCGGGACTGCAGGAACACCTCGTCGCCGTCGCGGAACACCAGGCAGCGGTAGCCGTCCCACTTCGGCTCGAACACCAAATCCACGTCGGTCGGGATCGCGTCCACCGCCGTGGCCAGCATCGGCTGCAGGGGAGGGGTCAACGGGAGCGCCACGCGGCCATCCTGCCGGGTGGGGTCGATCAGCGCACGCGTTGTCGCGGCCTCTTGTCCAGATCGAGCCGCACCGCGGTGGGCAGCACGTCCACGCCGAGCGCGGCGCGTGCCCGCGACAGCACCCGGTCGTCCAGTTCCAGCCACACCCCGGTCAGGTCCGTGCCGTGCCGCAGCGTCAGCCGCAGCCGCAGCGCGGGCGTGCCGACGACGGCCACCCGCGCCCCGTCCACGCCCGGCAGCCCCTCGGCGTCGGCCCGCACCGCCGACGCCAGCGCCTTGGCGGTCACCACGACGTCGTCCAGGCGCTGGTCGGGGTGGCGCTCCGGGCGGACCGCGCGCCAGGCCCACCACAGGCCGAGGAGCACGGCCAGCAGGCCGAGGGCGATCAGCCCGATCCGCACGGGCAGCAGGTGCCGCCGGGCCCAGTCCAGCGCGACCGGGTCCAGCACCGGCCGGTCGACCCCGAAGCGGTGCAGCAGCACGGCCGCGGCACCGGCCGCCAGGGCGAGCGCGCCCAGCAGGGACGCCAGCACGCGTTCGACGCGGTTCGAGCGGTTCACGGGCGGTCCTTCGGGGAGATGACCACGACGGACACCTTCGGCGGCACGGGCATCGGCAGCTCGGCCAGCGCCTCGCGGGCCGCCTCCAGCAGCCGGGGCCGCAACGCGGCCTCGTCGTGCGAGTGGCTGGTCGCCCGGACCCGCACCTTGCGCCGCGACGCCGTGACCGACGCGTCCGCCACGCCGTCCTGGGCCCGCACCCGGTGCCCGACCACGCGGGCCAGGGACGCGGGCGAGGTCACCACGCGCACGCCGTCGGCCGGGTCGTCCAGCGGCACGTGCCGCACGCCCGCCCGTGCGGCCACGACCAGCAGGAGCAGCCCCCCGACGGCCACGCACGCGCCGACGACCAGGACCGGCCGGTCGACCCACGACCAGCCGGGTCGGACGAGCCACCCCCGCCCGGCCCACTGCCGGGCGACCGCGACCACCAGCAACGCGCCCGCGGCGGCCAGCGCCAGCCCGAGCAGCGGCGACAACACGCGCAGCAGCACCCGCATCTACACCACCCGCGGTCGGGTGTCGGAGTCCAGCGCGGACACGGTCAGGGCCACCGACCGGACCCGGTGGCCGGTGATCCGCTCGACCTCGTCGGTGACGTGCCGCCGGACGGCCTCGGCCGCGGCGCGCACGGGCGCGGGGTAGCGCAGCGCGAGCCTCACGGCCAGCTCCAGCTCGCCGCCGCCCACCTCGCCGACCTTGATCGCGGCGCTCGGCCGCGCGCCGGGCACGAGCCGGACGGCGCGGGCGGCCAGCTTCCGCACCACGTCGGGGTGGATCTCCAGCGAGCCCGGGTGGTCCTGGTCGTCGGTCTCGGTCACTTGTCGCGGCCCCGGCCGAGCAGGTCGCCCAGGTCCAGCTCGCCGTCCAGGACGCGGCCGGCGACCAGGCCGATCACGCCGACCGCCAGGGTCACCAGGAACGCGGTGAAACCGCTGGTCGCGGCCAGTCCCAGCACCAGGCCCGCCAGCAGGCCGGTCTTCGTCGCGCTCATCTGCCCTCCCACTCCAGGTCGGCCACGACGACGTCCACCGGCGCCCGGCCGGCGACCCGCGCGACGTGCGCCCGCAGCTCCGACACGACCTCGCCGATCGGCCGGTCCGGGCGCAGCACCACCGCCACCTCGACCCGGTCGCCGACCCGGACGCCGTCCACCCGCCGCCCCGGCAGGTAGGAGGCGACCGCGCCGTCCAGCCGCGCCACGTCGGGGTGGGCCAGCAGCACGGCCTCGACGTCCTCCGCCACGTCCGTCACTCGACCCTGGGGCCGGTGCTCGGCGCGCCCTGCTCGTCGTCCTCGGGCAGGTGGATGTCGTTGACCGCGATGTTGACCTCGATGACCTCGAGGCCGGTCATCCGCTCGACCTGGCCGATGATGTTGCGCCGCACGGCCCGCGCCAGGTCGACGATGCCGACGCCGTACTCGACGATGATGTCGAGGTCGATGGCGGCCTGCTTCTCGCCCACCTCGACGGCGACGCCCGCGGTGTTCGAGGTGCCCGCGCCGGGGATGCGCTCGCGCAGCGCGCCGAACGCCCGCGACACGCCGCCGCCGACGGCGTGCACGCCCGCGATCTCCCGGGCCGCGATGCCCGCGACCTTCTGCACGACCGACGAGGCGATCGTGGTCCTGCCCTGCTCGGTGTCGTCGGCCGAGCGGGTGGCCGGCCCCCCGGTGTCCGGCTTGGCGGCGGCGGTGCTCTGGGTCACGGCGCGTCCTCTCCGCATCGGTGCGTGTCCGTACGAGTGCGCACCGTATCGGGATCAGGCCGGTCGGGCGCTCCCGGTCACCGGATCGTGCGTCGCCCTCCGGTACCGCAGCAGGAGGGCGCTGTCGTGGTGCAGCACGGACTCCAGCTCCAGCGACCGGGGCGACGGCGGCAGCGGGCCGACCGCGATCCGGCCGGCGTCACCCCCCGCCAGGAGGGGCGAGTACGTCACGCACAGCACGTCCACCAGGTCGGCGTCGATCAGCGCGCCGAACACCCTCGGACCGCCCTCGCAGTCGACCCGGCGCAGCCCGCGCTCGTCCAGCGCCCGCAGCGCGAGGTCCATGGCCACGGTCTCCTCGCCGGCCACGACGACGTCCGCGCCCGCCGCCGCCAGGGCGTCCCGGCGCTCCCGCGGCGCGGCCCGCGTGGTGAGGACGATCGGCGGCACGGCGGTGCTGGTCAGCAGCGTGGACGTCGGCTCGATCGAGCACCGCCCGGTGACCACCGCGATCGGCGGCACGGGCGCGAGCCCCAGCCGGGCCCGCCGCGACGCCCGCACCTCGCCCGCCTTGACCCCGTGGTAGCCCTCCACCAGCGCCGTGCCCGCGCCGACGAGCACCACGTCGCACAGGTCGCGGCCGAGCATGAACACCCGGCGGTCGGCGTCGTTGCCCAGCCCCTCGGAGCGCCCGGCGACCGACACCGCACCGTCCAGGCTGGACACGAAGTTCACCTGCACCCACGGCCGGTCCAGGCCGGCGGGGTAGTCGTAGAGCCGCTCCAGCTCCTCGTCGGTGACTTCGCCGGCACGTGGTGGCCACAACATCCGCACCGCCACATCCCAGCACGCCGTTACGATCCGGTCATGTCCGCCCCGCCGCGCCTGTCCGACCGCACCCCGCACGTCGCCGCGGACGAGCTGGTGGACGCCATGGTCCCGCCGCCGCGCTTCGACGGCGTCCGCTTCGACACCTACCTGCCCAACCCCGACGAGCCGAGCCAGGCCGCGGCCGTGCGGGTGTGCCGGGAGTTCGCCGAGCGCGTGTCCGAGGGCACCTCCCGGGGCGTGCTCGGCCGGCTGTTCAAGCGCTCCGGCGCGGACGACGCCAAGCCCGGCCTGTACCTCGACGGCGGGTTCGGCGTCGGCAAGACCCACCTGCTGGCCTCGCTGTGGCACGCCGTGCCCGGCCCGAAGGCGTACGGCACGTTCGTGGAGCTGACCAACCTCGTCGGCGCGCTGGGCTTCGCCGAGACCGTGCGCCGGCTGTCCGGGCACCGGCTGCTCGCGATCGACGAGTTCGAGCTGGACGACCCCGGCGACACGATGCTGGTCACGCGGCTGATCAAGGAGCTGACCGCGGCGGGCGTCTCGGTCGCGGCCACGTCCAACACGCTGCCCGACAAGCTGGGCGAGGGCCGGTTCGCCGCCGCGGACTTCCTGCGCGAGATCCAGTCGCTGTCGGCGAAGTTCGGCGTGGTGCGCGTCGACGGACCCGACTACCGCCACCGCGGCCTGCCCGACGCGCCGCCGCCCATGACCGACGAGGACCTGGTCGCGAAGTCGCTCGGCACGCCCGGCAGCACGTTGGACGAGTTCGCCGACCTGTGCGACGCGCTGGCCCGGCTGCACCCGTCCAGCTACGGCAGGCTGGTCGACGGCGTGACCGCCGTGCACCTGCGGCACGTCCGGCCCGCGCCGGACCAGGCGGTGGCGCTGCGGCTCGTGGCGCTGGGCGACCGGCTCTACGACCGGGACATCCCGGTGGCCGTGTCCGGGGAGCCGCTCTCGGAGCTGTTCACCGCCGAGATGCTGCGCGGCGGCTACCGCAAGAAGTACCTGCGGGCGGTGTCCCGGCTGGTGGCCCTCTCACGCTGATCTTGCCTGCTCAGACGCCCGTTCGGGCGAGTTTTGCGGTGGGGGCGCCGGGTATCCACCGGCCGTGATGAGCGAAGCGGAACGCCGCACCCTCAGTGAGATCGAGACCAGACTCGCGGACGAGGAGCCGGGCCTGGCCTCGGCGCTCGTCGCCGGGAAGCCCCGGCACCCGGTGCTCAGCTACGCCCTCGTGGCCACCTTCGGGGTCCTCGGCGTGCTGCTGCTGGTCCTCGGGGCGGTCGGCCCCGCCCTGGCGTCGCTGGGGTTCGGCGCGGTGGTCATGCTGGTGCGCGGCTACACCTGGCGGTGAGGGCCCCGGGCGGTCACGGCACCAGGTTCAGCCGGGCCGTGCAGCTGCCCACGCACGCCATCGCGTCGTAGTTCTCCCAGCGTGCCGCCCCTTCCGCGGGGTCGAGCACGAGCAGCCCGGCGAAACCGGCGCCCATCAGCCGCAGCGAGCTCATCCGCGTGTACCCGGTGACCACCCTGGCGTGGCCGGGCACGAAGCTGATGGACGGCCGTTCCGCGCGCACCTCGGCCAGGTACTCGGTGAACGTCGGCGTCGCCGACACCTCCGCCGACAACGCCCTGCCGGTCAGCTCCCGCACCGTGCGCGCCACGTCCCGCCACGTGCCGCGCACCGGCGACCCCTCGGTGCCCAGCCCCAGCTCCGACGCCAGCCGCTCCTGGTCGTACCGGTAGCGGTAGAAGTCCAGCAACCCCTGCACGCACGCGGCCAGCGCCCACGCGTCGGTCTCCTGCCGGGGCGGGCGCGGGCACGGCGGCAGCGTCCGGGTGTCCACCCTGGGCCGCAGCACCTCCTCCACCAGCGCCCGGTCGAACCGCCGCACCACCGGCTCGCCCAGGCCCACGACCTGCGCCAGGTGCGCCAGGTCGTGCACGCGCTGCCGGTAGCGCTCGGCGGCCTCCTCGCGCGGGTCGTCGGCGGGCCACGGCCGCCGCACCACCGCGGGCGCGGCGCGGCCCTCCGGCACGAACGCGACCAGCGGCGCGCCCCAGTGGGGCCGGGCCGCCACGTCCACGTAGCCCCGCCCGACGCGGTGCCGCCACAGCACCACCTCGCCGTTCTCGCACCGCACCGGCACCGGCTCGTCGACCGGCACGCCGTCCTCGGCGCACGGCAGCGCCCCCACCGTCGCCAGCACCCCCAGTTGCGCCGCGACCAGCCGCGCCACGTCGACCGAACCCATCGCCAGCCTCCCCGCATCACCCCTGTGCTCTAGGGAGCCGCGCGCCGGGTCGCAGATACCGCCGAATCCGCTGGCCATAGGCGGGGGTTATGGCCCACCATGCGCGGGTGGGTTTCCTGGATGCCAACGGGCTCGCCTTCCGCCTGCCCGACGGCCGCGAGCTGTTCCGCGACGTGTCGTTCAAAGTGGGCGCCAACAGCGTGGTCGCGCTGGTGGGCGCGAACGGCGTCGGCAAGACGACGTTGCTGCGCATCCTGTCCGACGAGCTGACGCCCACCGCGGGCAGCGTCCGGGTGCAGGGCGGCCTGGGCGTGATGCCGCAGTTCGTCGGCTCGGTCCGCGACGACAGCACCGTGCGCGACCTGCTGCTGGCCGCCTCACCCGCGCCGCTGCGGGCCGCCGCGCGGGCGCTGGACGACGTCGAGCTCCAGCTCATGGAGACCGACGACGAGCCGACCCAGCTGCGGTACGCCGACGCGATCACCACCTGGGGCGAGGTCGGCGGCTACGACGTCGAGGTGCTGTGGGACACCGTCACGGTCGCCGCGCTGGGCGTGCCGTTCGACCGGGCCCGGTTCCGCGAGGTGCGCACCCTGTCCGGCGGCGAGCAGAAGCGGCTGGTGCTGGAGGCGCTGCTGCGCGGTCCGGAGCAGGTGCTGCTGCTGGACGAGCCGGACAACTACCTCGACGTGCCGGGCAAGCGGTGGCTGGAGGAGCGGCTGCGCGAGACCGGCAAGGCCGTGCTGCTGGTCAGCCACGACCGGGAGCTGCTGGACGTGGCGGCGACGCACGTCGTCACGGTGGAGGCGCACTCGGCGTGGACCCACGCCGGGTCCTTCGGCACGTGGCACGCCGCCCGCGCCGCCCGCGTCGAGCGCCTGGCCGAGCAGCACCGCCGCTGGAACGAGGAGCACGACCACCTCAGGGAACTCGTCCGCACGCTCCAGGTCCAGGCCCGGGTGAGCGAGGTGATGGCGGCCAAGTACCGGGTCATGCGGGCGAAGCTGGAGCGGTTCGAGGAGGCCGGTCCGCCACCGGAGCTGCCGACCGACGAGAAGGTGGCGCCCCGGCTGCGCGGCGGCCGCACCGCCGTGCGCGCGATCACCTGCGAGAACCTCGAACTGACCGGGCTGATGAAGCCGTTCGACGTGGAGGTGTTCTTCGCCGACCGGGTGGCCGTCCTCGGCTCGAACGGCTCGGGCAAGAGCCACTTCCTGCGGCTGCTCGGCGGCGGCGAGGTCGCGCACACGGGCGTGTGCCGCCTGGGCGCGCGCGTGGTGCCGGGCCTGTTCGCGCAGACCCACCAGCACCCGGAGTGGGTCGGCCGCACGCTGGTCGACATCCTGTGGCACGGCGAGGACGGCCGCGCGGGCCGCGACCGGGGCGCGGCGATGGCCGTGCTGAGCCGCTACGGCCTGGGCAAGCAGGGCGACCAGCGGTTCGAGACGCTGTCCGGCGGCCAGCAGGCGCGGTTCCAGGTGCTGCTGCTGGAGCTGTCCGGCGCCACGCTGCTGCTGCTGGACGAGCCGACCGACAACCTCGACCTGAACTCGGCGGAGGCGTTGCAGAACGCGCTGGAGGGCTTCACGGGCACCGTCGTGGCCGTCACGCACGACCGCTGGTTCGCCCGCGGCTTCGACCGGTTCCTGCTGTTCCGGTCGGACGGCGAGGTGGTCGAGGTGGACGAGCCGGTGTGGGACGAGACGCGGGTGAAGCGGGCCAGGTAGGCCCGCCCCGCCCCGGTCTCAGCGCGAGCGCAGCTCCACCAGCACCCGCGGCACCTCGTCCAGCAGCTCGCGGGCCAGCATCCCGGTCAGGCCGGTGCGCGGCACCAGCCGCTGGCCGGCCACGGCGTGCACGTGCCCGGCGGAGCAGGTGGCCCGCGCCAGGTCGTCGTGCCGCGCCGCCATGCCGCCGACCAGCCCGGCCAGCACGTCGCCGCTGCCCGACGTGGACAGGCCGACGTGACCGGTGCCGTCCTGCCACACCCGGCCGTCGGGCGCGGCGGTCACGCCCATGAGGTTCACCACCGCGTCGTGCTTCTCGGCGATGCCGACCGCGGCGTCCACGTGGTCCCCGACCTCCGCGCCGAGCAGGAACCCGGCCTCGGTCACGTTCGGGGTGAGCACCAGCCGGCCCCGCACCGGGTCGCCCAACGACGGGTGCGTGCCCAGCGCGCCCAGCGCGAACGCGTCGAGCACCACCGGCCCGCGCGACAGCGGCAGCAGCCGTTCCAGCAGGGCGGCCGTCTCGTCCGGGTCGGTCAGGCCGGGGCCGACGACCAGCACCGCCGCGTCGCCGACCAGGTCGCCCAGTTCGTCCACCGCCTCGCGCGACACCGCGCCGGAGGCCGTCTCGGGCAGCCCGACCACCAGCGCCTCGGGCACCGCCAGCCCGAGCCCGGAGGCGTGCCGGTCCGCCACGGCGAGCTGGAGCGTCACCGCGCCCGTGCGCAGCGCCGCGATGCCGCTCAGCAGCACCGCGCCGGGCACCCGCCGGGAACCGCCGACGATGAGCACCGTGCCGCCGTCGTCGTCCCCCGTCGGCCACTCGCGCAGCAGGGCGGACGTGACCGGCTCAGGCCGAGCGCGTGGTGGCATCGGCGGTCTCCGTCGGCTCGGCCCCGTGCGCCACGAGGTGATCGGTGTCGAACTCGCGCTCCAGGGCCCACCCGCCGTCGTCCTGGCGCCGCCACGACGTCAGCGAGCCGTTGGGCACCGTGGAGTTGTGCGCGTAGGCCAGCATGTCCCGCTCCGGCACGCCCTCCAGCAGGTAGCGCAGCAGGAACGGCGTGATCTCGTGCGCGAACAGCAGCACGCGCCGCCCTTCCAGGTCGCGCACGAGCGACCGCAGCCGCAGCAGCACGTCGGCCCACGACTCACCACCCGGCGGCCGGTAGTAGAACTTGCCGAGCCGCCGCTTGCGCACCAGCTCGTCCGGGTGGCGGTTCGCCACGCCGTGCGTGGTCAGCAGGTCGAGCACCCCCAGCTCGCGGTCGCGCAGCCGCTCGTCCACCAGCGCCCGCGGGTGCCCCGGCAGGGCCAGCGCGGCGGTGGTGATGGTCCGCCGGTACGGCGAGGCGACCACGAGGTCCGGCCACTGCTCGCGGGGCATCGAGGCGAACCACCGCCCCAGGGCCCGCCCCTGGCGCTCGCCCTCCGGGGACAGCGGCACGTCCGCGTCCCGTTCGGCGATGTCGATGACGTCGTGCCCGCCCGACTCCGCCGCTTCGCGCGCCACGTTGCCGGTGCTCTCGCCGTGCCTGATCACTCCGATCCACTCCACCCCGGCAAACCTAGCGGTCCGCGGCCACCGCGGCACTCCAGGAGCGGCCGGCGCTCACCCGACCTCGGCGGGCAGCCGGCCGGACCGGACCGCGGCGGTCAGCTCCTCGTGGTCGGCGCACGTCCGATCGGCGTAGTCGACCGCGTACCGGGTGATCGCCTCGTCCAGCTCGTCGCCGCCCGCGCAGTACCCCGCCAGCAGCCGGGGGTCGACCGAGCGGCTGTGCGCGCGGGCCAGCAGCGCGCCCGCGAGCCGGCCGTAGTCGTCCAGGTCGTCCCGCTTCAACGCGGTCGCGTCGATCTCGCCCTTGCGGTTGCGGAACTGCCGGACGATGAAGTGCCGGTCCCCGATCGTGGTCCAGCCGAGCAGGATGTCGGTCTCGGCCTGCACCAGCCGCGCGCCGTGCACGATCCGCTTGCCCTCGTGCTTCACCGGCGGCGTGCCGAGGAACGGCGCCAGCGCCGACGGCCGCGCCTCCTTGACCTGCAGCACCAGCGCCTCGTCGCCGTTGCCGTGCAGCAGCACGAGGTAGTTGCGCCAGCCGACGCTGCCCGTGCCGACGACCCGGAACGCCACGTCCGACACGCTGTAGCGCATGATCAGGTTGTACCGGGACTCGCGCAGCGTGTCCACGTAGGACGGCAGGGCCGCGGTGACGGACGCCGCCTCCTCGGGGGAGATCCGGGACAGCACGGGGGGATCCGGGACGAACCGGATGTGCTCGCCCTCGCGCCGGGTCCACTTCGCCGCCACCCGGGCGCTGGTGTTGCGGCGCGCCTTGGCCGCCGCCTTGGCGAAGTGGTCCACGAGGTCGTCGGCCTTGGTGCGGGACAGCGCCGACTCGTCGCCCAGCGCGTTCCACGACTCCATGAACGGCATCGCGGCCAGGTGCCGGGCCGCGCCCCGGTAGGCGCGCACCGCGTCGGAGGCCGCGTCGCGGCAGCCCTTCTCCGACACGCCGCCCTCCCGGCCGGCCAGCACCAGCGAGGTGGCCAGCCGCTTGAGGTCCCACTCCCACGGGCCGGGCAGCGTGTCGTCGAAGTCGTTGATGTCCATCACGATCCGCCCCTCGGGCGTGCCGTAGAGGCCGAAGTTCGCCGCGTGCGCATCACCGCACAGCTGTGCCTCCAGCCCGCTGCGCGGGCCCGCGGCCAGGTCGCCCGCCATGAGCCCGGCGCTGCCCCGGAAGAACGCGAACGGCGAGGCGAGCATCCGGCCGACCCGCAGCGGCACCAGGTGCGGCAGGCGGCCCGCGTTCGACGCGTCCACGTACTCGACCACGCCCGGCCGGTCCGGCGCGAGCACCACCTCGCGGTGCGCCTCGTGGCCCACCGCCGCCCGCAGCCGGCGGCCGCGCTCCAGGACCTCCTCGGGTTCGACCCACCGTCCCAGCGCGACGGCCGCCTCGGCCCGCTTGCGTTCTCCCATGCGGGTAAGGATGCCTCCCCGGGCCGGACGGCACGGCCACTTCACGCGTCTGTGACCCGGGTCAACGCCGCGTGGCCCGACACCCCGACCCGGGTCAACGCCGCGTGGTCAACACCTCACCGATCGCGTCCACCCCGCGGTCCAGCTCCTCGCGCGTGATCACCAGCGGGGGAGCGACGCGCAGCGTGTTGTCGTGGGTCTCCTTGCACAGCACGCCGAGCCCGGCCAGCGCCTCGGACGCGACCCGGCCGCGCGGTCCGCCGGGCGCGATCTCCACCCCGGCCCACAGCCCCCGCCCGCGCACCTCGGCCACACCGCGGCCCACCAGCTCGCCGAGCCGCGCGTGCAGGTGGGCGCCCAGCTCGCGGGACCGCCGCTGGTACTCGCCGGTCGCCAGCAGCCGCACCACGGCCAGGCCGACCGCGCACGCCAGCGGGTTGCCGCCGAACGTCGACCCGTGCTCGCCGGGCCGCAGCACGCCCAGCACCGCCCGGCTGCCGACCACGGCGGACACCGGCACGATGCCGCCGCCCAGCGCCTTGCCCAGCGTGTAGAGGTCGGCGCGCACGCCCTCGTGGTCCAGCGCCAGCAGGTCGCCGGTGCGGCCGAGCCCGGACTGGATCTCGTCCGCGATCAGCAGGACGCCGTGCTCGTCGCACAGCGCCCGCGCGCCCGCCAGGTAGCCGGGGGGCGGCACGACCACCCCCGCCTCGCCCTGGATCGGCTCCAGCAGCACCGCGGCCGTCCGCTCGGTGATCGCCTCGCGCAGCGCGTCCAGCGACCCGTACGCGACGACCTTGAAGCCCGGCGTGAACGGACCGAAGTCCGCGCGGGCGGTGTCGTCGGTGGAGAACGAGACGATCGTGGTGGTGCGGCCGTGGAAGTTCGACCCGGCGACCACGATCTCCGCCGTGCCCTCCGGCACGCCCTTCACCCGGTAGGCCCACTTGCGGGCCACCTTGATCGCGGACTCGACGGCCTCCGCGCCGGAGTTCATCGCGAGCACCATCTCGGTGCCGGTCAGCTCGGCCAGCTCCCGGCAGAACACGCCGAACCGGTCGTGGTGGAAGGCGCGGCTGGTGAGCGTGACGCGGCCCAGCTGCTCGACGGCGGCGGCGACGAGGTCGGGGTGGCGGTGGCCGAAGTTCAGCGACGAGTAGCCGGACAGGAAGTCCAGGTAGCGCCGGCCGTCGACGTCGGTCACCCACGCGCCCTCGCCGTGCGAGATCACGACCGGCAGCGGGTGGTAGTTGTGCGTGCTCCACTCCTCGTCGAGCGCGATGAACTGCGAGGAGGTGCGGGCTTCGGCCAAGGCGGTCATGTCACCACAGTAAGGGGCTCGCGCCAGCGATTTCATCCGCTAGGCATTGCGCATCCGTGGTGTTCGTTGCGCAAATCGAACGTATCGCCGTCGATCCGTTGCGCAAGCGGCACGCCGAAGATCGGCGGGTTACCCTCCGACGATGGCCAAGAGATCCGCGCAGGTCCAGTCGATTTCGGACGCCTTCCGGGTGCGACCGGAGGACTTCTCGCTCGCCGGGGTCGACCCGGCCGCGACCCCGGTCGGCCCGAGGTCCAAGGCCGAGGCCGCCGCCGACCTGGCGGTGGTCGGCGAGGAGCTGGACCGGCTCCAGGAGGCGCTGTACGCCGAGGGCACGGGCGGTGGCGGGCGGCGGGTGCTGCTGGTGCTGCAGGGCATGGACACCTCGGGCAAGGGCGGCACGATCCGGCACGTCGCCGGCCTGGTCAACCCGCAGGGCCTGCACATCGCGTCGTTCAAGAAGCCGACGCCGGAGGAGCTGCGGCACGACTTCCTGTGGCGCGTGCGCGGCCAGGTGCCGCAACCGGGCTACATCGGCGTGTTCGACCGCTCGCACTACGAGGACGTGCTGGTCGCGCGGGTGGACGAGCTGGTGCCGTCGGCCGAGTGGCAGCGCCGGTACGGGGAGATCAACGCGTTCGAGGCGGAGCTGGCCGAGCAGGGCGTGACCACGGTGAAGTGCTTCCTGCACATCTCGCCGGAACGGCAGCGCGAACGGCTCATCGCCCGGCTGGAGGACCCGCTCAAGCGCTGGAAGTACAACCCGGCCGACCTGGAGGTGCGCTCCAAGTTCTCCCGCTACCAGCTCGCCTACCAAGACGCCCTGGTCAAGTGCTCGACGCCGGTCGCGCCCTGGTATGCGGTGCCGTCGGACCGCAAGTGGTACCGCAACTGGGTCGTGGCACGGCTGCTGCTGGAGGCCCTGCGGAGCCTCGCGCCCGCCTACCCCGAACCCTCGTACGATCCCGCCGTCGAGTTGGCACGGCTCCGGGACGCCGACCCGTTGCGCTAGACGCAATCTTCGTTGCGCCTCTTGCTTGACTGCAGTGGTCCAGTCCACTGTGGGGATCGCCGCGGGCGGTCGAGCGGAGGTTCGGTGTGGTTGTGGACAGGCGGCGGTTCCTGGGCGCCGTTGGCGTGGGAGCGGGGTTGCTGATGACCGAGGGTGTCGCGGGAGCGGACGAGGTCGGTGCCGGGGGAGCCGGTCACGGCCGGAAGGAGGTCCGCGCCTACCTGGGCACGTACACGTCCTGGGCGGGCGGCGGCACGGGCCTCGGGCTCGGCGCCTACGACCCGGCGACGGGCAGGCTGCGGGTGACCGGGGTGGTGCCGGACGTGCCGAACCCGTCGTTCGTGATCGACGCGGGCCGCTGGGTGTACGCGGTCAACGAGCAGGCCGACGGCGAGGTGACCGCCCTGGCGGTCGGCGCGGACGGCGTGCCGAAGGTGGTCGGCAGCCGGTCGACCGGCGGCGCGGACCCGTGCCACCTCGCGCTGCACCGGGGGTTCCTGCTCTCGGCCAACTACAGCTCGGGCAGCGTGGCCGTGCACCCGGTGCTGCCCGGCGGCGGGCTGGGCGAGCGCACGGACCTCGTCGTGTACTCCGGCGCCGGGCCGGACCCGGACCGGCAGGAGGGGCCGCACGCGCACCAGGTGCTGCCCGACCCCTCGGGCGAGTTCGTGCTGGCGGTGGACCTGGGCACGGACTCCGTGCACAGCTACCGGCTCAGCGGGCAGGGCAGGCTGACCGCCGCGGGCGTGGCGCGCCTGCACCCCGGCGCGGGGCCGCGGCACCTGGCGTTCCACCCGTCGGGCAGGTACGCCTACATCGCCAACGAGCTGGACTCCACGGTGGTCGTCGCGGCCTACGACCGGGGCGTGCTCACGCCCGGCGCGAAGGTGGGCACGCTGCCCGCCGGCGCGCCGACGGCACCGCGCAACTACCCGGCGGAGATCGTGGTGTCGGCGGACGGCCGGTTCGCCTACCTGTCCAACCGCGGCCACGACAGCGTGGCGGTGTTCGCGGTGGAGCGCGGTGGCGCGGTGCTGCGGCTGGTCGGGACGACGCCGGTGGGCGGGAAGTTCCCGCGCCACATCGCGCTGGACACGTCCGGTCGGTTCCTGCTGGCGGCCAACCAGAACTCCGACACGGTGACCACGTTCGCGGTGGACCGGTCCACCGGCGGGCTGCGGCTGACGAGCACGTCCGCCGCGCCGATCCCCGTCTGCGTCGCCCTGGCGGGGTGACACCGACGGGGTAACTCCGAACGGGTCGAGTTCGGCCGGCGGGACCGTCCACAGTGGTAGGCCGGGCGCATGAGGATGCTCGCGCTCGCGCTGCTGATGTCCGTGCTCCCCGCCCCGGTCGCGCCGGAGCTCGTCGCGCTGGGTGACTCCTACGCGGCGGGCCTCGGCGCGGGCGACGAGGCGTCCGACGACTGCCGGCGCAGCCCCCACGCCTACCCGGGCCTGTGGGCCGGGCGCCACGGTGCCTCGCTGGTGGTGGCGGCGTGCGCGGGCGCCCGCACGTCGGAGGTGACCGCGCAGGCCGAGCGGATCACGCCCACCGCCACGCTGGTCACCATCACGGTGGGCGGCAACGACGCCGGGTTCTCCGAGGTGATGACCCGGTGCACCCTCGGCGACGACGACGAGTGCGGGCAGCGGGTCGACGCGGCCGTGCGGTTCGTCCGCGACGAGCTGCCGGCGCGGCTCGACGGCGTGTACGACGCGGTGCGCGCCCGCCGGTCGAGCGCCGCCCGGGTCGTGGTGCTGGGCTACCCGCGGTTGTTCTCGTTCCGCACGTGGTGCCTGATGAGCGGGCGCAAGCGGGAGGCGGTCAACCGGGCGGCCGACGCGCTGGCCGAGGTGACGGGCGAGCGGGCGCGGGCGGCCGGGTTCCGGTTCGCCGACGTGCGGCAGCCGTTCGACGGCCACGGCGTGTGCGCCGACGAGCCGTGGCTCAACGGCCTCGTCCTGGTCCCCGTCGACCGGTCCTACCACCCCAACCGCGCCGGTCACGAGGCCGGTTACCTGGCGGCGTTGACGGCGGCCACTTCGTAAGTGCAGACTTACCGTTCGTGGGCGCTTACCAAGCTGTGGAGGCCCTGGGCGACCCGACCCGGCGGCTGATCTTCGAACGGCTCGTGGCCGGCCCGCTCGCGGTCGGCGAGCTGGCCGCCGGGCTGCCGGTGAGCAGGCCCGCGGTGTCCCAGCACCTCAAGGTGCTCAAGCAGGCGCGCCTGGTGCGCGACGAGGCCGTCGGCACCCGCCGGGTCTACCGCGTCGACCCGGCGGGCGTGCGCGAGCTGCGGGACTACTTCGACGATCTGTGGGGCCGGGCGCTGGACGCCTTCGCCCGTGCCGTGGAGGAGGAGAGATGACGGAGGAAGTGCGCCGGTCGGTGACGGTGGCCGCGCCACCGGAGCGGGCGTTCGAGGTGTTCACCGCGAAGTTCGCCGCGTGGTGGCCGCCGACCCACCACATCGGCGCGGCGGCGCTCGCGGACGCGGTCGTGGAGCCGTTCGCAGGCGGCCGGTGGTTCGAGCGCGGCGTGGACGGCTCCGAGTGCGACTGGGGCGTCGTGCTGGCCTACGAGCCGCCCACCCGGCTGGTGCTGTCGTGGCACATCGACGGCGACTGGTCCCACGACCCGGACCCGGCCCGCGCCAGCGAGGTCGAGGTCACGTTCACCGAGGTGGCCGGCGGCACCCGGGTCGACCTGGTGCACCGGGGCTTCGAGCGGCACGCGGCCTCGGCGGCGCGGGTGCGCGACGGGGTCGCCGGCGAGGGCGGCTGGACCGGCATCCTGGCCGGCTACGCGGCCGTGGTCTGACCGCCCGCCCGCAACCGGTTGGCGGCCGGGCCGCCGCGTTGTGAATCATTCCGGGCGTGAACCCCACGAACGGGCTGCGCCAGGTCGCGGCCACCCGCTACGTCACGCCCTTCCGGGAGGGCGGCTCCCTGCCGGGCCTGGTCGAGGCCGACGACCTCGGCATGTACGTGCTCAAGTTCCGCGGCGCGGGCCAGGGCGTGAAGGCGCTGATCGCCGAGATCGTCGTCGGCGAGCTGGCCCGCCGCCTCGGCTTCCGCGTGCCCGAGATCGTGCTGGTCGAGCTGGACCCGGAGCTGGGCCGCGCGGAGCCGGACCAGGAGGTGCAGGAGCTGCTGAAGGCCAGCGGCGGGCTCAACCTGGGGCTGGACTACCTGCCCGGCTCGTTCGACTACAACCCGGCCGTGCGGCCGCCGTCCACCGAGACCGCCACCCGGCTGCTGTGGCTGGACGCGCTCACCCTCAACGTCGACCGGAGCTGGCGCAACCCCAACACCCTGCTGTGGCACCGCGAGCTGTGGCTGATCGACCACGGCGCGTCGCTGTACTTCCACCACTCGTGGCGACCGGAGAAGTTCCCCGCCGCCACCTACCGGTTCGACGCGGCCGACCACCTGATGCTGCCGTTCGCGGGCCCGCCGGCCGACGTCGACGCCGAGCTGACCGCCCGCGTCACGCCCGAGCTGATCCGCGAAGTGCTCGCGCTCGTACCGGACGCCTGGCTCGCCCAGGACGAGGCGTTCGGCGCGCCCGCCGCCGTGCGCGAGGCGTACGAGTCGTTCTTCGCCGCCCGCCTGGCCGCGCCGCGGACCTGGGTCGACGCACTGGAGGCCGCCCGTGCCGCACGTGTTTGAGTACGCGCTGCTGCGCGCCGTGCCGCGGCAGGAGCGCGGCGAGTTCGTCAACGTCGGCGTGCTGGTCTACTGCAAGGACCTCGCCTTCCTCGGCGCGCGGGTGCACGTCGACGAGCGCCGCCTGCTGGCGCTGGACCCGTTCCTGGACGTGGAGGTGCTGCGCGCCACCCTGGACCACCTCGGGCTGTCGTGCGACGGCGCGGCGACCGCGGGTCCGGTGTCGCGCACGTCACCCGGCCAGCGGTTCCGGTGGCTGACCGCGCCGCGCAGCACCATCGTGCAGACCTCACCGGCGCACACCGGCCTCACCGACGACCCGGAGGCCGAGCTGGACCGCCTGCTGGCCGCGCTCGTGCTCCCGCCCGACCACTAGGGTGGCAACCTCTCGCCGCGCGCCGCGTCCTTGGGTGTGCGAGCAGTGACCGACACACGGACGGGGTCGCTTGATGAACGCCGGGTACCAGCAGGGCGGGTATCAGCAGGGCGGGTACCGACAGCCGCGCCAGCGGGGACCGCAGGGCGCGCCGCGCCAGGGCGGCTACGGGCCGCCGTACCAGCAGGCGGCACGCCCGCTCCCGCGCCGCCGCAAGCCGCGCGTCGGGAGGATCATCGGGGTCGTCCTGGTGCTGCTCCTGGTGTTCGGCGTGGGGTTGTGGTTCTACGTCGACGGGTCGCTGCGCCGGATCGACGCGCTGCCCGACTACGAGGGCAGGCCCGCCGACACCCCGGGCACCAACTGGCTGCTCGTCGGGTCCGACGCGCGCGACGACCTGACCGAGGAGCAGAAGCAGGACCTGTCCACCGGTGACGCGGGCGGTCGGCGCACCGACACGATCATGCTGCTGCACATCCCGGACGGCTCCGGGAAGTCCACTTTGGTCAGCGTGCCGCGCGACTCCTACGTGGACATCCCGGGCAATGGCAAGAACAAGATCAACGCGGCGTTCGCGTTCGGCGGGCCGTCGTTGCTCGTGCAGACCGTCGAGGGCGCGACGGGCATCCACGTCGACCACTACATGGAGATCGGCTTCGGCGGCTTCGCCGGGATCGTGGACGCGGTCGGCGGCGTGGAGATGTGCATCGACGAGCCGATGAAGGACCCGTTGGCGGGCCTGGACCTCCAGCCGGGCTGCCAGGAGCTGGACGGCACGCAGGCGCTCGGCTTCGTCCGGACCCGGGCGTTCGCCACGGCCGACCTCCAGCGGGTGGAGAACCAGCGCAAGTTCCTCGCCGCGCTGACCGACAAGGCGACGAGCGCGGGCACGCTGGCCAACCCGTTCCGCGCCTTCCCGCTGCTGTTCGCGACCACCGACTCGATCTCGGTGAACTCCGACGACCACCTGCACCACCTCGCGGGCATGGCGTTCGCGATGGGCGGGGGAGTGGACACGGTGACCGTGCCGGTCGGCAGCACGCCGACCGTGCCGGGCGCGGGTTCGGTCGTGCAGTGGGACCGGGAGAACGCGCTGCGCCTGTTCGGCGCGCTGGAGAAGGACGAGCCGGTCCCCGCGGACCTGCTGCCGCAACCGAAGTAGCACCGCACCGACGGCGGGCCACCGGGATTCCCCCGGGTGGCCCGCCGTCGTCGTTCCCGGACCTCCGCGTCGCTATACCCGCGCGACCGGGCGGTCCGGCACGCCGAGCCGGCGCACAGCCCGCGGCACGACCACCGCGCCGGCGAGGATCATCCCGGCGGCCACCAGGCACGCCACCCACCAGTGCGCACCGTCGTACAGCGCACCCGCCGCCAGGCTGCCGACCAGGGCGCCGACCAGGCAGGCCGCCTCGTACACGCCCATCGCCCGGCCCGCCCCGCCGTCGGCGGCCTCGACGATCACCGCCTGCTGCACCGGCATCACGGCCGCCCACGCCAGCCCGCTGAGCACCCACAGCGCCGCGATCACGTAGGGGTTCGGGGCCCACGCCAGGCCCACCGCGAACGCCGCGCTCGCCAGGGACGCGCCCACCAGCACCACCCGCCGGCCGAACCGCAGCACGTACCGGTGCAGGTGCTCGGCGGCGGCGCTCATCGCGATCGCGCCGGGCAGGAACACCAACGCCACCTCCCGCACCTCCAGGCCGAACCCGCGCTGGAGCCGCAGGAGCAGCAGCAGCGCGACGGCCGCCTCCGCCGCCATGGTCATCACGACCGCGAACAACATGGGCCGCAACCGCTTCCCCACCGCCCCCAGACCTGCCGCCGCCCCCAGACCTGCCGCCGCCCCCAGACCTGCCGCCACCCCCGGACCTGCCACCCCCGGACCTGCCGCACCCGGACCGGCCGTCTCACCCGAGCCGGCCGCCGCGTCGCCGGCACTGCGGTCCCGCCGACGGGGCGCGGCCAGCAGGAACGCCGCCGCCACCGCGCACGCCGCCGAGCAGGCCCAGAACAGCCCCGCGTACCCGATCGACCCCACCGCGCCGAGCCCGACCACGAACGCCACCCACGCACCGGTCTCCTGCGCGGACAGCAGGCGCGGGAACACCGCCGTGTCCTCGGCCAGCCGCTCGCCGACCATCGCGCGCACGGCCACCCACAGCAGCGCGCCGGACGCGCCGCCGACCGCCGCCGCCCCGTAGGCCGGGGCCGCTCCCGGTGCCACGGCGTACCCGGCGCACGACAGCGCGTACAACAGCGCGCCGACCGCCGCCACGCGTGCCCGCTCCCACCGGTCCGCCAGCACGCCCGCCAGCGGCCGCACGACCACCGACACCGCCATCTCCACCGCCATCAGCACGCCCACCTCGGTCGCGCCCAGCCCGAGCGCCGCGCCCGCCCACAGCGGCAGCACGAAGTCGATCAGCTCGTTCGGCCCGTTGACCAGCGTCGCCGCCGTCAACGCCCGCCGTTCCCGCACCAGCCCCCGGTCCACGTCGATCCCCCCTCGAACTCCGAACACCGTTCGCACAACTCCGAACGGTATACTGGGTTTCACGATGACCGCAAAGGACGACGGCCGGCGACGGGTGCTGGAGCTGCTGTGGCAGGACGCCCGCCGTCCCGCCCGCGGCCCGCAGCGCGGCCTGACGATGGAGCGGATCGTGGCCGCCGCCGTCCACGTCGTGGAGACCGAGGGCCTGGCCGCGCTGTCCATGCGCCGGGTGGCCGTGGAGCTGGGCGTCGGCACGGCGTCGCTCTACACCTACCTGCCGGGCAAGGCGGAGCTGGAAGCCCTGATGGTGGACGCGGTCGGCGGCGAGGGCCCGATGCCGGACGACCTGCCGGGCGACTGGCGGGCCAAGGTGGAGGGCTGGGCGCGCGCCGACCACGGGATGTACCGCAAGCACCCCTGGGTGCTGCACCTGGTGTCGACGGTGTCCGCGCCGGGCCCGAGCCTGCTGCGGTGGATGGACTCGGCGCTGCGGGTGCTGGAGGGCACCGGCCTGACCGAGGCGGAGCGGATGGCGGTGGTCGAGTCGGTCGACGCCTACGTGCGCGGCCAGGCCAGGCTGAGCCTGGACACGCCGCAGGAGACCGCCGACGAGGTGCGCGAACGGGACGCGGTGCTCGGCGAGCTGGTCGACTTCGAGCCCTACCCGGCGCTGGTCGCGGTCCTGCGGGCGGGCGTGTCGCCGTACGCGGGGGACAAGTTCGAGTTCGGGCTGCGGCTGCTGCTGGACGGCGTCGAAGCCCTCATCGCCTCGCGGAGGGCTCCGACGCGCTGAAGGCCCGGGTCAGCCCTCGGCGGGCGTCGGCGCGTCGACCTGCGCCGTGACCTGCCCGGCGGCCGGTTCGGAGGTGGGCTCGGTGGCGGGCGCGGCGGTGGCCTCGGTGGTGGGCTCGGCGGCGGTCCCGACCGCCTCGGCCGCCTCGCTGACGAGGATGATCCCCTCGAACTCGCGCAGCAGGTCGTCGTAGATCGGCGTGAGTGACACTTCGTAACCCCCAAGACGTCTTTCGTCCCCCGATCGGGCCAAAGCAGCCTACATACGAGTGTCGGTGGCTTCACCCTGTATGTGACAACCGGATCAGTTCCCGGCTAACTGTCGGCTAAACACATCCCTTGCCGGAAGGTTGTGGTCTTCCGTCACATGTCCGATGAACCGCAGGTCACCTAGCGTTTCGGCCCATGACGAGTGTCCCCGGTCACAGCGACGACCTGTCCGGTCGCACCGCCCTGGTCACCGGCGCGGGCAGCGGGATCGGGCGCGCCTGCGCGGTCGCCCTCGCCCGGGCCGGGGCGAAGGTGCACCTGGTCGACCGCGACGCCGACTCGGTCGCCGAGGCCGCCCGGGAGACCGGCGGCGCGGAGCACGTGGTGGACCTGTCCGCCGACGACCCGGTCCGCGACCTGCCCGCCGAGGTCGACATCCTGGTCAACAACGCGGGCCTGCAGCACGTGGCGCCGGTCCACGAGTTCCCGCCGGACCGGTTCGCGCTGCTCCAGCGGGTCATGCTCACCGCGCCGTTCCTGCTCGCCCGGCACGTCCTGCCGCACATGTACCAGCGCGGCTGGGGCCGGGTGGTCAACATCTCCAGCGTGCACGGCAGCCGGGCCAGCGCCTTCAAGTCCGCCTACGTCGCCGCCAAGCACGGCCTGGAAGGGCTGAGCAAGGTCATCGCGCTGGAGGGCGCGCCGCACGGCGTGACCAGCAACTGCGTCAGCCCCGGCTACGTGCGCACGCCGCTGGTGGAGAACCAGGTCGC
This sequence comes from Actinosynnema sp. NPDC053489, assembly GCF_044544865.1. NCBI lineage: Bacteria > Bacillati > Actinomycetota > Actinomycetes > Pseudonocardiales > Pseudonocardiaceae > Actinosynnema > Actinosynnema sp. NPDC053489. Next base: position 33,653 of record NZ_JBITXT010000019.1, on the reverse strand, counting down.
CGACCAGGCCCGCGCGCACGGCATCGGGCCCGAGCAGGTGCTCGCCGACGTGATGCTCACCCGGCACGCCATCAAGCAGCTCATCGAACCGGACGAGGTGGCCTCCGTCGTGCTGTGGCTGTGCGGCGCGCACTCCGGTCACGTCACCGGTTCGTCGTTCACGATCGACGGCGGCTGGACCGCCCAGTAGCCCCCTCGTTCCCCCAACCCCAACGAAGTGGTGACCGCCATGACCAACGCCGCCCCTCCGCAGCCGAAGAAGTCCTTCGCCAAGGTCGTCATAGCCAGCCTCATCGGGACCACCATCGAGTGGTACGACTTCTTCCTCTACGGCTCCGCCGCCGCCCTGGTGTTCAACAAGCTGTTCTTCCCCACGGCGGATCCGCTCAACGGCACCCTGCTCGCGTTCACCACGTACGCGATCGGCTTCCTGGCCCGCCCGCTGGGCGGCCTGGTGTTCGGCCACTTCGGCGACAAGGTCGGCCGCAAGAAGCTGCTCGTGCTGAGCCTGCTGATGATGGGCGGCGCGACGTTCGCCATGGGCCTGCTGCCCACCTACGCGGCCATCGGCGTGGGCGCGCCGCTGCTGCTGACCCTGCTGCGGCTGGTCCAGGGCTTCGCGCTGGGCGGCGAGTGGGGCGGCGCGGTGCTCATCGTGTCCGAGCACGGCAGCGCCGAGCGGCGCGGGTTCTGGGCGTCCTGGCCGCAGGCGGGCGTGCCGATGGGCAACCTGCTGGCCACCGCCGTGCTCGCGGTGCTGGCCGCCGTGCAGACCGACGAGGCGTTCCTGTCGTGGGGGTGGCGGGTGCCGTTCCTGCTGTCGGGCGTGCTCGTGCTGATCGGCCTGTGGATCCGGCTCAGCGTGAGCGAGTCCCCGGTGTTCCTGGAGGCGCAGAAGAAGGTCGAGGCCGGCGAGCTGAAGGAGAAGCCCCCGATCGTGGCCGTCGTGCGCGACCACTGGCGCGAGGTGCTGATCGCGATGGGCGCGCGCATGGCGGAGAACGTGTCGTACTACGTGATCACCGCGTTCATCCTGGTCTACATCACCGCGGAACTCGGGATGCCGCGCTCGGCGGGACTGAACGCGGTGCTGATCGGCTCGTTCGCGCACCTGGTCACGATCCCGCTGTGGGGCGCGCTGTCGGACCGCGTCGGCCGGCGCACCACGTACCTGGTCGGCACGGTCGGCATCGGCCTGTGGATGTTCGCGTTCTTCGCCCTGCTCGACACCAAGTCGTTCGTCCCGATGACCCTCGCGGTGACCATCGGCCTGGTGCTGCACGGCGCGATGTACGGCCCGCAGGCGGCGTTCTTCTCCGAGCTGTTCGGCACCAAGGTGCGCTACTCGGGCGCGTCCATCGGCTACCAGCTCGCGTCGATCGCCGCGGGCGCGGTGGCCCCGCTCATCGCGACCGCGCTGCTGTCGGCCTACGACAGCACGTTCCCCGTGGTGCTGTACGTGCTGGCCATGTGCGTGCTGACGGTGATCTCGGTGGTGGCGGCGCGGGAGACGAAGGGCAGCTCCCTGAACCGGGCCGACGTCGGCCGGACCTCGGTGCGAGCATGAGGGCATGAGCGAGGCGGACGCGGTGGAGCACCTGCTGGAACTGCTCGACCTGCTCGCGGCGGACGCGGGCAGCGAGCGGCTGGCGGCGGTGCTCCCCGCGGCCCGCGCGGCGGGGGTGCCCGACCACGAGCTGGACCGGGTCGCCCGCGCCACCGAGTGGGCGTTGCGCATCCGCCGCACGCTCACCGCGCACCGCCGCCGGGAGGCCGAGCTGGAGGCGTTGTTCGACACCGCCAACGACCTGGCCGGGGTGCGCGACCCCGACACCGTGCTGCGGGCCATCGTGCGGCGCGCCCGCCAGCTGCTCGGCGCGGACATCGCGTACCTGAGCATGAACGACCCGGGCGAGCGCGGCACCTACATGAGGGTCACCGACGGCTCGATCTCGGCGCTGTTCCAGCAGGTCCGGCTCGGCATGGGCGAAGGGCTGGGCGGCCTGGTGGCGCAGACCGCGCAGCCGTACGTGACCGCCGACTACTTCGCCGACGACCGGTTCAACCACACCGGCCCGATCGACGCGGCCGTGCGCGACGAGGGCCTGGTCGCGATCCTGGGCGTGCCGCTGAAGCTGGACCGCCGGGTCATCGGCGTGCTCTACGCGGCCAACCGCTCGCCGCGCCAGTTCCCGCCCGACGAGGTGGCGCTGCTGTCGTCGTTGGCCGACCACGCCGCCATCGCGCTGGACACCGCGCACCTGCTGGAGGAGACGCGGGCGGCGGGCGAGACGATCCGCGCGCACAACGACGCCATGCGCCGCGCCGAGGAGGCCCACGACCGGCTCACCGACCTGGTGCTGCGCGGCGCGGACGTGCCCGAGGTGGCCGCCGCCGTGGCCAAGGTGCTCGACGGCGGGATCGTGGTGCACGACAGCGACGGCGAGGAGCTGGCCCGCATCGGCACCACCCGGGCGCTCGCGCCCCGGGCGGCGGTCAACGCCTCGCGGGTGAGCGGCCGGGCCATCCCGCAGGACGGCACGTGGGTGTGCGCCGTGCTGGCGGGCCGCGAGCTGCTGGGCGGCATCACCCTGACCGACCGGCCGGACCTCGGCGACGCCGACCGCAGGCTGTTCGAACGCGCGGGCGTCGTCACCGCCCTGCTGCTCCTGCTGCGCCGCACGGTCGCCGAGGCGGAGAACAAGGTGCGCGGCGAGCTGATCACCGACCTGCTGACGAACGCGGTCGACTCGGTCGCGCTGCGCGCCCGTGCCCGCCGGGTGGGCGTGGACCTCGCCGCCGACCACGTGGTGCTGGTCGCGGACGGCCCGCGCGACCGGCTCCTGGCCGCCGCCGCGCACCACGCCTCGGCGTGCCGCGGCCTGGCCGGCGCGCACGGCGAGCACGTCGTGCTGGTGCTGCCGGGCGCGGACCCGGCGTGCGCGGCCCGGGACGCGGCACGGGTGCTGGGCAAGGCGGTCGGCCTGCCGGTGACGGTCGGCTCGGGCGGGCCCGCGCACGGCCCGGACGGCGTGGCCGCGGCCCACGCCGAGGCGGTGCGGTGCGTGCGGGCGTTGCTGCGGCTGGGGCGGCAGGGCACCGGCGGGACGCTGGCCGACCTGGGGTTCGTGGGCGTGCTGCTGGGCGACCGGGCCGACGTCGCGGGCTACGTCCGGTCCACCCTCGGGCCGCTGCTGGACTACGACGCGAGCCGGGGCACCGAGCTGGTCCGGACGGTGACGGCGTACTTCGCGTGCGGCGCCAACCTCAGCCGCGCCAAGGAGGAGCTGCACGTGCACGTGAACACGGTGGTGCAGCGGCTGGACCGGGTGGCGAGCCTCCTGGGCGAGGACTGGCAGTCGCCGGAACGGGTGCTGGAGGTCCAGCTCGCGCTCAAGCTGATGAAGGTGCTGGGCGACTGACCGCCCGCAGGGGTCGGATGTCCGAAGTGGACGGTCGCCGGGAGGTGGTCGCGCCCCGCCGCTCGGCCGCCCCCAGTGCGGTCGAGCGGCGGGACGCGTGCCGTCACGCCAGCGCGCACTCCGTCGCGCTGACCGCCGCGGGGCGGGCGACCGTGGTCGACGCGGGCGGTCGGCCACCGGCCAGCCACGACTCCAGGGCCGCGAACGCGGTCCGGTGGCACGGCGTCAACGGCCGCAACCGGTCGGGGAAGGCGTCGAACAGCGAGTCGACGTGGGTGCCGCCCTCGATCCGGTAGTAGCGGAACAGCGCGCCGCGGCCCGCCCGGCGCACCATGTCGGCGTACACGTCCGAGTCGCGCGAGATGGGCAGCAGCACGTCCAGCGTGCCGTGCAGGGTGATCAGCGGCTTGCCGATCCGGCCGGTGAGCGCGATCCGCTCCACGGCGCGCTGCGCCTGCGGCCGTGAGGCGTAGTCGTAGTCCGCGTCGCACACCGGCGTGCCGGGCGCGCAGAACGGCGTGCCCGCCTCCGCGTCACCGTCCCACCCGGGGTCCAGCTCCTCGCGGTAGATGCGCTGGGTCAGGTCCCAGTAGTACTGGTGGTGGAACGGCCACAGGAACTCCGACTCGGCGGGGAACCCGGCGGCCACCACGGCCGCCTTGTCACCGGTGGCGTAGCCCTTCAGCGCGGGCGGCAGGAACGTCAGCAGGTTCGGGCCCCGGGCGGTCCACAGCGTGCCCTCCCAGTCGACCCCGCCGTCGTACAGCTCCGGCCGGTTCTCGAGCTGCCAGCGCACCAGGTAGCCGCCGTTGGACAGGCCGGTGGCCAGGGTGCGCGACGGCGGGCGGCAGTACCGCTGCGCCACCACGGCCCTCGCGGCCCTGGTCAGCTGCGTGACGCGGTGGTTCCACTCGGCGATCGCGTCACCGGGCCGGGTGCCGTCGCGGTAGAACGCCACGCCCGTGTTGCCCTTGTCGGTCGCCGCGAACGCGTAGCCGCGGGCCAGCACGAAGTCGCTGATCGCGCGGTCGTTGGCGTACTGCTCGCGCACGCCGGGCGACCCGGCCACGACGAGGCCGCCGTTCCAGCGCTCCGGCAGCCGGATCACGAACTGCGAGTCGTGCGCCCAGCCGTTGTTGGTGTTGCCGGTGGAGGAGTCGGGGAAGTAGCCGTCCACCTGCGTGCCCGCCACGGGCGTCGGCGCGGGCAGCCCCGCCGGGGTCAGCCCGGCCCAGTCGGCGGGGTCGGTGCGCCCGCCCGCGGTGGACAGGTCGGCGAGGTGGGTCAGTTCCTGGTGCTCGGCACCGGGAACGCGCAGGGGCCCGCATCCGTGGGCGGACGCGGGAACGGCCTGCGCCGTCGTCGCGAGGAGCGCTGCGATCAGCGGAACGGCGATGTTCACCCGAGGCACGGTAAGTCGGCCCGCCGGGCCGCGTAATGGGTCCCGACGCCATGGCCGGCGGGGCGGATGTGGTGCGTTGCGCCATCGGCGGCACGCGTTCGAGTGACCCTCACACCGGCGGTCTGCTCGACACCGGGTCATCGTCGGCCGCCGGCGGGTTTTTCACTGCTCCGAGTGACGTCGATCGGTGCATGACCGCGTTGTTAATCGATTCCCACGGCCGCGCGGACGGCCGTGTCCTGGCCGTCCCCGCGTGCTGCACGTGGCACCGTGTCCAGCGGGGAAGCCTTGAGTACCACGATCGGTGCGTTTCACGCGCCTCGGCAGGGGTAGCTGACTTGACCCAGCGAAGTTCGCACTGCCAGGTGATTTACGTTCACCCGGCGTGAGGTGTCTGCTTCCGGGGTGACTGAGCAACGGCGCTCTACGCGCACTGACCAGGAGTGGGACCTGATCCGGCGCATCCAGAACCTGGCCCACCGGGCCGAACGCACCGCGTTCGACCACTCGAACCTCGTCGGTCCGCCACCGTCCCAGCAGCACCTGGACATCCTGGCGGAGATCCGGGCGCTCACCGAGCAGGCGGTGGCGCAGCGGATGCCCAGACCGGCCACCCTGCCCCGGCAGGCGCAGCCGACCGCCGGGGAGGAGCTGTCCGTCCGCTGACGGCGTGACGCGGGTCGGGGCTGCCACCGGCCCGCGTCAGGTCGCCGTCGCGGGCAGCGCGGGCACGCCCGCGAACCAGTCCGCGGGGCACGCCCGCGAACCAGTCCTCCCTCAGTACCCGGCCGAACCGTCGACCAGGCCGTCCAGCGGCTCCCCGCGCCGGAACCGGCCCACGTTCTCCCGCACCCGTGCCGCGAGCTGGTCGGTGACGAACTCGAACGAGTCCGCGCAGTGCGAGGTGACGAGCACGGTGTCCAGGTCCCACAGCGGGTGCCCGTCCGGCAGCGGCTCCGGCTCGGTCACGTCCAGCGCCGCGCCCGCGATCGTGCCGTTGGCGAGGGCCTCGGTGAGCGCGTCGGTGTCGACGTGCGCGCCGCGCGCCACGTTCACCAGCACGGCCGACGGCGGCAGCAGCGCGAGCTCGGCCGCGCCGATGATCCCGCGCGTCTGCGGCGTCAACGCCAGCGCCAGCACCAGCACGTCGGTCTCGGGCAACACGGCGGGCAGCTCGGACACGGGCAGCGTCTCGGTGTCGCCGAGCGGCGCGCCGGAGCGCCGCAGCACCCGGACGCGGCAGCCGAACGGTTCGAGCAACCGGATCAGCGCCCGCGCCGTGCCGCCCGCGCCGAGCACGGTCACCCGCTTGCGGAACAGGGAGACCGGTTCCACCTCGGTCCAGCGGCGCGAGCGCGCCTGGCGCACGAAGTGCCGGTACAGGGCGAGGACCTGGGCCAGCGCGTGCTCGCCGACCTGCTCGGCGAACGACGCCTTGGCGCACGTGAAGGTGACCGGCCGGTCGAAGACGCCGGCCGCGGCGAAGTTCTCCACCCCGGCCCACGGCAGCTGGACCCACTCGATGCCGGGGTGCTCGTCCAGGTAGGCCGTCAGGGGCGCCGGGTCGCCGACCGAGAGCCAGACGAGCGCGTTGGCCTCCGCCGCCGGGGTGGGCACGCCACCCGCGGCCGTCACCGCGGCCTCGATCGCCGCGGCGCGGCGGGCCGAAGCGCCGTCGTCCGCGCGCGGCACCGGGAGGGTGCCGCGCGGCTCGATCGCGACTCGTGCGCTCATGAGCCGTCCCCCCGGACCGGGCGCCGCCGCGTGCGCCCGGCCGTCGTGTCCACCGGGTCGTCCAACGGGTCGTTCAGCGGCGGCGGACCAGCTTCACCAGGCCCTTGAAGGTCTCCTCCAGCCCGGAGGAGAACGGGTTGTCGTTGACCAGGTAGGTCCAGGTGGTGTTCGGGCGCTGCACGCCCGCCTCGGCCAGGTGCGCGCCGTCGGCGTCGATCTGCACCTTGGCGAAGGTCTCCTCCGCCTCGTCCCACGCGTCCGGGACGATCTTGTGGTAGGCCGGGATGGCCTCGCGGTGGAACTCGTCCAGCGGGTTCTGCCGCGCCAGCGCCCGCAGGTGGATGCCCTCGCGCAGGTCGGTCAGGAACGTCAGGTGGTCGCTCCAGCGCTGGTCGAGGTGGTGCAGCGCGATCAGCCGGGCCGCGCGGACCTTGACCTCCTCGTCCAGGTCCTTGATCTCGTGCGCCTTGTCCGGCTTGCGCTCCGACAGCTCGGTCCACGCCAGGTCGGTGCGCAGCAGCTTGTCCCGGTACTCCAGCAGCAGTTGGCGCTGGTGCTCGATCAGCTTGTTGTAGCGCCAGGTGTTGCGGTGGATCTCCAGGTGCACGCCCTCGGCGACGCGCTGCGCGTGCTCCACGGTGTGCAGCGTGCCGGCGTCCGTGACGCGGCCGTCCTCGTCCACCTCGGCCGGCTCGTCGTGGTCGGGCACGTACTGCGCGACCAGGTCGTCCTGCAGCGAGGAGAAGAACACCGACCCGCCCGGGTCGCCCTGGCGGCCCGCGCGACCGCGCAGCTGGTCGTCCAGGCGGCTGCTGGAGTGCCGGCCGGTGCCGATCACGTAGAGGCCGCCCAGCTCGGCGATCCGCTCGCGGTCGGTCGAGTCGTGCCCGCCGAGCCTGATGTCCGTGCCCCGGCCCGCCATCTGGGTCGACACGGTGATCCGCTCGAACGAGCCCGCGTCGGCGATGATCGCGGCCTCCTCGGCGTCGTTCTTCGCGTTGAGGACCACGCACTCCAGGCCCGCCTCGCCGAGCTTGCGCGACAGGCGCTCGGACTCGGCCACGTCGAGCGTGCCCACCAGGATCGGCCGGCCGCTCTCGTGCACCTTCTTGATCTCGGCGACGATCGCGGCTTCCTTCTGCTCCAGCGTCGCGTACAGCCGGGGCGCCTCGTCCTCGCGGATGGTCTCCACGTTCGGCGGGATCACCAGCACCTCGAGCTGGTAGAAGTCGCGCAGCTGCTCGGCGACGGCCACCGCGGTGCCGGTCATGCCGCACACGGTCGGGTAGCGGCTGAGCAGCGCCTGCACGGTGATGGAGTCCAGCACCTCGCCCGCGTCCGTGGTCGCCACGTTCTCCTTGGCCTCGACCGCGGCCTGGAGGCCGTCGGGCCAGCGCTGGAGCTTCGCGATCCGGCCGCGGGTGTCGTTGATCAGGTGCACCTTGCCGTCGCGGACGATGTAGTCGACGTCGCGGTGCAGCAGGACCTGCGCGTGCAGGGCCACGTTGACCTTGCTCAGCGTGGTCGAGACGTGCTCGTCGGAGTACAGGTCGATGCCGCCCAGCGCCCGTTCGACCAGCTCGCTGCCCGCGCCGGTCAGGTAGACGTTGCGCTCCTCGTCGTCGATCTCGAAGTGCAGGTCGCGGCGCAGCCGCTTGACCAGGTCGGCCAGGGCCGGGTCGACCGCCGGGCCCGCCGTGGAGCCGGCCAGGACCAGCGGCACGCGGGCCTCGTCCACCAGCACCGAGTCCGCCTCGTCCACCAGGGCGACGCGCGGCTTGGGCACGATCAGCTGGTCCACGTCGGTGGCGAGCCGGTCGCGCAGCACGTCGAAGCCGATCTCCGAGACCGACGCGTACATGACCTCGGCCTGGTAGGCGGCGCGGCGCTCCTCGGGCTTGGAGCTCTGGTTGATCCAGCCCACGCTGACGCCCATGAGCTCGTAGAGCGGACCCATCCACTCGGCGTCGCGCTGGGCGAGGTAGTCGTTCACCGAGACCACGTGCACCTGGTCGCCGCGCAGCGCGAAGCCGGCCGCGGCGATGGCGCCGGAGAGCGTCTTGCCCTCACCGGTGGCCATCTCGACCACGTGGCCCTCCAGGAGGCCGAGCGCGCCGAGGACCTGCACGTCGAACGGGCGCAGCCCGAGCGCGCGGTCGGCCGCCTCCCGGCCGAGCGCGCACACCCGCACCAGCTCGGCACGCCCGAACTCGGATTTCTCGCGCAGTGCGGCCGCCGCGGCGGTCAGTTCCTCGTCGCTGAGCTTCCCCACGCGCTCGGCCTGCTCGTTCACCTCGTCGAGCAGCTGCCGGTACGGCGAGAGGTCGGCGGAGCCGGGCTTCTGCGCGAACCGACGCAGCCGCTGCTTGAACCGTCCCAGGAGAGTGGTCACGGCACGGCAACGTACGGCAAGCGCGCAACGTTCCGCACGTCACCCAATTGACAGTTCACTCGGCGGGTGGCAAGGGCGTCGGCGGACCCGCTGCGCCAACCGGCCCAAACCGGACGTCACCGTCGAATTGCGCCTCGACGCCGACTACTTCCCGTTACGCTTCGGCACTTTGCTGTAGCCGGCGGACGGCTCGGCACCGGCGGTCGCGCCGCACCGGACGCGGGCATGCGCATCGAGGGCGCGAAAAAGGGGTGCGCTCGGGTGAGCGCACCCCTCCGACGCGTGGTCAGGACCGGTGGGTTTCGCGCAGGCCCAGCACGGAAGCCAGCGTGACCAGGCCCATGACCAGCAGGAACGCCGACACCGAGGCCGAGGTGCCGGTGGCGGCCAGCAGCGCGGTCATGATGACCGGGGTGCCGCCGCTGACCAGGATCGAGGCCAGCTGGTAGGCCAGGGACGCGCCCGAGTACCGCACCTGCGGCTCGAACAGCTCCGCCAGGTACGCCGCCACCGGCCCGTAGACCAGGCTCGACGCGACCCCCGACACGGCCAGCGCCACGAAGACCAGCCCCAGCGACGCGGTGTCGACCAGCCAGAAGTAGGGGAACGCCCACACCGTCATCGCCACCGCGCCCGCCACGATCAGCGGCCGCCTGCCGTGCCGGTCCGACCACCGCCCGGCCAGCAGGATGACCGGCACGCTGAGCAGCGACGACAGCAGCGTCACCACCAGCACGGAGTTGCGCGCCAGCCCCAGCTCGCGGGTGGCGTAGTCGAGCACGCCCGCGATCGACACGTAGAACACCGCGTTCGAGGCGAACATCAGCCCCGCCCCGAGCAGCACGGGCCGCCGGTGTGTCCGCAGCACCTCCCGCAGCGGCGCGGGCGGTGGTCCGGCCGGTCGCCGTTCTTTGATCTCCCGGAACACCGGGCTGTCCTCCACCTTGAGCTGGATGAACAGCACCACGGGGAACAGCAGCGCGCTCGCCAGGAACGGCAGCCGCCAGCCCCACGAGGCGAACGACGCGGCCGGCACCAGCGCGCCGACCAGCAGGAACGCCACGTTGCCCAGGATCACCCCCAGCGGCACGCCCGCCTGCCCGAACGTCCCGGCGAACCCGCGCCGCCCCGGTCCCGCGGTCTCGGTGAGCAGCAGCACGACCCCGCCCCACTGCCCGCCGACCGCGATGCCCTGCAGGAACCGCAGCACCACCAGCAGCACGGGCGCCAGCACGCCGAGCGTCGCGCTGGTGGGCAGCAACCCGATCAGGAACGTCGCCGCCGCCATCACCGCGAGGCACGTCACCAGCGCGGGCTTGCGGCCGAACCGGTCACCGACGTGCCCGAACACCAGCCCGCCGACCGGCCGGGCGACGAAGCCCGCCCAGAACGTGCTGAACGACAGCAGCAACCCGATCAGCGGCGACGCCCCCGGGAAGAACAGCTTCGGGAAGACCAGCGCCGCGGCGGTCGCGTAGATGAAGAAGTCGTACCACTCGAGCGACGAGCCGACGAGCCCGGCCGCCATGAGCCCGCGCAGCGTGCGCCGCCCGGGGGGAGCGGTCGTGACCATGCTGTTCCCTTTCACCAGGTGTCCACGAAGGGACGCTTCTTGCCGGCGCCGGCCCGGACGGGCGCGGGACCGGTGAGCAGGGTGGTGATCCAGCGGCGCGTGTCGGCCGGGTCGATCACGTCGTCGATCTCGTACGTGGAGGCCACGTTGAGCGCCTTGCCGTGCTCGTAGGCGGCCGAGACCATCGCCTCGAACACCTCCTTGCGCTGGACCGGGTCGTCGACGGCGTCCAGCTCCCGCCGGTACCCGAGCCGGACCGCTCCCTCCAGCCCCATCGGGCCGAACTCGCCGCTGGGCCACGACACGGCGAACAGCGGCACCTTGAGGCTGCCCGCCGCCATCGCCTGCGCGCCCAGCCCGTACGCCTTGCGCAGCGCCACGAACCCGAACGGCACGTCGAGGTTCGCCCCGGCCACGAGCATCCGGGTCAGGTGGCGCACGGTGGCGGTGCGCTCGGCGTCCGGCCCGACCATGAACCCCGGCGTGTCGCACAGCGACACCACCGGCAGGTCGAACGCGTCGCACAGCCGCAGGAACCGCGCGGCCTTGTCGGCGGCGTCGGCGTCGATCGCGCCGCCGAGGTGGCCCGGGTCGTTCGCGACGAGCCCCAGCGGCCTGCCCTCGACCCGGACCAGCGCGGTGACGATGCCGCGGCCGAACTCCGGCCGCAGCTCCAGCACCGAGCCGGTGTCGGCGACGGTCCGCACCACCGACCGCACGTCGTAGGCGCGGACCCGGTTCTCCGGCACGAGGTGGCGCAGCAGCCGCTGGTCGGCGCACTCCCACGCGTCCACGGGACCCTGGAAGTAGGACAGGTACTTCTTGGCCACCGCGACGGCCTCGGCCTCGTCGGACACCAGCACGTCGATCACGCCGTTGGGCACCTGCACGTCGACCGGCCCGACCTCCTCGGGCCGGAACACGCCCAGGCCGCCGCCCTCGATCATCGCCGGGCCGCCCATGCCGATGGTCGCGTCCCGCGTGGCGATGACCACGTCGCACGTGCCGAGCAGCACCGCGTTGCCGGCGAAGCAGCGGCCCGAGGCGATGCCGACCAGCGGCACGAGCCCGGACAGCTTGGCGAACAGGTGGAACGCCATGCAGTCCAGCCCGCTGACGCCGCCGTGGTCGGTGTCGCCGGGCCGGCCCCCACCACCCTCGGCGAACAGCACGACGGGCAGCCGCCGCTGCTCGGCCAGCGCGAACATCCGGTCCTTCTTGGCGTGGTTGCGCAGGCCCTGCGTGCCGGCCATGACCGTGTAGTCGTAGGACATGGCGACGACCTGGCCGCCGCCGACCGTGCCGACGCCCGCGACCAGCCCGTCCGCGGGCGTGCGCTCGACCAGCTCGTCCAACGACCGGCGGCGGCGTTGCGCGGCGATGGCCAGCCCGCCGTACTCCACGAAGTCCTCGCACAGGTCGGCGATGTTCTCCCGGACCGTGCGGCGGCCCGCCGCGTGCCGCTTGGCCTCCGCCTCGGGCCGGGAGAAGTCGTGCCGCGCCGCCGTCTCCGCCAGGTCCGGCCGCACGTCGTCCAGGTCGACCTCGACGGCCTTCTCCTCCACGGCCACGTCGACGCCCTCGGCGAGCAGCGCGCCCTCCGCGACCGTGTCGCCGACCTCCACGAGCACCCGCGCGTCGCCGACCGGCACGACGTGCTGCATCTTCATCGCTTCCACGACAACGGCGCCGTTCTCGATCGCGACGACCGTGCCCGGCACGGGAGCGCGCGCTCCGGTGTCCTCACGGGGCAGTGAGTCGACCAGCCCGGTGTGCGCCTTCAGGACGTCCGGGTGGTCGAGCAGCGCGCGCAGGAAGCCGATGTTCGTCCGCGCACCGTCCACGGTGAACTCGTCCAGCGCCCGGCGCGCACGGCGCAGCGCGGTGTCGAGGTCGTCCGCGTGCACCACGACCTTGGCCAGCAGCGGGTCGAAGTCCAGGCCGGCCCGGTAGCCGGTGGACGCGTGCGTGTCGACCCGCACGCCCGGTCCGGTCGGCGGGACGAACGCCGACAGCCGTCCCGTGGACGTCAGGCTCACGCGCAGTTGCAGCGCGGTGCCGCGCGGGGTGTGCGCCAGGTCCGGCTCGACCTCGGTCGCCAGCAGCAGTTGGGCGCGCACCAGGTCCAGCCCGGTGACCTCCTCGGTGACGGTGTGCTCCACCTGCAACCGCGGGTTGGCCTCCAGGAACGCGAACCGGCCGTCCGGCGCGACCAGGAACTCCACCGTGCCCAGGCCCGTGTAGCGGACGGCCCGCGCGATCGTCGTCGCCGCCTCGTGCAGCGCGGACCGCAGGCCGGGGGAGAGGTCGGGCGCGGGCGCGACCTCGACCAGCTTCTGGTGCCGCGCCTGCAACGAGCAGTCGCGGTCGCCGAGCACGGTCGTGCCGACCAGCTGCACCTCGACGTGCCGGGCCGGTTCCAGCAGCTCCTCCACGAACACGGCGTCGTCGCCGAACGCGGCCAGCGCCTCGGCCCGGCACCGGCGCACCGCGGCGGCCAGGTCGGCCGGTCGCCGCACCACCCGCACGCCCTTGCCGCCACCGCCGGCGACGGCCTTCACCACCACCGCGCCGTGCGCGCGGAAGAAGTCCTCGAACCCGTCCCGCGCGCCCGCGAGCACCGGCACGCCGACGCGGGTGGCCAGGTCGCGGGCCCGGCCCTTGTCGCCGAGCAGCTCCAGCACCTCCGGCGGCGGGCCGACGAACGTCAGCCCGGCCTCGGCGCACCGGCGGGCGAAGCCCGCGTTCTCGGCCAGGAAGCCGTAGCCGGGGTGCACCAGGTCGCAGCCCTCGGCGGCGGCCAGGACGGCGTCCACGTCCAGGTACGAGCCGCGCAGCCGGACCGCGCGGTCGGCGAACCGGCCGTGCGCGTCGTCGGAGTCGGTGACCAGGGCGACGGTCCGCCACCCGAGGTCGGCGGCGGCGCGCAGCACGCGGACGGCGATCTCACCCCGGTTGGCGACGAGCAGCGTGGGCACGGGAACCTCCTGAGCGACCGCTTAGTATGTGACCGCCGTCGCATACTGGCACCCGGGCTTAGCGTTCGTCCAGAGGGAACCGATGCACTTGTCGAGGCGTCCTTGGAGCAACGCAGCACAAGGGCGTGACCGACAGCAGGCCAGGAGGCACCCACCGTGGTTTTCAAGAGGATGTTGCGCGCGTTCGGAGTCGGCGGTCCCTCGGTGGACACGGTGCTGGCCAACCCCAACGTCCGCCCGGGCGAGCTGCTCACCGGCGAGGTGCGCATCGCGGGCGGCGACCACCCGGCCGACATCGACCTCGTCAAGCTCTCCCTGGTGACCCGGGTCGAGGTCGAGAGCGGCGACAACGAGCACAACCGCAACGTCGAGTTCGCCCGCGCCGTCGTCGGCCAGCGGATCACCGTCGGACCGGGTCAGCACCTCGCGCTGCCGTTCCAGTTCCCGGTGCCGCTGGAGACGCCGCTGACCGTCGTGCACGGGCAGCACCTGCACGGCATGACGATGGGCCTGCGCACCGAGCTGGAGGTGCGCGGCGCGATCGACCCCGGCGACCTCGACCCGGTGGCCGTGCACCCGATCCGGTCGCAGGAGCACGTGCTCAACGCGTTCGGCGCGCTCGGGTTCCGCTTCCAGCGCGCGGACAACGAGTCCGGGCGCATCCACGGCGTGCCGCAGCAGCTCCCGTTCTACCAGGAGATCGAGTTCCTGCCGCCGGGCCAGTTCCTGGGCAAGATCAGCCAGCTGGAGCTGACCTTCGTCACCGACCCGCACCACCTGTACGTGGTGCTGGAGGCGGACCGGCGGGGCGGGCTGTTCCGGGCGGGCGGTGACACGTTCGGGCACTTCGCCATGTCCCACGATGAGGTGATTCGCACGGACTGGGCCGGGCTGCTGCACCACTGGATGGACCAGGTCGCCGGCAGGCGGTCTGCCGGCGGTTACGGGATGCACGGGGGCCACCACGGCGGCCACCACGGGGGTCACCACGGCGGGGGAATCGGCGCGGGCGGGATCGTCGCCGGGGCTGCGGCCGGCGTGTTCGGTGGGATGATGATGGGCGAGGCCCTCGACGAGATCGGGGACTTCTTCGAAGGCGACTAACCCGCAGGAGGCATCGTGGGCATCGGCGGTGTGATCAGCGCTCTGATCGTGGGCCTCGTCATCGGCCTGCTCGGCAGGCTCGTGGCGCCCGGCAAGCAGTCGATCCCCATCTGGCTGACGATCATCGTGGGCATCGTGGCGGCGTTCATCGGCACGTTCATCGCCCGCGCGCTCGGCGTGGAGGACACGCCCGGCATCGACTGGATCGAGATCATCGTGCAGGTGGTCCTGGCGGCGATCGGCGTGAGCCTGGCCGCCGGGTTCTACGGCCGGAGGTCCGTCCGCTGACCTGACCCGCCCGCCCACTCGCGAGCCCCGCGCCCGGCACCCCCGGACGCGGGGCCCGCGCGCTCCAACCCGGTCCCGGTGGTCAGGCGGCGCCCACCATGCGCAGCACCAGGTCGGCGTAGAGGTCCCCGATCTCGGCCGGCGTGCGGCGACCGGACGGCTGGTACCAGCGCGCCACGTCGATGCACAGCGACAGCACCGCCAGCGTCGCCCCCCGCACGTCCGGCACGTCGAACGCCCCGGCCGCGACCCCCGTCTCGACCATCCCCCGCACGGCCGCCTCGATGCGCCGCCGCAGCTCCACCACCTCGGCCAGGTGCTCCGGGGTCAACGCGCTCAGCTCGTACTGCACCACGCGCGCCGTCGTGTGGTACTCCGCGTGCCACGACGCGAACGCCCGCACCGCCGTCGCCAGCCGCGCCACCGGGTCCACCTCGGACACCCCGGTCAGCAGCGCCAGCGAGGTGGCGTGCCCGACCCGCGAGATGTGGAACAGCAGTTCCTCTTTGGACCGGTAGTGGATGTAGACCGCGGCCGGTGACATGCCGGCCTGCGCGGCGATGTCCCGGGTCGTCGTCGCGTGGTACCCGCGGGCGGCGAACGCGGCGGCGGCGGCGATCAGCATCCGCCGGGCGGCCGGCGGCGTCACCGACGACCACGTCTCGTCCAGGAGCGCGAACTCACCACTGGTCGTCGTCACAGCCGGCCCTCCTTGACACGAACCCGAACGATACCGCAGGCTAAGCACACGCTTAGACCTAAGCAACCGCTTAGTATGGAGGATGCGAGAGTGCGCCGCACGCTGTTCGAACCCGACCACGAAGCGTTCCGCGAGACCGCGCGCGCGTTCTGCGACCGCACCCTCCGCCCGAACTACGAGCGGTTCGTCGAGCAGCGCGCCATCGACCGCGAGGTGTGGCTCGAAGCGGGCAAGCAGGGCCTGCTCGGGCTGGAGGTCCCCGAGGAGCACGGCGGCAGCGGCGCCGGGGACTACCGGTTCAACGCCGTGCTCGGCGAGGAGCTGGCCAAGGTCAGCGCCGGCATGTCGTCCTGCCTGGGCATCCACGGCGACGTGGTCGCGCCCTACCTGGTCGACCTGTGCACCGAGGAGCAGAAGCAGCGCTGGCTGCCCCGGTTCTGCTCCGGCGAGCTGACCACCGCCATCGGCATGACCGAACCGTCCGGCGGCTCGGACCTGGCCGCGCTGCGGAGCACCGCGGTCCGCGACGGCGGCGACTGGGTCCTCAACGGCTCGAAGACCTTCATCACCAACGGCTTCTCCGCCGACCTGGTCGTCGTCGCCGCGCGCACCAGCCCGGAGAAGAAGGCCAAGGGCATCACCCTGTTCGCCGTCGAGACCGGCATGAAGGGCTTCGAGCGCGGGCGCAAGCTCGACAAGGTCGGCCAGCCCGAGTCCGACACCGCCGAGCTGTTCTTCGAGGACGTCCGCCTGCCCGCCGAGAACGTCATCGGCGAGGTCGACCGGGGCTTCGTCTACATGATGGAACGCCTGCCGCAGGAACGCCTCGGCGGCGCGATCTCCAACCTGGCGCACGCCAAGGAGATCCTGCTGGAGACCATCGCGTACACCAAGGAGCGCAAGGCGTTCGGCCAGGCCATCGGCTCGTTCCAGCACAACAAGTTCACCCTCGCCGAGCTGGTCACCAAGATCGACGTGACGCAGGCGTTCCTCGACCAGTGCACCGACGCGCACACCAGGCACGAGCTGACCGCCGTGGACGCGGCCAAGGCCAAGTGGTGGAGCGCGGACGTGCAGAACGCCGTCATCGACGCGTGCGTGCAGCTGCACGGCGGCTACGGCTACATGACCGAGTACCGCGTGGCGCGCGCCTGGATGGACGCCCGGGTGACCCGGATCTGGGCCGGCTCCAACGAGATCATGAAGGAACTCATCGGCCGCGACCTCGGCCTCTAGGACCAGGAGACACCGCCATGCCCGAGGCTGTCATCGTCGCCACCTCGCGTTCCCCGATCGGCCGGGCGCGCAAGGGGTCGCTGGTCGACCTGCGCCCGGACGACCTGGCCGCCCAGGTCGTCGCCGCCGCGCTGGACCAGGTGCCCGAGCTGGACCGCACCGAGCTCACCGACCTGCACCTGGGGTGCGCCGAGCCGCAGGACGAGCACGGCCAGAACGCGGCCCGCCGCATCGCCGTGCAGCTCGGCCTGGACACCCTGCCCGGCACCACGGTCAACCGGTTCTGCGCCTCCTCGGTGCAGACCACGCGGATGGCGTTCCACGCGATCAAGGCCGGTGAGGGCCACGCGTTCGTCAGCGCCGGCGTGGAGTGCGTCTCCCGCTACCGGCACGACGACCCGCACGCCAACCCGCTGTTCGACGGGGCGCGGGCCCGCACCGAGCGCACGGCCGAGACCAACGAGCCCTGGCACGACCCGCGCGAGGACGGCGAGCTGCCCGACTACTACATCGCGATGGGCCAGACCGCCGAGAACGTCGCCACCCTGCTCGGCATCGGCCGCCGCGACCAGGACGAGTTCGGCGTGCGCTCGCACAACCTCGCCGAGAAGGCCATCGCGGACGGGTTCTTCGCCCGCGAGATCACCCCCGTCACGCTCCCGGACGGCACGGTCGTCGCCACCGACGACGGGCCGCGCCCGAACGTCACCTACGACGCCGTGGCGGCGCTCAAGCCGTCGTTCCGTCCACAGGGGACGGTCACGCCCGGGAACTGCTGCCCCCTCAACGACGGCGCGGCGGCCCTGGTCGTCATGAGCGACGTCCGCGCGCGGGAACTGGGCCTGACCCCGTTGGCGCGCATCGTGTCCACCGGCGTGTCCGGCCTCTCGCCGGAGATCATGGGCCTCGGCCCGGTCGACGCCACCAGGCAGGCCCTCGCGCACGCCGGCCTGACCATCGACGACATCGACCTGGTCGAGATCAACGAGGCGTTCGCGGTGCAGGTGCTGGGCAGCCAGCGCGCGCTCGGCATCGACATGGACAAGCTGAACGTGCACGGCGGCGCGATCGCCCTCGGCCACCCGTTCGGCTCCACCGGCGCCCGCATCACCACCACCCTGATCAACGGGATGCGCGCGCGCGACGCCCAGTTCGGGCTGGAGACGATGTGCGTGGGCGGCGGTCAGGGCATGGCGATCATCCTGGAGAGGTTGAGCTGAATGGGGATCCTGGACAGGTTCCGGCTGGACGGGCAGGTCGCGATCGTCACCGGCGCGTCGTCCGGCCTGGGCGTGGCGTTCGCCAAGGGCCTCGCCGAGGCGGGCGCGGACGTGGTGCTCGCGGCACGGCGGGTCGACCGGCTCAAGGACACCGCGCGGCTGGTGGAGGACGCCGGCCGCCGGGCGCTGATCGTGCGCGCGGACGTCGCGCAGCCGGACGACTGCCGGGAGGTGGCCCGGGCGGCGGCCGAGTTCGGCCCGGTGCGCGTGCTGGTGAACAACGCGGGCGTGGCGTCGGCGGTGCCCGCGTCCCGGGAGACGCCCGAGCAGTTCCTCGGCGTCATGGACGTCAACCTCAACGGCACCTACTGGATGGCGCAGGCCGCGGCGGCCGTGATGACCGACGGCGGCTCGATCGTCAACGTCTCCAGCGTGCTCGGCCTGGTCTCCGGCGGGCTGCCGCAGGCCGCGTACTCGGCGTCCAAGGCCGGTGTCATCGGCCTGACCCGCGACCTGGCCCAGCAGTGGACCGGCCGCAAGGGCATCCGGGTCAACGCCGTCGCGCCCGGCTACTTCGCCTCCGAGATGACCGACCAGTACCCCGAGGGCTACCTCGAAGGGCACATCGCGAGGCTGCCGATGGGGCGGGTGGGCGACCCGGAGGAACTGGCGGCGGCCGTCGTGTTCCTCGCCTCGGCGGCGGGCGGCTACACCACCGGCGCGACGTTCGTGGTCGACGGCGGCGTGACGCTGGGCGGCTGACCCCGGGTGGTGGCTCACCCCCGGTGACCCGGGGGTGGGACCCGCGGGTGCGCGTCGCGTGCCGCCACGGCGGACCCGATCGCCGTGTTCCGGTGAACGGGCGTGCGATGCTTGGCCCATGGCATCGGTACCGGAACGGCTGATCGACGCCGCGACGCGGTTGTTCGCCGCCAAGGGCTTCGACCGGGTCGCGGTGCAGGACATCGTGGACCTGGCGGGCGTCACCAAGGGCGCCATGTACCACTACTTCGGGTCCAAGGACGACCTGCTGCACGAGATCTATGGCAGCCTGCTGCGCATGCAGACCGAGCGGCTGGACCACTTCGCGTCCGGGTCGGCGCCGATCGCCGAGCGGCTGCACGCGGCGGCGGTCGACGTCGTGGTCACCTCGGTCGACAACTTCGACCAGGCGCGGGTGTACTTCCGGTCCGCCGACCACCTCGCCGAGGACAAGCGGCGGGAGGTGCGGGCGGAGCGGCGGCGCTACCACGAGCGCTTCCGGTCGCTGGTCGAGGAGGGCCAGGCGGCCGGCGTGTTCCGCGCCGACGTGCCCGCGGACCTGGTCGTGCACTACTTCTTCGGCTCGGTCCACCACCTCGGCCAGTGGTACAGCGCCGACGGGCCGTTGTCGGCGAAGCAGGTGGGCCGCCACTTCGCCGACCTGCTGCTGTCGTCCCTGCGTCCCGCGACCGGGGAGGCCCCGTGAAGCCCGACCTGCACCGCTACCTGCGCACGGCCCGCGAGGCGGTGCTGTGGAAGCTGGAGGGCCTGTCGCCCTACGACGCCCGCCGCCCGTTGACGCCGACCGGCACGAACCTGCTGGGCCTGGTCAAGCACCTGGCGGGGGTGGAGGTCGGCTACTTCGGCGACACGTTCGGCCGCCCGTTCCCGGAGCCGCTGCCGTGGGCGGCGGACGACGCCGAGCCGAACGCGGACATGTGGGCCACGGCCGAGGAGTCGCGCGAGGACGTGATCGCCCTGTACCGCCGGGTGTGGGCGCACTCGGACGCGACGATCGAGGAGCTGGACCTCGACGCGCCGGGCGTCGTGCCGTGGTGGTCGGCGGACCGCGCGCGGGTCACCCTGCACCTCGTGCTGGTGCACGTGATCGCCGAGACGAACCGCCACGCGGGCCACGCCGACATCGTGCGGGAACTGGTCGACGGCGCGGCGGGACTGCGCCCGGACAACGACAACCTGGGCGAGGTGGACTGGACCGCCTACCGCGCGCGGCTGGACCGGGTCGCCCGCGAGGCCGACGCCTGACGTGGGAAGGACGACGGGCACGGCGCCTGTCGGGGGGAAGGCGCCGTGCCCGCCGCGTCCGTGCCCGTCGCGTCCGGGGTCCGATCTTCCGGGCCGGCTCTTTCGGGGAGAGCGGTCAGCCCGCCGGGACCAGCAGGACCACGGTCTCGGCCACGCACGCGGGCTTGGGGTTGCCGTCGATCTCGACGGTCACCCGCACCACCGCCTGCTTGCCCTGCGCCACGTCGGTGACCTCGGCCAGCTCGGCGCTCGCCCGCACCCGCGACCCGACGACCACCGGGCTGGGGAAGCGCACCTTGTTCAGCCCGTAGTTCACGCCCATGGACAGACCCTCGACGGTGTAGATGTCCCGCACGAGCAGGGGAATCAACGACAGCGTCAGGTAACCGTGCGCGACCGGCGCGCCGAACGGCCCGGCGGCGGCCTTCTCCAGGTCCACGTGGATCCACTGGTGGTCGCCCGTGGCGTCGGCGAACAGGTTGATCTCGGCCTGGGTGACCTCGTGCCACTCACCGCGGCCGAGGTGCTCGCCCTTGGCCGCGGCCAGCTCGTCGAGGTTCGCGAATACCCGCATCGTCAGTCCTTCGGTCCGCCGGCGACGTAGACGACCTGGCCGGACACGAACCCGGCACCCTCGCTCACCAGGAAGGACGCGGTGTGCGCGATGTCCTCGGGCGTCCCGACGCGACCCACCGGGATGGTGGCGGCCGCACCCTTCTTGAAGTCCTCGAAGTCGACGCCGACCCGGGCGGCCGTCGCCGCGGTCATGTCGGTCGCGATGAACCCCGGCGCGATGGCGTTCACCGTCACGCCGAACTTGCCCAGCTCGATCGCGAGCGTCTTGGTGAAGCCCTGCAGGCCCGCCTTGGCCGCCGAGTAGTTCGCCTGCCCCCGGTTGCCCAGCGCGGAGGTGCTCGACAGGTTGACGATCCGGCCCCACTTCGCGGCCGTCTGGAACTTCTGCACCTCCCGGCTCATCAGGAACGACCCGCGCAGGTGGACGTTGATGACCGCGTCCCAGTCGTCGTCGGTCATCTTGAACAGCAGGTTGTCGCGCAGGATGCCCGCGTTGTTGACCAGGACGGTCGGCGGGCCCAGCTCGTCGGCGACCCGCCGCACGGCCGCCTCGACCGCGGCGCTGTCGCTGACGTCGACGCCCACCGCGATCGCGGTGCCACCGGCCGCCCTGATGCCCGCCACGGCCTCGGCGCAGGCGTCCTCGGTGAGGTCGAACAGCGCGACGGCGAGGCCGTCCTGGGCGAGCCGCGTGGCTACGGCGGCGCCGATGCCGCGTGCGGCACCGGTGACGATGGCCACCCGTGCGTCCGTCTGGGCCACGGTCAGTCCTCCTTGATCTGCGGGCCTAAGCAACCGCTTAGTAACCTACCGGCGAGGTCGCCTTGACGCCAGAGCGCGTCGGGGGAACCATACCGACTGGTCGGAATGTCAGCCAGAGGAGGCGCGGTGGAGTTCTCGGGCAAGGTCGCACTGGTCACCGGGGCCGCGAACGGCATCGGCGCGGGGGTGGCCCGCCGCCTCGCCGCCGGCGGCGCGTCCGTGGTCGTCGCCGACGTCGACGACGAGCGGGGCGCCGCGGTGGCCGACGAGGTGGGCGGCGTGTTCGCCCACTGCGACGTGCGCGACCCCCGGCACAGCGAGGAGGCGGTCGCGACGGCCGTGCGGCGGTTCGGCGGGCTCGACGTCGCCGTGCTCAACGCGGGCATCGCCACCGGCTTCGGGCTGGGCGACGACTTCGACCCCGAGCGCTACCGCGCCGTCATGGGCATCAACCTGGACGGCGTCGTCTACGGCGTCCACGCGGCGCTGCCCGAGCTGCGCAAGCGCGGCGGCCGCATCGTCGCCACCGCCAGCATGGCGGGCCTGATGGCCATGCCCATGGACCCCCTCTACGGCGCGAACAAGGCCGCCGTCGTCGGCCTCGTCCGCGGGCTGGGCCCGGTGGCCGCCGCCGACGGCGTCACCGTGAACGCCGTGTGCCCGTCGTTCGCCGACACCGACATCATCGCCGACGTCAAGTCCACCCTGGAGCAGGTGGGGATGCCGGTGATGAGCGTGGACGACGTGGTGGACGCGTTCGTCGCCGTGTTGCGCGACGGCAAGCCCGGTGAATGCTGGTTCGTGCAGGCCGGGCGACCCAGCGCGCCGTTCACCTTCCCCAACCCGCCAGGCCCGCGCACCGCGACCGGTGAACGCGTGCGGCTGGACCACGACCCCATCGCCGCCAAGGAGAGCTGAACCCCCGTGCGCGCCATCCAGATCACCGAGTTCGGCGGACCCGAGGTGCTGACCGAGGTCGAGCTGCCCGACCCCGTCGCGGGGCCCGGCGAGCTGCTCGTCGACGTCAGCCGCGCCGGCCTGAACTACGCCGACACGCACCAGGCCGAGAACTCGTACCTGTCCAAGATGGAGCTGCCGCTCGTGCCCGGCGGCGAGGTCGTCGGCACGGCGGGGGACCGGCGCGTGGTCGCCCTGACGAACTCCGGCGGGTACGCGCAGAAGGCCGTCGTGCCGGAGGCGACCGCGTTCGACGTGCCGGACGGCGTCGACGACCTCACCGCGCTGAGCATGGTCGTGCAGGGCGCGACGGCGTGGCTGCTGCTGCGCAAGAGCGCGCACCTGGAGCCGGGGGAGAGCGTGGTCGTGCACGCCGCCGCGGGCGGTGTCGGCACGCTGGCCGTGCAGCTGGCGAAGAGGTGGGGCGCGGGCCGGGTCATCGCCACGGCCAGCAGCGAGGAGAAGCGCCGGTTGGCGCTGGACCTGGGCGCGGACGTCGCCGTCGACTCGACCGCGCCGGACATGACCGCGGCGCTGCGCGAGGCCAACGGCGGTCGGCGGGTCGACGTCGTGCTCGACATGACCGGCGGCGCGGTGACCGACCAGAGCATCGCGGCGCTCGCGCCGTTCGGCCGGCTCGCGTTCTACGGCATGGCCAGCCGCGAGCAGCCGTCGCCGATCCCGCCGGGCAAGCTGCTGGTCCGCTCGACGGCGGTCGCGGGCATGTGGCTGCCGCACGCGTTCGCGCTGCCGGGCCGGGTGGTGCACCGGGCGATGGCCGAGCTGTTCGACCTGGTGCTGGCGGGCGGGCTGCGGGCCGTGCCGGGCGGGGAGTACGGGCTGTCCGAGGTGCGCCGGGCGCACGAGGACCTGAGGTCCAGGCGCACCACCGGCAAGCTGGTGCTGGACCCGTCGCGCTGAGCGGGAGGGTGCCGTCGACCTCGCCGGTCGGCGGCACCCGGCCGGTCGACGTCAGTCGGTCAGCTCGGCCAGCGCGGCCTTGACCTTCGCCAGCTCCGCCTCCAGCTCTTCCATCCGCGTGCGGTGCTGGGCGCGCGCCGCCTCGATGACCTCGTCGATGCCGCCCGCGATGTCGTCGTGCAGCTCCTTGGCCGCCCGCGACACCGCCGCGGCCGAGATCGGGAGGCCCTGCACGACCCGCTTGGTGCCGTGCACCAGGTCGGCCTGCCACTCGCCGTCGGCCGTGCCCGTGACGGTCAGCGTCAGCTCGACCGTGCGGGTCTTCTTGGCCGTCGACTTGGGCCGCTTCGCGGGCTTGGCCTCGGCCTCGGCGGGCTTGGCCTCGGGCTCCGCGACCGGTTCCGCTCGCTCTGCCACGGGTGCGACCTCCTGCTGCACGGGTGCGGCGGGCGCCTCGGCGTCCACCGTCTCTTCCTGCTCCACGAGCGTGTCCGCCTGCACGTTCTCTCGTCGTCCTCTCTGCGCATCCGGCTCGACCCGGCGCGATCATAGAACACGTGTTCGATGATGGGTCGATTGCCCCGCACAGCGTAGGGTGTCCGGTTCGCGGCCCGTCTCGGCACCGGTCCCGAACGGATCGTGACCGGGACGGCCTGGGCGTCCCGCCCGTCCGGGGCCCACGGGTGCGACCGGCCCCGCACAAGCGTTCTTCTCCGTCTTGAGGAATTCCGGAAATGGGGACGGCGTGGCGCCGGCCGGGTTCAGCCGCCCGGCTCGGGAGGCGGCCGCAGCGTGCGCTCCACCTCGACGTGCGCGACGCCGGGCACGGCGCCGAGCCGGTCGCCCGCACCGGGGGCGACCGACCCGGTCACCACGCCCAGCGCCGCGAGCACGGCGTCCACCACCATCCCGGCGTCGCGCAGCGCCGCCACGACGGTGGGCAGGTCGGCCAGGCGGTCGTCGGCCACCGAGACCACGACCTTGTCCACGGGCGCCTCCGCAGCGGCCTCAGGGAGCTTGGACCAGTCCCGCGCCCACGTCGGTCGAGGGCAGTTCCAACCGACGCGCGCTCTGCACGAGCCGGGCCCACAGCTCCCACCCGCGGGCGCCGTGCTTCTCGGCGATGAGCGCCGCGACGCCCGCCACGTGCGGGGTGGCCATGCTGGTGCCCTGGATGCGCTTGTGCATGCCCAGCCCGCCGTCCTCGCGGTTCCAGCTGGAGTAGACGTCCACGCCCGGCCCGACGAGGTCGACCTGGCCGATCGTGTCGACGGTCCCGCAGGAGAAGTACGCGACGGCGCGGTTCACGTCGACCGCGCCCACGGAGAGGATGGACGGGCAGTTGGCGGGGTGGCCGACCGGCGCGACCAGGCCCGGCCGGGTGCTGTCGTTGCCCGCCGCGGCGACGATCAACGTGCCCTTGGCCATCGCGCGGGTGGCCGCCTGCTCGAAGACCTGCGAGTACTGCGTGCCGGGGCGCACGGTCGCGCCCAGCGACATGGAGACGACGGCGCAGTTGTTGGCGATGGCCCACTCGATGCCCGCGAGGATGCCGGAGTCGGTGCCGCTGCCGCGGTTGGACAGCACCTTGCCCGCGTAGACCTCGGCCTCGTGGGCCACGCCGTACCCCGGCCCGCCGCTCGCGGCCCGGCGCGGCCCGGTGGACGAGCCGATGCAGTGCGTGCCGTGGCCGTGCGCGTCGTCCACCGACTCGCCGTCGACGAACGACTGCGTGATCACCGAGCGGCCCGCGAAGTCCGGGTGGGCGACGGTGAAACCGGTGTCGAGCACGGCGACCCGGACGCCCTTGCCGGTGGCCGAGCAGAGGTTCGCGCCCACGGCCTGCAGGCCCCAGGTGAACACGGACTCGTCCACGGCGGCGTCGGTGCCCGCCTCGGGCGGCGCGGTGTAGGCGCGCACGACCCGCTCGGCCTCGACCACGGCGATCGGGCCGGGCGCCTCGGCGGCCCGGGTCAGCCTGGTGACCTGGTCCGGCGTCGCGTTGACCACGGCCACGCCCAGTTCCTGGAAGATGACGCCGTCGGCGGCGGCGAGGTCCGCGCCCGTGGCGCTGTCCGCGGTGCTCGCGGCGCTGATCCCGGCGACCCGGTTCATCTCCCGCGCGCCGGCCGTGACGGACCTGTCGTCGATGAGGACGAGGTAGCGACCCGTTGTCCCGGCGTCCGTTGGTTGTGACATGACGACCCCCTTCGGGGTTGGACGGCAGTCAGGTGTAACCCCGGATCACGCCCGCGTTCAATCAACCGGACGGGTTGGGCGCGGACGTGATCCCGGTCACATGCCGTAGTGGAGTCACTGAACCGGGTGGAGATACCGGGTCACGCGGCCGTGGGAGCCGCACCACTCTTTCGGGTGAACTTCTTGGCCAGCGGCTCCACCACGCGCGCCGCCACGGGCCCCATCACCGCCATCAGCAGCACGTACGCCGTCGCCAGCGCCGCCAACCGACCGTCCACCGCGCCGGACGCCACCGTCAGCGACGCGATCACGATCGAGAACTCGCCGCGCGCCACCAGCGCCGCGCCCGCCCGCACCCGGCCCATCCGCCCGATGCCCTGCCGCCGCGCGGCCCACCACCCGGTGGCCACCTTCGTCAGCGTGGTCACCACGGCCAGCGCCACCGCGAGCCCCAGCACCGGCGGGATCGACCTCGGGTCGGTGTTCAGGCCGAACACCACGAAGAACATCGCCGCGAACAGGTCGCGCAGCGGCTCCAGCATCCGGGTCGCGTTCTCCGCCGTCGACCCGGAGATCGCGATGCCCAGCAGGAACGCGCCCACCGCCGCCGACACCTGCAGCTGCGACGCCACGCCCGCGACCAGCAGCGCCGCGCCCAGCACCTTCAGCAGGAACACCTCGGGGTCCGGGCTGTCCACCACCGCGGACACGTACCGGCCGAACTTCAGCGCGATCACCAGCACGACCGTGATCGCGGCCAGCGAGATGCCCACCGCGCTCAGCCCGCCGAGGAAGCTCACGCCCGCCAGCACGGCGGTCAGGATCGGCAGGTAGACCGCCATCGCCAGGTCCTCGAACACCAGCACCGACAGCACCACCGGCGTCTCCCGGTTGCCCAGCCGGCCCAGGTCGCCGAGCACTTTGGCGATGATCCCGGACGACGAGATGTAGGTGACGCCGCCCATCGCCAGCGCGCCGACCGGGCCCCAGCCCAGGATCAGCGCCGCGATCACGCCCGGGGTGGCGTTGAGCGCGATGTCCACCAGGCCGGCCGTCCACGACCGCTTCAGCCCGGTCATCAGCTCCGCGGCCGAGTACTCCAGGCCCAGCAGGAGCAGCAGGAGGATGACGCCGATCTCGCTGGACAGGTGCGTGAAGTCCTCGATGCCGTGCAGCGGCACCAGGCCGCCCTGCCCGAAGGCCACGCCGCCGATCAGGTAGAGCGGGATCGGGGAGATGCCGACCCGCCACGCCATCTTGCCGAGCAGGCCCAGCCCGAAGAAGACCGCGCCCAGTTGGACCAGTGCGATTGCGGTGCTGTGCAAGGTGTTCAGCCACCGCCCAGCAGCTCGGCCGCGGCGCTCAGGCCGTCCACCGTGCCGACCACGACGACCAGGTCGCCGCCCTCGAAGACGAAGTCCGGGCGCGGCGACGGGTGCACCGAGCCCCGCCGCACGACGGCCACGATGGACGCGCCCGTGCGGGTGCGCAGCTCGGTCTCGGCCAGCGGGCTGCCGTCGAACCGGGAGCCGGGCACGACGGGGAACTGCTTGGTGGAGATGCCCGCGACCTCGCGGTGCTGCTCCTGCAGGTGCGCCACGAGCTGCGGCGAGCCCAGCAGCCCGGCCAGCGTGCTCGCCTCGGCCGGCGTCAGCGCTATCGAGGCGGCGCAGTCGTCGGGGTCGTCCCGGTTGCTGACGATCAGCTCGAACTTGCCGTCACGGTGCGTTATCACCCCGATGCGGCGGCCCGCGCGGATCATGAAGTCCTGACGGGTGCCGATCCCCGGAAGCGGCGTCACCTCGACGTTCACGACGTGTGATTCTAATCGAATGAAAACACGCGTTCGGGCGATCCGGCACGGATGGGTGGTTCGTGACGGTGTGCCCGGTCCGGACGTCGACGAGTTCGCCGAGCCGGAGCGGGTCGTCGCCGCGCTCGCCCGCGCCCGCCCCGGCACCCTGCTCGCGGTGCAGCACCCCCACCGCACCCCGGCCGCCCTCGCCGCCGGGTCGAGCCTGCTCGACGCGCTGCCGCACGCCGTCGCCGACCTCGCCCGGCTGCGCCGCACCGCCTACCGCGAGGTCCACGACGTCGTCGCGCCCTACCGGGTCGACGGGCCCGACGGCACCGCGTACGGCCTGCTGTGCATGGCGGACCCGGCGGCGGTCGGCCACACCGAGGACGTGTACCCCGAGGTGGTCGCCGAACGCGCCCGCGTGCTGACCGGTCTCGGCTGCGTCACCAGCGCCGCGATGCTGGTGCCGGTGGCCCGCGAGGTGCGGCTGACCCGGCTGGTCGCCGAGGTCTCCGAGGAACCCGCCGTGTCCCTGGTCGACCCCGGCGGGCGGCGGCACTGGCTGTGGCTCGTCGGTCCCGGCGAGCGGCAGGACGCCCTGCTGGAGGCCGCCGGCGAGCACCTGCTGATGGTCGCCGACGGCAACCACCGCGTCGCCGCCTCCGCCGGGCTGCCCGGCCTGCTGGCGCTGGTCACGGCCGGCCCCGACCTGAGGATCGGGCCGATCCACCGCGCCGTCGCCGGCACCGGCCTGTCCCTGGCGGACATGGCGGCGGCGTGGCGGGCCCTCGGCCTGCCGGTGGCGCCGGTCGACGCCGGGACCCGGCCGTCGCCCGGCGCGGTGGTCGCGGTGTCCGGGTCGGCCGCGGTGCGGGTCGAGCTGCCGTCGACCGGCGTGGACCACGCGTGCGTCGAGGAGGTGCTGCTGCACCGGGCCCTCGGGCTGGACCCGGAGAGCCCGCACGTGCGCCCGGTGACCGGCGACGTGCCCCCGGTGACCGGCGACGTGCCCCCGGGCGTCCCGCTCGACGCCCTCCTGCTGATCGCACCCGTGCCGCTGGGGGACGTCCTGGCGGTGCACGCGGCGGGCGGCCGGATGCCCCGCAAGAGCACCTACTTCACGCCCAAGCCGCGCAGCGGGCTGCTGCTGGCCGACCTCGGCTGACGCCCGCGCGGGGCTGATGCGGGTGTGACGCGTCGCACCGGGCACAATTGGAGGTTGACGAACGTCGTCGCGTTTGAGGAGGAAAACCCCGTGCAACACGGTGAGCTGCGTGGCGTGGTGGCCCTCGACGGGCCCTCCGGCACCGGCAAGTCCTCCGCGGCGCGCAGGCTCGCGGCCGGCCTCGGCGCGCGCTACCTGGACACCGGCGCGATGTACCGGGCCGTGACGCTGGCCGTGCTGCGGGCCGGCGTCGACCCCACCGACGAGGCCCGCGTGGCCGAGGTCGCGGCCGCCGCGCTCGTCGTCCAGGGCACGGACCCGGACCGCTCCACGACCTCCCTCGACGGCGACGACGTCGGCGCCGAGATCCGCGGCCCCGAGGTCACCCTCGCCGTGTCGCCGGTGTCGGCGGTGCCCGCGGTGCGCGCCCGGCTCGTCGCCGAGCAGCGCCGGATCATCGCCGAGGCGCTGGAGGGGACCGGCGGGATCGTCGTGGAGGGCCGCGACATCGGCACCGCCGTCGTGCCCGACGCGCCGCTCAAGGTCTACCTGACCGCCGACGCCGAGGCCCGCGCGCTGCGCCGCGCCAAGCAGGACAGCGCGTCCGGCCGCGAGTCCACCCTGGACGCCACGCTCGCGGACGTGCAGCGGCGCGACGCCTACGACTCGACCCGCGCGGTGTCGCCGCTGCGGGCCGCGCCGGACGCGGTCGTGCTCGACACGACGTCGCTGGACCTCCCGGGCACGCTGGCCGCGTTGCTGGAACTGGTGGACGCCCGCGGGCTCCTGGCCCAGCCGAGCGGACGGGTGAGCGGGTGACCGACCAGCTCCCCGAGGGGGCGGCGCCCTGGCTGCACGAGGTCGGCCGGTGGATCGCGCGCGGACCCGTCCGCTCGGCGTTCCGGGTCCGGGCGCGCGGTGTCACCCGCGTCCCGCTCGACGGCCCGGTCGTCGTGGTGGCCAACCACAGCTCGATGGCGGACGGGCCGATCCTGTTCGGCGTCCTGCCCCGGCGCGTGGTGTTCCTGATCAAGCAGGAGATGTTCAAGGGCGTGGTCGGCACGCTGCTGCGCAAGATCGGCCAACTGGCCGTGCGGCGCGGCGAGCCGGACCGGGCGCCGCTGCTGGCCGCGCAGAAGGTGCTGCGGGCCGGCGGCGTGGTCGGGGTGTTCCCCGAGGGCACCCGCGGCACGGGCGACGTGGCCGAGGCGCAGGCGGGCGCCGCGTGGCTCGCCCGCTCGACCGGCGCGGTCGTCGTGCCCGTCGCGTGCCGCGGCACCCTGCGCCCGCCCGGGACCCGGCGGAGGTTCCGACCCGTGGTGGACGTGCTCGTGGGTGAGCCGTTCGAGCTGCCCGGCGACCGCGGTCGCCAGGCGCTCGTCAAGGCCACCGAGCAGGTCCGCGACCGCTTGGCCACGCTGGTGGCCGAGCTCGACAGCCAGCGAGGAGAAGCGCAGTGACGGACTTGGACGGCACCTGGGCGGACGAGTCCGAGTGGACCGCGTTCGACGAGGCGGTCGAGGGCGAGGAGGCGGGCGCGCCCCCGATGCCCGTGCTGGCCGTGGTCGGCCGGCCGAACGTCGGCAAGTCGACGTTGGTCAACCGCATCATCGGCCGCCGTGAAGCGGTCGTGCAGGACGTGCCGGGCGTGACGCGCGACCGGGTCGCCTACGACGCCCTGTGGAACGGCCGCAAGTTCACCGTGGTCGACACCGGCGGCTGGGAACCCGACGCCACCGGCATGATGGCCTCGGTCGCCGCGCAGGCCGAGCTGGCCATCGCCACCGCCGACGCGATCCTGTTCGTGGTCGACGCGACGGTCGGCGCGACCACCACCGACGAGGCCGCGGTCAAGCTGCTGCGCCGGTCCAAGCGGCCCGTGCTGCTGGTGGCGAACAAGGTCGACGACGAGAGGCTCGTCGCCGAGGTCGCGTCCCTGTGGTCCCTCGGGCTCGGCGAGCCGATCCCGGTGTCCGGCCTGCACGGCCGAGGCTCCGGCGACATGCTCGACGCGATCCTCAAGGCCCTCCCGGAGACCCCCCGCGAGACCTACGAGGCCGTCCGCGGCGGCCCGCGCCGCGTCGCCCTGGTCGGCCGGCCCAACGTCGGCAAGTCGTCCCTGCTCAACCGCCTGACCGGGGAGAACCGGTCCGTCGTGCACGACGTCGCCGGCACCACCGTCGACCCGGTCGACTCGCTGGTCGAGCTGGACGACGAGCTGTGGCGGTTCGTGGACACCGCGGGCCTGCGCAAGCGCGTCAACTTCGCCTCCGGCGCGGAGTACTACGCCTCGCTGCGCACCAAGGCCGCGATCGAGTCCGCCGAGGTGGCCATCGTGCTGCTCGACGCGTCCGAGCCGATCAGCGAGCAGGACCTGCGGGTGCTCAGCATGGTCGTGGACAGTGGGCGCGCGTGCGTGCTGGCGTTCAACAAGTGGGACCTCGTGGACGAGGACCGGCGCAACGCGATGGTGCGCGAGCTGGAACGCGGGCTCGTCCGGGTGCCGTGGGCGGAGAAGGTGAACATCTCCGCGTTGACGGGGCGCGCGGTGCGCAAGCTCGCGCCCGCCCTGCGCACGGCGCTGCACTCCTGGGACACGCGCGTGCCGACCGGGCAGCTGAACTCGTGGCTGACCGACCTCATCGCCGCCACCCCGCCGCCGGTGCGCGGCGGCAAGCAGCCCAAGGTGCTGTTCGCCACCCAGGCGGGCACCCGGCCGCCGACGTTCGTGCTGTTCACGACCGGTTTCCTGGAGGCGGGCTACCGGCGGTTCATCGAGCGCAAGCTGCGCGAGGAGTTCGGCTTCCAGGGCAGCCCGGTGCGCATCTCGGTGCGGGTGCGGGAGAAGCGCCCCAAGAAGTGACCCGAGTTCGTCGGGGCAGGTTGCCCCGGCCCGCCGGATGCGGTTGCCTGGCGAAGTGCCGGTGCGACTGGTCCTCGCCGACGACGAAGCGCTGCTCCGTCGAGGGCTGAAGGTGCTGCTCGAAGCCGACGGCCGGGTCCGGGTCGTCGCCGAAGCCGCGGACGGCGCCGGGCTGCTGCAGGCCGTCCGCCGGTTCCGGCCCGACGTGGCGCTGGTCGACGTGCAGATGCCGGGCATGGACGGGCTGTCCGCGCTGCGCGCCGTGCTGGCCTGGCCGGACCCGCCGGCGCTGGCCGTGCTGACCACGTTCGACCTGGACGAGTACGTGGCCACGGCGTTGGAGCTGGGCGCGCAGGGGTTCCTGCTCAAGGACGCCGAGCCGGACGCCCTGGTGCGCGCCGTGCTCGACCTGGCCGCCGGCGGAGCCGTCCTGGACCCGCGCATCACCGCCCGGCTGCTGCCGAAGATGCGCGCCACCCGGCTGCGCCCCAGCCCGCGGCTCGACCAGCTGAGCGCGCGCGAGCGGCAGGTGCTCGAGCTGCTGGCGAACGGCCAGCCGAACAGCGCCAT
This sequence comes from Actinosynnema sp. NPDC053489, assembly GCF_044544865.1. Classification (NCBI taxonomy): domain Bacteria; kingdom Bacillati; phylum Actinomycetota; class Actinomycetes; order Pseudonocardiales; family Pseudonocardiaceae; genus Actinosynnema; species Actinosynnema sp. NPDC053489. The sequence continues at coordinate 1,765 of NZ_JBITXT010000019.1, read as the reverse complement.
CGCCGCGTCCCTCGGCCTCAGCGAGGCGACGGTCAAGAGCTACGTGTCGACGGTGCTGACCAAGCTGGGCGTGGACAACCGCGTCCAGGCCGCCCTCGTCGCCCACCAGGTGGGCACGTGGTGATCCTGCGGGAGCTGCTGGTGGTGGTGGTCACCGGCGCGGTGGTCCTGCTCGCCGACCACATCCCGTACGCGTGGTCGCTGCCGACGGCGCTGGCCGCGTGCGCGCTGCTGCCGCTGCGCCGGTGGCGGCCGTGGGTCGCGGCGCTGGTCAGCCTGCCGGGCCTGGTGGGCGGCCTCGGTCTCGCGCCCACCGTCGTCGCCCTCTACCGGGTCGGTCGCAAGTCGTCCACGCGGGTGATGATCGGTTTCGTGGCGCTGGCCACCGTGCTGCCGTCGGGGCTCGTGGTGGCAACCCAACCCCTGCCGCTCGGGGCCGTGCTGCTGACGTTCGCGTTCAGCCTGTTCGTCGCGGGCGCGCCCACGGCGTTGGGTGCGCTGATCACGACGAGGCGGGAGCTGACGGAGAGCCTGGCCGAGGCGTCGAGGGCGCGGACGGCCGAGCTGGAGGCCCGCGAGGACGGCGCGCGTGCGGCGGAACGCGCCCGGATAGCGCGCGAGATCCACGACGCCGTGGGCCACCACGCCACGCTCATCGCGGTCGAGTCGGCGGCCCTGGCGGCCACCACGTCCGACGGCCCGACCCGTGATGCCGCGCTGCGCGTGCGTGCGCTGGCGAAGGAGGCGCTGGCCGAGATGCGCGCCGCGTTGGGCTTGTTGAACACCGAACCCGCGCCGGGTTTCGAGGGCATCCCGGCCCTGATCGCCCGAGCCCGTTCGGCAGGGCTGGCGGTGCGCTACGAGAACGACGTGACCGATGCGCACCCACCAGCCCCGACCTCCCGCGCCGCGTACCGCGTGATCCAGGAAGCGCTGACCAACGTGACGAAGCACGCCCCGGGTGCTCCGGTCCACGTGCGACTGTCGCAAGAGGATGATCGGCTGCGGGTGACGGTGACCAACGACCGGCCCACCGTACCGCCGCGTCCGTCGCATCTGCCACATCCGCCGCGTCCGTCGGAAGAGGGTGGTCACGGGCTGCACGGGCTGCGGGAGCGGGTCGCCCAAGCCGGGGGTGACCTGACGACGGGGGTGAGGTCGGACGGCGGCTTCACCGTGGACGCCACGTTACCGGCGAGTTGGTCGAAAGTTGACAAAGAAGACTCGACTTTAGGCGGTACCGAACCAAACCGGGCCAGCGCATAGTGACCGACGAGGTCGTCGATTCCAGGGGGAGCAGGCGAGCCGGAGGGATCAGGAGCCCGCTTCGTGCGGGCTCCTGCCGTTTGCGCAGGTAGATGGCTTGGGGTAGGCAGGTGGGGGGTGGTGGTCGGGGGGCTGTCGTGGGTGCGCTAAGCTATGCGCGCACCCCACAACGGGGGGTGCGGCCGGGACGTGGCGCAGTTTGGTAGCGCACTTGACTGGGGGTCAAGGGGTCGCAGGTTCAAATCCTGTCGTCCCGACGGCCGAAAGAGCCCGCTGATTCAGGTAAAACACCTGGTTAGCGGGCTCTTTTGCTTCTAGCCGTGGATCTTCTTCTTGATCTTGGGGACGTCTCACACAGCGGTGAGTGACTAACTGAGTGACTGAGGCTTCGTCGGTGGGCTAGTTGTACTGCCCTGGGAGGTTGTGGACGTCCCACGCGACACGTAGTCGGATGATGTTGGAATGAGGGAGGGCCTCCGGGTTCGGTGTGGATTGCGAC
>NZ_JBITXT010000018.1:0-139907 GCF_044544865.1 Actinosynnema sp. NPDC053489 | reverse complement strand
CGTCCTCTGGGCACTGCTGCGCGACGGCCGAACCTTCACACCGACCGCGCCACCACCGGCCACCACCGCAGCTTGACACGATCATTCAGATTCCTTCCGCTGCTGTGCTCCACCGCGAACGTATCTCGGACTAAAAAGATCCGCAATATCGGGGTTAGACTGGCCCGGTGAAGCTGCCGGTGAGCACGGAGTGGGTCCTGCACTGCGCCACGACGCTGGCGCAGCTGGAGCCGGGCGCCACCGCGTCGGCGGGTCAGCTCGCGGCCTACTACGACGTGCCGGCGCCCTACCTGGCCAAGCAGCTCCAGTCCCTGGTCAAGGCGGGCGTGCTGGCCGCCACGACGGGCCCGCGCGGCGGTTTCCGGCTCGGCAGGCCGGCCGCGGAGATCACGTTGCTGGACGTCGTGGAAGCGGTCGACGGCGCGGCGCGGCCCTACGAGTGCCGGGAGATCCGGCAGCGGGGGCGGGGGGCGTTGCGCCCCGAGGACTGCCGGGACACCTGCGTGCTGGCGGACAGGATGGCCGGCGCGCACGAGGCGTGGCGGCGCGCGCTGGCGGCGGAGACGCTCGCCGACGTCCTGGCCACGCTGCCGCCGACGGCACCGGCCCGCACCCGCGCCCTGCTGGCGGCGACGCCGCGGCGCGGTTCCTGACCCCGGCCGCCGGGCCGCACGCTTCTGCGGCGTCCTATGTGGACTGCGCCGTCACGCGCGCGGTGGCGGGCCGTGTCGCGAGTGGACGACGGGGTGTTGTGGAATTCCGTGGTGGTCGTGCCGGAACGACGTGTACCGTGGGTGTCATCGGGGTATTGCACGTTCACGAACCCCGAACACCCTCGCGTCGTGCGCAACCCTCCGTGCCGGCACCGCCGGCCGTGAGCACGCACCGAACGCGGAGAAAGTCGGAAAGCACATGTCAACGACGTACCACGAGCTGTTCAGCCACCCGGACACCGAGCGGGCGGAGAACTTCGCCCTGCCGCGCCGGGAGGAGCAGCGCTCCTACACCGACCTGTTCCGCGAGCCGGTCGACGTGCCGCCGCAGGGCACCGGCGGCGGTTCCTGAGCTGATGCGGGGAGACCCCTCGGCGCGCCCGTGCGCGCGCCGAGGGGTCGATGGGGCAGCGGTCACTCCGCGCGCCACAGCGCGGGCACGTTCGGCGGTTCCCACCCGGGCTGGGCCAGGTGCCCCTGCAAGCACACGTACCCGACGCCGTTGTAGGTGACGGTCGCGCCGACCGCGTAGTTCGTGCCCACCGCCCACGTGCCGCCACCCGGCGACGACGGGGTCGTCGTCGTGGAGGTCGGCCGCGTGGTCGTGCTCTGCGGCACGTTCAGCACGAAGTCGAACTTCGCCTCGCGGGCGTTGCCGACGGTGCTCACCTCCATCAGCAGCCGGGGGTCGAAGATGGTGTCGGTGCTGTTGCGCGGCTCGCCCGGGAAGTACAGCTGGGTGGTGAGCACCGGGCGCCCGGGCGCCTGCAGCTTCACGTGGATGTGCCGCGTGCGGCCGGGGTAGAGGCCGGGCACGATCGTGCTCAGCGTGAACGTGCCGTCGGGCTTGGTGAACTGGTGGCCGCGGAACTTGAAGCCGGTGTTGTCGTAGACGCCGTTGACGTCGGCCTGCCAGAAGTCCATCAGCACGTTGCCCAGCGGCAGGCACGCCAGGCCGAACACGTAGCCGGTGACGGTGAGCCGGGTGCCGGGCGTGCTCGCGTCGACCAGCGACGTGCGCTGCGGCGAGTTCGGCTTGAAGTACGGGCCCTCGGTCTGCGGCGGGGTCGGGTCGTCGCCGTCGTCGCACGCCGGGGTCAGCTCGACCGGGTCGCCGTTCGCGCCGACCGTGCGGGCCAGCGCGGGCACGCCCATCATGGCCACCGGCAGCGCGACACCCGCGGCGAACGCCGCGCGCAGCACCGTCTTCCGGCTGAGGTGGCGGGGATCGGTCTCCTCGCCCGGGGGTCGCCCGGTGAGGTCGCCGTCCGTGGATGCGTCCATGTCTGCTCCTTAAGGCCAGCTCCTTCGGGCCGGCGCCGCGCGAGGGGCGCCGGGTTCGGGATTCGGCTCGAACCTACGGACGCGGTCCGTGCCGCGACGATGGACTGACGCCGCTGTTCGTGGTGATCCTCGTGGTCGCCGTTGCGCGTGCCGCTCACTGTGAACGGCCGGCCGCGCGGCGGAACCCGCCCGGGCTCACGCCGGTCTCGCGCCGGAAGAACCGGCAGAAGTAGGCGGGGTCGTCGAACCCGACCCGGTTCGCCACCTGCCGCACGGTCAGCTCCGTCTTGACCAGCAGCCGTTGCGCCTCCTGCGTGCGGGCCTGGCGGACGAGCTGCGACGGCGTCCGCCCGGTCGCCGCCTTCACCGCCTCGGTCAGGTAGCCGGGGGTGACGCCGATGCGGTCCGCGTAGGCGCGCACGGTCCACAGCCGGTGGTCCGTGCGGCCGGAGAGCCGGACGAACTCCTCCGCCACCGCGCCCGGCCTGGCGGGCGGTGGGGCCGGTGTGGCGGGCAGCCGCGCCGCGCGCACGACCAGCACGTGCAGCAGCGCCCGCAGCACCGTCTCCACGCCCGCCTCCGCGCGCCGGTACTCGTCGTGCAGCTCGGTGATCGAGCGGCTGATCAGGGCGTGGGCGCGCTCGTCCAGCGTCAGCCAGGGGCGTTCGCTCAACCGGCGCAGCAGCTCGCGGTCGGCGGGGTGGTCGAGCAGGAAGTCGTCGGTGAACAGCAGCACGGTGCCCTGCAGGTCGCGGGCGTCGTCCCAGTGGTGCACCTGGCCGGGCGCGATCACGCACAGGTGCGGCGGGTGCAGCGGCCAGCGGGCCAGGTCGACGACGTGCGTGCCGGTGCCGCCGGTGACGTGCACGATCTCGTGGAACGTGTGCCGGTGCGGGAACGACGCGCGCGACATCGGTCCGATGGTGTCGAACGTGCCCACCGCGAACGGCAGCGCGTCGGGCACCGGCACCTCCAGCCGGTGCAGGGGCAGCTCGCCGTCACGTGGCGTCCGGCTGGGCGTTCCCGGTAACACGGTGGTGCCGCGCATCGCCTCGATCCCTTCTCCGGTGAAGGTCCAGACCAATTTTCAGGTCTGGACCACCATGGCACGCCGGGTCGTGCGGCGTAACCGGGGAAAGGTCGGACGGGTGCTGCGCGTTCGGCCCGGGTGCTATGCGTTCGGCGGAGCCAGGCCCGGCCGGGGCGGACCGGGCACGACGCGCGCCGCCGGTGGCGGCCCGTCCGAGCCGCCCAGCAGGACCCCGGTGAGCGAGGCCCGTTCGGCGGCCATCGCGCGCGCCACGTCGACCAGCTCGTCACCCAGCACCGGCACGCCGTCCGCGTCGCCCGCCCGCACCGCGCCCAGCACGGCCCGCCGCAGCATCTCCTTGATGAACGACGCCGTGACGCCCTCGGTCGCCTCGACCACCGGCCCGAGGTCCGCGCGCAAGTCGACACCCCTGGCGTACAGCTCGACCAGCCTGCGGCGACCCTCGGCGTCGGGCCGCGGCACCTCGACGGCGAGGTCGACCCGGCCGGGCCGGTCGGCCAGCGCGCGTTCCAGCTCGTCGGCGCGGTTCGTGGTGAGCACGAACGTGACGTCCGCGTCCGCGCCGACCCCGTCCATCGCGTCCAGCAGCGTGAACAGCAGCGGGTTGGTCGGCCCGGCGGCGACACCGCGGTCCAGGGCCACCAGGTCGACGTCCTCCACCACGACCATCGACGGCTGCAACCGCCGCGCCAGCGCCACCGCCTGCCCGATCAGGCGCAGGGCCGGACCGGTCAGCAGGATCACCGTGCAGTCGCGCAGCCGGCTCATCAGGTAGCGGACGGTGTGCGTCTTGCCGGTGCCGGGCGGGCCGTGCAGCAGCAGGCCCCGCTTGAGGTGCTGCCCCGCCGCGAGCAGCCGTTCCGAGTGCTCGGCGATGCCGACCACGTGCTCCTCGATCGAGTCGAGCACGCCGTCGGGCAGCACCACGTCGTCGGCGTCCAGCGCGGGGCGGGGCAGGAACGTCACCAGCTCGTTGCCGCGGTGCTCGCTCACCCCGAACGCGAGCACCTGGCGGCGGAACACGTCGTGCTCCCGCATCAGCCGCTCGACCTCCGCGCCGACCGCCCGCGCCGCCGCCCGGTCGGCCGCCAGCACCTCCAGCCGGCAGGACGGCGGCCCGAAGTCGTCGTAACCGCGAACACCGATCAACACCGGCGTGCCGTCGGGCGCGGTCGTCGGCACCAGGCCGAGCTGGACGACGTCGACGGTGTCCCGCGGCCCCACCGCCGCGGTCGCGTAGTCGGCCGAGCCGAGCCCGTTGGCCTGGTGCCGTGCGGCCAGGAGCATGGCCATGAGGTCGTCGTGGCCGCGGTGGTGCCCGGCCACCCCGAACCACCGGGCGCCCGGCGTGCGCCCGGCGAGGTACGCGTCGACCCCGCGCTGGAGGTTGACGTGCTCCCACACCTCGAACTTCGTGGTGACCGACAGGGCCTGCTCCAGCTCGCACCCGAGGTGGTCGCGGACGTGCCGGAGCAACGCCCCGCCCCCACCGCCTTCCTCCACCAGCTCCGCCGCGACCCGCACCAACCGCGTCAGGCCGCGCGCGAGCGCCTTCGCCTCGTCACCGGAAATGTCCCCCATGCCCGCCACCCCCCAGGGTCCATCATCACGCAAGCAAGGCGACTTGTCCCGGTTTGGCGTCCTCGGGGAGTGCCGGTGGCGCGATCACGCAGAGCTCCCGGTGGTAGGCGATGTGGTCCGCGTTGATCTCGTGGCCCGGGACCCGGCGCAGCTCGCCGACCACCGAGCCGTCACCGACCCGCCGCACCAGGTCGTCCACGTCCACGTACAACCCGAACCCGTCGAACTCGACGTGGCAGTTCGCGCACAGGCACAACAGGTTCTCCAACTCGTCAGGCCCGTCGTGCACGGTGAGCCCGCGGATGTGCGCGGCCTCGCTGTAAAAGCCGAACCCGGTCTTCAGCCGCGTGCCGCAGAACTGGCACATGTGGTCGTGCAGGGCTTTCACCCGCTTGACCACGTCCTGGGCGCGGACGACCGACGAACTCTGGATCGTCCGCCGACGGCGTTCCCCGCTCGTGCCGTCGCCCCGCTGTCGCGAGCCGCTGACCGTCGCGTAATCCGCCAAGCCGACGCTCGACAGCAGCAGCTCCTGGTCCTCGACGTGGTCCAGGTGCCGCGACCGCAGGGCGTTGATCGCCTTCGTGCGGAACGAGATGTCCATCAGCAGCCTGCGGGAGTCCTCCGTGAAGCCCGCCCGCGGTTCCGTCCCCTCTGCGGTGCTCGGTGGTTCGACCTGCCAGAAACCCGTTCGTCCCAGGTCGTAGAACGGTCGTTCCGGCTCGTCGGCGCCCTCCAGACCGCAGTTGGCGAGCACTCCGGAGACCTCACGTCGGAACGTCGACAACGGGTGCAGGCGCGGCTCGCGCTTGACCTGGCCGATCGCCCACAGCACGGCGACGGAGTCCCGCGACACGGCCTGCGGGTGGCCGTTGAGGGTGAGCAACTCGGCGAGGAGCTCTTCGGCGACGGACCGCTTGGCGACCGGTGGAACGCTCGGCGGCTCCGGCCGGTCGGCCGGCGCGCCGAGCCCTTCGGCGGGGACCAGCGTTACGGAGCGCAGCGTGTCCTGACCCGTCCACCGGCGCACGAATTCGGTCGCGTCCTCATCGATCATCCGGACGTCGCCCAGCGCCATCATGTGCTCGAACGTGTGCCCGGTCTCGTTCGCGCCCCAGATGGCGCGAGCGGCGTCGGGGTTGCGGAACAGCTTGAGGATCACGGCCTCGGCGATGAACCGGTGCCTGGCGTAGAACCGCACCCGGTCGCCCACGCGCCTGTCGCGGATCGCCTTCGCCTTGGTGTTGTTGCCGTGCGCGGGGGAGGTGTTGCCCCACAGCTTCGCCGTCCCGTCGCGGTAGAGCGCCCGCAGTTCGTCGAGGTCCGCGCCGAACGCCTCGGCGTGGTCGGCGAGCCGGACACCCCCGACGACCGTGCGGATGAAGTTCCCCTGCCCACCGTCCCGGGTACCGCCGCGCGGTTGCAGCAGGAGCCGCGGGGGGTCACGGCGCTCCTGCACCACGAAGCCGAGGCGGCCGAGGTGGCGCGCCACGGTCTCGCGACCGCCGCTGAACTCGCCGGGGCCGAGCGCGCGGCCGTCCAGGAACTCGTGCGCCACACCCGTGATCGCCTTCGAGTCGTACTGCCTCCCGTTGTGCACCAGCACGAAGGTGCGCGCCTTGTCGTACCCGTACCGGGCGAGGAAGGCATCGGTACCCAGCTCGTCGCACCTGGCGATCGCGGCGAGCACGTCTTGTTCGCGGACGTCCCGGTAGCTCATGGGCGGAGCGTAGGGGAGGCGACCGGCAGCCCGGCGCGCGGTCGGAACAGGTCGCGCAGGAAGTGCCGGGTCTCCGGGTCGGTGGAGTGGAACCGGCAGCCCGAGGTGCCGCGCGTGGCCAGCACCCAGTACGTGTTCAGCGCCAGCCGCAGGTACTCGTCGGGGGTCACGTCCCGCATCACGCGGTCATGGCTCTGCTCGGGCCGGGCCACCCACTCACCGTCCCTGCGGACCAGGTCGGGGCCGATGATGACACCGCTGTAGTCGTACTCCAGCGCTTGGGCGGTGTAGACGCACCCGACCTGGTCCTCCCCTCCCGGGTCGGTCGCCCAGAACTCCTTCTTCGGCACCTCCCCGCCGTCGTCGGTCCGGCGCGGGTCCCTGGAGTTCCACGGCCGCCGCCAGGTGTGCCGCGCGCCGTGCTCGTCGGTCCACTCGATCACCACGTCCTCGCTGAGCGGACGTCCCCGCACGTCCTTCGGCCACGGCCAGCAGAAGCCGGCCGAGATGCGGGCCGTCCGGCCGTTCGTACCGCGCACCCGGATCCACTCCGACAACTCGGCCGGGCTCTCCGCCACCCCCACCTCGTAGTCGGCCTCCACCCACGGCTCCGCCACACCGCCCACCGAGAACAGGCGGTCCAGCCAGTTCAGGTACCGCTGAGAGCCACCGCAGCGGAACTGGCTGGTCAGGGCGATGTGGGTGAACTCCGCGCCGAAGCGTGCCGCGATCCGCTCCAGCTCCTCGACGGTGACGCCCTCCCGCGGGCGGACGACCTGCCGCTCGTCGAGGAAGAACACGCTGACGGGCGAGTGGCCGACCAGCCGTTCGAGGGCGCTGCGGTCCCGCCGCAACCGTTGGGCCTCGTCGACCAGGGGAATGACGTTGACACCACGCCCACCGGGTCGGAAGGCGTCGGGGACCAGGAAGAGCTGTTTCGCCCACGGCGACGCGGTCGCCCGGACCAACTGCTGCCGCAGGGTCCCGGACGGCGTGATGAACCGGGTCTGCACCTGGCCCCGTTCCGACCGCAGCCGCGGGATGTCGGCCAGGAGCCGCAGCGCGACCACGGTCTTGCCGGTGCCGGGGCCGCCGGTGACCGCGATCACCTGCCTGCCGGTCGACCGCTCCGGGTCGAGCGTGCGGAGGACGCGGACCTGCGCCGCCTGCTGGTCGCCCACCAGCGTGAACTCGGACTTCTGCGACAGCAGGTCGTCGAGGTCCTCGAACACCGACCTCGACGGTCGCTGCTCGGCGGCGAGGAACCGGTCGACCTGCTCGCGCGTGGGTGGGCGCAGGTCCCCGCAGCACAAGGCCCGCGCCAACTCGTCGCCGTTCGCGCCGGACAGCTCGTCGCGCCCGACGATCGGCACGTCGCGGCTGCCCGGGCTGTCCGAGACGGCGTCCCGCAGCCGGTGGACCACGTCCATTGGCGCGTTGTGCATGAACGCCACACCGCGGTACTCCAGGCCGAGCGTCGCCTCCTCCAACCACCGCTCCAGGTGACTCGTGTAGCCGAACGCCTGTCGGCACGGGTGCGGTCGTACGACGTCGTCCAGCGCCACTTCGAGCGACGAGGCCCAGGTGAGCCGGCTCCACTGCTTGAGCTCGACCACGACACCGGTGAGCCCACCCCGGGGACGGCTGCCCAACAGCAGCGCGTCCACCCGCTCCGCGCTGCCGGCCAGCGTGTACTCGAGCAGCAGCCACGACTCGGCCTGCCCGGCTCGTACCAGCGCGTCCAGCAGCACCGGCCAGCTGTTGACCCAGCTCCGCAGCTCGGCCGCACCGGGTCGCTCGCCGTGCTGTTCCTCGAAGCGATCAGCGCACTCGCGCGCGAACCGCTGGGGCGACGACCGGACCGACTCCAGCGTCTGACCCACTTGCCCGCAGTGGACGTGCATGATCTACAGCTACCAGACACCCCGCCGGGGAACGTCGGGATGACGAGCACGGGCACGGGACCAGCACCGTCACCACCGGAAGGCACCTAGTGCGGAGACCAGGTGGACACGTCCCCGGGGTGTCGGAGGGGTCGGTTAGGATCGCGCGATGGCTTCGCAAGAGGTGCTGCGAAGGATCTTCGGGTACGAGTCCTTCCGCGGGGAGCAGCAGGACATCGTCGACCACGTCGTCTCCGGCGGGGACGCGCTGGTGCTCATGCCCACCGGCGGTGGGAAGTCGTTGTGCTACCAGATCCCCTCCCTGGTGCGCGAGGGCACCGGGGTGGTGGTCTCGCCGCTCATCGCGTTGATGCAGGACCAGGTGGACGCGTTGCGCGACCTCGGCGTGCGCGCCGGCTTCCTCAACTCCACCCAGTTCCCCGACGAGCGCGCCCTGGTCGAGGCCGAGTTCCTGGCAGGCGAGCTGGACCTGCTCTACCTCGCCCCCGAGCGCCTGCGCACCGAGCAGACCACCCGCCTGCTCGAACGCGGCCGGATCGCCCTGTTCGCGATCGACGAGGCGCACTGCGTCTCCCAGTGGGGCCACGACTTCCGCCCCGAGTACCTCGCCCTCTCCCACCTGCACGAGCGGTGGCCCGAGGTGCCCCGCATCGCGCTCACGGCGACCGCCACGCCGGCCACGCACGCCGAGATCGCCGAACGCCTCAACCTCGCCGACGCCAAGCACTTCGTCGCCAGCTTCGACCGCCCGAACATCCAGTACCGCATCGTGCCCAAGAACGAGCCGAAGAAGCAGCTGCTGGAGCTGCTGCGCACCGAGCACCAGGGCGACGCGGGCATCGTCTACTGCCTGTCCCGCAACTCGGTGGAGAAGACCGCCGAGTTCCTGGTCCAGAACGGCATCCCGGCCCTGCCCTACCACGCCGGCCTGGACGCGGGCACGCGGTCGCGCAACCAGTCGCGCTTCCTGCGCGAGGACGGGCTCGTGATGGTCGCCACCATCGCGTTCGGCATGGGCATCGACAAGCCGGACGTGCGGTTCGTGGCCCACCTCGACCTGCCGAAGTCCGTGGAGGGCTACTACCAGGAAACGGGCCGCGCGGGCCGGGACGGGCTGCCGTCGACCGCGTGGCTGGCCTACGGCCTGCAGGACGTCGTGCAGCAGCGCAAGATGATCGACGACTCCGAGGGCGACCAGCAGCACCGCCGCAAGCTCATGGCGCACCTGGACGCGATGCTCGCGCTGTGCGAGACGGTCGAGTGCCGCCGGGTCCGGCTGCTGGCCTACTTCGGCCAGGAGTCCGCGCCGTGCGGCAACTGCGACACCTGCCTCGCGCCGCCGGAGACCTGGGACGGCACGGTGGCCGCGCAGAAGGTGCTGTCCACCGTGGTCCGGCTGCGCAACGAGCGGCGGCAGAAGTTCGGGGCCGGGCAGACGATCGACATCCTGCTCGGCCGCAAGACCGCGAAGGTCATCCAGCACGACCACGACCAGCTCAAGGTCTTCGGCATCGGCACGGAGCTGAACGAGAGCGGCTGGCGCGGCGTGATCCGCCAGCTCCTGGCGCAGGGCCTGCTCGCGGTCGAGGGGGAGTACTCCACGCTGGTCCTCACCCCGGCCGGCGACGAGGTGCTCTACCAGGGCCGGCAGGTGCCGATGCGGCGCGAGCCCGAGCGGGCGGCGCGGGTCCGGACCGCCAAGGCGGCCAAGACCGCGCCTGCGGACCTGCCCGCCGAGGCCGCCCCGGTGTTCGAGAAGCTGCGGACGTGGCGGACGGCGCAGGCCCGGGAGCAGGGCGTGCCGCCGTACATCATCTTCAACGACGCCACGCTGCGGCAGATCGCCGCCACCACGCCGACGACGCTGACCGAGCTGAGCGCCATCAGCGGCGTCGGCGAGAACAAGCTCGCCAAGTACGGGCAGCAGATCCTCGACGCGTTGAGCGCATGAACGACCTCCGCGCCGACTGCTCCCGCTGCTTCGCCCTGTGCTGCGTGGTGCCCGCGTTCGGCAGGTCGGTCGACTTCGCGATCGACAAGCCCGCCCGCACGCCGTGCCCGAACCTGCGCGAGGACTTCCGCTGCGGCATCCACACCCGGCTCCGGGACAGCGGCTTCACCGGCTGCACGGTGTACGACTGCTTCGGCGCGGGCCAGCAGGTGGCGCAGGTGACGTTCGGCGGCACGAGCTGGCGCGACGACCCGGCCTCGGCGCGGGCCATGTTCGACGTGTTCCCGGTCATGCGCCGGCTGCACGAGCTGCTCTGGTACCTCACCGAGGCGCTGGAGCTGGCGCCGGCGCGCGAGCTGCACCCCGCCGTGCGCGAGCTGCGGGCCGAGGTCGAGGCGCTGACCCGGGGCACGCCCGACGAGCTGCTGCGGCTGGACGTCGACCCGCACTGGTCCCGGATGAACGACCTGCTGCTGCGCGCCAGCGAGCTGACCCGGGGCAGGGGCCGCAACCGCCGGGGCGCCGACCTGATCGGCAAGGACCTCCGCGGCGCGAAGATGAGGGCGTCCACGCTGCGCGGCGCGTACCTGATCGGCGCCCGGCTGGTCGACGCCGACCTGCGGCTGGTCGACTTCATCGGCGCGGACCTGCGCGGCGCCGACCTGTCCGGCGCGGACCTCACCGGTGCCTTCTTCCTCACCCAGGCGCAGCTCGACGCGGCCAAGGGCGACGAGCGGACGAAGCTGCCGAGGTCGGTGGCGCGGCCCGCGCACTGGGTACGTCGGCAGGCGTAGCCGCGCGAGCCGCCACCGGGCGGACGCGGTGACGGCGTCGGCCCGGCCACGCTGTGCGCCATGAGACCGAAGGCGCGCAAGACGTGGCTGCTGCTGCACGTCATCTCGTCCGTGGGCTGGCTCGGCGTCACCGCCGGGATGCTCGTGCTGGCGCTGGCGGCGTTCGACGAGCCGCGGCTCTACCAGGCGATGGCGCTGCTCGGCGACCTCGTGGTGCTGCCGCTGGCGCTGGCCGCCCTGGCCACCGGCGTGGTGCTGTCGCTGGGCACGAGGTGGGGCCTGGTGAAGCACCGGTGGGTGCTGGTGAAGTTCGTGCTGACCGTCGTCGCCGTGGTCGCCACGGCGTTCGCGCTGCGCTCGGGCCTGCACGACGCGGCGGACGGCGTCGTGGGCACGGCCGGGCGCGACGTGCTGGTCGCGTCGTGCGTGTCCCTGGTGCTGTACACGGTCAACACCGCGCTGTCGGTGTTCAAGCCGTGGGGCCGGACCCGCTGGGGCTGAGCCCGGCGCGCCTGCGCTCGACGGTGGCCGCCAGCTCGACCGGGTCGCACCCGGCGAGGTGGTCGCGGACCAGGTCGTGCGGGAAGCGGTGCTCGTCCACCAGCAGCACCCGGTCGCGCGCGGAGTGCAGGATCGCCTTGCGCCGCAACGGGAACTCGTCCAGCGCGAGCGGCCGGGCCAGCACCTCGGCCACCGCGTGCAGCGGCCGGTCGGCGATCGGCGCCACGGCCAACCCGACCAGCAGCCCGGTCACCGCGCCCCACGCCGACGGCCGGACGACCGCGCCGGCGAGCGCCGCGGCACCCACCCCGACCGCGCCCGCCACGGGCAGCCAGGGCAGCGCGGCGACCGGCCGCACCCGCAACCCGGACCACACCTCCCGCAGGCCGCCGACGAACCCGCCCGTCACCGCGCCCGCGCCGAGCCCGGTCCCCAACCCCGCGAGCAGCTCCGGCGACGGGCCCGTCAGCACCATCACCCCGGCGGGCACGAGCGCGCACACCACCGCCCAGTACCGGTCCCGCGTGACGCCGTGCGCGACGAGCAGGGTGACCACGACGACCAACCCGTACCCGACCGGCGCCGGCCACCGCGCCACCTGCCCGACCAGTGCGCCGCCCAGCATGGCCACCGCGCCGACGACCACCGCGCCGACGACGAAACCCGTTGCCGCCCACAGGTTCCCGCGCCGGGCGTCACCACGCGTGGCGCGGAAGGCGCTGCGCGGCACCAGGACCGCGGCCGCGGCGGTGACGGCGGCGGCCACCAGTCCCAGCCGCACGCCCACCACGAAGCACAACGCCGCCGCCGCGCCCGCCAACGCGCCCGGCACCGCGCGCCGGAACAGCCGCCACACCACCTCGGGGCCGACGAAGTCCAGCCACACGTGCCGCGCGGGCAGCCGCGACCGCGCCAGCAGGTCGCGCTCGCGCCGGGCGATCCGCGCCAGGAACCGCAGCGCCCGCACCGTCCGATCGGGACGTTCCGCGCCCCGGGCCGCCGACTCCACCAGGTAGGTGTCCAGCACGCCCCGGTACTCCGCCCGCCCCGCCCGGTACGCCAGGGCCAGCAGGCCGAACGCCAGCGGCGTGCGCAGCTCGTCCCACAGGTCCGGGTTCTTCTCCAGCTCGTCGCGCAGGCCGGCCAGCCGCGGGCCGCACGCGTCGACCAGGTCCCCGACCGCGGTGCGGGACAGCGGTTCCACCCGGACGACGTCGTACCGGGGCAGGTGCTCGTACTCGTCGCCGGAGGTGCACAGCACGACCTGCGGCACGTTCAGCGCGGTGATCCACGCCAGGCACTCCACCCGGTCGGCGGGCGCCAGCCCGTCCAGGTCGTCGAACAGCAGCACCAGGTTGCGCTCCCGCAGCCACGCCCGCCCGACCCGGGCCGCCACGCGGTACCGGTCGGCCAGCACCCGCAGCAGCCACCGGTCGAAGTCCTCGTCCCGCCGCCACCCGCCCAGGTCCACCACCACGGGGATCGGCCGGAGCGGGTCGAGCGCGGCACGCGCCAGCAGCGCCTCGGCCAGCCGGAGCAGCAGCGTCGTCTTGCCCGAACCCGGTTCGCCCACCACGACCAGCGGGTGGCGCACGCGCGTCGGCAGGCGCGGCCCGACCGCCGGCGCCACGCCGAGCTTGAGCCGCACCTGCTCGGCCAGCGAGCCTGCCACCCGCGCCCGCACGAACCGCTCCACCCGGTCCAGCGCCGACCGCCGGTTCGCCGGGTGCGCGGGCCGCCTGCGCAGCAGCAGCGCGCCGATCCGGTCCCACGCCGCCAGGCACGCGGTGAGCGCCGACAGGCCGACCAGCGACGGCCACAGCCACCGGGCGTGCGGCCCGAGCACGGGCAGCGCCGACCCGCCGGTGGCGGCGTTGATCGCGACGGGGACGAGCACGAGGCACGTCACCCCGCCGACCGCGGCCAGGGCGACCAGGCGGGCGGTGCGGCCCAGCCGGGAGCCGCAGCCGCGACGCGCGTCGAGGTGCCCTCCCCCTAAGTGCCCTTCCCCCGGGTGCTCTCCCATCGGGTGCCCTCCCACCAGGTCGCGCTCGACGGTAACGGCGTTCGCGGCGCGGGGGTAGGCGGGTTGTCGTGGTCGACCGGTCACGGTCCGTGGTGGCACCGTCCACACCGGTCCGGTTCAGCCCTTGAGGAAGTCCACCAGGAGCCGGTTGACGGCGGCGGGCTGCTCCAGGAACCCGTAGTGGCCCGCGTCGGCCACCTCCTCGTAGCGCGCTCCCGGGATGGCGTCGGCGACTTCGCGGGCCAGGTGCGGCGGCAGCACCCGGTCGTCGGCGAACCCGATCACGAGGCACGGCACGGTGATGGCGCGGTAGGCGCCGAGCCGGTCGTCGAACTCGTTCATCTCCATCTGCGCCCGCACGCCCTTGGTCACCGCCGACCCGGTGAACTCGAAGACGTCCAGCCAGTCCCGCGCGCCGACGGGGTCGCGCAGCGTCGCGGGGGACAGGTTCAGCACCGCGTTCACCGCCGCGTAGTAGCGCGGGGGCAACGTGATGCCCTGGTCGTGCAGCGCGCGCTCACCGCGCGACAACGCCGTCTGCACCGGGTCGTTGCGGCCCGCCGTCGCGAGCATCACGGCCTTGGACACGAGGTCCGGCCGCGCCAGTGCCAGCTCCTGCGTGACGCGCGCGCCCATCGACGTGCCGACGACGTGCGCCCGCCCGCCGAGCGAGGTGATCAACGCCGCCACGTCGCCGACGAGGTCCTCGATCGCCATCCCGGACGCGCACTCGTCCGTCGGCGGGATGCCCCGGTTGTCGACGGTCGCCACCCGGAACCCGGCCTCGCGCAGCGCGGGCACCTGGTGCGGGTGCCACACCCGCCCCGGGCTGCCGGTGCCCATCACCATGACGACCAGCTCGCCCTCGCCTTCCACGTGGTAGCTGAGGTTGATCCCGTTGAGCGCGACGACCGGCATGGCCCGCAGGTTACTGACCGCCTCCGCACGACCGCCATCGTCGCGGCGACAATTCCGGGGCGGGGGCGCGGGAAACATAAGGTGCTCCTATGAGGCGAGCGATCCTGTCCGGTTCCACCTTCGAAGAGCAGATCGGCTACGCGCGCGCGGTGGTCGACGGCGACTGGGTGCACGTCTCCGGCACGACGGGGTTCGACTACGCCACGATGACCATCCCCGACGACGTGGTGGCGCAGGCCGAGCAGTGCCTGGTCAACATCGGCGCGGCGCTGGCCGAGGCGGGCAGCGGGTTCGCCGACGTGGTCCGCGTGAGGTACTACCTGCCGGACGCGAAGGACTTCGAGCCGTGCTGGCCCGTGCTGCGGGCGGCGTTCGGCGGGATCCGGCCGGCCGCGACGATGCTGGAGTGCGGGCTGGCCGACCCGAGGATGCGCATCGAGATCGAGGTGACCGCGCACCGCCGGCAGGGGTAGTGCGCCGGCTCACACCGGTCGGCGGTTGAACGTGACACCGGTGTCACGTTCGACCATGCGGGCATGAGCGACACCACCACTCGGGACACCACCACCCCGGCCGCGCCGGACACCGGCCGGCTACCCCTGCGCCCGCTGCTCGCGCTGGCCACGGCCGCGTTCACCACCGTCCTGACCGAGGCGCTGCCCGCCGGCGTGCTGCCCGGGATGAGCGCCGGCCTGGGCGTGAGCGAGTCCGCCACCGGCCAACTGGTCACCGTCTACGCGATCGGCACGGTGGCGTCGACCATCCCGCTGGCCGCGGCCACGGCCACCTGGTCGCGCAAGCGCTTGCTGCTGGCCGGGGTGGCGGGGTTCGCGCTCGCGAACACGGTCACCGCCGTGTCGTCGCACTTCCCGCTCACCCTCGCGGCCCGGCTCGTCGCCGGCGTGGCCGCGGGCGTGGTGTGGGCGCTGCTGGCCGGGTACGCCCGCCGGATCGCGCCCGGGCACCTGCGCGGCAAGGCCACCGCCCTGGTCATGGCGGGCATCCCGGTGGCGTTGTCGCTCGGCGTGCCCGCAGGCACGTTCCTCGGCAACGCGCTCGGCTGGCGCGCCGCGTTCTGGGCCATGACGGTGCTGGCGGTGGTCCTGCTCGCGTGGGTGGCCGCCACCGTGCCGGACCGGCCGGGGCAGCCGCGCGGCGAGCGCGTCGCGGTCCTGCGCACGCTCGCCCGGCCCGGTGTGGCGCCGGTCTTGACCGTCACGCTGCTGTTCGTGCTGGCGCACACGGTGCTCTACACCTACGTCGCCGCCTACCTGGCCCGGGTGGGCCTGGCCGACCGGGTCGACGCGGTGCTGCTCGTGTTCGGCATCGCGTCGGTGGCGGGCATCTGGGTCGTCGGCGCGCACGTCGACCGCCGGCTGCGCCTGCTGGTGATCGCCTCCGCCGCCCTGTTCGCGGTCGCGGTCACCGCGCTGGCCCTCACGCCCCTGGTGTACGTGGCGGTGGCGTTGTGGGGCCTGGCGTTCGGCGGTGCGCCGACGTTGCTGACGACGGCGGTGGGCGACGCGGGCGGCGAGGCCGCGGACTCCGCGCAGGCCCTCCTGGTCACGCTGTGGAACGCCGGGATGGCGGGTGGCGGCGTCGCGGGCGGCGTGCTGCTCGGCCAACTCGGCGCGGGCTCGTTGCCGTGGAGCGCGCTGGCGCTCCTGGTGCCCGCCCTGGCCGTGGTCGTCGCCGCCCGCGCGCACGGCTTCCCGGCGTCCCGGCGGTGATCAGCGCGGGCCGTGCGCGGACCACTCGATGGCGGGGCAGCGGTCCATGACCACGTCGAGCCCGGCGGCGGTGGCCCGCTCGTAGGCGGCCTCGTCGACCACGTCGAGCTGGAACCACACGGCCTTCGCGCCGATCTCCACCGCCTCGTCGGCGAACGCGCCCGCCGCCTCGGACCGGCGGAACACGTCCACCACGTCCACCGGGAAGGGGATGTCGGCCAGCGACGCGTAGCCCTGCTCGCCGTGCACGGTCTCCGCGTCCGGGTGCACGGGCACGATCCGCTTGCCGCGCTGCTGGAGGAACTTCGCCACGCCGTAGGCGGCGCGGTTCGGGTTGTCGGCCAGCCCGACCACGGCCCACGTCTCGCCGTCGGCGAGGACGCGGCGGATCTTCTCGGGGTCACCCCACGGTTCGGTCATGGCACCAGCGTAGGGCGGATCGCGTGGGCGGCGGGTTCGCGCCGCCGTTCGCCACCCTCACGCCCAGCCACGCCCACGCGCCCAGCCACGCCCGCGTGCCCGACCACGCCCGCGGCACCGCCCGCCGAGCGGTTCGAGCCCTAGGCCGACGGCTCGGGCAGCCCGCAACCGGGGGCGGCGAGGTCCACCCTGCCGCCCCCGGTCAGGCACGGGACCACCTGGTGCGTCCGCTGCGCGTACCCGATGCCCCGGCGCACGGTCACGTGGCCGTCCTCGTCCACCTCGCACGGGTTGTTGTCCGTGCAGCTCTCGCCGTCCTCGTTGCCCGTGTTGTTGACCGCCACCACCTTGCCGGTCGCCGCGTCGACGACGGGGGAGCCGGACGTGCCGCCCTTGGTGCGGCAGTCCTCGGTGTAGCGCATCGAGCCCTGCCAGGTCCACCGGCCCTCGCGCAGCTCGTGCACGTACCCGTCCGCCTGGCACGAGTAGATGTGCCGCCAGTAGCCGGACACCACCCGGACGTCGATGCCGACGGCCGGCTGGTCGGGCGACAGCTCCAGCGCCCGGGTGCCCATCGCCTCCAGGTCGCCGTAGGTCACCGCGAGCCGGTACAGCGCCACGTCCGTCGTGTACATCGTGGCGTACACTAGGGACACCGCGTGCAGCGTGGCGATGGAGCCCTCGCCGTCGGTGTCGAGCAGCGTGACCTTCCGGTCCGCCGGCACGTCGACCACGACCTCCCGCGGCTCCAGGAACCGCACGCAGTGGCCGTTGGTCAGCACCAGCGCCGGGTCCGTCCGCTGGTAGGCGGGCGGGCGGACCACCGAGCCCGAGCAGCCGCTCAACGCCACCGCGCCGGTGAAGTCGACCTCGGTGAGGGTGGGTGCCGGCGGCGCGGCGGCGGCGGAGGCGGGCGCGGTGAGGGCGGGCACGGACAGCACGAGCGCGGCGAGCACCGCTACCAGGTGGCGCATGGCCGTTGATCCAATCAGCCGCACCGGGGCGGCGCACGCCGGTTCACCCGCAAGCGTCATCGCGCGGGCGGGCCGCGGCTACTCGCCCTTCTGCCCGTCCGCCAGCTCGCGCAGGAAGTCCAGGTGGCCGACGTGCCTGCCGGTCTCCTGCACGAGGTGGGCGAGCACCCAGCGCACCGTGCGGCCCCGCCCGTCGTGGTCGCCGCGCGTGCGGTCGTCCGGGCCCAGCCCCTCCAGCGCCCGCGCCGACCGCTCCCACTCGGCCCGGTACTCGGCGATCACCGACTCGACCGTGTCACCGTCGTGCAGCCGCCACGACGCGTCCGCGTCCTCGCCCCACAGCGACGGCAGCTCCACGCCGCCCGCCTCGATCGACAGCCACCACCGCTCGACCGCCGTCAGGTGCCGCAGCACGCCGAGCGCGCTGACCACCGGCGAGGTCGGTATCGGCGCGGCGGACGCGTCCTCCCACCCCAGACCCTCCACCTTGGACACCGCCGTCAGGCGCAGGAACGTCAGGAACCCGGTCAGCAACCGCAGCTCGTCCCGCGCGGCCGCTTCGGGCCACACGCGTTCGTTCGAACCCATGTTCGACAGCCTACGTCCTGCGGTACCAGCGCGGCGACGTCGTCACCGGCGGCTTGAGCGCGGCGGCCCGCACCACGAGCACGTTCGGCCCCGACGCCGCCGCGTACTCCTCCAGCCGCGCGCGGAACGCCTCGCCGAAACCGTCCACGGCGGACGCCTCCACGCCGAAGCTGCGGGCGAGCGCCACGAAGTCCGGCGACCGCAGGTCCACCCCGAACGGCTCGTGCCCGTGCCGCTCCTGGTCGTGCCGCAGCATCCCGTACCCGCCGTCGTCCACCAGCACCACGGTGACCGGCAGCTGCTCCTGCGCGGCGGTGGCCAGGTCGCCCACCGCGAACAGGAACCCGCCGTCGCCGCACACCGCCACCACCCGCCCGGTGACGGCCGCGCCCAGCGCCGCGGGGAAGCCGAAGCCCAACGTGCCCCACCCGACCGGGTACGCCAACTCACGTGGTCGGGTGAACCGGCCGAAGCCGCCGACCCAGTACCCGGCCACGCACATGTCGGCCACCACCCGGTGGCCCTCCAACGCCTCCAGCAACGGCACCGCGCGCGGCTCGTCGGCCTCCACCGCCTTGCGCACCAGCTCGTTGAGCCCGGCGACCCGTTCGGCGACCCCGGTGTCCGGGCGCTGCGGCACGGCGGCGGCCAGCGCCGACACCACCACCCGCGCGTCACCCCGCAGCGTCACGTCCGGCCGGTAGTTGCGGATCGCGTCCACGTTGACGTTCAGCAGCCGGGGCGGCGCGGGCTGGAGCCAGTTCTGCGTCATCATCCCGTCGAAGTCGCTGCCCACGCCGACGACCAGGTCGGCCTCGTCCCACAGCGCGCCGACCTCGGGCAGGTGCGCCGGCCCGTGCACGACGTACGGGTGGTCGACCAGGCCGCGCGCGCCGTACGTGGTGAGGATCGGCGCGCCG
The DNA here is from genome assembly GCF_044544865.1 of Actinosynnema sp. NPDC053489. Lineage (NCBI taxonomy): Bacteria > Bacillati > Actinomycetota > Actinomycetes > Pseudonocardiales > Pseudonocardiaceae > Actinosynnema > Actinosynnema sp. NPDC053489. The sequence continues at coordinate 120,832 of NZ_JBITXT010000018.1, read as the reverse complement.
ATGCGGGAGGCCAGCTCACCCACCGCCGCGCCCGCGCCCGACCGCGCCGCGCCGCCGCCCGCCCAGATCAGCGGGCGCTCGGCGGCCGCCACCAGCTCCACGCCCGCCGTGACGTCCGGGGCCGCCGGCGCGCGGGTCGGGATGCGGTGCCACACCCCGGCGTCCGCGGTGAGGAAGTCCGTGGGCACGCCCAGGTACACCGGACCCTGCGGGGCGGTGGTGGCCAGCAGCGCGGCGCTGTCGGCGTAGACGCCGACCGACTCGGCGGCCCGCAGCGTCCACCCGCCCTTCACCACCGGCAGGAACATCGCCCGCTGGTCGCGCGTCTCGTGCAGGGTGCCCCGGTACTCGCCGGGGCGGCGCAGCGTCGACGGGATGTCGGTGGCGACCACCAGCACGGGCGACCCGGACGCGTACGCCTCGCCGGTCGCGCCCAGGCAGTTCGCCGCGCCCGGCCCGGTGGTCACCAGCGCGACGCCGAGCCGGCCGGTGGCGCGGGCGTAGCCGTCGGCCGCGTAGACCGCCGTCTGCTCGTGCCGGACGCCCACCAAGCGGATGCCGGAGGTCCGCAGCGCCTCCCACACGGGCAGGTTGTGCACGCCGGGCAGCCCGAACACGACCTCGACGCCGTGCGCGGCCAGCACGCCCAGCAACCGCTCCGCCCCGCTCACCATGCGGCAGACGCTAGGGACGCGACGCCTCGCGGGCAACGTCACCCGGTCGGGTCGGTCCGCGGGGATCGCGGCGGCGGGTTTTGCTATCGTCGGTGACGGCGTGTGTGAGCAGACGTGAGGCTGGAGCCACTCCCCGGCAACCGGGTGGCGTGATCCGCCGCGGGGTGGGGGCACCCCTGCTCACGGCAGTGCGTTGAAGACCGTCGAACGACGCGTGGAGCGTCCTTGTTGCGCCGAGCCGGGCGGCGGGAGCGAGGACTGCCATGGCGCGATCGTCGTTGACCGAGCAGCTGGTCGACCTACGCCGGGGCTACACCGGCGAGAACCTCACCCAGGCCGTGCCCGCCGTGAAGGCGGTGCTGCACGACCTGCCCGACGACCGGCGCGAGCGCGTGGTCGACGCCCTGCGCGGCAAGGCCGACGTGCGCGGCCTGTTCCTGCCCGACGCCGAGGGCGACGACCAGCGGGCGCTGGAGTGCGTGCTGCTCAAGGCGGGCCTGGACGCCGCCGGGCACCTCCAGCTGCGCCCGCCCGCGAGCATGCTGCGCCCGGCGCACGCGTTCCGCGCCGTCGAGCCGGGCCCGCGACCGCGCGTGCACCTGACCGAGCACGCGCTCGGGCCGCTGCTGTACGAGCTGCTGCCCCGCCACGACGAGTCGTGGGTGGCGGGCGTGGCCGGGCTGCGCGTCACCCACCACCCGCGCTCGGTGGAGCTGCGGCTGATCGGCCTCGACGCGGCCGTGCACCTGGCGGGGGTGGACGAGCGGGCGTGGGCCACCGGCCTGAAGTACGTGCGCACCCTGCTCGCCGGGCGCAACCTCGGCGGCGCGTTCATCGACGGCCCGCTCACCGCGGTCGAGCGGGACCACCTGGCCGAGGCGCCGTACCCGACCGGCGTCGGCAGCGCCCTGCTGCGCCGCTACCACCTGTTCGGCGAGGCGCCCTGGGTGCGCGCGCTGGCGCGGGGCGACCAGTGGTGGGTGGAGTGGCCGGCGAGCCTGGGCGTGACGCGGGTGGCCGACCGGCTGCTGCACCCGGTGTTCGGCCTGCCGGGCGCGGTGGAGACGCCGAGCGCCGGTGGCGGGCTGGGCGTGTCGACCGGGTGGTACGACGTGTTCCTGCGCGAGGTGGAGCCGCCCGACCCGGAGCACGAGCCCGCACTGGCCGCGATGGAGTGGCCGCAGGGCGTCACGGGCTGGTGGGAGCCGCCGCAGGCGGTGCGGTAGGTCGCGTTCCCCGGGCGGGTGACACCTGCCCGGGGAGGCGTCCGCACCCGGCGTTCGGCGCAGCGCGGAGGGCCGAACCGACGAAGTCCTCGCCGGTGGCCGTGATCACGGCCCAACCGCGCGGACCCGGCGGTGCACGCCGGTAGACTGCGGTTTCACCCGACGCGACCGCGTCGAGCCGCCGCCGAAGTGTCAGGAGGACCCCGGTGACCCATCAGGCTGCCGAGGCCCAGCCCGAGGTCGCGCCCCGGCGCGTGCTCGTGGCCGAGGACGAAGCCCTCATCCGCCTCGACCTGGTCGAGATGCTCCGCGAGGAAGGCTACGAGGTGGCCGGGCAGGCCGCCGACGGCGACGAGGCGGTCGCACTGGCCACCGAGCTGCGGCCCGACCTGGTCATCATGGACGTGAAGATGCCCAAGGTCGACGGCATCGAGGCCGCGTCCGTGATCGCGGGCAAGCGCATCGCGCCGGTCGTGATCCTGACCGCGTTCAGCCAGCGCGACCTCGTGGAGCGCGCGCGGGACGCGGGCGCGATGGCGTACCTGGTCAAGCCGTTCGCCAAGCGGGACCTGGTGCCCGCGATCGAGCTGGCGATGAGCCGGTTCGCGGAGCTGCAGGCGCTGGAGAACGAGGTCGCCGGGCTCACCGAGCGGCTGGAGACGCGCAAGGTGGTCGAGCGCGCCAAGGGATTGCTGATGACCAAGCAGGGTCTGTCGGAGCCCGAGGCGTTCCGTTGGGTGCAGCGCACCGCGATGGATCGGCGCACGACCATGAAGGCCGTGGCCGAAGCCGTCATCGAAAACTTCGGGTGAGTATCCCCGCGCGAGTTGTACCCGTTCGAGTATCGGACGCCCGTCAGGTCATTCTTGGTTACTGCGCGCATTGACCCTGTGACCTGCGGCGATTTGACCTGGATTTAAGGTGGTTAACACCGGCGCATTTTCCGGTGACTACCGTCACGATGTGGACACAGAGCAGTAAGACCACCTGTTCACCGAACTCAACTGAAGCTACGTTCCCTGCCTAACCCAGCCCTCGTGTGAGGGCTCCGCGTACCGGCGGGATGGTTGGTGTCATGGGAGGTATTCCGGTGTCAGGAGCACGACTCGGCCGAGTTCTGGCGCTGGCGGCGGCTTCGTCGCTGGTGCTCGCGGCTTGCGCTGGAGGCGGCGGCGGTGGCGAAGCGGGTGGCGACGTCACCTCGGTCAAGATCGGGTTCATGGGTGACCTCACCGGTGAGAACGCCGCGATCGTGATCCCGCCCCGGAACGGGGCCGTGATGGCGGTCGACGAGTACAACGCCAAGAACCCCAAGGTCAAGATCGAGCTGGTGCAGTACGACAGCCAGGGCAAGGCCGACCAGGCGACCTCGCTGATCACGAAGGCCATCACCCAGGACAAGATCGTGGCCCTCATCGGCCCGGCCTTCTCCGGTGAGTCCAAGGCCATCGGCGGCCAGCTCGAAGAGGGCAAGATCCCCAGCGTGTCCCCGTCGGCCACGAACCCGGGCCTGGCGCAGAACGGCTGGACCTACTGGCACCGCGTCGTCGCGAACGACGCCGACCAGGGCCCCGGCATCGCCGACTTCCTGGTGAAGGCCAAGAGCCCGAAGAAGGCGTTCGTCCTGTCCGACGACCAGGAGTACAGCGTCGGCCTGGCCGACGCCGTCGCCAAGTCGTTCGAGGGCAAGGGCGTCGCGGTCGAGCGGGACAAGTTCTCGAAGGACGCGTCCGACTACTCGTCCACGGTGACCAAGGTCGCCTCGGCCAACCCCGACGTGATCGTCTTCGGTGGTTACTACGCGCAGGCCGGCCGCCTGCTCAAGCAGCTGCGCGACGGCGGCGTGAAGGCCATCTTCGCCTCCGGTGACGGCTCGCTCGACCAGCAGCTGGTGACCGGCGCGGGCCTCGAGGCGGCCGAGGGCGCCGTCCTCGCCTGCCCGTGCAACATCCCGACCCCCGACGTCACCGGCGCGCTGAAGACGTTCTTCGACAACTACAAGAAGAGCGCCAACGTCGACCCGGCGATCTACGCGACCGAGGGCTACGACGCCGCGACCTCGTTCATCAAGGCCGTCGAGGCGGGCAACACCACCGGCGAGAAGATCAACGAGTACCTGAAGTCCGCCAGCTTCGAGGGCGTCTCCAAGCCGATCAAGTTCAAGGCGAACGGCGAGCCCGAGAACAACGCGATCTTCATCTACCAGGTGAAGGACGGCAAGGTGAAGCTGCTGGGCCCGGCCGCGTCGGCCAAGCTCGAGGGCTGATCCGAGACGGAATAGGCAAGCAAGCTTGCGCTGGGGAGCGGGAGTGTCGTGGGAACGACAGCTCCCGCTCCCCACCACTATGGCGAAGTTTCTCTCCCCGCCCGTCTCGTGAGGCAACCTGTCATGCTTGATGATTTCCTCAACCAGTTCCTGCCCAGCACGGTGGGTGGACTGGTGTTCGGCTCCATCTACGCGCTCGTCGCCCTCGGCTACACGATGGTCTACGGCGTGCTGCGCCTGATCAACTTCGCGCACTCCGAGATCTTCATGATCGGCACGTTCACGTCGCTCGTGGTGATCACGGCGATCGCCCCCTCGGCACCCCTGACGGGGATCGCCCTGTTCGGCGTGCTGCTGTTGATCATCGTGGCGTCCGCGGCCATCTCCGGCGGCGCCGCGATGCTGCTGGAGCTCGTGGCCTACCGGCCGCTGCGCCGCAAGGGCGCGACCCGGCTCACCGCGCTGATCTCCGCGATCGGCGCCTCGCTGTTCCTCCAGGAGCTCTTCGCGCTGGTCATCATTCCGTGGCTGACCGGCAACGCGGGGCGCAACCAGCAGTCCTCGCCCCGCATCGTGGACCGCGACACCGTGTTCACCATCGGCAACGCGGCCGTCCGCACCGACCACATCATCGTCGTGGTCGCCGCGGTCATCATGATGATCGCGCTGGACCGCCTGGTGAACCGCACCAAGATCGGCCGCGGCATCCGCGCCACGGCCCAGGACCCCGAGGCCGCGGTGCTGATGGGCGTCAGCATCGACAACATCGTGCGGGTGACGTTCCTGCTCGGTGGCGCGATGGCCGGCGTGGCGGGCGCGCTGTACCTGATGGAGTTCGAGAACACCGTCTTCAACGTCGGTTTCGTGCTGGGCATCAAGGCGTTCACCGCGGCCGTGCTCGGCGGTATCGGCAACCTCCGCGGCGCCCTGCTCGGCGGAATCGTGCTCGGCCTGATCGAGAACTGGGGCGCGATCTTCCTGGGTTCGCAGTGGAAGGACGTCATCGCGTTCACCGTGCTGGTGGTCGTGCTGATGTTCCGGCCCACCGGCATCCTCGGTGAATCCCTTCAGAAGGCCCGCGCATGAAAGGCAGCGGAGTGACTGGCAACGCGAATCCGTTGAGGCGCGTGGGCGCCCTGTTCGACGGCGCACGGGACTGGTGGGAACGCGCCAGGACGTGGCAGCGGTACCTGGTGTACCTGGGTGCGATCGTGTTCGCGCTGATCCTCCCCGCACCGTGGATCGGCTCGTTCATGTCGCCCGGCGCGGACTGGACCACGGTCCTGATCTACCCGATCGGCACCTACATCCTGCTGGCCGTCGGCCTGAACGTGGTGGTCGGCCAGGCGGGCCTGCTCGACCTCGGCTTCGTGGCGTTCTTCGCCATCGGCGGCTACACCCTGGCCTACTTCGCCACCAACCACGGCTGGTGGTACTGGCCGACGGTGGTGTTCGGCGTCTTCCTGGCCGCCGTGTCGGGCGTCATCCTCGGCGCGCCGACGCTGCGGCTGCGCGGCGACTACCTGGCCATCGTGACGCTCGGCTTCGGTGAGATCATCCGCATCACCGCGAACAACACCGACGAGATCGGCGGCGCGCGCGGCATCCCCAACATCCCGCACCCGACGGACATGCCGGCGATCGGCATCGAGTTCGGCGTGCTGCCCGCCCCGTACTACTACCTGATGGTCCTCGCCATCGCGCTGGTGATCATCTTCTCGGTGCGGCTGCAGAAGAGCCGCGTCGGCCGGGCGTGGGCGGCGATCCGGGAGGACGAGGACGCGGCCGAGCTGATGGGCGTGCCGACGTTCAAGTTCAAGCTGCTGGCGTTCGCCATCGGCGCCATGATCGGCGGCCTGGCCGGCGGCATCTACGCGGGCAAGGCCGTGTTCATCGAGCCGAACACGTTCCCGTTCATCCTGTCCGCGACGATCCTCGCCGCGGTCGTCCTCGGCGGCGCGGGCAACCTGCCCGGCGTCATGCTGGGCGCGTTCGTCATCGCCTGGCTGCCGGAGCGGTTCCGCGAGGTCGCCTGGCTGAAGGACGCGCTGGGCAAGGACCCGGCCGAGTACCGCATCCTGCTGTTCGGCGGCGTGCTGGTGCTGATGATGGCGTTGCGGCCGGAGGGCCTGCTGCCCTCCCGCAGGCGCAAGGCCGAGCTGCACGAGGGCACCGGCGGCATGGGCGCGATGGGCGCCGAGGTCGCGGGTCCGGACACCGAGGTCTCGACGGAGGCGGCCAAGTGAGCACTCCCGTCCTTCAGCTGGACAACGTGACCATGCGCTTCGGCGGCGTGGTCGCCCTGCGGGAAGCGAAGATCAGCGTCGGCCAGGGCGAGATCTTCGCCCTGATCGGGCCGAACGGCGCGGGCAAGACCACCGTGTTCAACGTGGTCACCGGCGTCTACCAGCCCAGCGAGGGCCAGGTGCTGTTCAACGGCGAGCGGATCGACGGCACCAAGCGCTTCCGGATCACCAAGCAGGGCATCGCCCGCACGTTCCAGAACATCCGGCTGTTCCACAACATGTCGGCGCTGGAGAACGTGATGGTGGGCGCGGACGCGCACCACCGCACCGGTGCGATCGGCGCGACGCTGAACCTGCCGTGGCACCGCAAGGAGGAGCGGCGGGGGCGCGAGCTGGCGCGGGAGCTGCTCGACTTCGTCGGCATCCCCGGCCGGATGACCGAGACGGCGAAGAACCTGCCCTACGGCGACCAGCGGCGGCTGGAGATCGCCCGCGCGCTGGCCACGGACCCGAAGCTGCTGCTGCTCGACGAGCCCGCGGCCGGCATGAACCCGGCCGAGAAGGAGGCGTTGCAGGCGCTGATCCGCAAGATCCGCGACAGCGGCCGGACCGTGCTGCTGATCGAGCACGACATGAGCCTGGTCATGGGCGTCAGCGACCGCGTGGCGGTGCTGGACTTCGGCCAGCTGATCGCAGAAGGGCTCCCGCAAGAGGTGCAGAACAACCCGAAGGTCATCGAGGCGTACCTGGGGGTGTCCGAAGATGCTTCTTGAGCTGAAGGACGTCCACGTCCACTACGGCAAGATCGCCGCGATCAAGGGCATCAGCCTGGAGGTCGCGGAGGGTGAGATCGTCTCGCTCATCGGCGCCAACGGCGCGGGCAAGACGACCACGCTGAAGACGATCTCCGGGTTGCGCCCGCTGACCAGCGGCCAGGTGCTGTTCAACGGCGAGGACATCTCCAAGATGGCCGGCCACAAGCGGGTCGTGGCGGGCATCGGCCAGTCGCCGGAGGGCCGCGGGGTGTTCCCCGGCATGACGGTGCAGGAGAACCTGCTGATGGGCGCCTACACCCGTCGGGACGCGCTCGACGCCGACCTCGCCGAGGTCTACGAGCTGTTCCCGCGGCTGGCCGAGCGCAAGAGCCAGTTCGGCGGCACGATGTCCGGCGGCGAGCAGCAGATGATCGCCATCGGCCGGGCGCTGATGACCAAGCCGAAGGTGCTCCTGCTCGACGAGCCGTCGATGGGCCTCGCGCCCATGCTCATCGCGCAGATCTTCGAGATCATCAAGGAGATCAACAAGCGCGGCACCACCGTGCTGCTGGTCGAGCAGAACGCGCAGCAGGCGCTGAAGCTGTCCGACCGCGCGTACGTGCTGGAGACCGGCCGGGTCGTGAAGAGCGCACCCGGGCCGGAGCTGCTGGACGACCCCCAGGTGCGCGCCGCGTACCTCGGCGGTCACTGACAGTAGGCGGCTGACGGTCGTCGACTGACGGTGGACAGCTGACGGTGGGCACCGGATCCCGCCGGCCCGGCTACTGCTGGGCCAGCGGGATCTCGGTGCCCGTCTCGTCCTTGAGGTCGGTCAGCGTCGGCCCGCCGAACACCCGCAGGGCCAGCGGCTTCACGTCCGTCGGCACGTCGTAGTAGACGTCGTACTCCAGGCGCACGTTCGCGCCGAGGTCGATCGTCTCCGGCTGCCGCTTGATCGTCATCGCCTGCGTGTCCACCGTGTGCTCGGCCTGGTGGTCGTCGACGAGCACGTGCCTGCGGGCGGCGAACGACACGCTGCTGCGCCCGTTGTTGATCACGCTCATCCGGATGCGGACGAACTGGCCCTTGGCGTGGAACTCGGCGTGGCTGCCGATCAGCGTCGGCATCTCGGTGGTCAGGCCGACCAGCGTGAACGCCGTGTCGCCGTCCGAGGTGGTGGGTATCTTGAGCGGCTTCTCGTCCGGCCGCACCGTCTCCGGCGGCACCGGGTAGGTCGCCGCCGACGCGGTCGTCGTCTGCGGCCCGGCCACCACGGGCGCGTCACCGCACCCGGCCGCCGGCACCACGGCCGCCACCACGGCCACCACCGCCATCACGCGCCGCACGCCCACCTCCGACTCACCGGTCCCCCTAGATTGCACACCCGGGCCGGCCGAACCGCACCCTCACACCTTCGGGGCATCTTTCAGGAAGCAGGTCAGCCGGGCCGTGCAGGCGCGCCGACCCTGCTCGTCGGAGATGACGATCTCGTAGGTCGCGGTGCTGCGGCCGCGGTGGACCGGCGTGCACACGCCCGTGACCGAGCCTTCGGTGACCGCCCGGTGGTGCGTGCAGGACAGCTCCAGGCCGACGGCGAGCCGCTCCGGCGCCGCGTGCATGGCCGCCGCCACCGAGCCCAGCGTCTCGGCCAGCGCCGCGTTCGCCCCGCCGTGCAGCAGGCCGTACGGCTGGCGGTTGCCCTTGACCGGCATCGTGCCGACGAGCCGGTCGGCATCCCATCGGGTGATCTCGATGCCCAGCTTGGCGGTGAGCTGCTCGTGCGCGACGCGCTGGTCGGCGCCGGGGATGTCCTCGGGTGCTGGCGTCACGGGTTGCTCCAGTCGGTGCGGCGCTGTCGGACCCCCACCCTAGACTCGCCGCGTGAGCACCTCAGAAGCCTCCCGCCTGCTGCTGGTCGACGGTCACTCCATGGCCTACCGCGCCTTCTTCGCGCTGCCCAAGGAGAACTTCCAGACGGGCACGGGCCAGACCACCAACGCGGTCTACGGCTTCACGTCGATGCTCATCAACCTGCTGCGCGACGAGAAGCCCACGCACATCGCGGTGGCGTTCGACGTCTCGCGCAAGACGTTCCGCACCGAGGCTTACGCGGAGTACAAGGCCGGTCGCAGCGAGACACCGGACGAGTTCCGCGGCCAGGTGAGCCTGATCGAGGACGTGCTGGGCGCGCTGTCCATCCCGGTGCTGTCGAAGGCGAACTACGAGGCCGACGACCTGATCGCCACGCTGACCACGCAGGCCACGGCACAGGGCTTCGAGGTGCTCATCTGCACCGGCGACCGCGACGCGCTGCAGCTGGTCACGGACAAGGTCACGGTGCTGTACCCGGTCAAGGGCGTGTCCGAGATGGCCCGCTACACCCCCGAGCTGGTGCTGGAGAAGCAGGGCGTGCCGCCGGAGCTGTACGCCGACTACGCGGCGGTGCGCGGCGACTCGTCGGACAACCTGCCCAACACCCCCGGCGTGGGCCCGAAGACGATCGTCAAGCTGCTCACCCAGTTCGGCTCGCTCAACGGCCTGATCGACCACGTGGACGAGGTGCCCGGCAAGGTGGGCGAGGCGCTGCGCGCGAACCTCGCCAACATCATGCTGAACCGGCAGCTCACCGAGCTGGTGCGGGACGTGGAGCTGCCGGTCGGCCCGGCGGAGCTGGAGGCCAGGCCGTGGGACCGCGACGCGGTGCACCGGCTGTTCGACGAGCTGGAGTTCCGGGTCCTGCGCGACCGGCTGTTCTCCACCCTGCCCACGGCGGAGCCGGAGGCCGAGGAGGGCTTCGCCGTGAGCGGCGGCGCGGTGCCCGCGGGCGGGCTGGCGGCGTGGCTGGACGCGCACGCCCGGTCGGCCCGGGTCGGCGTCGCGTTCCGGGTGGCGGGCGGCGACGTGGAGGGCCTGGCGCTGGCCTCGGTGGGCGGCGAGGGCGGGTACGTCGAGGTCGCGTCGTTGACCGAGGCGGACGAGAACGCGCTGGCCGCGTGGCTGGCCGACGAGTCGGTGGTCAAGGCCGCGCACGACCTGAAGCTGCCGCTGCGGGCGTTGCGGGCGCGCGGCTGGCGGCTGCGCGGCGTGAGCAGCGACACGGCGCTGGCCGCCTACCTGGTGCGGCCGGGGCAGCGGTCGTTCGCGCTGGACGACCTGGCGCTGCGCTACCTCAAGCGGGAGCTGCGCGCCGAGGAGCCCGACGACGGCCAGCTCTCGCTGCTGGCCGACGAGGCCGAGGAGCGGCAGAAGGCGGCGCAGGCGGCGATCGTGCGGGCGTTCGCGGTGGCGGAGCTGGCCGACGCGCTGGACGCGGAGCTGGTCGCCACCCGCCAGGAGTCGCTGCTGGCGACCCTGGAGCTGCCGCTGATGATGGTGCTGGACGAGGTGGAGGCGGTCGGCATCGCGATCGACGCCGAGCACCTGGCGGCCCTGGAGGCGCACTTCGCGGCGGGCGTGAAGCAGGCCGCGCAGGACGCGTACTCGGTGATCGGCAAGGAGATCAACCTCGGCTCGCCCAAGCAGCTCCAGACCGTGCTGTTCGACGAGCTGCAGATGCCGAAGACCAAGAAGACCAAGACGGGGTACACGACCGACGCGGACGCGCTGCAGAACCTGTTCGAGGCCACCCAGCACCCGTTCCTCCAGCACCTGCTCGCGCACCGGGACGTGACCAGGCTGAAGTCGACGGTCGACGGGCTGCTCAAGTCCGTTGCGGACGACGGCCGCATCCACACCACGTTCCACCAGACGATCGCGGCGACCGGGCGGCTGTCGTCCACCGACCCGAACCTGCAGAACATCCCGATCCGCACCGACGAGGGCAGGCGCATCCGCGAGGCGTTCGTGGTCGGGCCGGGCTACGCCGAGCTGATGACCGCGGACTACAGCCAGATCGAGATGCGGATCATGGCCCACCTGTCCGAGGACGCGGGCCTGATCGAGGCGTTCCGCAGCGGCGAGGACCTGCACACGTTCGTCGCGTCGCGCGCGTTCTCCGTGCCGACCTCGGAGGTCACCGCCGAGCAGCGCCGCCGGGTGAAGGCGATGTCGTACGGGTTGGCCTACGGGCTGTCGGAGTACGGCCTGGCGCAGCAGCTGCGGATCTCGGCGGCCGAGGCCCGGGAGCAGAAGGAGGCGTACTTCGCCCGGTTCGGCGGGGTGCGCGACTACCTGCACGCCGTGGTGGAGGACGCCCGGAAGAAGGGCTACACGGAGACGATCCTGGGTCGCCGCCGCTACCTGCCCGACCTGACGAGCGACAACCGGCAGCGCCGGGAGATGGCGGAGCGGATGGCGCTGAACGCGCCGATCCAGGGCAGCGCGGCCGACATCGTCAAGGTCGCGATGCTGGGCGTCTTCCGCGCGCTGGAGGAGTCGGGCCTGCGCTCGCGGATGCTGCTGCAGGTGCACGACGAACTGGTGCTGGAGATCGCCGAGGGCGAGCGCGAGCAGGTCGAGGAGCTGGTCCGCGCGCAGATGGGCGGCGCTTACGCGTTGTCGGTGGAGCTTGAGGTCTCGGTGGGCGTCGGCCGTTCCTGGGACGCCGCCGCCCACTGAGCCGGGCCCGGTCGGTCGAGGGGCCGCACCGGGAGCGGGCGCCACCGCGGCGCGCTACGGACAGCCGTACTTCCCGGACCGGGCCGCCGGCTCATCATTCGTGGTGGCGGAGGGGGTGCCCCATGGTCGAGGGTTCGGTGTCACGCGGCGGTGCCGGGTGGTCGCGGTTGTTCACGCCGATCGCCGTGTTCCTCGCGCTGTTCGGCGTGCTGAACTTCGCCGAGCTGCCGCTGGGGTGGAAGGACCGCCACCAGCAGGTCGGCCGGTACCTCGACGCCACGCTGGGGCTCGGCGCCGACTGGGTGACGCCGGTGATCTGGCTCGCCAAGCTGGCCGAGCTGGGGCTGGGCCTGGTCGCGGTGGTCGCCCTGCTGACGCGCGGCACCCGGTGGCTCACCGCCGCCGTGGTCGGGTGGCTGGCCTGGTTCACGCTGTTCAGCGCGATGGACGTGTGGGCGGCCGACCGCGCGGAGCTGCAGGAGCACACCGTCTACTTCGTCATGTTCGCGGTGCTGCTCGGGCTCGTCCACGTCGTCACGGCCGTGGACCGCGTGCTCGCGTCACGCACCTGAGTCGCGCAGCGGCGTGACGCGGACGTCCCGCGCGGTCAGCTCGGCGCCGCACCCCTCGCAGGCCACGTGCACGGCGACGTCGCCGCCGCACGTGCGGTGGTGCAGGTCGAACGACGGGCCCTCGGGCGGCGACATCCACCGGTCGCCCCACTTCCGCAGGGCCATCAGCACGGGGTAGAGCTCCAGGCCCTTCTCGGTCAGCCGGTACTCGTACCGCGTGCGCACGTCCTTGTACGCCTCGCGGCGCAGGATGCCCTCCTCGACCAGCGTGCCCAGGCGCTCGGTGAGCACGCTGCGGGAGATGTCCATCGTGGTCTGGAAGTCCTCGAACCGGCGCGTGCCCAGGAACGCCTGCCGCAGCAGCAGCAGCGTCCACCGCTCACCCAGCAGGGCGGCGGGCAGCGACAGGGTGCAGAGCTCGTCGGCGACCTTCACGTGGGCCATGCCGTCCCACGATACCCCTTGCGTTCGGAAAACGGATCCAGCTAGGGTTCGGAATCCGAACTCAAGGGGTGTCCGCCATGAAGGTCCGCGAACTGCACGCCGCCGAGGCGGGGCACGCCGTCGACACCGTGTTCCACGGCCTGTCCGCGCGGAGCCGCTACCTGCGCTTCCACGCGCCGGTGCCCCGCCTCACCGAGTCCATGCGCCGCGCGCTGACCGACCTGGACGGCCACCGCAGGGCCGCCGTCGTGGCCGAGTGCCACCGCACGCCCGTCGGCATCGCCCGCCTGATCGCGACCGGCGACGACACCGCCGAGGTCGCCGTCGCCGTGGTCGACCCGTGGCAGCGCCGGGGCGTGGGCTCCGAGCTCGTGGCCGCCCTGAGCCGGCTGGCCACCGACCTGCGCTACGCCGAGCTGCACGGCGACGTGCTGGGGGAGAACCAACCGATGTTGCGGCTGGTGACCCGCGTCCTGCCGGGCGCGAGGCTCACCCGCGAGGAGGACGACGTGGTCCACGTCAGCTACCCGCTGACCTTCGAGCTGACCCACGAGGAGCTGGTGGCCGGCCTGAGGTGGTGACCGGTGGCCGCGCTTGACGGCGCGTGGGCCGGCCGGGCCGGCGTGTGGAAAACGCTTACCCGGAGGTGTGCACGGCACGCGGGCGTTACGCGGTCGTCGGCACCGGCGCACGGGCCGAACTGCACGTCGACGCGATCGTCCGGCACGCGGGGCAGGGCGGGCTGGTGGCGTTCTGCGACGTCAACCCCACCCGCATGGCCGTGCGCGACTCGCGCCTCGACCGGCCCGTGCCCGCCTACGCCACCGCGGACTTCCTCCGGATGGTCGAGTGGGAGCGCGTCGACGTCGTCGTGGTCTGCGCGGTCGACCGCCACCACGGCGCCTACGTCGTCGAGGCGCTGGACAAGGCGAACTCCGGCGGCCTGCTCGTGCACAAGGCCACCCACCACTTCGACCTGCTCGACTGGTGGACCGGTGCGGTGCCCGAGGTCGTGTACGCGCAGGGGCGGCTGTTCTTCTACGGCGAGGGGAACGGCGAGCGCCACGGCCACCGCCGGCTCTACCTCGACGCCGAGCACGAGGACGGCTGCCACCGCGACCGCGACCCGTTCGCGCCCGGTGTGTCCATTGAGGACCACCTGGCGGTGCTTGTGCGCTACCCGGGCGGCGCGAGCCTGAACCACCACCTCACGGCCTGCTCGCCGTGGGAGGGCTACCGGCTGATGGTCAACGGCAGCCGCGGCCGGCTGGAGCCGGAGGTCGTGGAGAACAGCTGGGTCAGCGGCCCGCGGTGCACGGCGGGGGCCAACCCGGAGGAGGGACACGCCCGGCTCACCGTGCAACCGCTGTTCGGGCGAGCCGTCGAGGTCGGGGTGGCGGCCGGGGGCGCCGGGCACGGCGGCGCGGACGCGCGGATGACCGCCGCGCTGTACGGGCCCGCCGGCCGACCGGACCCGCTCGGCCGGCGCGCCGACCACCGCGCCGGCGCGTTGTCCCTGGCCACCGGCTTCGCCGCCAACCGCAGCCTGGAGACGGGGAGCGCCGTGCGCGTGGCGGAGTCGTGGGGCCGGGGTTGGCGGTAGCCTGGCCCGGTGCCGCTCCTGGGACCAGCCGACGAGTTGCCGCACCCGCCGCGCCGGGTGCTGGTGGCCGGCACGTCCGGCGCCGGCAAGTCGACCCTGGCCGGTCTCGTGGCGCACGCGCTCGGTCTGTCCTATGTGGAACTGGACTCGCTGTTCCACGGTCCACGGTGGACGCCGAGGCCGGAGTTCGAGGACGACGTGCGGCGGTTGGTGAAGGGCGACGCGTGGGCCACCGAGTGGCAGTACCGCGTCGCGCGGCCGTTGCTGCTGGAGCACGCCGACACGCTGGTCTGGTTGGACCACCCGAGGCACGTGGTGATGCGGCGGGTGACCGCGCGGACGGTGCGGCGCCGGCTGCGCCGCGAGCAGCTGTGGAACGGCAACGTCGAACCGCCCCTGCGCACGGTGCTCACCGACCCCGAGCACCTGCTGCGCTGGGCGTGGAAGTCGCACGCCCGCACCGGCGAGAGGGTCCGCGAGGTGCTCCGCGGCGCGCACGCGGACCGGCTCGCCGTGGTGCGGCTGCGCGGGCAGCGTCAGGTCGACCAGTGGCGGTCCGGCCCCTTGCGGCGGGCCGCCGAACGCGGCGAGGAGTCGGTGCGATGAGCGGGCGGACGGCGTTGGTGCTCGGCGGCACGGGGATGTTGAAGGGGTGCGCGGACGAGCTGCTAGCGCGCGGCTGGCACGTGGTGCTGCCGAGCAGGCGGCCCGAGCGCGCGCTCGGCAGCGCGGCGAGGGCGGCCCTGCGCGGTCGCGGCCACGTGCCGCAGGGCGGGGGCGGGCCGGAGCGGCACGAGGGTGGGGGCGGGTCGGAGCGGCGCGTCGCCGTCGCCGCGGACTGGGCCAGGCCGGCGGAGCTGGCCGACCGGGTGCGCGAGGTGGTGGACCGGCCCGCCGACCTGCTGGTGGCGTGGGTGCACGCGAGCTACCGCGACGCCGTGCTGCGCGCCGTCGAGCCCCTGCTCGCGCCCGGCGCGCCCGTGGTCGAGGTGCACGACAGCGGCGCGATCCGCCCGGTGCACGGGCTGCCGGGCCCGGCCCTGGAGGGCCACCCGACGCAGCGGGTCGTGCTCGGGTTCGCGCGGCAGGCGGGCCGGACCCGCTGGCTGACCCACGAGGAGGCGGCCGCGGGCGTGCTCGAAGCCGTCCACCGCGCCCTCGACGGCCGACCGCCGTCGGTGCACGAGGTCGGCGAGGTCGACAGCCGGGTGATGCGGCAGTAGCGGCGCCGGGCCGCCCGGTCGGACCGCCCGGTCGGACCGCCCTGTCGGACCGCCCTGTCGGACCGCCCTGTCGGACCGCCCTGTCGGACCGCCCTGTCGGACCGCCCTGTCGGACCGCCCTGTCGGACCGCGTGGCCGGGCGGCTCAGCCGGGCCGCAGGCCCCGCACCAGCGACAGCACCGACTCGCGCACCTCGTCGCGGCGGCGGTCGGGTTGGAAGACCTGCCAGTCCAGCGCGATCACCAGCACCGTGCCGAACAGCGCGGCCGACGCCGTGCCCACCTGCACGCCCTCCGGCAGCCGGCCCGCGTCGGACAGCCGCTGCATCTGCGCGCGCACGATCGACACGATGTCGTCGCGCAGCAGGCTCAGCGTGCCGTGCCACTGGCCGGGGGTGCGCCACAGCTCGGACACCAGCAACTGGCCGAACGCCGGGTACTCGGCGAAGAACCCGAGCATCCCGTCCACCAGCGACGCCATCGCCGCGGCCGTGTCCTCCTGCTCCTCGGCCGCCCGCAGCCGCGTCGCCAGGAGGTCCACGCCGTGCCGCAGCAGCGCGTCCACCAGCGCGTCCTTGCTGGCGAAGTTGTAGTAGACGGTGCCCTTGGCGACGCCCGCCTCGGCGGCGATCTCGTCCACCGTGACGCTCGCCGCGCCCCGCTCGCCGACCAGCCGCAGCGCGGCGTCGAACAGCTTCTGCTTGGTCGCGGCGGTGCGACCGGGGCGCGCGCCGGTCACAGCACCAGCTCGGGCTTGAGGCGGCTGGGTGTCCACACCCGCTGCTTGTACGCGGCGAGCGTCGACAAGGCAAGGGCGCCGACGAGGTAGCCGACGAGGATCAGCGCGTCCCGGCCCACGCCGCCGAGCTGCCCGCCGTACATCAGGTGCCGCAGGCCGTCCACGGCGTACCCCATGGGCAGCCCGTAGTGCAGCGGGTACAGCGGCACGGGGATGGTCTGCCACGGGAACGTGCCGCCCGCGCTGACCAGCTGGAGGATCAGCAGCACCAGGCCGATGAACTTGCCCACCGCGCCGAACAGGGCGTTCAGCGCGTGCAGCACCGCCACGAACGTCGCCGACACCAGCAGCAGGAACGCCAGCGCGCCCACCGGGTGCGCGGGCCGGATGTCGACCACCAGCGTGACCACCGCGTACATCACCACGACCTGCGCCACGCCCAGCAGCACGCCGGGCAGCCAGCCGCCGACGGCCACCCGCACCGCCGACTGCCCGGCCGCGAGCCCGCGCCGGGACAGCGGCCGCAGCAGCAGGAACAGCACGAACGCGCCGATCCAGGTGGCCAGCCCGAGGAAGAACGGCGCCAGTCCCGCGCCGTAGCTGCCCGCCGAGGTCTGGCTCACCCCGCGCACGTTCACCGGGTCGCCGATCGTCCGCGCGGTCGACTCGCGGGTCGGGTCGTCCGGGTTGGGGATCTGCGAGACGCCCTGGTTCAGCCCGTCGCGCAGCTGGTTCGAGCCGTCCACGAGCTGCGCCTCGCCGTCGCGCAGCTTCACCGCGCCGTCACGGGCCTGCGCCGCACCGGACGAGACCTGCGCCGCGCCGTCGTTCAGCTGGGTGATCGCACCGGTCAGCGCGGGCGTGCTCGCGGCGAGCTGCGCCGCGCCGTCGGACACCTGCCGCGCGCCGTCGGCCAACTCCCGCAGCTGCCCCGCCGTGCCCTGCACCTTGGCGTTGGCGTCGTCGACGGGCCGGCGGCCGTCGTTCAGCGTGGCGAGCACGCGCTGCACCTGCTCCTCGGTGAACCCGGCCGCGCGCAGCCGGGCCGCCACGTCGCCGTTGACCGCGTCCAGCCGGTTGACGAGGTCCTGCGCCCTGGCGGCGTAGTCCTCGGCGGTCCTGGCGACGGTCTCGTTGCCGTCGGCGACCTGCTTGGCCCCGGACGCGAGCTGCTGGGACTTCACCGGCAGGTCGGCGGTCGAGTCGCGCAGTCGCACGAGGCCGGACGAGAGCTGCGCCGCGCCGCCGGCGAGCGCCGAGGTGCCGTCGGCGAGCTGCTGCGCCCCGGTGTAGGCGTCCTGCTGACCCGAGGCGAGCCGGGTCGCGCCGTCGGCGGCCTCGGCGGTCTTCTGCCGGATCGTGGAGAAGCCGAGCAGCAGCTTGTCCGCGGCCTCGGAGCCGACCTTGACCGACACCGACCGGCGCACCTCGGCCACGACCTGGTTGGCGATGGTGGAGCCGAGGTAGTTGTTCGCGTCGTTGGTGGTCAGCACGATGACGCCCTGGCGGGGGGTGAACTCGCCGGAGGAGAGCAGCGCCTGCGAGAAGTCCTCGGGCAGGGTGAGCGCGAACGTGTAGGTCCCGCCGCGCACGCCCTGCTCGGCCTCCTCGGCGCTCACCCGGTGCCAGTCGAACCGGTCGCCGCCCACCAGCTCGTCGGCCACCTCGGTGCCCGCGTCCAGGTGCGTGCCGTCGCTCGCGGTCGCGCCCTTGTCCTCCACGACGAGCGCGGCGGGCACCTGGTCCAGGTGGGCGTACGGGTCTTTGTTGGCGTAGAGGTACAGCGACGCGTACAGCAGCGGCACGAGCGCCAGGGCCAGCACCGCGAGCCTGGGCAGCGTGCCGGAGGTGACCCGGCGCAGCTCGTTGAACGCCATCCGGACGGCGGTCACTCCGACTCCTCGTCAACGTTGTCGGCGCCGATCCGCGCGACGGGGGCGTCGAGCAGGGCGGCGCTGGTGGTGGTGCACAGGACGACGACGGACCGCTCGGGCGTGACGTGCCGGCGCGCCAGCTCCACCCACCCCTTCGGGTCGCCGTGGTAGCGGTCGGGGCTGTCGAGGACGAGGGTCGTCGCGCCGGGGCGCGCCGCGGCCAGTTCGAGCATCAGCGCGCACCGCGTGGCCGCGGGCACCTGCTCGAACCGCTCGTCCAGGTACCGGTCGGCGCCGCGGTCGACCAGCCAGTCGGCCACCGCCTTGCGCCCGCTGGGGGCGCCGTTGACCGCCAGCTCCTCGCCGACCACGGCGGCCAGCGCCAGGACGGGCTCGGGCTCGCTGACGTCGGGGGAGTCGACCAGCACGACGTGGTCGCGCAGCTCGGCGGCGGAGGGGGAGACCTCGCCCGTGCTCGGGCGCATCCGCCCGGCCAGCACCAGCCCGAGGGCGGTCTGCCCCGCGCCCGGCTCGCCCGCCACGAGCACCAGCCCGCCCGGTTCGACCAGCAACGACGTGGGCTTGAGCAGCGGGCCGTGCGGCCCGGTGACGCCGACGCGCCGAGCGTGGATCCGCACCGTGGGACCTCCCGTTTTGAACTGACCGGTCAGTTCAAATAGTGGCCCGCGTGGGGGTGCCCCGCAAGTCGGCGGGGTGTGACACCTAGCGCAGCGCCCCGGCCGGGCGCACCTCCCACATGGTCCACAGTGGACGATAGCCCTGTCGCGGCCAGAACACCGAGGACAGCGGGTTCGGCGGGTTGTAGTACAGGTACGTGCCGACCGTGCCCAGCCGGTGCAGCTCGCGGTGCGCGTGCGCCATCAGCTGCCGGCCCACCCCCGTGCCCCGCGCGCCCGGCAGCACGGAGACGCAGTTCACGTACCCCCAGCGGCCGTGCGGGAGCCTGGTCGCCGTCCAGTTGCCCGGTTCGGAGGTCACCACCGCGCACTCGGCCAGCGCCACCGCGATGCCGTCCCGCTCCGCCAGCCACGCCGGGCCGCCCGCGGCCAGCCGGTCGGCCAGCGTCCGCCGCTTCAGCGCCGCCGCGTCCGGCCGGTGCACCGTCGACCCCACCATGGACGAGTAGCGCAGCTCGGCCAGCGCCAGGGTCAGCACCGTCTCCAGGTCGGCGGGCGTGGCCCGGCGGATCGTCGCGCCGCCCGTCACCGGCGGCGGGGGCGCCTGCCGCACGGCGATCACGGTCAGCGGCACCAGGCCGTGGTCCAGCAGCGCCCTGGTCGCCTCCGCGTCCCGGCTCGGCCAGGTCAGCACGCACGCCGAGTCGCGGTCGGCGGGCCCGAGCAGGTCCAGCCGCTTGCGCCAGGCGCGCAGCAGCGCGTCCATGCCCGCCGCGCCCGCGCCGCCCAGCAGCGGCGTCAGCTCCCACACCTCGGTGGCCGACCACAGCCGGGCGGGCGAGCGGCGGTCGTGCACCTGGCGCTGGAGCACGCCGGCGACCCGCGCGCCGTCCGGCAGCGCCGCGGTGATGACGTCGCCGTCCGGCGGCGCGACCACCGCCGGCAGCAGCGGGTCGACGCTCGCGAAGCGCGCGCTCTGCGCCTCCACCAACCCTTGACCGACGGTCATGCCAGGCAGGCTACGGCCTCCGGGTGCGGAAGATCGCGGTGCCCGGGAACAGCCGGCCGCGCAGCGGGCTCCACTGGCCCCACGTCCGGGTGTGCCCGGCGGGCCACTCCGGCTCGACCACGTCCAGCAGCTCCAGGCCCGCCCCGACGAGCGCCCGCACGTAGTCCCCGGTGGTCCGGTGGTGCTCCACGTACGTCGCCCGGCCCGCGTCGTCCACCTCGACGTACGGCGTGCGGTCGAAGTACGACTGCGTCACGGTGAGCCCACCCGGTCCCGGGTCGTCCGGGAAAATCCACCGGATCGGGTGAGTCACGGAGAAGACCCACGGCGCGCCGGGCCGCAGCACCCGCGCCACCTCCCGGAACACCTCGCCCACGTCCGCCACGAACGGCACCGCGCCGAACGCCGAGCAGGCCGCGTCGAAGCTGCCCGACGCGAACGGCAGCTGGTCGGCGCTGGCCTGCACCAGCGGCACGGCCACGCCGGTCGCCGCGTTCGCCGCCGCGGCGTGCCGCAGCATGCCCGCCGAGAGGTCGAACGCCACCGCGTGCGCGCCCCGCGCCGCCAGCCACCGGGCGCACGGCGCCGAGCCGCAGCCGACCTCCAGCACGCGACGACCGCGCAGGTCACCGAGGTAGCCGACCTCCTCCTCGCGGACGCCCTCGGGGCACCAGACGAAGTCCGCCTCGCCCAGGAAGTCGCCGTGCTCGGCGTGGTAGTCGTCGGCGTCGGCGTCCCACCACATCCGGTTGGCCGCGCGCGACTCGGCCGCGTCCACGTCCCGCTTGGCGATGCCGGTGGTGCCGAGCGCCAGTTCCGCGCTCGCGTGCTGGTCGGACACACTGCTCCATTCAAGGGTGCCGGTTTGCCCGGCGGGCTCCGAGCCGCGTACGATATCGCCCGCGTAGTGGGTTCGCGCTGTCCTCGATCGCCTGGTCTCCGCCGAGTGGGTCTTCGCGGTGGGCGCGCCCTCCGCGTAGCGTTGAACCCGCAGGCCACAAACCCCAATCCGTACCGGAGCCACCTACCTAATGTCCACCGACACCACCACTGTCCCGGTTGCCGCTGCGCCGAAGCAGGTCGCTATCAACGATATCGGGACGGAGGAGGACTTCCTCGCCGCCATCGACAAGACCATCAAGTACTTCAACGATGGCGATATCGTCGAGGGCACCATCGTCAAGGTCGACCGGGACGAGGTCCTGCTCGACATCGGCTACAAGACCGAGGGTGTCATCCCCTCGCGCGAGTTGTCGATCAAGCACGACGTCGACCCGAACGAGGTCGTCAAGGTCGGTGACGAGGTCGAGGCCCTGGTTCTCCAGAAGGAGGACAAGGAAGGTCGGCTGATCCTCTCCAAGAAGCGCGCCCAGTACGAGCGCGCCTGGGGCACCATCGAAGCCCTCAAGGAGAAGGACGAGCCGGTCAAGGGCACGGTCATCGAGGTCGTCAAGGGCGGCCTGATCCTGGACATCGGCCTGCGCGGCTTCCTCCCCGCCTCCCTCGTCGAGATGCGTCGCGTCCGCGACCTGCAGCCCTACGTGGGCCGCGAGCTCGAGGCGAAGATCATCGAGCTGGACAAGAACCGCAACAACGTGGTCCTGTCCCGCCGCGCCTGGCTGGAGCAGACCCAGTCCGAGGTCCGCAGCGAGTTCCTCAACCAGCTGCAGAAGGGCCAGGTCCGCAAGGGCGTCGTGTCCTCCATCGTCAACTTCGGTGCCTTCGTGGACCTGGGTGGCGTGGACGGCCTGGTGCACGTCTCCGAGCTGTCCTGGAAGCACATCGACCACCCGTCCGAGGTCGTCGAGGTCGGCCAGGAGGTCACGGTCGAGGTCCTGGACGTCGACATGGAGCGCGAGCGCGTGTCGCTGTCGCTCAAGGCGACGCAGGAAGACCCGTGGCGCCAGTTCGCCCGCACCCACGCGATCGGCCAGATCGTGCCGGGCAAGGTCACCAAGCTCGTCCCGTTCGGCGCGTTCGTCCGGGTGGACGAGGGCATCGAGGGCCTGGTCCACATCTCCGAGCTGGCCGAGCGCCACGTCGAGATCCCGGAGCAGGTCGTGCAGGTCGGCGACGACGTCATGGTCAAGGTCATCGACATCGACCTGGACCGCCGCCGCATCTCGCTGTCGCTCAAGCAGGCCAACGAGGGCTTCACGGTCGACTCCGAGTTCGACCCGACCCAGTACGGCATGGCCGCCGAGTACGACGACCAGGGCAACTACATCTACCCCGAGGGCTTCGACCCGGAGACCCAGGAGTGGCAGGAGGGCTTCGACAAGCAGCGCGAGGAGTGGGAGCGGCAGTACGCCGAGGCCCACACGCGCTACGAGGCCCACATGAAGCAGGTCGCCAAGGCCGCCGCCGCCGAGGAGGAGGCCGCCGGGGAGACCAACTACTCCTCCGGTGGCGACGCCCCGGCCGCCGCGTCGTCCAGCACGGGCGCCCCGGCCCAGGCCGGTGGCACCCTGGCCAGCGACGAGCAGCTGGCCGCGCTGCGCGAGAAGCTGTCGGGCGGCGCCTGAGCAGCACCGACCGGCGCACCCCCGCCGGTTGACTGAACGACCCGGTCGCCCCTCGCCCACCTCGGGCGGGGGGCGATCGGCGTTCACTCGTTCGGGGGTGAGAAGGCGTTGCCGTGCGCTAAGTTGAGAATGCTATGGGCATGCGGACGGCAGTGGTGGCGGCGGTGGCGGTGCTCCTGTGCGCGGGCTGCGCGGCCGTGCGGACCGGGCCGGCGGAGCAACCGCGGATCCCGACGATCGTGCCGCCCACGACGATCAGCCGGGTCCCGCAGATGGTGGACCGGCCGCTGCCCGACGACTGCGCGCTGGTCGTGCCGGTCGAGGTCGTGCACCAGCGCCTCGGGCGCGAGCTGCCGGGCGAACCGATGACGATCATCGGCCTCCCCGAGCCGTCGCTCGGCCGCACGGGAAAGATCGACTGCTACTACGGCGTGGCGGACAAGCAGGCCGTCGCCACCTCGCCGGTGATCGTCGGCCTGGCCACGTACACCGACGAGGCGACGGCCGCGGGCCGGGTCACCGAGAGCGTGGACGCGGAGCGCGGCGAGGGCGCGTCGGTGACCGAGGTCGACGTGGGCAAGAAGAAGGGCCGGTTCGTCAGCACCAAGGACGAGCGGCTCGTCGTGGGATCGCTGGGCAAGACCACCTACGTGGCGCGCGCCAAGGTCGGCGTGCTGCCCGACGACGCGATCAGCGGTTTCCTGGCCGCGCTCGCCCAGCAGTCGATGACCCCCGTCGAGGGGAGCTGAGGGTCACGGCGTGGCAGGCTTGGCGCCATGCTGCGCGTGGGTCTCTCCGGGGGAATCGGGTCGGGCAAGTCGACGGTGGCGGGCAGGTTCGCCGAGCACGGCGCGGTGGTGATCGACGCCGACCGGCTGGCCCGCGAGGTGCTCGAACCGGGCACCGACGGCCTGCGCGAGGTCGTGGAGGCGTTCGGGCCGGAGGTCCTCGGCCCGGACGGCGCGCTGGACCGGCCGGCGCTGGCGGCGAGGGTGTTCGGCGACGAGCGGGCGCTGGCCGCGCTCAACGGCATCACGCACCCGCGGATCGCGGCCCGGACGGGCGAGCTGATCGCGGCGGCGCCGGCGGACGCGGTCGTCGTGCACGACGTGCCGCTGCTGGTGGAGAAGGACATGGCCCCGCTGTACCACCTGGTCGTGATCGTGCACGCGGACCTCGACCAGCGCCTGGTCCGGCTGCGCGACCGGGGCGTGGCGGAGGAGGACGCGCGCCGCCGCATCGCCGCGCAGGCCGACGACGAGCGCCGCCGCGCCGTGGCGGACGTGTGGCTGGACAACTCCGGCACGCCCGACCTGGTGCTGGCCCGGGTCGACGCGCTGTGGGCGGACCGGCTGGTGCGCTACGAGTCGAACGTCCGGCTGCGCCGCTACGCCGCCGGGCCCCCGATCGTGGTGCCCTACGACGGGACGTGGCCCGCGCAGGCCGCCCGGGTCGCCGCGCGCATCCGCCTGGCCGCCGGTGGCCGGCACGTCGAGCACATCGGCTCCACGGCCGTGCCCGGCCTGGCGGCGAAGGACGTGCTGGACCTCCAGCTCGGCGTGCGCTCGCTGGAGGAGGCCGCGGAGCTGGAGGAGGCGCTGGCGCAGGCGGGCTTCCCCTCCCTGGGGCACGCGGAGGACAGCGTGAAGCACCCGGGCGACGCGCCGGAGGGGTGGCACAAGCGGCTGCACGCGGGCGCGGACCCGGGGCGGAGGGTCAACCTGCACGTCCGCGTGGAGGGCGGACCGGCGTGGAACTGGGCGATCCGGTTCCGCGACTGGCTGCGGGCGGACGCGGCGGCGCGGGACGAGTACGCGGCGGTGAAGCTGGCGCTGGCGGAGGAGCACCGGGGCGACGCGGACGGGTTCGCCTACGGCGAGGCGAAGGAGCCGTGGATGGCGGCGGCGACCGCGCGGGTCGACGCCTTCTTCGGGGACTAGAGCGACGGCCAGACGTCGTAGATGCCCCGGTGGGTCAGCCAGGAGCCGAGGTCGTGCCGGTGCAGGCTGACCTCTTCGAGGGTCCGGTGCACGGTGCGCAGCGCCTGGTCGGCGTCACCGGGGCCCAGGACCCGCCCGGCGACCGCGGCGGCGAACTCCTCGCAGCGCACGATCCGCGCGGTCGTGCCGCCGGGGACGGCCAGGCCGAGCAGCAGGTCGGTGGTGCGCCACGCCCGGCCGTCGCGCTCCACGCGGACCGCGCTGAGCACGCTCGGGCCGCTGCGCGCGTGCCTCGACCGGGGGCGGTGGTGGGTCAGCCGCAACCCGAGCGAGGGCATCAACCAGGTGACCTCCGAATCGGAGAACGGGTCCTCCGGGGTCGGGCACTCCAGCCGCAGCCCCCAGGGTTCGACCCGACACGCGGACAGGTGTCGCGAAGTGCCGCTGGAGTAGCTGCGAACTGCGCTTACGGTGTCGACCACGTCGACGAGCTGAGGTGTCATGACCGCTCCCACGCGACCTGAGGGTAGCCGGAAGTGTGCTGCGGGTAACTATCCGGGTTGATTCGTTACATCACGGTCTGTGTGGTATGCGGTCACTATCAGGTGACGGACTCGGATAGCGGTTGACCTGCGAGTGTGACGGTCTGTATTACCGCCGACGCCACGTGGTGATCGTTCCCTGGGCCGCCAGCCAGCGCACCGCGTCGTGACCGTGCGCGGCGATCCCGGCCACCGCCCGGTACGTCGTCTCCAGCGCCCACTGCGCCCGGTCGGCCCGGATGAGCCCGCGGTCGAGGGCGGTCAGCAGCTCGTCGGTGTCCAGCACGGTCACGCTGCGGCCCGTGCGCACGAGCAGGTCCAGGTACAGGTCGACGGTCTTCCACACCGAGCCGCTGGAGCTGATCTCGACCACGTCCACGTACAGGTCGTAGTCCCGCTCGTGGCCCGGGTGCCACGACTGCCGGGTGACCCGCAGGCCGTGGCCGGGCAGCAGCCACGACTCGAAGTGCGACAGGTGCGGGTGGCCGGGCACCGGGCGGTACATGTAGAGGCCGTGCGGGGTCAGCCGGTACTCCTCGACCCCGCGCAGGTGGCCCTTGGGGTCGGTGTTGCTCTTGGCGTCGAGGTCGAAGTACTCGATCTTCGGGGGGTGGATGTGCATGCGTGTCCCGGTGGCACTCGACGTCACAGCGCCGACCTTAGGCACGGACATCGGAGGAATGCTCCATTTTGTCACCCGAAAGTAGGATGATCGCTTACTCTTCCCGCCATGTTCGGCATCATCCGCCCCTGTCGCAACCGCCTGGACGCGGAGCTGCGGGAGTCCTGGCTGGCGCACCTGTGCGGGCTGTGCCTGGCGCTGCGCGACGACCACGGCCACCTGGCCCGCGTGGTGACCAACTACGACGGCCTGGTGATCTCCGCGCTGGTGGAGGCCCAGGTCGGGCGCTCGCGCCGCGCCGCCGGGCCGTGCGCCCTGAGGGGCATGCAGCCGGCGGACGTCGCCGTGGGCACGGGCGCGCGCCTGGCCGCCTTGGTGTCCCTGGTGCTCGCGTCGGCGAAGGTCGGCGACCACGTGGCCGACGGCGACGGCGTGTTCGCGCGGGCGCCGATGCGGGGCGTGGGCAGGCAGGTGGCGCGCCGGTGGGCGGCGCAGGCCGCCGAGACCGGTCTCGACCTGGGGTTCGACACGGCGGTGCTGGTGGACGCCGTGCGGCGGCAGTCGGAGGTGGAGGCGGCGGCCGGGCCGGGCTCGTCGGTGCTGGCCGTGACCGAGCCGACCGAGACGGCGGCGGGCGAGGCCGTGGCCCGGACCGCCCTGCTGTCCGGGCGCCCCGGCAACGCGGCGCCGCTGCGGGAGGTCGGCCGGCTGTTCGGGCGGTTGGCGCACCTGCTGGACGCGGTGGAGGACCTGGCGGAGGACCGGGCGTCCGGCGCGTGGAACCCGCTGGTCGCCACCGGCACGACGCCGCGGGAGGCGCGGCGGCTGTGCGACGACGCGGCGCTGGGCATCGAGCTGGCGCTGCGCGAGGTCGAGTTCGCCGACGACCGGCTGGTGCACGTGCTGCTGGTGCACGAGGTGCGCCAGTCGATCAAGCGGGCATTCGGCGACCCCCACGTGCACACCCCGCACCGACCGCCGCACGCACCGGGCGCGCACGGCGGTGGCGCCGTGCCGCCACCGGGTCCCGTGCCGCCGCCCTCGGCACCCGGCCGCGGTGGGCCTCCCGTGCCGCCGCGCGACGGGAAGAAGGGCCGAGGCGGCGCCGCGCAACGTCCGGGCAGCGGGCTGTGGGCCTGGCCGAAGCTGAAGACGCCGCCGGTGTCGCGGGGCGTGCTGCTGGGCTGCCTGGCCGTGCTCTACCAGTGCGGCACCTGCCAGTTCTGCTGCCGGGACCCGCACCCGGGGCCGTTCAGCGGCAAGGGGCGCGAGGCGTGGTGCAACTGCGACTGCCCGTCCTGCGACTGCAACGGGTGCGACAACTGCTGCGACTGCGCCTGCTGAGGGTGCCGCGGTGGCCGGTCTCACGTGCCCTGACCTGGGCCGGATCGGAAATTGTCGTACCCCCGGCGTACCGTCGTACCCGTGGCATTCCCTACCGAGATCCCGGTCAAGGCGCACTCGTCGCATCGTCCCGTCGGTGACATCCCCCGCACCGACGGGAAGTTCCGCGTGGTCAGCGACTACCAGCCGGCGGGCGACCAGCCCGCGGCGATCGCGGAGCTCGAACGGCGCGTGCGCGCCGGGGAGAAGGACGTCGTGCTGCTCGGCGCGACCGGCACGGGCAAGTCGGCCACCACGGCGTGGCTGGTGGAGAAGGTGCAGCGGCCCACGCTGGTGATGGCGCCGAACAAGACGCTGGCCGCGCAGCTGGCGAACGAGCTGAAGGGGTTCTTCCCGGACAACGCGGTGGAGTACTTCGTCAGCTACTACGACTACTACCAGCCCGAGGCGTACATCCCGCAGACGGACACGTACATCGAGAAGGACTCCTCGATCAACGAGGACGTCGAGCGGCTGCGCCACTCGGCCACCATGAGCCTGCTGACGAGGCGTGACGTGATCGTGGTGGCGTCCGTGTCGTGCATCTACGGCCTGGGCACGCCGCAGTCGTACCTGGACCGGTCGATCAAGCTCGAGGTGGGCGCGGAGGTCGAGCGCGACCTGCTGCTGCGCGCGCTGGTCGACATCCAGTACACGCGCAACGACATCGCGTTCAACCGGGGCACGTTCCGCGTGCGCGGCGACACGGTGGAGATCATCCCGGCGTACGAGGAGCTGGCGCTGCGGGTCGAGTTCTTCGGCGACGAGGTGGACAAGCTCTACTACCTGCACCCCCTGACCGGTGACGTGGTCAAGGAGGTGGACGAGCTGCGCATCTTCCCGGCCACCCACTACGTGGCGGGCCCGGAGCGCATGGAGAAGGCGATCCGCAACATCGAGCTGGAGCTGGCGGAGCGCCTGGCCACGCTGGAGCGGCAGGGCAAGCTGCTGGAGGCGCAGCGGCTGCGCATGCGCACGTCGTACGACATCGAGATGATGCGCCAGGTCGGCTTCTGCAACGGCATCGAGAACTACTCGCGCCACATCGACGACCGGGGCCCGGGCAGCGCGCCCGCCACCCTGATCGACTACTTCCCGGACGACTTCCTGCTGGTCATCGACGAGTCGCACGTGACGGTGCCGCAGATCGGCGGCATGTACGAGGGCGACGCGTCCCGCAAGCGCAACCTGGTGGACCACGGGTTCCGCCTGCCGAGCGCCCTGGACAACCGCCCGCTGACGTGGGAGGAGTTCGCCGACCGGATCGGTCAGACGGTCTACCTGTCGGCCACGCCCGGCCCGTACGAGATGGGCCAGACCGGCGGCGAGTTCGTGGAACAGGTCATCCGCCCGACCGGCCTGGTCGACCCGGAGGTCGTGGTCAAGCCGACCGAGGGGCAGATCGACGACCTGGTGCACGAGATCCGGGTGCGCGCCGAGCGCGACGAGCGGGTCCTGGTCACCACGCTGACCAAGAAGATGGCCGAGGACCTGACCGACTACCTGCTGGAGCTGGGCATCCGCGTCCGCTACCTGCACTCGGAGGTCGACACGCTGCGCCGGGTCGAGCTGCTGCGGCAGCTGCGGCTGGGCGAGTACGACGTGCTGATCGGCATCAACCTGCTGCGCGAGGGCCTGGACCTCCCGGAGGTCTCCCTGGTCGCGATCCTGGACGCGGACAAGGAGGGCTTCCTCCGCTCGGGCACGAGCCTGATCCAGACCATCGGCCGCGCCGCCCGCAACGTGTCGGGCCAGGTGCACATGTACGCCGACCGGATCACCGACTCGATGCGGCACGCCATCGAGGAGACGAACCGCCGGCGCGCCAAGCAGATCGCGTACAACGAGGAGCGCGGCCTCGACCCCCAGCCGCTGCGCAAGAAGATCACCGACATCCTGGAGCAGGTCTACGCCGAGGCGGAGGACACCATCGCCCCGGGCGGCTCGGGTCGCAACACCTCGCGCGGCAAGAAGCCGATGGGCGACCCGGGCGCCAACGGCCGCGCCACCTCGGGCGTCCTGGTCGACCGCGACACCAGCACCATGGCCCGCTCCGAGCTGGCCGACCTGGTCCAGCAACTGACGGACCAGATGATGAACGCGGCCCGCGAACTGCAGTTCGAACTGGCCGCGCGCCTGCGCGACGAAATCCAAGACCTGAAGAAGGAACTGCGCGGAATGGACGCCGCTGGCGTCAAATAACCCACACCCGGAACGGTCGACCGCTCCGCGAAACTCGCCGCCGTGCCGCTCGCAGATCGATCGCCCAAGGCGACCACATCGGACCCGCCACCCACCACCGAGGCTTGATTTGACATGGGTTCGGGTGCCATAGGCTGGACGGAGCCGGGCAGGCTCGGCGGGTGCTCTTTCCGCCGGGCCTGCCCGGCTTTGGCCTGCCTGGGGTGCCCGTAAGGGCCCCGTGTCAAATCAAGCCGAACCCGGCCACCCGCACAACCACACCACACCTATCCACACCCACACCCATCCACACCCGACCTCACCCCTGCCCACTACCGAGCAGCGAGCGCCATCCGCACCTTCTCGACCACCGCGTCCTCCGCCTCGCCAACACGCCCGTCCGCCGCGGCGACCTCTTCGCACACCGCGAGCACGACCGCCGGAAAAGCCGCGGCCTCCTCCGGAGTCCTCGTCTCCAGGATCCCCACCGAGCGCCGCAACGCCTCGAGCACCCCGGTCTCCACGTCCTCCGTCGAACCCTCGGGCAACTCGGGCCGGTCCGCGCCGAGAACCTCGCGCAACCGCGGCGAGAACGACGCCATGGCCCGAATGCCCGCGTAGCTCTCCTCGTCCAACGCGCCGGGCTCGGCCGTCGAAACCAGCACCATCGCACCGAAGACCGCCGTGCGCAGGGTCCGGCCTTCCTCCTCCGTGTACTCGCTCACCGGACCACCCTAATCCCGTGAGCGCGGCGAACGCCCGGGATTAGCGTTGTGCCATGACGGACCAGATGACGCTCGACGACGTGATCCGGCACTGCCTCGCCAAACCCGGCGCGGAAGAGACCTACCCGTTCGGTGACGCCGACCTGTGCTGCAAGGTCGGCGGCAAGATCTTCGCCTTCATCGGTCTCGAGGGCGGCGGCACCGTGGGCGTCAAGTCCGGTGCCACCGCGGAGGAAGCGGGCCTGTGGCGGGAGCGTTACCCGGACGACATCGCGGTCAGCGCCTACATCGGTCGCCACGGCTGGAACCGCGTCCGGCTCGGCGGCACCGTCCCCGCCGACGAGCTGCGCGAACTCCTCGACCTCTCCTACGACCTCATCGTCGCGAAACTCCCGAAGTCGAAGCGCCCCGCAATCTCGGACCAACCCTGAAACGCCTGAAACGCCTGAAACGCCGAGAGGCGCCGGCCGCAACGCGACCGACGCCCCTCCACCTCATCGAACCCCGCACCCCGAGCGGGACCCCGCACTTCAGCTGGTGATGTCCTTGCGCGCGAACTTCCGCGCCGCCAGCAAGGTGAAGAACGCCCCGAACGCCAACGCCGAGAACGTCCCCTTCGCCGTCTGCGACCAGTCCACGTCGGTCGACAGCAGGTCCACCCAAGCCAGCGCGTAGTGCGTGGGCAGGTAGTTGCGCAGGTCCTCCAACGCCGTGATCTGGTCGAGGATCTGCGACACGATCGACGCCAGCACCGCCCCGCCCACCGCGCCGAGCGGCGCGTCCGTGGACACCGACAGGTACAGCGCGAGCCCCGCCACCCAGAACAGGTGGATCGAGATGTAGACGACGGCCAGCGCGAGCCCGTACACCCCGGCCCCGAACGACGACGCCTCACCGGTCGGCGACACGGCCTCCCCGGCCCCGTACCAGATCACCCCGACGGCCAGCGCCACCGCGGGCAGCAGCACGAGCGCGAACACCGACATCAGCCCGGACGCCACGGCCTTGCGCCGCAGCAGCCGGTGCCGGGGGATCGGCGCGGCCAGCAGGTACTTCAACGACGACCACGACGCCTCGCTCGCGATCGTGTCGCCGAAGAACAGCGCCACGATCATCGGCAGCAGGAAGCTCCCGCTGACGAACAGCGTCAGGATCACGAAGTTCACGCCGCTGGCCGTGGCCAGGTCGACGAACCCGCCCGCCCTCCGGTTCGGCGAGGACTGCCCAAGCTCGAACGCCACCACCAGGATGAACGGCAGCAGCACCAGGAACCCCAGCACCAACTGCGTCCGCCTGCGGCGCAGCTGCCGCACCAGCTCGACCCGCACGGGCAGCGTCCGCCCGGCCCGGTACCCGACCTTCGACCCGTCCGGCGCGACCGACGGGTGCTCGGCCGCCGCCGCGTCCGTCAGGTCGGAGATCGCGGTCGGGTCGGTGTGCACACCGTTCTCGCTCATTCGCCCACCAACTCCAGGAACGCGTCTTCCAACCGGCGGCGCGGACCGGCCTGGTCCACCGCCACGCCCGCGGCCACGAGCGCCTGCAACGCCGACGCGCGCGGTGTGCCGTTGAGGCTCGCGTGCACCTGCTCGCCGTCCACGTGCACGTCGTGCACGCCCGCCAGGCCGCGCAGCACGGTGGCCGCCTCCTCGGGCCGGTCGACCCGGAAGCTGGCCTCGCCGCCGCCCGTCGCGATCTCCTCGACCGGACCGGCCGCGACCAGCGACCCCTTGTGCATCACGACCACGTGGGTGCACGTCTGCTCGACCTCGGCCAGCAGGTGCGACGACACCAGCACCGTCCGGCCGGCCGCCGCGTAGCGGCGCAGCACCTCGCGCATCTGGTGGATCTGGGGCGGGTCGAGCCCGTTGGTCGGCTCGTCCAGCACCAGCAGGTCCGGCAGCCCGAGCATGGCCTGCGCGATGGCGAGCCGCTGCCGCATGCCCTGGCTGTAGGTCCGCACGCGCCGGTGCACGGCGTTGCCCAGCCCGGCGATCTCCAGCGCCTCCTCCATGTGGGCCTGCTCCAGCGGACGGCCGGTGGCCGCCCAGTACAGCCGCAGGTTCTCCGAGCCGGACAGGTGCGGCAGGAAGCCGGAGCCCTCCACGAACGACCCGATCCGCGACAGCACCGGCGCGCCGGGGCTGATCCGGTGGCCGAACACCCTGATCCCGCCCTCGGTGGGCCGGATCAGGCCCATGAGCATCCGCAGCGTGGTGGTCTTGCCCGCGCCGTTGGGCCCGAGCAGGCCGAGCACCTGGCCGTGCTCCACCCGGAACGACAGGTCCTTCACCGCGGTCAACCCGCCGGGGTAGGACTTGGTCAGGTTCTCGATCACCAGCGGCACCGACTCCAGCTCCGGGTCGACGTCCGCGGTCAGCCTGCGGCGGAACCACGCGACCACGGCGGCGATCAGGCACACGACCAGGACGATCGCGATGCCCCACAGCGCGCCGGTCGGCACCTCGCTCACCGCGTTCACGCCCGCCACCACCGGCACGGACAGCGCGGGGGAGGCCAGCGAGACCCGGTACGCGGCGGGCGTCGAGGCGTTCGAGTACGCCATGTCGGTGGTCGACACGACCAGCTGGAACCGGTGGTCGGCCTCCACCGGGCGCACCGCGCCGGGCAGCGTCACGGTCACCTCGACCGGCGTGCCGTCGGCGGGCAGGTCCGTCACCCGCACGGGCGCGACGGCCGAGCCGGGCAGCGTCCGCACGCCGCTCGCGTCGGCGTCGTACAGCTTTACGAACAGCACCGCGCCCTCGGCGGGCACAGGCTGTCCCGGCACGGCGGCCACCCGCAGCCGCACGGTGGACGCGCCGGTCAGCAGCGTCTGCCCGGTCTGCGGCTCGCTCTGGAACACCGCCGCCTGGCCGGGCATGTCGATCGCCAGCCGCGACGACAGCGAGCTGGACCGGGTCACCACCGACCCGAGGCCGGGCAGGCTGGACACCGCCGCCGGGTTGCCGCCCGCCGGGTTCACGATCACCTGCTCGCGCCCGGAAAGCGGCACGTCGCGGCGCTGGGCGGGCGCCGAGCCGCCCAGGCCCGGGTAGGCCGGGGCGACGACGTTGCGCAACGAGGGCGCGCCGCTGCTGCGGAACGCGCCGACCACGGTGTACTCGAAGCCCGTGCCGGGGTCGGCACCCTCGCCCCTGAGGTGGAACGCCATCCAGTCGGCGATCTGCCCGCGCAGCTCGGGGCCGGGCGAGCCGCCGTCGTGGCCGCCCGAGTACCAGACGACCTTGACCTTCGCGCCGTTGGCGGCGATCTGGCGGGCGTTGGCGTCGGCCTGGTCGAGGCCGAACAGGGTGTCCTGCTCGCCCTGCACCAGCATCGTCGGCTGGGTGATCTTGTTCGTGACCGACGACGGCGACGCGCGGCGCAGCACCTCCAGCGTCTGCGGGCCCGCCTTGCCGGTGGTCGCGACCTCGGTGTACGCGGCGCAGACGTCGGCCTGGAACCGGCCGCACGCGCCGGTGACCGGACCGGCGGGCCGCGGGTCGCCCTGCCGCGGGTCGCCCTGCTGGGGGTCGCCCTGCTGAGGGTCGCCCTGCTGAGGTGGCACAGTGGCCGCCGCGGTGCCGGTGTCGGCGCCCTGGCTGTCGGCGTCCTGGCCGGGCTCGCCCGCTTCCTGGCCCGGGTTGGCGGCGTCGACGCCGGACAGGCCGGCCGAGAAGAAGATGCCCGCCCACGACCGCTTGAACACGCCGTCGTCGGCGAACGCGCCGGCGGCCGGGGTGCCCGTGGCCACCTCGTCGGCGCTCGCCGAGTTCGGCAGCAGCGCCTGGGCCAGGTCGTTGTAGGTGATGACGGGGGCGATGGTGTCGACCCGCGGGTCGACCCCGGCCAGCGACAGCGCCAGCGCGCCGCCGTAGGAGCCGCCGGTCACGCCCACCTTCGGGTCGCCGCCGCCGTCGGTGACCACCTCCGCGCGGGTGGCCAGCCAGTCGAGCAGCTTCTGCGCGTCGCGGACCTCGTGGTCCAGCGAGTTCAGCGCGATCTGGCCGGTGCTGCGGCCGAAGCCGCGGGCCGAGTAGGCCAGCACGACGAAGCCGCGGCGGGCCAGCTCGGTGGCCTGGGACGCGACGCTCGCCTTGCTGCCGCCGAAGCCGTGCGGCAGCAGGATGGCGGGCGCGGGTGTGCGTTCGGGCAGGTACAGGGTGGTGTCGATCTGCACGGTGCGGTCGCTGTCCGGGCTTTCCGGCACGTCGATCACCGCGTCGCGGGTGCTCACCGGGACGGGGTCGTCCCCCTGGCGCGTGAAGACCACGATGGCGCCCACCAGGGCGACCAGCACGACGAGCGCGGGGAGCGACCACCTGCCGCGGAGGCGGTTGAGGGAGGCCACGGAGTTGACCATATGCGTGATTGGCTGAGAGCGGGCTGTCGGCACCGGTGTCGTGCTCTCAGCGAAACCGGCGGCGGACCGGCGGCGGGCCGGTACCGGAACCAGCCGGTCGGGCGACGCCGGGACGGGTGCCCCTGATCACCCCCGCTGGCGCGAACCCGCACTCATGCGTGAGACTGGTAGTGCGTGGAGGGGAGTACTCCCTAGCGGCGGTGTCGTCAGCACGGAGCCTGGCGTGAGGTTCCCGGTGCCGCCGGTCGGTTGGTCCAACCGGCGGAGGAGACCTCCGGTCATTGGCGTGCGCGCGATGCACCGGAGGTTGATCGATGTCTGTTCCCGTGTGGCTGTGGTTCGCCACGATCGCCGGTCTGATGGCGCTGCTCGCCATCGACCTCTTCATCGTCGACCGCAAGCCGCACGAGGTGACCATCGGCGAAGCCGCCCGGTGGGTGACCTTCTACGTGGCCGTGGCGATCCTCTTCGGGCTGGGGATCTGGCACTGGTCGGGCGGGGTCTACGCGGGCGAGTTCTTCGCCGGGTACATCACCGAGTACTCGCTCAGCGTCGACAACCTGTTCATCTTCCTGATCATCATGACGGCCTTCAAGGTGCCGTCGATCCACCAGCACAAGGTGCTGCTGGTCGGCATCCTGATGGCCCTGGTCATGCGGGGCATCTTCATCGCCGTCGGCGCGGCGGTCATCGCGCAGTTCAGCTGGGTCTTCTACCTCTTCGGCGCGTTCCTCATCTACACCGGCTACAAGCTGGCGCGCACCGACCACGAGGAGGAGGAAGAGGACTACAAGGAGAACCGCGCGGTCCGGGTCGTCCGCAAGCTGTACCCGGTCACCGACCGCTACCACGACGGCCGCTCGTTCGTGAAGATCGACGGCAAGCGGTTCGTCACGCCGATGTTCATCGTCATCGTCGCCATCGGCACCACGGACCTGCTGTTCGCGCTCGACTCCATCCCGGCGATCTTCGGCCTGACCAAGGAGCCGTTCCTGGTCTTCACCGCCAACGCGTTCGCGCTCATGGGCCTGCGTCAGCTCTACTTCCTGCTCGGCGGCCTGCTGAACAAGCTGGTCTACCTGTCGATCGGCCTGTCGGTGATCCTCGGCTTCATCGGCGTGAAGCTGATCCTGGAGGCGCTGCACACCAACTCGCTGGCGTTCCTCAACGGCGGCGAGCCGCTGCACGTGCCGACGATCGGCATCGAGGTGTCGCTCTCGGTGATCGTGGGCGTGCTGGCCATCACCACCATCGCCAGCCTGGTCAAGGTGCGGCGGCACCCGGAGGCGGTCAAGCAGGTCGCGGGCCCCGGTGACCATCTGTGAGCGTCAAAAGCTCGTAAGCCTTGCTAATAATCTGTGGGGTAACGTGCTGAAGCGTGCGCCCCGATGACTTGCAGTCGTTGACCCAGCCCGGCTCCGTCTCGGTGCGGGGTGATCTCGTCCTGGTGAACGTGGTCACCCCGGACGTCGCCGTGAACGCCTACCGGGGCGGGCTGCACCGCGTCGCCCTGGACGGCGGCGGCACGACGCGGTGGACGTGGGCGGAACGCGACCTGGCGCCCCGGATCTCCCCGGACGGCCGCTGGGTGGCGTTCCTGCGCGTCACCGAGCGCGGCAAGCCGCCGCAGGTGCACGTGATGCCCTCCGACGGCGGCGAGGCCCGGGCGGTCACCGACCTGGAGCTGGGCGCGGGGGCGCCGGTGTGGTCGCCGGACTCGCGGCGGATCGCGTTCACCTCGCGGGTTCCCG
Source organism: Actinosynnema sp. NPDC053489 (assembly GCF_044544865.1). Taxonomy (NCBI): domain Bacteria; kingdom Bacillati; phylum Actinomycetota; class Actinomycetes; order Pseudonocardiales; family Pseudonocardiaceae; genus Actinosynnema; species Actinosynnema sp. NPDC053489. The sequence continues at coordinate 84,972 of NZ_JBITXT010000018.1, read as the reverse complement.
AAGCCGGCCGCTACGGCGCGCCGCTCGTCGAGGGCGGGGAAGCGCCGAAGCCGGACGCCGAGGCGCCGCGCCACATCACCCGGCTCGACTACCGGCTGGACGACGTGGGCTTCACCGCGGACCGGCACTCCCGGGTGTTCGCGGTGGACGCGCTGGAGCCGGGCGCGCAGCCGCTGGAGCTGACCGACGGCACGTTCTCCGCCGCGGACCCCGCCTGGAGCGCCGACGGCCGGTCGGTGCTGTTCCTGGCCGAACGGGACCTCGGCGCGAGCGAGACGTTCCACAACGACCTCTACCGGGTGCCCGCGTTCGGCGGTGAGTCCGAGCTGGTCGTGCGGGCGCCCGGCGCGGCCATGCTGCCGGTCGCGCTGCCCGACGGCGGCGTGCTGTTCTACTCGCCCGAGCACGCGCCCGGCACGGCGGCCATCGCGCGCAACACGAGCCTGTGGCGGTTCGACGGCGAGCGCCTGACCCGGCTCACCGACCTGGAGACCGTCGACTGCGAGAAGGCCGCGGGCGCTCCCGTCGTGACCAACGGGGGCGTGCTCGTGGCGGTCCGCAACCGGGGTGCGGTCGAGCTGCGCCGCGTGCCGCTGGACGCCGACAACGCCGTGCTGGCCGACCTGGAGCTGCTGGCGGGCGAGCAGGCCGAGGTGAAGTCGTTCGCCGCCGACGGCGACCGGGTCGTCGCCGTGGTGTCGACCTCGGACAACACCGGTGAGGTCGAGCTGGTCGGCGGCGGCACGCTGACCGACTTCGGCTCGGCGGTGCCGCTGCGCCCGTCGATCGAGCTGACCGGCACCGCGCCGGACGGCTACCCGGTGCACGGGTGGCTCGTGCTGCCCGAGGGCGAGGGGCCGCACCCGGTGCTGCTGGCCGTGCACGGCGGCCCGTTCATGTACCACGGGTGGGGGTTCTTCGACGAGGCGCAGGTCTACGCGGCGGCCGGCTACGCGGTCGTGCTCCCCAACCCGCGCGGGTCCGCGGGCTACGGCCAGGCGCACGGCCAGGCGATCGTCGGCGGCTTCGGCACGGTCGACGTCGACGACGTCCTCACCGTGCTCGACGTCGCGCTGGAGCGCCCGGACCTCAACGCCGACCGGGTCGGCGTGATGGGCGGCTCCTACGGCGGCTTCATGACCTCGTGGCTGGCCGCGCACCACGGCGAGCGGTTCCGCGCCGCGTGGAGCGAGCGCGCGGTCAACGCCTGGGACTCGTTCGCCGGGTCGTCGGACATCGGCTGGTTCTTCACCGACGCCTACTGCGGCCCGGGCCTGGAGGCGCAGCGCGCGATGAGCCCGCTGACCTACGCCGAGAAGATCTCCATGCCGTTCATGGTGGTGCACTCCGAGCACGACTGGCGCTGTCCGCTGGAGCAGGCGCAGCGGCTCTTCGTCGCGCTGCGCCGCAACGGCGTCGAGGCCGAGATGCTGCTGTTCCCGGGCGAGGGGCACGAGCTGACCCGCTCGGGCAAGCCCCGCCACCGCGCGCAGCGGTTCGAGGCCGTGCTCGACTGGTGGGCGCGCCACCTGGCCTGAGCCCGACCCGGACCCGCACCGGGGGCGGGGCGTCGAACCGGGCAACGGGAAACCCGGTGACGGCCCTACTCCCGCGCCCGCGCCGGCGGGATGCTCCTCCGGTGACGCTGGAAATGGTGACGCCCCTCCGCGGACTGGTCTACCGCCTCGTGGTGGCCGTGGACGTCGAGGGCTACAGCAGGCTCGACGCGCTCGACCAGTCGCTGGTCCAGTCGCGGCTGAGCGACGTGCTCGACGCGGCCGCCCGCGAGGCCGGGCTGGACCGCGACCGGTGGTACCGGCAGGTGCGGGGCGACGGCGAGCTGGCCGTGCTGCCGACCGACTCCGACGCCGCCCGGGTGGTCGGCCACTTCACCGAGCGGCTCGCCGCGGCGCTGGCCGACCTGCGCCGGGCGGGCACCCCGCTGCGGATGCGCGTGGCCATGCACTGCGGCCCGCTCACCGCGGGCGCGTTCGGCCTGGTCGGCGACGCCCCGATCGTGACCTGCCGGCTGCTCGACGCCAAGGTGGTCCGCGACGCGCTGGCCGCCGCGGACGACGACCTGGTGCTGGTGATCTCGCAGCAGCTGCACGACGACGTGGTGCGCACCCGGTTCCACGACCTGGACCCGGCCCGGTTCCGCCCGACCCGGTTCCGGGTGAAGGACCAGGTCTACTCCGGGTACGTGTGCGCGGGCGCACCCCGGCGGGGTTGACCCAATGGCTAGCGGACCCCGTCGTGGTTGCGGCACGCTCACCCGATGCAGTGGACCGTGCGGGTCGGACGACCCGACGACGCGCCCGAGATCGCCCGGATCAACGTGGACGCGTGGCAGCACTCGTACCGGGGGATAGTGGACGACCCGGTGCTGGACCGGATGCTGCCCGAGAGCAGGCTGCCGGCGTGGGCGCGCGTGCTGCGGCTGCCCGAGCCGAGCCGGGTGTTCGTCGCGGTCGACGAGGCCACCGGGCGGATCGGCGCCTACTGCGCCGTCGACGCGGTCCGCGAGGCCGCCGACGCCCACCCCGACCTGCACACCGGGGAGCTGGTCGCGATCTACGCCGACCCCCGCTACCACGGTCGGGGCGCGGGCCACGAGGTCCACGAGGCCGGGTTGCGCCACCTGGTGGACCAGGGCTTCCGGTACGCGGTGCTGTGGGTGTTCCAGGACAACGCCCGCAGCCGCGGGTTCTACGAGGCCCACGGCTGGCGGCACGACGGCCTGGTGCACCGCTACGAGCTGGGCGAGCAGGAGCTGCCCGAGGTGCGCTACGCCCGGTTCCTGCCGGCGCCGCGCCGGCGCGGTCAGCCGAGCAGGGTGTAGTTCAGCTCCTCGCACACCCGGGACAGCGGAAGGTCGAGGCCGGGGTGCTCCAGCGGCAGCAGCACGTCCGGTGACGCGGGCAGGCCCGTGCCGCCGGGTGGGTCCCACAGGCAGACCGCCGGCGCGCCGGAGTCCATCGACGACCGGTACCACAGCCCGTCCAGCTCCGGGTAGGCCGCGCGGATCGCCCGCGCCCACTGCTGCGTCAGCGCCTTGGGTCCGGAGCTGATCTCCTGCGACGCGCCGGCCCGGGTCGGCCACAGGCCGGTGAGGTCGAGCAGCCGCAGCGTCCGGCGCGGCCGCAGCACGACCAGGAACGGGCTGCGGGTGCGCCGGTCCACCACCGACGTCGCCTGGAACACCTCGGCCACCGACGTCCGCACGGTCAGCCCGAAGTACAGCACGCCCTGGTCGTGGGCGTGCGTGGGCGAGCCGTCAGCGGCGGGCGGCTGGGTGTCGAACCGCGCGTGCGCCAGCGGACCGGTGTAGCGGAAGCTGTTCCACCGCTGCGGGTGCAGCCCCTTCGCGGCGAAGACGCGCACCAGCCTGGTGGCCCGGTGCACCGCGACGACGTCCTCGGTGCGGCGCAGGGTGGCCTGGAGCACAGCGGGAGAGGGCGGCTGGGGTAGCCGTGACATTCGCGTCCAAGGTTCTCGGCGACAGGGGGTGGCGACCGGTCAGGCCGGGGTGCCCAGCTGCTCGGCCAGCACCGCCACGCGGCGGGGTTCGCCACCGGCCAGCAGCCACTCGCGCGGCGCCGTCGGCGTGCCGTCCACCAGCAGGTCGGGCTGCTCGGTCGTCATGAACCCGGCGACCACGAGCGCGGGTTGGTCCGGCGGCACGGCCGCGAGCACGGCCTCCAGGCCCGGCAGCACCCCGCCGCCCGCGAACTGCCAGGCGGGCAGCCGCCAGCTGCCCCGGTCCTTCCAGCCGACCAGCCTGCCCACGCCAAGGCGGTGCCGGACGCGGCTGGTGTCCACGCCCAGCTGCCGGGCGGCCTCGGCGACGGTCAGCGCGGAGTCGCGCAGCACGGCGTGGGCCACCACGGTCCGCGCCCGACCCTGGTCGTCGGCGACCCGGTGCGGGCCGAGGTCCAGGCCCACGTCCTCCAGCGCCTCGCGCTCGTCGGGGGCGAAGTAGCCGGCCGGGTCCGGGTGGGGTGGGGCCAGCTTCTTCGCCGCGTCGGCCACGAGCGACAGGAACTCGTCGGGGGTGACCTGCAAGCCTGCCTTGGCCAACACCGCCTCCAGCGCGGGACTCATGCGCACAGGGTATCCCGATCGTGCGCTTCTGTGCGCATAGGTAACCCGATCGTCGGAAGCTGTCGACAGAGTGCGCACACCTAGCGACTCTACGTAAACGAATGAGGTCGAGCACGGTGACCTCGGCCTCATTCGAAGGTCCGGGGTGTTCGGCCCGGTGTGCTCGGTGGGGGCCGCCGAGCGGTCAGGCGCCGGTGATCAGCGCGGCCGCGCGCTCGCGGGTCGCCTCGTCCACCTCGCCCAACCGGAACCCGCGCGCCACGACGTGGGCCACCAGGTCCGGCTCCGGCGGGAGGCCGTGCTTGCGCAGGTAGTGGGGCACCGCGCCGGCCCAGATCCAGGTGCCGTCGGTGCGGAAGTTCAGCGGCACGTCCCGGTCGCCGGGGACGAACGCGTCCACGTCGAGGTCGCGCGCGGTCAGCACGACCGGCGCGGCCTCCAGGTAGTCGAGCAGCGCGTCGACCAGGTGGGGGTCGAGCACCTGCCGGTTCACCACCGGGCGGCCGGCCTCGTCAAGGCCGTCGTAGACGTGCGCGGTGCGCAGCTCACCGTGCTGCCGCGGCGGGGTCAGCGGCGGCAGGCCCACGCGCTGCCGCAGCCACGGCGGGATCCGGTCGTCCTGGCGGGGGAACGCGCGCAGCTCGTCCTGGAACCCGATCACCGGCGGCGGGTTGCGCCAGCGCGGCTCGTCGTCGGCGTTGAAGTCGACCGAGAACGCCGCCGGCGCCTCGATCTCGTACACCGCGCTGAGCCACGTGCCGCGCACCGGTTCGTGCATCGCGGCGCGCAACTGCCCGAACAGCCGCACCACGTCCATCGGTGGGCGCACCGGCCGCCACTGCCCGTCCGGGCCCGCGAACGCCAGGTCCACCTCGATGTGCCTGCCGGCCGCCCGGTACTCGGCGCGGATGCGCTGCCAGCCGGGCGGCAGGGCGGGGAGCATGGCCCGGCCGATCTGCTTGACCAGCCGGTTCTGCTCCTGCTCGGTCAGCGGTGTGGCTGGCTGGCTCATGCGTCGAACACCCCTTCGGCTCCCCCCGGCACGGTGCGCCGATCTTAACGGCCACGACACACGCGCGTGGCCGTCTTCCGAGGTGGCGCAACGTCGAACGGCCCGGCTCCGCCCGAACCGGTCGCTCCGAACGGAGCAGGGGTCGCGGAACCGGGCCGTCGGCCGGTTCGTCAGTTCACGCCGAGCAGGTCCACCACGAAGATCAGCGTCTCGCCGGGCTTGATCACGCCGCCCGCGCCGCGGTCGCCGTAGCCGAGGTGCGCCGGGATGACCAGCTTGCGCCGGCCGCCGACCTTCATGCCCGCGACGCCGCGGTCCCAGCCGGCGATGACGCGGCCGCCGCCGAGCGGGAAGCTGAACGCCTCGCCGCGGTCCCACGAGGCGTCGAACTGCTCGCCGGTGGAGTGCGACACACCGACGTAGTGCACGTGCACGAGCTGACCGGGCGCCGCCTCGGGCCCGTCGCCGACGGTGATGTCCTCGATCACCAGGTCGGCGGGCGGTGCGCCCTCGTACGGCTCGACCACGGGCTTGCTCGGGGCCATGTTGTTTCTCCAGGTGTCGCGTCACCCCCGGAGCCGGGGGTGGTGGGCAGTTCGGCCCTACTCAACCACGCCGCGCCCCGCCCGACCGACCGGCCCGGGACGCGATCGGGCGCAACCGTTTGCCGGGTCGGTCCCGTCCTGGGTCCATGAGGCGATGGTCGTGGGGTGCGCGGGCGGCGCTGTTCGGCGGCGCGGCGCTGGTGGTGGGGATGAGCGCGGCCTCGGCCGTGCCCACGCGGGCGGGGGACGGGCGGGTCGGGCCGCCGATCGAGGCGGTGCCGGTGGACCTCGTGTCGTTCGGCACGTGCGAGACCGCGCTGGCCGGGCTGCGGGCGGCGGTCGCGCCGCACGTCGGCGCGTACGGGTTGGGGGGTCGGGGATTCCTCACCACCAAGGCCGGCGGCGAGATGGCCGCGGAGTCGCGGGCGCAGGCCGACTCGGCCGCCGTGCCGGAGCACTCCACGACCAACGTCCACGAAGCGGGCGTGGACGAGCCCGACCTGGTGAAGACCGACGGGAAGCGGGTCGTCACGGTGGCCGACGGCCGGTTGCGCGTGCTCGACGTGGCCACCCGGCGGCTGACCGGGACGGTGGACGTGCCCGCCGGCCACGCCTCGCAACTGCTGCTGCACGAGGACCGGGCGCTCGTCGTCGGCGCGGGGGAGGGGTTCGCGGAACGGGGGATCGCCGTCGACGGCCCGTACGGCGGGTACGGCGAGGGCTCGTCGGTGACGCTGGTCGACCTGTCCGGCGAGCCGCGCGTCCTGGGCACGCTCACCGTCGACGGCCGCTACGTCGACGCGCGTCAGGTCGGCGGCGTGGTGCGGGTGGTCGTCCACTCCGGACCGCGGCTGCCGTGGGTGTACCCGGTGGACGGTCGCAGCGAGGCGGAATCCCTGATCGCCAACCGGGAACTCGTGGCCACCGCGCCGATCGGGTCGTGGCTGCCGCGCTACGAGCTGACCTCCGCCGACGGCTCGCGCTCCGAGGGGCAACTGGTCGCGTGCGACCGGATCAGCCACCCGGCCGACCACTCCGGCACGTCGATGCTGTCCGTGCTGACCTTCGACTTCCCGGGCGACCTCGGCACCGGCGACGCGGTGACGCTCGTCGCCGACGGCGACACCGTCTACGGCACCGGCGCCTCGCTCTACGTCGCCGACGACCACCACCTGCGGCCGATGACGCGGTTCGCGCCCGACACCCCCGCCACCACCGCGATCCACCAGTTCGACGTCTCCCGGCCCGGCCCGCCCGCGCACGTGGCGTCCGGCCGGGTCGCGGGCACGCTGCTCAACCAGTACTCACTGTCCGAGCACCAGGGCCACCTGCGCGTGGCGACGACGTCCGGCGACGCGCCGGGCATCCCCGAGCGCGCGCCCGCGACGCAGAGCGCGGTCACCGTGCTGAAGCGGGACGGCGCGCGGCTCGTCGAGGTAGGGAAGGTCGACGGGCTGGGCGTCGGCGAGCGGATCTACGGCGTCCGGTTCGCCGGGCCCGTCGGGTACGTCGTGACGTTCCGGCAGGTGGACCCGCTGTACACGCTGGACCTGTCCGACCCGGCCAGGCCGCGCCGGGTGGGCGAGCTGAAGATCACCGGCTACTCGGCCTACCTGCACCCCGCCGGCGACGGGAAGCTGATCGGCGTCGGCCAGGAGGCCACCGAGCGGGGCCGCGCCACCGGCACGCAGGTGTCCCTGTTCGACGTGTCGGATCCGGCCGCGCCGACCAAGGTCGCCGGGCACCACCTGCCCGGGGCCGGCTCCGAGGCCGAGTTCGACCCGCACGCGTTCCTGTACTGGCCCGCGCGCGGGCTGGTGGTGCTGCCCGTCGTGGACGCGACGGGCGCGGGCGGGGTGCTGGTGCTGCGGTTGGGCGGTGGCGCGTTCTCCGCGCTGGGCACGGTCCGCCACGACGGGTCGACCTACGACCCGGGCATCCGCCGCGCGCTGGTGGTCGGCGACGACCTGTGGACGGTGTCAGCTGCGGGCGTCGCGGTCGACGGGGTGGACGGGTTGGCCCGCCGGGCGTGGGTGCCGTTCACCTGACCCGGTCGTGCAGCAGGCGGTGTGCGAGGACCGTGCCGCCTGCCATGGCCGCCGGCAGCACGACCAGCGCCGCCAGCGGGATCAGGCACAGCAGGTAGGTCGGCACGGCGAAGCCGAGGGTGACCGCGCGCCGCTCGCGCAGGGTGCGCCGCCGCACGTCCAGCTTGAGCCCGCGCCGGGTGAACGGGATGGCGGTCAGCTCGATCGCCAGCAGCGACGCGTTGACCAGCACCGCGATCACCGGCACCACGGTCTGGCCGACGACCGGGATGAACCCGGCGGCGAACAGCGGCACGCCGCACAGCACCGCGAGCCCGACCAGCAGCACGGCGTCCCGCGCGCCGACCGCCGCCGACCTCAGCCACGACACCCGCTCGGCCTCGGGCACGCCGCCGAGGTGGGTGTCCTCGACGGTCTCGGCGATGTGCTCGTAGAACGGGCCGCCGATGATCAGCGTGATCGCCGTGAACAGCAGCAGCCCGATCGCGACGAACGCGCCGATGACGGAGAACCCGGCGGCGAACCGGACGGCCGCGCGCAGCCCCTCGGCCCAGTCGTCGGCGAACGGCGTGATCCAGGCGGCGATGTCGTCGATCCACACCGCGAGCCCGACCACGCCCCCGATCAGCAGCGCGGTCGTGATCACCGCGGGCACGGCCCCGATGAGCAGCAGTTTCGGCGACCGGAAGACCAGGGCGAACCCCTGGCCGAGCAACTTGACACCGGTGGAGAAGTCCCGCAGCACCCTGATCACCGGCGGAGCATATCCGCGGAGGGCCGGCGGAGTCCCGAACCGGCGGTCGCGGGCTCCTGGGAGCGGTGTCAGACTGCTGGTCCCTGGGGAGAGGACTAATCATGGCACTGGATCGCACCCAGCCCGTCTTATTGGTGCGCAAGCGCGCGGACTTCGCCGGAGAGTGGGAGCGCAGCTGCCACCTGGCGCCATTGCCCCAGGAAGGGGCACGTTCGACGCTGCTCACGCTGTGCGGTGAGCGGATCGAGGCGGGCACCGCCGAGCTGCTGCCGGAGCCCGAGGGCATGCCGTGCGTGGCGTGCCTGCTGTCACAGTCCTGAAACGTTCCATTCGGGTCGCTGATGGCATCATCGCCGTTCCGGATGGACGATCGGCCCGTGACCTGGTCACACGCCGACCGTCCTCGTCCGGGAACGCTCCCACGCGCAGTGGGGCGGTCGTGGGTCAGCGGCGGCGGCGGAAGCTGAACGCCCGCGCGCCGGCGCCGACGCCGGCCAGGTGCAGGGCCACGCAGAGCAGCCCGGCCACGAGCAGGGTCCCGCCGTCCAGCACGGAGCCGAGCGAGGCGTTCGCCAGGTCCAGCAGGAGGGCGAGGCCGAAGATGACCGCGGCGATGATCGCGAACACGGGAACCTCCAGGGTGGGGTGGGTGACCTCGAATTACCCCGCCGCGGAATTCCCCACGCAGGCGTTCGGCGCAACTTGCGAGCCCGAACAGGTCAACGGCACCTCGATCCCGCCGGGCCGAGCCGGTCGTGGGGCGCGCCACCGAGGCCGCCGTCCCCGCGGCGCGTCCGACGGTGCCGGCTCCGGGCCGGTCACGACCCCCCGGTCAGCCGCGGCACGCCGGTGCCCGTCGCGGCCCAGGCGACCAGGCCGGCGACGTCCACCCCGTGCGGCGGGTCGTCCCGGTACGGGGTGATGTTGCGCGCGCCGCGGGTCAGCAGCGCCGAGGCGCCCGTCGGGTTGCCGCGCAAGGCGTGGGTGAGGCCCACGGCCAGTTGCGCCAGCCCCCGCCACAGCTCCCGCTCCGCCTCGGGCGCCGCCTTCCAGGCGTCCTCCAGCACCTCGTGCGCGTGGAACGGCCGGCCCAGGTCCAGCAGGCGCTGCGCCTCGGTCAGCGCCTCGTCCGGCGTGCGGGGCACCCCCTCCGGCTGCCGCTCGACGCCCGGCGCCCCGTAGGGCAGCGGGCGGCCGAGCCCGTCGCGCGGTCGCGCGTTGCGGGCCCGTCCCTGCTCGTCGCGGTCGCGGGGGCTGGTCGACACGTCTTGATCGTGTCACGGTCGCCGTCGGCGCGAAACCGCCCGCCCCGGCCGATACTGGCGGGGTGCCCGGAGCGGACCGGGTCCTGCACGCCGACCTCGACCGGTTCGTCGCCGCGGTCGAGGTGCTGGGCCGGGACGAGGCGTTCCCGGGCGTGCGCACCGACGACCCCGGGGCATTGGCACGGTCGCGGAGCCGGCGCGGACCTCACCGGAGGAGCCGGCCGCGCGGTTCGGCCCGGTGATGGGCCCGCACCTCCGGAACCTGGCGCTCGGCGCGGGCGGGACGGAGGTCGTCGCGACGCCGTGGGGGCCCGGTCGCGCAGCCGCGAGACCACGTTCCAGCACGGCCTGACCGAGCCGGACGAGATCCGGGAGCAGGTCCGGCTGCTCGCGCGGAGGGTGGCGCGGGACGTGCGCGACGAGGGCCGGCCCGCGACCCGGGTGGTGGTGAAGGTGCGGTTCGCGCCGTTCTCCACCCGCACGCGCGGCGTGGGGCCGGCGGAGCCGGAGCAGATCGAGGCCGCGGCGGCGCCGGCGAGGTTCGACGACAGCCGCGCGGTGCGCCTGCCGGGTGTGCGCGCCGAGTTCGGCGAGGGCGAGCGCGCCGGTCAGGCGGTGAAGCCGTCGAGCAGGGCGTAGAGGCGGGCGGCGGTGGCCCTGTCGAACTCGGGCCGGTCCAGGGGGACCGGCGTGCCCGCGCGGGACGCGGTCAGCGGTGCGGCGGGCGGGTCGACCAGGAACCGGTGCACCTGGCCCGCCGCGGTGGCGGTGGATCTCGCGAACAGCCGGGCAGCCACGTCCAGGGCCCGGCCGCGCAGCCCGCCCACCTGCGCGCCGAGGCCGCTGTCCACGAACATCGGGTTGTGCAGCACGTACCGCACGGCGCTGCCGGGGTGCCGGTCGGCGAAACCCGCGCCCAGCAGGTCGGCGGCCCGCGCGCCCTGGCTGACCGCGTGGAACGGCCGGTACCCGCGGTGGTGCGCGAGGTCGTCCCAGCGGATGCCCGGCCCGCGCGGTCCCGCCACCCCGCACAGGCTCACCACGACGGGCGCCGCCGACCGCTCCAGCACCGGCAGCAGCCGTTCGACCAGCAGGAACCGGCTCACCGCGTAGAGCGCGAAGGTGTGCTCCAGGCCGTCGGCGGTGATCACGCGGCGGGGGTTGAACCGGCCCGCGCCGAGCACGAGGTGGTCCACGACGTCGAACTGCGAGGCGAGCTGCCCGGCCACCGCGGCGGTGCCGGCGACCGTGCCGAGATCGCCGCGGACCAGCTCGACCCCGGCGGGCGCGGCGGCCGACCGGCCCACCACCGCGACCCGGTGCCCCTCGCGCGCCAGTCGTTCCGCCAGGGCCCGGCCGATGCCGTTCGTGCCACCCGTGATCACCGCGTTCGCCATGATCCGAGCCTGACCCGTGCCCCGACGACCCGGAAGAAGGCACATCCATGTCACTGGTCCCCGTGCCCGTCACGGCCGCCGACCGCGCCGCCTGCTCGGCGGCGGACCTGCTGTCGCGCGTCGGCGACAAGTGGAGCGTGCTCGTGCTGGCCCTGGTCGCCGAGCGGCCCTACGGCTTCAACGAACTCGACCGCGCCGTGCACGAGCTGAGCCGCCGCATCCTCACCCGCACGCTGCGCGCGCTGGAACGCGACGGGCTCGTGAGCCGGGAGGTGCGGCCGGGCCGGGCGGCGGGTGTCGAGTACGCGGCGACCGCGCTGGGGCGTTCCCTGCTGGAGCTGGTGGTCCCGCTGGGGCTGTGGGCGGTGCGGCACCAGGACGTCATCGCCGCCGCGCGGTCGTCGTTCGACGCCGCCCGCCGGTGAACGCGACCGGTTGGCGCGACCGGTGAACGCGCCCGCTCGCGCGACGGGGTGACCGCGTCGCGCGAGCGGGGGTGTGGCGGTGATCAGACGCCGGCGATGGACTGGATCCAGGACCGGTACCGGGTCACGTTGGTGTAGGCGGTCGTGGTCTGCCGGTCGCTGGTGGACGCGACGCCGACCTGCACGCCGCCGGCCACCATCGGGCCGCCGGAGTCGCCGCCCGCGGTGATGCCGTCGCCGCGGCGGGCGCAGATCGCGCTGCCGCCGTAGGCGTCGGTGCACCCGCCGGTGACGACCACGTTGGCCACCTTCAGGTACTGCGACTGGCAGTTGATCTCGGACCCGCACTGGGACGTGGCGCCCCAGCCGTAGACCTGGACGGTCTGGCCGACGGTGACCGTGCCCGGCTGGCCGAGCCGCGCGTAGGTGGTCGACACGGAGCGGTCGAGCCGGACCAGCGCGAGGTCGGCCGAGTGGGTGTAGGTCTGCACGCCGTTGGCCAGGGTGCCGCCGGAGGTCTGGTCCAGGCTGCCGATGCGGAACGACAGCCCGCCGCCGCTGACGCAGTGCTGCGCGGTCAGGATCCACGTGGGCGCGATGATGGTCGCGGTACAGGTTTGCCTGCCGTTGGAGAAGAGCCTGGCCGCCCACGGAGCGTTGCTCGCGTAGCCGCCGCCGATGATGTACGGCGTCACGCCGCCCTGGTCCGCCGAGGCGGGCGCCGCCGACGCCGTTCCGACGAGGCCGAGCAGGGACAGCGCCGCCGCGGCCAGAGCCGGGATCAACCTGGTGATTCGCAAGGGTTTCCTCGATTCCGAAGACACGCGATCGCTCGCGCACAGGGGTGTCTTGGGTCACGAGATTCGTACCACCCGCCCGAGTGAACCGGGATATATCGAAACAGTTATACCGCCGCTATAGCGTGTGCCCCATGCTCGTCGAACTGGCCATCGGGGACGCGTACGGCGCGGGCTTCGAGTACGCCGATCCCGAGTTCGTGACCAGGCACAACACCCTCGCCGGGTACGTGCGGCACCCTCGGCACCACGGTATTCGACCCGGCTCGTACACCGATGACGCGCAGATGACGCTGGCGTTGGCCGAACTGCGGGCCTCCGGTGCCGAGTGGACGCCGGAGTCGGTCGCGGAGGCGTTCGTGACCGCCTTCCACCGCGACCCGCGCGAGGGTTATGCGCGCGGTTTCCAGGCGTTCCTGGAGACCGTGCACACCGGCGCGGAGTTCCTGGCGCGCATCCGGCCCCACAGCGACAAGAGCGGCGCGGCGATGCGCGCCTCGCCCGCCGGCCTGCTGCCCACCGTGGCCGACGTGCTGCACCACACCGACGTGCAGGCCAAGGTCACCCACGACACCCCGGACGGCGTGGCGGCGGCACGGGCGGCGGCGCTGGCTGTGCACTACTGCCACCACGGGCTCGGGCCGGTGGCGGAGGTCGGCCGGTGGGTCGCCGACCGGCTCGGCTCCGGGGTGTGGGCGCGGCCGTGGCGGGGCGAGGTGGGCTCGAAGGGCGTGATGAGCACCCGCGCCGCGCTGACCGCGCTGGCCGGCGGCGGCTCGCTCGCCTCGGTGCTGCGAGCGTGCGTCGCCTTCACCGGTGACGTGGACACGGTGGCGACCATCGCCCTGGCCGCCGCCTCGCGGTCCGCCGAGATCCGGGACGACCTGCCGCGGGCCCTGGTGGACGGCCTGGAGAACGGCCCGTACGGCCGCGATCACCTCGCCCGGGTGGACGAGCGGCTGCGGTAGCGGTCGAGCAGGTCGGTGGCGCGGGTCCTCGGGCCAGGGGCGGCGGACCTCGCCGAACACCGCGGCGAAGAACAGCTCCCGTCGATCGCCACCGCAGCCGGGAACCAGTGCGCCGGCTCCGCGGGCTCGGTGACGACCCGCCACACCCCGGCGGGCGGGTGCGCGAGGACCCGTTCGAACCCCGGCACGGGCCCGCCGTCGATCCGCCGCAGCTCGGCGCCCGTCAGCTCGTCCCGTCCGGTCGGCGTTCCACCGCGTCGAGGCCGTCCTCCCACATCCGCCGGTAGGGCGCGAGCCAGGCGTCGACCTCGGCCAGCGGCTCCGGCCGCAGCCGGTAGAGCCGCCGCTGGGCCTCCCGCCGGACCTCGACCAGCCCGGCGTCGCGCAGCACCCGGAGGTGCTTGGACACCGTCGGCTGGCTCACCGACAGCCGGTCGACGAGGTCGTTGACCGGCCGTTCGCCCGCCCGCAGCACGTCGAGGATGCGTCGCCGCTGCGGGTCGGCGAGCACGGCGAACATAGATGCCACATCGGCAATATAGCCACAGCGGCATATACCCGGTCAACCCGGTGGACCCACCGGATACGATGGGGACCGGCGCCTCGACCCCGGTCGCCCCTCCTGCGTGGCACGACCGCGTGAACCTTCTCCGCTCGACCGTCATCGAGGAGCCCTTCATGCCGCGCACGTTCGCCGGCTCGCCCGTCCGCGACCTGCTCGCCCTCACCTCCCGCCCCGAGGTCATCTCGTTCGCGGGCGGCCTGCCCGCGCCCGAGCTGTTCGACGTCGAGGGCCTGCGCTCGGCGTTCGACCAGGCGGTGTCGCGCCGCTCGCTGCAGTACGCGCCCACCGAGGGCGACGTCGACCTGCGCGGCCTGGTCGCCGACCGGTTGACCCGGCGGGGCCTGCCCACCGCGGTGGAGGACCTGCTGGTCACCTCCGGCTCGCAGCAGGCGTTGACGCTGGTCGTGACCGCCCTGCTGGAGCCGGGTGCGGTCGTCGCGGTCGAGGAGCCGACCTACCTCGCCGCGCTGCAGTGCTTCCATCTCGCCGACGCCCGAATCGTGCCCGTCGCCGGGGACGAGCACGGCATGGACCCCGCCGCGCTGGCCGAGGTGATCGAACGCGACCGGCCGCGGCTGCTCTACCTGGTGCCGACGTTCGCCAACCCGACCGGCCGCACGCTGACCGCCGCGCGGCGGGCCGAGATCGCCGCGCTGGCCGAGCGGCACGACCTGTGGGTGGTCGAGGACGACCCGTACGGCGAGCTGCGCTACCGGGGCGAGCCGGTGCCGCCGCTGGCGTCGATGAGCGACCGGGTGCTGTACGCGGGCAGCTTCTCGAAGGTCGGCGCACCGGGCCTGCGGCTGGGCTGGCTGCGCGCGCCGGCGTCGATCATGCGCACGCTGGTGATCGTGAAGCAGGCGGCGGACCTGCACACGTCCGCGATCGACCAGGCCGCGGCGGCGGTGTACCTGAAGTCGACGGACCTCGACGAGCACATCCGCGGCCTGTGCGCGGCCTACCGGGAGCGGCGGGACGCGATGATCGGTGCCCTGCCCGGCGCGGTGCCCGCCGGCACGCGGTGGAGCGACCCCGACGGCGGGATGTTCGTGTGGGTCGAGCTGCCGGGTGGGGTGGACACGTCGTCGCTGATCGCGGAGGCGTTGGCGCGTGACGTGGCGTTCGTGCCGGGTGCGGCGTTCTACGCGACCACGCCCGACCGGTCGACGCTGCGGTTGTCGTTCACCACGAACACGCCCGAGGAGATCGCGGAGGGGATGCGCAGGCTGGCGCCCGTGCTGCGGTAGCCCCGGGGTCAGCCCCCGTCGTGCACGACCTCGGCCCGCAGGTCCGCTCCCATCGCCGCGCGGACACCCCGCACGGCGAGGCGGTCGGCGCGCTCGTTCTCGGGGTGCCCGGCGTGGCCCTTCACCCAGTGCCACTCGACCTGGTGGGGAGCGGTGGCGGCGTCGAGGCGCCGCCACAGGTCGACGTTCTTGACGGGCTGCCGGGCGGAGGTGAGCCAGCCGTTGGCCTTCCACTTCGCCATCCACGACAGCACGCCGTTGCGGACGTACGTGCTGTCGGTGTAGATCCGCACGGTGGACGGCCGCTTCAACGTCTCCAAGGCCCGGATGGGCGCCATCAGCTCCATCCGGTTGTTGGTGGTGGCCGCCGACTCCCCGCCGAACAGGTCGCGCTCGTGCGCCCCGTACCGCAACACGGCACCCCACCCGCCGGGCCCGGGGTTCCCGCTGCACGCGCCGTCGGTGTAGATCTCCACCACCTGCTCCATGCGGGGCAACATACCGACCTCGTTCGCGCGTGGTCCGGTGTGCTGCGCGTGGCGGCACTGCGTCGGTGGAGGCCGTCGCGTAAGGAGAGTTCCGCGACAACCCCGCTGCTGTCATGGACGCGTTGCGCGCAGAGTAGGAGAAAGCATCTGCCGACGGCCGGATCTGGTTCAGCGGCAGCAGTCTCGCTCATGACCTGCCCGCTCCGAAGCTGACCGCTAGGTGGACCAGCACAGGCCAATCAGCCCAAGGGCAGGCGGAAGTGCGCCACATTCCCGAGGAGTTGCTCACCAGAGCGACGCAGGCCGTCGATAACGCCCGGCGCCACCTCACCGGCGGCGTCATCGCGGGCGATGTCTCCGACAGCAGCGCCGGTGACGACGTCGCCCACGCCACGGCGGACATGCTCATCGCGGTCGCGAGGGCACTCGATGATTCTGAACCGGGTGCCCTGGCCGAGGTGGTCGGCGTCTACGAGCGGGCCGCCACAGCACCACGCAGGGGCCAGCCTTTCTGACAGACCGAGGTCGCAGCAGCACTACGCACCGCCGCACGCGACGTGTTCAAGGCGGGCATCTTCTCCAATGAAACAGCACCGGCCTGCTTGCCGCAGCCCTTGTCCTCGCGCTTGTCGCACTGCTGGTCCAGATCGCCGCGTGGAGACAGCTGAGCCGCCAGCAAGCACAAGCCACCGCCGCCACCCGCGCGGCGGCCAGGATGCACAACTACAGCGCCTACCTGGCCAAACGGCACCCACCAACTGACCGCCCGGAGCCGTTCTCATTTCAACCAGACCCGACTATCAGGCGCACACGCTGAACCGCGCGGAGCACCGGACCAGAACCGGTGCTCCGCGCTGCCCAGCCCTGGACCTTTGTCGGACGCCGAGCGGGTCGGCACAGGAGTGTGGAGTCCTGTGCCGACCCGCTCGACGTCTGCGGTCGACGGACCAGCCTCAACGCGGGCCGTGCGGACCTGGTTGGGAGTGTGGACCTCACCCCTTAGTCCGCACAGCGTGGTCTTGAGGTCACCCGGCTACGTCGTTGTAGGTGAGCAGGAACCTGCTGTGGGTCTTGTCAATGGCAGGGCCGGCCAGCTCGCTTTCCGGCGTGGCGGCGGGGTAGACGATCAGCGTGGGCTTGCGTCGATCGCGCTCGGGCGTCCAGGCTCGGATCTCATCGCACAGGTGCTCGCTCAACTCGTCGGCGGCCGGGCCGTGGCCGATCGCGCCCAGCTCCCACCGCACCTCGTCACCATTGGTCTGGCGGCGCGACGTGAGGTAGGCCAGGGAGTCGCCGTCGACCAGCGCCGGGGACCGGAACGCCTGGATCGGGTCGCACACCTCAGGCGCGACGTCGGAGTGGGCGTCGATCCGGCATACGCGCTGGTCGGTGACAGTAAGGCGGAGCCAGATCCCGTCGTGTGACTCGTCGCCGGCGATGGTGACGCCCGACCAGGCGGTGGTGCGCGGCTGGTCGAGCACTCCGCGCAGTGCGTCCAGGTCAATGGCTTGGTCCCGGTCCCAGTGGAGCTTGACCGTCTCGTCGGCGGTGATCGGGCCGCTGAGTTCGCCCTCGTCGGCGTTGACCAGGTACACGAAGCCGCACAGGTGGATCGAGTCGGCGACCAGCCGACCGTCGGTATAGGTAAAGCCGACGCTGCGTGCCTGACCGCGCCAGCGCAGCGGCGCGACCAGCCGTGCGCCGGGGGCGAGCTGCTGCCACCAGGCGGCGGGGATGTCCCAAGGCGAGACGGTGGCGATGAGGCGATCATAAGGCGCGTGGTCGGCGGAGCCGAGCCCGCCATCACCGGTAATCACCTGGACGTCGGCGTGACCTGCTGTGGTCAGGTTGCGTGAGGCTTGCGCGGTGACATCCGGGTCGATATCGATGGTGGTCACCAGGTCGGCGCGGCCGGTCAACCGAGCGAGCAGGCTGGCGTTGTAGCCGGTTCCGGCGCCGATCTCCAGGACTCGATTGCCCGGCTGGACGTCGAGCTGGTCGAGCATCATGGCGACCACGAACGGCGCCGATGCGCAGGACAGCGAGCGGCCGTCCTCGAAGCGGTGGGTGATCACCGCCTGCCACGGGTTGTAGGCGGACTTCAGGTCGGCCTCGGGCACGAACTCGTGGCGGGGCGTGTTCCGCAGGACCCGCTCCACCTCCTCGCGCTGGGCATACCCGGCCTTGCGCACCTTCTCGACCATCTCAGCGCGCAACGCCTCGGGTGAGGCGGCGGTCTCGGCCGTCGGGTCGATGGCGGTGTCGGAGTCCATCGGGTCCTTTCGTCGTTCAGCGGTCATGGTCAACCGTCCAGCAGCAGGCAGGCGTCCCATCGCGTGATGGGCGTCGTGTCGGTGGTCGCGGCACGCTGTGCCAGCCGGACACCGGCTTCCCCGTTCAGCAGCCCGTGCGGAGGCGGCGGGTGGTGGAGCAGGTGCTCGGTCAGCCGCTCGACGAGCCGGGGAACGTGGGCGCGCACCTGTTCATCGTGCTCTCCCACCCGCCAGGCAGTGTGCAGCACCCCGGCCCACCCATGGCACAGCGACACATCGCTGAGCTGGGCTAATTGGGCTTCGTCAGTCAGGCACCAGGCCAGTGCCCGCTGGGCGAAGCGCTGCCGGCGGATGTCGCCGAGGGCGAGTGCGGCCAGTTGTTGGGCGCGGGCGATGCCGGGAGTGCCGTAACACCAGGACGGGCGGTGCGGGCCAGCCGATCGTAGGGCGCCGGTGAGGTGTTCGGCTCGAGTGATCGCTCCGGGCCACCACGACCGGTGCCCGCTCCCGCGACGCCAGTGGTCCAGCCAGCGGCAGATGCGGTCCACCGCCTCGGCGTGACCGGGTACGACAATCCCACGCCGCATCGCCAGCGCCAGGAGCGTCAACGGTCCGGCGATGCCGTGCGCGACGCCGAGGTTGCCGTGTCCGCCCGCCCAGTCGGGGCCGGGACCGGTTGGTCCGCTGGTGGTCCACCAGCCCGGCAGGCCATCGTGGCGTGGTTCGGTCAGACGCACCAGGTAGACGAGCACGTCAGCCAACTGCACTCCGTGCCGCTCCGTGCTGCCGTGGCGGCGCAGGAGGTACGCGCCGAGGCCGGTCAGCCCGGAGACGAGGTCGAACTCCCGCTTGGCAGGCAGTTCGCCGGAGTCGATCCGGCGATGAGCGGCGTCCAAGCGGGCGCGGATGACCGCCTCGACATGCTCGTTCACTGCGGCCAGCGCACGGTGGTGGGTGGTTGCGGCGAGGGTGAAAGCCACAGCCGGTGCGCCGTCGAACAGCGTGGCCTGGTGCGGGTGCGCCAGCACCGGTTCGGCGACCATCGCCGTCAGCCACTCCTCAGCGTCCTCGCCCAGCTCCAAGTGCAGCAGTGCCGTGCCCGCCGCACCGTCAGCCAGTGACTGCGCCCATCGGGCGGTCCTGACGTCACGGACCTGGCCACGTCCTCGGACTGTCATGCGATGTCCTGGGTGGTTCGCCAGGCTGCGGCGGCCTGCCGCGCCAACCGCAGACAGATCGCCTCGCGGTCACGGTTCACGCCCAGCGCGCGGTTGTGGTGCATGTGCAGCAGTGAGTGCAGCACGCGGTCGATGTCCACACCTTCGGGCAGCGCTCCGCGGTACCGGGCGAGCGCGTCGGCTCGTTGCCGGTGAGCCTCCGAGACGGCGGACCATCCGGGAATGCCAGCCTGCCATCCGTCGCGGACCAACCGCGTGACCTCGTTGACCTCCGCGCGGTCGGGAGCAGCGGGCGTGGCCGGGGTGCTCAGCCAGTCCGAAGCCACGGCACGGCTGCCGAGGAACGCGGCGGCCATGTCGAACATCGACAGCCCGGTGAGCACGGTCGGGGCGACGGTGTCGGGGGCCAGGTGGGTGAGCTGGGCGAGCACCAGGTGGGAGTCCGCGGTGAAGACTTCCTCGGCCTCGTTCATGGCGATGTAGCGGCCGACCTCGGGGAAGTAGGTGTCGAACGCCAACCGCCCGATCAGCCCTTCGGCGCGCAGCCGGTCAGCCCATGCGGTGACGGCGGCCAGCGTCTGGTCGGTATCGCCCGGCGTGTCGCGGTGCACGCGTACCCGCAGCCGCAGTTGATCGGGTTCCTCCCCTTCCCGGGCCTGCGGGTAGCGGACGAACCAGCACGCGCGGTCGCCGAGCGCGGCCAGCAGTGCGGGCAATTCATGGACGAGCAGGTGGTCCATCCGGCCCGCAGAGAGGTAGAGCTTGGCGTACAGCCAGGAAGAGCTGGCCGAGCCGGGCAGGTGGCCGTGTTCGCGGGTCAGGATCGGTAGCACCTCGACGGCCGGAGCGGGCTCAGGCACCCGCACGGACGTCAGCGGCAGCACCACGGTGTGCGGATGACCGGAAAGCCACCCGTCCGCGTCCGGGTCGGCTGCTTCCAGCAACACGGCTTCGGAGTGCTTGCGCAGGTGCCGGTAGAGGATCGTTCGATGTGCGGACACGTCGAGGTCCAGCGGCAGCAACTGGTCGAAGTCGCGCAGCTCGACCCGTGCCGGGCAGCGCCACGTCGTCCGCCAGGAGTGCAGGGCTTGATCCCACTCAGCCGGATTCATCGGCAGATCCGCCTGCACAAGCCGCCACCGGGCCGCCGACAGGATGACCCGCCCGTAGCGCACTCGCGGCCGGAAGGGCAGCGCGTCGGCCGCGCCCCAGTCGAACCCGATCCAACCGACGTCCAGGGCGCGGGACAGCTCGCCGACCAGACGTGCCATCGCCGGCTGCTGCTTGGGTGCCAGGGCGTGCAACACCTGCGGTTCGACGACGCGGCGACGAGGAAGGTCCACCAGGTGCAGGCGTCGGTGCGTTGCGGTGATTGCAAGGTCGTCAACGCGGATCGCCCCATCAGGGACGTGCTCGCCGATCGACACGACGTCCGGCAGGTACGCGGGCACCCGGCACACGTTCTCCGCAGCCGGGTAGATCGGGGAGAACGACAGTTGCACCGGCGCCGCGCCGGCGGTCGTGGTCGGCAACGCGGCGAAGATCGCTGCCAGCCCCGCCTCTGGCACCAGAGTGGTGAACCGTGAGGTCAGCGTCCCGGCGGCCCGTCCGGGCGACACCGTCAGCGTGAACTCGCCACGGTCCAGAGCGGCGGCATTGGCTGCGTGGATGCGCGCACCGAGGTCGACGTGCGGCGGAGGTGTCCCCCGCTCACCGCTGGCGGCAGCCAGCTTCTCCACCAGCGCTTCGTCCAGCTCGACCTCTCGCTGTCCGAGGGCGGTGGCCTCGGCAGCCAAAGCCAGCAGCAGCTCGTCACGTGCCGAGAACACGTGCCGGTGGGCAGGCCGCGGGCTGCCCGGATAGCCGCGGGGCAGGCCGATTCCGCCGTCTCGATCCAGGACCATCCGCAGTGGTATGAGCGTGCCGGTGCCGTAGCGCTCGCAGAACGCGGCGAACCACTCTCGCCACTCGCGGCTGCCGGTGGTTTCACGGGTCAGCCGTGCCAGCACGCCAGCGGCGCGCTGCATCTCCCGGACCACCTGCTGCGGCAGCTGCACGTGAGCGTCGAGCCGGAGATCGACCGACAGCGGCACGCGCACCGAGTCCGCGACCTCCCGCATCCGCGAAGCCAGGTCAACGCGGGCCTGCTCGCTGGGAGTGTGGTTGTGTTCGGTGATCGCGCGGTGAATCCGGTTCAGTTCCTCCGCCAAGGGGGCGATGGGCAACGAGTCGGAACCCGCGTCCCGCAGACGTTCCACCAGGAACGCCAGCGGGTCGGTGACCGTGCCCGTGGCGCGCAGCGAGGTGAGCAGGAGACCGTTTCGCAGGAGGGACATCAGCATCGCCGAGGCGTCCCCGCCCTCCGGGAAGGCGTGGGCCAGCTTGTCCGAGAGGACACCGAAACCGATTGGCACGGCGGCCTCGTCCCGAACCATCGCCACCGCGGATGTCGCTCGGACGCTGACTTTGCGCGGGCCGGGCAGTTCCCACCGTCCGGCGCGCAGTTCCGCCGCGTCGTTGACGGTGACATCCAACCGCGCCACCAGCTCAGCGCAGTCCTCCAGGCGTTGCACGACCCGGTGGAGCCAGCGCGTCTCCGCACGCACGACAGGACGATGACCCGTACCCAAACGAGCGTCTGTCGAGGTTCCCACGGCCAGCGTGCTCACGCCGGCGAAGGTGCCGAACGGGGTCGGTCGGCCACGAGCGCGCAACACGTACCGGACGACGGACAGGGTGGCGCGTCGGACGTCCCGTGCTGCCACCGCGTCGCCCGACAGGATCGTCTCCACGCGGGTGGCAAGGACGGGGCTGGCGTGCCGGATCGCCGGGGCGATTCCGGGAAGGGGCCAGGCTTCGACCAACCACGAACGACAGTCCTGCTCGTCGTCAGGATCCGGCCAACGGCGGACGTCGATGACTTCAGCCGTTGCCCGGAGCAACCCGGTCCCGTGGTGTTGGTAGTGGACGAAACCCTTGTCAGCGCACATGTCTACGCCCTCCTCCCGGCATGGGGCCGGGCTTCGCACCCGGCCCCACGTCGCTCGTCGTCGTCAGATCACCGCTGCGAGTGGCAGGCAGAAAGCTCGCAGGTGTGCCCGCAGCCGTCGTCGGTCGCACACGCCGCGTCTTCGACCCCCACCTGTTCGGTCTCAATCCGTACGTCCAGGTCGAAGGCGCCCGTCGGGGCGTCCTGAAGGGCAGTAGTCACGTTGGTCTCCTTCGTTCGTTACACGCGCATCGCACGTGTGATCTTGCGGTTGGCAGCAGAGGCCATTCGGGAAGGCGGCACGGTGGTGCAGCAACTTGGTGGTGATCGGTGTCGCCGTGAGGACGTCGAGGTCTTGGTAGTCCAGTCCTCTTCGGCGAAGGGTGAATCACGTGGGATGCTCCGTTTCACCTGGTCCGCTGGACGCCATGTCCGCTGGAGCCAGCTAACGACGGTTCAGGTCGCATCGGGAGCTCGTGTGCGCTGCGTGCGCACGGTGTGCCGATTCCGGGCAGCCTCTTGACCCGATTGGGTCTGGTGGAGTAGAGGCGGGACACGTGAGGATCACGGAGATGTCGGATCCATCCCCTGGGGACGTCCTGCGCGCCGAGCGCCAGAGACGCCGCCTCACCCTGGCCCAAGCTGGCAAGCTGCTGGGCTACTCCGGCTCGGCGCTGTCCCGCATCGAACGTGGACGTCCGGTGGACACTGACACATTGCGGCGGCTGGCCGACCGCTACGGCATCCACCCGCAGCGGCTGGGACTCGCTACCGTAGGGCCAGCAGACCCTCTGAATGGCGGTGATGACGTGCTGCGTCGAGAACTGCTGGCCGGGGTGCTCGGTGTCGCCGGGGCCGCGTTGCTCGGCCTGCCCGACGCCCACGCCCAGTCCACGACAACCGGACCCGTGACCGTCGACGAGCTGCGTCGCCTGGTCGACCGCGTTCAAGCCGACTACCTGGCCTGCCGGTACTCCCAGTTGGCCGCTGGCCTGCCGCAGGTAATCCGCCACGCGCAGGCCACGCGCGCCGCCGTGGACGCCGAACAACGTGGCGAAGTGGACGCGCTGATGGCCACCGCCTACCGGCACGCCACCTGGCTGGCGCTGCGGCTAGGCGAGGACGGACTGGCCACCGGTCTGTCTGACCAGGCACTCTCGGCTGCCCGCGCGTCCGGGAACCTGCTGGTGGAGGCCGAAGCCGCTCAGATGGGTGCGGTCGTGCTGCGCCGGTTCGAGCAGCCTGACAAGGCCCAGCACTTGGTCGTGGACACCGCAGGCAAACTGCATTCCGATGCCGGCCTGGCCAGCTCTGGGTACGGCGCGGCCTACGCGATGCTGCTGGAGACCGGCGCGTATACCGCCGCCATCGCCGGCCGCCGTGACACCGCTCTGGAGTTGCACGCCGAGGCGACCACCGCGGCCCGTACCACCCGGACGGCGTTGCCCACCACGCTCACCCCGTCAGCGGTGGACGCCCGCTACCTGGGGTTGTACGAGATCAGCGTGCACCGCAAGCTCGGCGACTACGGCACCGCCATCCAGGCGGCCCGCGCCATCCGGCCCGGCACGATCACCGTCACCGAGCGGCTGGTGCGCTACTGGGAGGACGTCGCCCTGACCTTCGGCGCCTGGGGCAAGCGAGAACAGGCATTCCACGCGTTGCTCGCCGCCGAACGCGCCGCCCCGCAAGAAGTCAGGCTGCGCCCGTGGGCGCACCGCTTGACCCGGCAACTGCGCTCTTCCGGGCCGTCGCTGACAGGCTTGCGCGAGTTCGCCGTCCGTGCTGGTGTTGCCTGATCACCAGCCTGACGCGCCCGAACCGACCGCAATCGTCACCATAAGGATCCAAGGAGAACGCGCGTGTCCGCGAGCAACACCGAAGGCGGAAGGATCTTCCGGGAGGCGTGGATCGCCGGGGTCCGCAAGCACTACCTGGGCGAGCCGAAACCTGGCTACGTCGCCGCCTGGGAGGACACCCCCGACTGGGAACGCGCCTCCGCCTCCGCGGTCTACTCGCAGGTCCTGGCTTTTCTCACCATCACCGCTGGTCAAGCCGCCAAGCTGACTCGCACCCAGAAGGGCCAGTTCATCGCTGCCTGCTGGACTGGCCAGATCCACCGGCACTTTCCCGACCCCAAGCCTTCCTACGTTGCCGACTGGGACGAGCTACCAGCCTGGCAGCAGGAGACCGATGCCGACATCTTCGAGCGCGTCGAACAGGACTACGTCCCTGGGGAGTGAACTGTCGCCACCTCAGACGTCGAGCGGACCGCGCCACAGCGAACACCGTGGCTTGGGGGCGGAATTCGCTGATCAGCGTCTTGCATCGTCTGCGAGGCGGAACCGATGGTGACCAGTGCCGACTTGTCTCGTAATTCCACGGCGAAGCAGCGCGTTCGAGTTGTAACATCGTCGCCGCGTTGCGCGATGATCTCTAGCTGAGCCAAGCGCAACAGGGGCGCGGAGTCAGGCAGGGGACGTTATGGGTGTAGACCAGCAGGTTCATGAGCTGGCTCAACGTACGGCGAACTTCGGTCACTTGTTGACCCATGAGCCTGTGCTGGTCGTGCACGGCGCGGCTGCCGAGGCTGCGGTGTTTACCGACCCGAATACGGCGATGTTCAAATGTCGCCTGTTCGGTGAAGCGCTGACGGCGCGAGCTTTCATTCAGTTCGGCATACCCAATATGCCGGACAAGCAGTTCAAACGCCTTAAGATACTCAGCGACCAAGGGTTGATCAACCAACGCGTTCATGGTTGGTTTGAACAAGTTCGCACTATCGGTAACCAGGCTGTTCATGAAGGGTACGCCGCTCAGCGAGACGCCTTGCTGCTGGTCAGGGCATGCTACGAACTTGGCGCCTGGTTCAGCCGCACGGTCAGCGGAAGCCGCGACGCGGCCCCGCCGTTCGTGTCGCCTCAGCCCTCGGCCGCCCCGGAGCCGGTGGTTGCCGAGGAGTCGGAAGCGCTGGCGGAGCTGCGTCAGCTTCTGAGCCAGTACCACGCCGAACTCGTCGAGATGAAGACGACCATCGACGACAGGACGGCTCGGGCCACCGCCGAAGTGGCTGCTCAGGCAGCGGCGAGCCAGGAGATCCTACGCGCGGTGCAGGCACAGGCCGGATTGCAGGAACTGGTCCGGCAGCTCTCCACCAAAGTGGACGAGTTGCAGCGCCAGCTCAACGCGAAGGCTTCTGACGCGGCACCCATCGACTCCGCCCTGCGGGACGAGTATGTCGAGCGTGCGGCGATCGCGAGTCGTCCGCTGCTCAGTGAGGCTCAGGTCCGGCGGATCATCGACCGGATGCTCACCACCGCCGGGTGGGTAGTGCAGGACCGCGCAGCCATGAACGTGCACGCAAAGCTCGGTGTGGCCGTCCGTGAGGTGGCGACGGCCACGGGCCGGGCGGACTACCTGCTGTACGTCGGTGCGAAACTGGTGGGCGTCATCGAGGCCAAACGAGAAGGCGTGAGCCTGGGTGCGGTGAACCGTCAGACCGAGCGCTATGCGTCCGGACTGGATGCCGGCCAGCAGCTCGCGGCGTGGCGCACGCCGCTGCCGTTCCGCTACGAGTCGACCGCGGTGGAGACCCGATTCACCAACACCCTCGACCCGGTCGGCCGGCCGCGGCGACTGTTCTCCTTCCACCAACCGGCCACCATCGCCCGGTGGATCAGGGAGGCCGAGGCCAACACGGAGGCTCCGACCTATCGGCACAGGCTCCGTCGTATGCCGGAACTGATCACCGAAGACCTACGAAAAGCGCAGGTAGAGGCGATTAGCGGCCTGGAGGCGTCCCTCGCCGACGACAAGCCGCGGGCTCTGATCCAGATGGCCACGGGGGGCGGGCAAGACGTTCACGATGGTCACCGAGACCTACCGGCTGCTCCGCCACGCGGGGGCGAAGCGCGTGCTGTTTCTGGTGGACCGCAACAACCTCGGCCGCCAGGCGCAAGGTGAGTTCGAGAACTTCAGGACGCCCGAGGACGGGACGCCGTTCGGTGAGCTGTACAACGTGCAGCGATTGCACAGCGGTGTCGTGCTCGACTCAACCCACGTCGTGATCAGCACGGTCCAGAGGCTGTACTCGATGCTCCGTGGCGAGGAAGTGCCGGAGGATGAGCGCGACGACGACTACCAGGTGGATGACGCGGTCGAGGTCGAGTACAACGTCGCGCTGCCGCCGGAGACGTTCGACCTGGTGATCGTGGACGAGTGCCACCGGTCGATCTACGGCAAGTGGCGCGCGGTGCTGGAGTACTTCGATGCCCACATGGTCGGCCTCACGGCCACGCCGGTGGCCCAGACGTTCGGCTTCTTCCACGAGAACCTTGTCAGCCAGTACACCTACCGGCAGGCCGTTGCCGATCAGGTGAACGTCGACTTCGACATCATGCGGATCCGGACTGTGGTCGGCGAGCAAGGCGGCAGCATCCCGGCGAACGTCCCGGTGCGCATCGTCGACCTGCACACCCGGCGTGAGCGGTACGAGCAGCTCGACACCAACCTCGACTACAGCGCGGACGCCATTGGCCGGACCGTGATGAACCTGAGTCAGATCCGCACAGTGATCCAGCGGTTCCACGACGACTGGCCCCAGTACTTCCCGAAGCGCAAGCTCGTACCCAAGACACTCATCTTCGCCAAGACCGACCAGCACGCAGACGAGATTGTCGACATCGTCCGTGAAATCTTCAGCGGAGACACGAAGTTCTGCTCGAAGATCACTTACCGGGCGGAGAACCCCGAGCAGCTAATCGCCGACTTCCGCAACGACGCAGCGTTCCGCATCGCGGTCACCGTCGACATGATCGCGACTGGCACCGACGTGAAGCCGCTGGAGTGCGTCCTGTTTCTCCGCGGTGTGTCGAGCGCGACCTACTTCGAGCAGATGAAGGGGCGAGGCGCCCGCACGATCGACACCGACGAGTTCCAACGAGTCACCCCCGACGCGCGTGCCAAGGAGAAGTTCCTGCTGGTCGACCCGATCGGCGTGACCGACTCGCCCTTGGTCGACGCCAAGCCGTTGCAGCCTGCTACCCAACGGCAAGTCAGCCTGGAGAAGCTGCTCAACCGCGCCGCCAGCCAGGGTATCTCCGTGGACGAGGCAGCCGCGCTCGCCTCGCGGCTAAGCGCGCTCGACCGGCAGATCACACCGGACGAACGGGACGAGCTGACCGAGCTTGCCAGTGGCGAGACGATCAAGGAGATCGTCCAGGGCTTGGAGCGTGCCACCGATGAGGAGGCCCAGGAGATCGCGCTGCAATTGGGCGGCCCGGAAGCCCAGCAACAACTTGTGCTCGACGCCGTGCGCACCCTTGCCGAGCGACCCGAGCTGCGGGCACGCATCCTCACCATCCGCCGCAAGTACGACCTGCCCTACGACGAACACACCCTCGACCGAGTGGTGTCCGTCGAAGCCCGGCTCATGGGTGAAAACGGGCCGCAGCAGGTGGTCGAGGACTGGCGGCAGTACCTGCAAGACAACGCCGACGAGATCACAGCGCTGCGGGTAGCCTTCAGCGAGCCTCGACGCGACCCCGCCGACGTCTACAGGTCTCTCAAGCGACTGGCCGCGAAGATCGAGTCGCCGCCCTACCGCTGGACGCCGGAAGTTCTCTGGAGGGCCTACCAGAACCTCGGTATCGCCAAGGGCAACGGTGGTCGCAAGGGCGTTCCCGAGCTGATGACCATCCTGCGCTACGAACTCGGTCTTGACTCCGAGCTGCGCACCTACCGTAGTCGGGTCGAAGACACGCTCGCGAACTGGCTTGCCCGCCAAGAGCAGAGCGGCGTGCGCTTCACCGTTGACCAGCGGTGGTGGATCGAGAAGATCGCAGTCACCCTGGCCAACCGCCTCCTCGTGACTCCTGACGATCTCGATGGCGTACCGTTCACTGAACGCGGCGGCGTCGACGGCTTCATCCGCGACTTCGGAGACGACCGCGCGGAACAACTGCTGGACGAGCTGAATAGGACCCTCCCCGCATGAGTGACCTACCCCCAGGCTGGGAATGGGTAGAACTGGGTGAAGTAGCGGAAACAAGTCTGGGTAAAATGCTCGACAAGGGTCGCGCCACCAATCAGCACTTAGTACCGTATCTGCGCAACGTGAACGTGCAATGGGGCAAATTCGATCTATCCGATGTCGCCACGATGGACGTTCCATCCGACATGCGTGCGGCCTATGAACTGAAGGCTGGCGACCTTCTTGTGTGCGAGGGCGGCGAGATCGGCCGGTGCGCAATTTGGCCGGGCTCGACCTCCTACATGGCGTATCAGAAAGCTCTTCATCGCGTACGTCCCGCACGTGGAGTCGAAGTCCGCTATCTGCGATACCTGTTGGAGTACCTCAGCCTGAGTAACAAACTGCTGCCATACTCAAGCGGAAGTACGATTAAAC
This sequence comes from Actinosynnema sp. NPDC053489, assembly GCF_044544865.1. Taxonomy (NCBI): domain Bacteria; kingdom Bacillati; phylum Actinomycetota; class Actinomycetes; order Pseudonocardiales; family Pseudonocardiaceae; genus Actinosynnema; species Actinosynnema sp. NPDC053489. The sequence continues at coordinate 56,511 of NZ_JBITXT010000018.1, read as the reverse complement.
ATCTTCCACAGCGGCAGCTTCGGCGGTTGCCGCTTCCGCTTCCGCCTACCGCCGAGCAAAGGCGGATTGTTGCGACCCTGGAAGACCACCTCTCTCGGCTGGATGCTGGTAGGGATCAGGTCAAAGCGGCAAGCTCGCGGCTTCGGGCGCTGACGAAGCGGGTGATCGTGGAAGCCCTTCCGGTGCCCGGTCCGGCTCATTGGCGCTGTGTGACCGTCGGTCAAGCCGGACATGTCGAACTGGGTAGGCAGCGTCATCCGGATTGGCACACAGGTCCTCATATGCGTCCCTACCTTAGGGTTGCCAACGTCTTCGAGAATCGCCTCGACTTCGGAGACGTAAAGGAGATGAGTTTTCCCCCTGAAGTGTTTGAGCGGTTCAAACTCTACCCAGGGGATATCCTACTAAACGAGGGGCAGAGTCCGGAGTATCTGGGCAGGCCGGCTATGTATCGGGGCACCCAAGACGAGTTCGCCTTCACCAACAGCTTGTTGCGGTTCAAGGCCAACTCCGATGTACTTCCCGAATGGGCACTGCTGGTCTTTCGACGACACATGCATGCTCGTCGTTTTGTGCGGGAAGTTCGCATTACGACGAATATCGCACACTTGTCGGCGGCTCGATTCAAGTCGGTGGAGTTTCCAATCCCGCCGCTTGCTGAACAGGAGCGCATCGTCACGGAAACCGGGGAACTGCTGCGAGATATCGCGCGCCTCTCCGAATCTCTCGATATCGCACGCCGCCGTGCTGGACAACTCCGACATGCCCTTCTTGCCGACGCCTTCGCAGGCGCACTGGTGCCGCAAGATCCCACCGAAGAGCCTGCTGGAGTGCTGCTGGAGCGTGTTCGCGCGGAGCGAGCCGCACAGTCGAAACGGGCACGCGCTCGGCAGGCCGGAAATAAGACCCAGGAGGCTCTGCTGTGACAGTGCCGAAGACGGCCGCAGAGGCCAAGCAGCTTGTCGACAAGCTATGGAGCTACTGCCACGTGTTGCGGCACGACGGCGTATCCACGATCGACTATGTCGATCAGTTGACTCTGCTGCTATTCCTCAAAATGGCACAGGAGCGCGCGGGTCGAAAGTCGTTTACCGTCAAGGAAGTCGTGCCCGGCCACCTGGGCTGGCAAACTCTGGTCGACACAGACGCTGACGATCTTAAGACAACCTATGAGAACATTCTCGGCCAGCTTGGCAAGAAGCCGGACACTGCGCTCGGTCTAATCTACCACGGTGCTGAGAACAAAATCCGCAACGCGGCGACGCTGAAGCGTCTTATCGTCGACCTGATCGACAAGGTCAACTGGTCGGGTACCGGCGTCGACATCAAGGGCGATGCATACGAGTCACTACTGGAGAAGGGCGCCGAGGACATCAAGTCCGGTGCCGGGCAGTACTTCACACCGCGCCCGCTTATCGATGCGATGATCCGCTGCGTGCAGCCACGGCCAGACGACACCATCGTCGATCCTGCCTGTGGCACTGGCGGCTTTCTGCTTGCCGCCCATGACTACATCCAACGTAGTCATAGCGAGGAGCTGACAAAGGAGGATGCGCAGAACCTTCGCAACGGTGGCATCTCCGGGATCGAGCTCGTGCACGGGACGGCCCGGCTGGCGCAGATGAACCTCCTGCTGCACGGCATCGGCGAACCAGGCGGTAAGGCTCTCATTAGTGTCCGCGACGCCTTGTCGAGGCCGACCGCGCCGAATGAGCGTGCGACGCTGGTACTGGCCAATCCTCCATTTCGACGTAAGTCTGGTTTCGCCTCTGTCGATGAGTTCGGTAAGGTCACCCGCGAGGATGTAAGCTACGACCGCGCCGACTTCTGGGTGACCACGAGCAACAAGCAGCTAAATTTCGTTCAGCACATCGCGAACATGCTCAAGATCGACGGCAGGGCCGCAGTGGTCGTGCCGGACAACGTACTATTTGAAGGTGGTGCGGGCGAAACGATCCGTCGACGCCTGCTCAATGAGTGCGACGTACATACGCTGCTCCGCCTGCCTACGGGCATCTTCTACGCGGGTGGGGTAAAGGCTAATGTGCTGTTCTTCGACCGCAAGCGCGCCCGCCCGGAGATGCCGTGGACTTCGAAGTTGTGGGTGTATGACCTTCGTACCGGTCAGCATTTCACGTTGCGACAGAACAAGCTTCAGGCGCATCATTTGGACGATTTTGTCAACGCGTACAACGCCAATGACCGGCACGGTCGCAGTGAGTCCGAGCGGTTCAAGTGCTTCACCTACGACGAACTGCTTGCCCGCGATAAAGTCAACCTCGACATCACCTGGATGCGCGATCCTGATCTAGAGGACAGCGACAACCTGCAACGTCCGGAAGTTATCGCGCAGGAAATTGTCGAGGATCTGCAAGCGGCGTTGGATGAGTTCGCCGCAGTCGCGGACGCCCTGCAACTGGCCAAGGCCGAGCGGGAAGGGCGTCTGGCCGACGAATAAGCCGGAAGCTGTAACGCGAGTGGGCTGTGCGGACTGCAGGTAGCGGTCGGCACGTGGGCTCGGATCGCTGTTTTTCGCTCTCGGTGCAGGTCACGACTGCATTTGTGCTTTCTGAGGTAAAGGGGTGGATCGGCACACGCTGTGCCGACCCACCCAGCCCAGCTCAGCGTTCGGTTATCGTCGTCCGGACCGTGTCCAGGTCGGTTACCGACACCGGGTTGGTCGAGCCTTCGATGCGTTGCCTGGGTGGGGTTGGCGGGTTCACGCTGGCGCGACGGAGCGCTTCACCGAACAGTTTCGCTTGCCAACCGATGCGAGCAGCCATCTCGGCGGTCGCGACAAGGCCGTGCTCGTCGTCGGTCAGTTCGCCAGCGAGCAATGCCAAGACCTCCGGTAGTTCCGCTGCCGTCGGGTCTGCGGGTTCGGTCGTGGTGGCGTCCACCGCGCTGGCCAGCCGCGCGGTGGTGATTGTGTCCAGTGTCGCAAGTTCGCGTTGTCCTGTGGCGTCGCTGGTCAGCGTCCCGGCTAGTTCGCGTTGGGCTCGGCCGCGTTTGCAGGCGGCGCGGATGGCGGTGATGTGGAGCAGGTGGGTCCGCACGGTGACGGCCGAGCCCGCGTCCAGTTCCGTCTCGCCGTCCGCGCCGAGCAGCGGGCGATGCCCTTGTGACTGGTGAGCAGGCGTAAGGCGTCCATGCCTGCCTTGTAGGTGCCTGCACCGAGGATGGTTTCGGACGCCTGGTATGTCATGACCTTGAGGGCGAAGCGCGTGCCGAGTTGGCCGCGTAGCCCGTCGGAGATTACCTGGGCGTCAGGCTTCTGGGTGGCGAGGATCAGGGAGTAGCCGGCGGCCGGGCCGGTCTTGGCGATGTAGGTCAGCAGTTCGCAGATCCGTTGGCCGATCTTCTTGCCTTTCGGGTTGTCGGGGTCCAAGGGGATGTCCATGCCGAGGTAGTTCTGCACTTCGTCGATGCCGATCACGCTCAGCGGCATCCTGTGCTTGGGATCACGGGTGATCTCCGGAGTGACCTTGGATTCCGGGCACAGTTCGTCATCCATCTCGGACAGGCGGTCGAACCGGTCGGCGACGTCGGCGGCGCATTCCTCCAGCGCGTGGATCAGCCGCCGGGCGTCGCTCTCGCGTGAGCCGCGGATGAACCGGTGTGCCACTTGTTCGAACGGGCGGTGGTCCTTACCACCCTTGCCATCGGCGACGATTAGCCGCACGTGCGGGTCCAGCGCGGCGGCCGTGAGCGGTAGGCGCATCACGAACGTCTTGCCCTGGCGAGGGATGGCGCCGATGAGCAGTGATGTCCACACCACGGGCAGGGACACGGCCGTGCCGCGGGCGGTGGTGCCGAACGGCGGTGGGCTCCACAGATCCCAGCTCGCGGCCGTACCCAGCGGGCTCGGCACGGGCTCAGCCGCGTACGGGTCGGCGTCACCGACCCACAGGGCCAGCCGTCCGGCGTGGCCGTCGTCGCCGCGTACGCGCTCGACGATGAGCCGAACCTCGTCCACCGCGAGCGCAGAGGCCAGCGCCTCGCGCTTGGCGATCACGTCGGACGCCTTGCGCGACGGCGGCAGGTCGATGGTCAGCGCCCATCCAGTGCCGTCGTGACGCGGCGCCTTGACCAGCATCAGGCTCTCATCCTTGCCGATCAACTTCGCCGCCTTGAACGCGACGACCAGGTGGTCGCCGTTCATCAGCCACGCCAGTGAACGCGAACCAAGTCGGGTGCTGCGTCCGCCCGCGCCGTCCTTGCGTCGCCCTGCGACCGCCAGCCCCGCCGAGACGACACCACCTGTGATCAGGAGCGGCAGGGATCCGGCAATCAGCTCGGTGGCCAGGCCTCCGAGCGCGGTGGTGCCTGTGGCGACGAGCGAGATCACACCCCGCCTGCGGCGGGATGACGGCGATCTCCTGCCACCTCGCGGCCAGGCTGTCAGTGGCCCTCGCGGCGTCATAGAAGTCGGTCACCCGAACCCACCGCCACCACGCACCCGCGGACAGGGCCAGGCCGCGACCGACGGCGGCAAGGAGGCGAACCGGCACGAACACCGCGAGACCGGCCAGCTCGAACCCAGCCTGTCCGGCCGATTGACGGCTTTGCCATTGCGCCAGCAGCCGCGACCTTGCGCTCTCGGCCAGTCGGTGGGTGCGCGAATACTCGGCGTCGGTGATCAGCTCGCCGTCCATCACGTCCGGTTGTCCGAGCGGGGCGGCCGAAGCAGGGGAGGGACTCACGATCAGTTCGCCACCGATGGGCCGGTCCTTCGTCTGTGGCTCGGTTACTCCGTTCCCTTCGTGCGAAGGGCGTCGCGGACTTCACGTGCGGCATCGGTGCCGCATCCCAGGGCCTCGCGCAGGCGGGTGGCCGACGGGTCCGTGGGCAGTTGTCCACCGGTGATCAATTGGCGAGCGCGCCTCACCAGTAGAGCGGTACGCACGTCGGTAGCCCGCCTCGGCTTGGGTTCCTCTCTGGGGACGTTGTGCCTGTACTCCGGGGTGGTAGCGGCTACCGGTAGGCCGTGGTCGAGGTCGGCGAAGGCGGTCCAGATGACCGGCATGACGGCGACAGCGCCGATAGCGACCAGAGGGCCGATCGCGTGGGCGAGTAGCTGCATTGCGTCGAATCGGTCGGCCTGCCACGGGGTGTAGGGCCAGATGTTGAGCGTGAGCGTGACGGCCAGCGCGCCGAACTCCACGACGCTCAGGTGCCGGTGCGTCAGCGTCCGGCCCCGTGTCGCGAGGTAAGCCTTGGCCGCCACTACGACCAGCAGCACGGCGGAGATGACCGGCTCGACCGCCCACGCGCCCCACCACGCCGCGTCCCGCTCGGTCATGCTCCGGGTCAGCGTGTAGTGCACTCCCGTGGTGGACCAGCCGAGCGCGCCGACGAGCGCCGCCAACGCGACGGCGGTCAGCACGAGCCGCACCAGTGTGGCCTGCCACGCCCGCGCCGCCGGGTTCTGTGCGAGGGCGTGCAGCCGAGCGGCCTCAGCGGCGCGCTTGCGGGTCCGCCGGACGCGGTCGGTATCCACGAGCAACGGCGCTGTGTCGGCTTGCAACGCCAGCAGCGCGTGTGCCTCGACGACCTCGGACCGCAGATCGCGAACCCGCTTCGACTCCGCTGGTTCGACGGCCCGCGCGTAGCCGGCTACGTACTTCTCCAGCTCGGTCACGGTGCGCTCCACGTCGTCGTCACTCGGTTCGGGCATCGGAGGTGCCGTATTCATCGCCGCACCCCGCAGTCGTTTCCGGGGCAGTCGGTGATGTGCCAGGTGCGACGTTCGGCGGCACTCCGCCCGGACAAGAAGTTGGTCGCGTAACGCAGCCGCTCTGCGGTGGCCTGGTCATCCAGGCAGTACGGCGCCGAAGTCCACCCATTCGGGTGAAATGTGGTGGCTGGCTCCCGGTAGACGAGGTGGACGCGCCCGCTCATCGCGCGCCTCCCAGCCGCTGCGGCGCGCAGCACGGGCATGGCGTGGACCGAGTGCGGTCTTCGTCGGCCCAGATCACGCGGGCGGAGATCGGGTCACCCGGCCGGGCGTCGCACTGCCCGCACTCCGGCGACACCGCCGAGCGCCCACCGGGCGCGCTCGGCGCTGGACGGTTAAAGGACGGTTCGGGCGTCGTGTTGACGCCCCGCTTGGTCGCTCCTGACACCCCGTTCGTGCGTTGGCGACGCCCCGTGCTGGTCAGCGGGGTGCCATCCTGACGCTCCGTCGGCTGACCTGTGGACAACCGTGCGGACAGGACCAGGTTGTAGACCTGCGGGCGCCGGTCGGCTCGCTCGATCCGGGCATCCCGCACGCGGGTGTTGCCCTTGCGGATCAGGCCCAGCTCCTCCAACGACCGCAGTGAGCGCTGAACGGTCCTGCGGGACAGCCGGGTGTACGTGGTCATCAGGTCGACCGACAGGAAGGCGTCGGTGCCGTCCGGACCGGCGTGGTTGGCGAGCGCGATCAAAGTGATCGCCAGCGTTGACGCGTCCTTGCGGTCGGTGGGGATGGGGGCGTGGTTGAGCGCCCAGTTGATCGCCTCGATGCTCACGACAGCACCGCCTGCGAACCGTGGACCTGGCACGATGTGCGCACGGTCGGACCTCCTGCGTCCGATCGAGGCCCCGTCGCGCTGCGCCAACAGCAGACGGGGCCGCCTGATAAGTCAGGCGGCCCCGTCCGGGAGGTCCATCAGCTCACCAGCCGCGCGAACGCCACTCGCCGAGCTTGGGGCGCTCTGCTCCGAGCGTGGAATCATCCCCATGACCGGGATAGAACCAGGTGTCATCGGGCAGTTCGGCGAAGATGCGGGCCGTCACGTCGTTGATCAGCGAGTTGAAGTCCTCCGGCGACGTGGTCCGCCCCACACCGCCGGGGAACAGCGAGTCGCCCGTGAACAGGTGCGGGTGGCCCGTCGGGTCGCGGTAGAGCAGGGCGATCGAGCCCGGGGTGTGGCCGCGCAGGTGGACGACAGTCAGCGGCACGTCGCCGACGTGCACCGTGTCGCCGTGCTCGACCAGCACGTCCGGCGGGATCGGCAGCACCTCGGCGTCCGCCGCGTGCGCGATCGTGTTCGAGCCGTTCGCGCCCGCGACGGCACCCAGCGCGCCCCAGTGGTCCTGGTGCCGGTGCGTCGTCACGACGGTCTTCAGCCTCGGCCGGTCGACCGTGTGACCGACCACGTCCGACAGCCGCTCCGGGTCGGCGGCCGCGTCGATCAGCAGCCCCTCGTTCGTCGCGCGGCAGACCAGCAGGTACGCGTTGTTGTCCATCGGTCCCACGGAGACCTTCGTGATGGTCAGCGCGTCGAGGGTGCGCCGCGCCGCCGGGCCGCCCGGCGTCACGTGCCCCGTGTAGTCCTCTAGTACGTCCACAATGGCCGACCGTATCCGACCCGGCACCCTTCAGGATCCCCACAGGTCCACCCCTTAGGCTTGATAACGATCCGCCGCCGCTCCACCGATGTCGTCTGATTAGGGTTCCGCCACCTCGTGCCTACCAAGCGTCACATCAACTGGGACGTCCTGCGCATCCTCGCCGTGCTGTGCGTGCTGCTCCAGCACGCGACCCGCGTCGGCCCGGCCAACCACCCCGAGCTGAGCAGGCCCGCGTTCGTCTTCGGCTTCGAGTTCGGCGCCAGCACGCTCGTGGTGATCTCCGCGTTCTTCGCCTGCGCCTCGCTGGCCAAGGGCGAACCCGCCCGCTTCCTGCGCAACCGCCTGTCTCGCCTGCTGCCCGCCTACCTGGTCGCCACCGTGTGCACCTACTTCGTGCTGCGGCACGTCGCACCGGCCGGCTGGAGCGAGCTGACCCCGCGCGACCTGCTCGTCAACGTCCTCATGCTGCACAGCTGGTTCCCCGACGCCCGCCTGGTCGACGTCTCCTACTGGACCCTCCCGATCCAGGTCACCGGGTTCGTCGCGGGCGCGGTGCTGGCGTCACGGGTGCGCGGCCGGTCGGTGAAGGCGCTGTTGTGGGCGTTGATCGTCGTCCCCGTGGTCGTCAAGGACTGGGCGATCCCGCCCGGCCTGTTCAACACCCTCTACAACGGCCTCGGCGCGCACCGCGCGCAGCTGTTCGCCATCGGCATCGCCGTCTGGCTGTGGTCGAAGGGCCGGCTCGGCGACCGGCACCTGTTCGCCCTGCTCACGGCCGCGCTCCTGGCGCAGGCGTGGCACAGCGCGGACCTGCGCTCGACCGTCGGGTTCGGCGTCCTGCTGGTCGGCGTGTGCGCCGCGGCCGGCGGCCGGGACTGGGACTTCGGGCCCGTCCGCCTGCTCGCCCGGCCGATCAGGTGGCTGGCGGGCATCACCTACGGCGTGTACCTGGTGCACCAGGAGCTGGGCTACCTCGTGATGGCCGCCGTCGCGCCCCTCGGCGGCGGTCCGCTGGTCGAGCTGGCGTTCTTCTTCGCCTCGGCCGTCGTCCTGGGCTGGCTGCTGACGAAGTTCGTGGAACGGCCGGCGCACCGCGTGCTGACGGCGGGCCGGCCCGCGCTGGCGGGGCTGCTGCTCACCGCCCGCCTGCACGTCGCTCAGAGCCACCTGGGCAACGTCGGCGCCGTCCCGTTCAGCCGGGCGCCGCTCTGGCGGCCCGTCAGCCACGCCAGCACGTCGGCCGCCGCGCCGCTCACGTCCGGTGAGTCGCCGCTGTCCGCGGTCAGCCCCCAGCTGCGCTGACGACCGTCCGGGAACACCGCCTCGACCCGCGCGGGCGGCACGTCGGGCCGGTCGGCGTACTGGCCGACGACGTCGTCCAGGAAGCCCTCCAGCAGCTCCGGCGGCAGGTCGGCGAACCCGACGCCCCGGTCCAGGTCGACCAGGTGGAACCACACCTCGCGCAGCCGCAGCCACGGCACCCGGTGCGCCGGGAACGGCCCGGACCGCGGGTGCGCGACCTCCGCCTCCCACGCCGAGGGCGGCAGGTCGCGGGCCGCCGCGGCGAACCGCTGGCACGCCGCGTCCAGGTCCGCGCGCAGCAGTTGCGGCAACCGGCCCGCGCCCTCGTCGATGTCGGCGTCGCGGTCGGCGGTGCTGGGGTACATCTGGTGCTCGACGCCCGTCTTCGCCCACGTGAGCAGGTTCACCAGGGCGTCGGCGTTGCGGGCGAGGTGCGTCACCACGTGCGCGCGGCTCCAGCCGGGCAGCAGGCTGGGGCCCCTCAAGGCGCGCAGGTCGAGCTCGGCGACGACCTCGTACAGCGCTCCGGTCGCCCGCTCGACCTCGGTGAGCCCGGTGACCGCGTCCTGGACCGCGGCCGACTGCTCGCGGGGCGCGGGTACGCTCGTCGGGTCGGATCGGACCTGGGCGGCATCAGCGGAGCTCATGGGCACCTCATCCCGGCGTGTGCGGCCGAACGGCCTATCACCCCAGCGTAGGGGCGTTCACTACCGACCGGTAGAGCCGTTGGCGCACGATCGGGCGAGTGTTCCCGTCACGTTTTTGTCGGTGGTCGCACCTAGCATGGTGGGCGCCCTCCCCGACAGGACCGACGCGGTGGTCCGATACGCTTTTCGAACGCCTGTTCGGGGGAAGGTCAAAAACCGAAGGGAACCGTAGTGGCAGACCGGCTTGTCGTTCGCGGGGCGCGCGAGCACAACCTGCGAGGGGTGGACCTCGACCTGCCGAGGGACAGCCTCATCGTGTTCACCGGGCTGTCCGGCTCGGGCAAGTCCAGCCTCGCCTTCGACACGATCTTCGCCGAGGGCCAGCGCCGGTACGTGGAGTCGCTGTCGGCGTACGCGCGGCAGTTCCTCGGGCAGATGGACAAGCCGGACGTCGACTTCATCGAGGGCCTGTCGCCCGCCGTGTCGATCGACCAGAAGTCGACCAGCCGCAACCCGCGGTCGACCGTGGGCACCATCACCGAGGTCTACGACTACCTGCGGCTGCTCTACGCGCGCGCCGGCAAGGCGCACTGCCCGAAGTGCGGCGAGGCGATCAGCAAGCAGACGCCGCAGCAGATCGTGGACCAGGTGCTGGCGATGGAGCCGGGCACCAAGTTCCAGGTGCTCGCGCCGGTCATCCGCGGCCGCAAGGGCGAGTACCTCGACCTGTTCTCCACCCTGCAGTCGCAGGGCTACTCGCGGGCGAAGGTCGACGGCGCGGTGTACGCCCTCGCCGAGGTGCCGAAGCTGAAGAAGCAGGAGAAGCACGACATCGCGGTCGTGATCGACCGGCTGAGCGTGAAGGCGAGCGCCAAGCAGCGGCTCACGGACTCGGTGGAGACGGCGCTGCGGCTGGCCGACGGCCTGGTCGAGCTGGAGTTCGTCGACGTCCCGGAGACCGACCCCGGCCGGGTGCGCGGCTTCTCGGAGAACCTTGCCTGCCCGAACGGCCACCCGCTGGCGATCGAGGACCTGGAGCCGCGGTCGTTCTCGTTCAACTCGCCCTACGGCGCGTGCCCCGCGTGCACCGGCATCGGCGTGCGCAAGGAGGTCGACCCGGAGCTGGTCGTGCCGGACGACGAGCTGTCGCTGGGCGAGGGCGCGATCGCGCCGTGGGCGTCGGGCCAGACCGCCGAGTACTTCACCCGGTTGCTGGAGTCGCTGGGCCTCGCGATCGGGTTCCGGATGGACACGCCGTGGCGGCAGCTGCCCGCCAAGGTGCAGAAGGCCGTGCTGCACGGCGTGGACGAGCAGGTCAACGTCCGCTACAAGAACCGCTACGGCCGCGAGCGCTCCTACTACGCCAACTTCGAGGGCGTGATCCCGTTCCTGGAGCGGCGGCAGGAGCAGACCGAGTCCGAGTACATGCGGGAGAAGTACGAGGGCTACATGCGGGAGGTGCCGTGCCCGACGTGCCAGGGCACGCGCCTCAAGCCGGAGATCCTCGCCGTCACGCTGCACCACGGCCGCAAGGGCGACAAGTCCATCGCCGAGGTGTGCGCGATGTCGGTGGCCGAGTGCTCGGAGTTCCTCGACGGGCTGAAGCTGGGCAAGCGCGAGGCGATGATCGCGGGCGCGGTGCTCAAGGAGATCCAGGCGCGGCTGCACTTCCTGCTCGACGTGGGCCTGAACTACCTGTCGCTGGACCGCGCCTCGGGCACCCTGTCCGGCGGTGAGGCGCAGCGGATCAGGCTGGCCACGCAGATCGGCTCGGGCCTCGTGGGCGTGCTGTACGTGCTGGACGAGCCGTCGATCGGCCTGCACCAGCGCGACAACCACAAGCTGATCGAGACGTTGACGCGGCTGCGCGACCTGGGCAACACGCTGATCGTGGTCGAGCACGACGAGGACACGATCCGCACGTCGGACTGGGTGGTCGACATCGGCCCCGGCGCGGGCGAGCACGGCGGCAAGGTCGTGCACAGCGGCCCGTACCAGGCGCTGCTGAAGAACAAGGAGTCGATCACCGGCGCGTACCTGGCGGGGCGCAAGGAGATCACCATGCCCGCCACCCGCCGCAAGGTGGACAAGAAGCGGCAGCTCACGGTGGTCGGCGCGCGGGAGCACAACCTGCGCGGCATCGACGTGTCGTTCCCGCTCGGCTGCCTGGTGTCGGTCACCGGCGTGTCGGGGTCGGGCAAGTCGACGCTGGTCAACGACATCCTGGCGACGGTGCTGGCGAACAAGCTCAACGGCGCCCGGCAGGTGCCGGGCAGGCACACCAGGGTGCGCGGGCTGGAGCAGGTGGACAAGCTGGTGCAGGTCGACCAGTCGCCGATCGGCCGGACCCCCCGGTCGAACCCGGCCACCTACACGGGCGTGTTCGACCACATCCGCAAGCTCTTCGCCGCGACGACCGAGGCGAAGGTGCGCGGCTACCAGCCGGGGCGGTTCTCGTTCAACGTCAAGGGCGGGCGCTGCGAGGCGTGCGCGGGCGACGGCACGATCAAGATCGAGATGAACTTCCTGCCGGACGTCTACGTGCCGTGCGAGGTGTGCAAGGGCGCCCGCTACAACCGCGAGACGCTGGAAGTGCACTACAAAGGCAAGACGATCTCCGAGGTCCTCGACATGCCGATCGAGGAGGCCGCGACGTTCTTCGAGCCGATCAACGCGATCCACCGGCACCTGCGCACGCTGGTGGACGTGGGCCTGGGGTACGTGCGGCTGGGGCAGCCGGCGCCGACGCTGTCCGGCGGTGAGGCGCAGCGGGTGAAGCTGGCGGCCGAGCTGCAGAAGCGGTCGACCGGCAAGACGGTGTACATCCTCGACGAGCCGACGACGGGCCTGCACTTCGAGGACATCCGCAAGCTGCTGGGCGTGATCAACGGGTTGGTCGACAAGGGCAACACGGTGATCGTGATCGAGCACAACCTCGACGTGATCAAGACCTCGGACTGGCTGGTCGACATGGGCCCGGAGGGTGGTTCGGGCGGCGGCACGGTGGTCGCCGAGGGCACCCCGGAGCAGGTCGCGCAGGTCGCGGACAGCTACACCGGCCAGTTCCTGCGCGAGGTCCTGCCGGCCACGGCCGCGGCCGGCTGATCGACGGCCGGCTGGTCGGTGCCCGGCTGGTCGGTGCCCGGCTGGTCGGTGCCCTGCTGGTCGGTGCCCTGCTGGTCGGTGCCCTGCTGGTCGGTGCCCTGCTGGTCGGTGCCCTGCTGGTCGGCACCTGGTTGGTCCGTGCCCGGCTGGTAGGCGCCCGGCCGAGCGGAGCCGGGCACCGGTGGGCGGAGCCGGGTGACGAGCGAGCGGTCGGCGGTACGAGGTTGGAGTGGCGGCCGTGGTGGATAACCAGGGCGGCATGCCGTTGAACTCGTACCGCTTCCGCAGCGTCTGGTCGGTGGACTGCCCGCCCGAGCGGGTGTTCGAGGTGCTCGCCGACCTCGGCGGCTACCCGCGCTGGTGGCCGGAGGTGCGGCAGGCGCGCCAGGTCGCGGAGGACGCGGCCGAGCTGCGGTGCCGGTCCGTGCTGCCCTACGAGCTGGTGTTCCAGGCGCGCCACAACGCGAAGGAACCCGACACCGGCCTGCTGCGGGCCGACCTGGTGGGCGACCTGGACGGCACGGCGAGCTGGCGCGTCCTGCCCGAGGGCTCGGGCTCCCGGTTGGTGTACGACCAGGAGGTGGTGGTGCGCAAGCCCCTGCTGCGCCGCCTGGCCCTGGTGCTCCGGCCGCTGCTCAAGGCCAACCACGAGCTGATGATGCGCAGCGGCAGGCGGGGCCTGCGCACCTACCTGGCCGCGCCGGTCGGCTGAGCCGTCCCGGTGCGCCGGCCACGCCTGCCGGGCCGTGCTACACCACGAGGCTCAACAGGGCGGCCACCGCGAAGCCGACCACGGACAGGATGGTCTCCAGCACGGTCCACGTCTGGAGGGTCTCCTTGACCGAGAGGCCGAAGTAGCGGGAGACGATCCAGAACCCGCCGTCGTTGACGTGGGAGGCGATGATCGAGCCCGCGGCGATCGACATGACCAGCAGCGCGAGCTGCGGCTGCGAGTAGTGCAGGTCGGCGACGACCGGCGCGACGATGCCGGTGGTGGTCACGATCGCCACCGTGGCCGAGCCCTGCGCGATGCGCATGCCGCAGCTGATCACGTAGGACAGCGCGATCACCGGCAGCCCGAGGTCGGCCAGCGACGTGGCGAGCACCTTGCCGACGCCGGTGGCGGACAGCACCGCGCCGAAGAACCCGCCCGCGCCGACGACGAGCAGGATCATCGCCACGGGCCGCAGGGACGCGGCGGACAGCTCGGTGACCTGCTCGCGGGTCATGCCGCGGCGGAAGCCGAGCAGCCAGAACGCCAGCAGCACGGCGATCGTCAACGCCACGGCGGGCGTGCCGAAGAACGTGAACACGCCGAGCACCCTGGAGCCCTTGGGCAGCAGGATGCTGCCGAACGTGCCCGCCAGGATCAGCACCAGCGGCACCGCGATGATGCCGAGGACCAGCCCCAGCGACGGCTCGCCCTTGGCCTGCTCGCCGCGCATCTTCTCGGCGGCGGCCAGCATCTCCTCCGGCACGGGCACGTCCAGCCGCTTGCCGACCCACGCCGAGAACAGCACGCCGCCGATGAACCAGGCCGGGACCGCCACGGCCAGCGCCATGATGATGATCCACCCGAGTTCCACGCCGAGCAGCCCGGCCGCGGCGACCGGCCCGGGGTGCGGCGGCATGAACGCGTGCATCACCGAGAGGCCCGCCAGCAGCGGCAGCGCGTACAGGATGATCGACCGGCCGCTGCGCTTCGCCGCCACGTAGACCAGGGGGGCGAGGACGAAGATGCCGATGTCGAAGAACACCGGCACGCCGAAGATCAGCCCGGCCAGGCCCATGGCCAGCGGCGCGCGCTTCTCCCCGAACGCCCGCAGCAGCGACCGCGTCAGCACCTCCGCGCCGCCGGAGGCTTCCAGGATGGACCCGAGCAGGGTGCCCAGGCCGATGATCGCGGCCACGTGGCCGAGGATGCCGCCGAACCCCTTCTCCACCAGGGACTCCGACGCCTTCTGCGCGGAGCCGACGAGCGTCTCCACCGGCAGGCCCGCGGCCAGCGCCACGAGCAGGCCGACGATGAGCAGGGCGATGAACGGCTCGACCTTCCACCTGATGATCAGGGCGAGCAGGAGGGCGATGCTGAGCGCGGAGAGCGTCAGCAGGCCCCCGGTGCTGTGCTGCAACCAGTCGATCACGCGCGGCTCCGTGGGTTTCGCAGGGAACGGCCGGGCAGGGCGTCGGTGCGCCTGCCCTCGTCGAGGACGGCGACGCCGTTGACGAGGACGTGGGTGATGCCCGCGGCGGCCTGCCGGGGCTCCTCGAAGGTCGCGGTGTCGGCGACGGTGTCGGGGTCGAACAGCACCAGGTCGGCCGCGTACCCCTCGCGCACCAGGCCGCGATCGGTCAGCCCCAGTCGCCGCGCGGGCCGCCCGGTGAGGTGGGCGACGCACTCCTCCAGCCCCAGCACGCCGAGCTCGCGCACGTACCGGGCCAGGTAGCGGGGGAACGTGCCCCACGCGCGGGGGTGCGGCCGGTCGCCGACCAGCAGGCCGTCGCTGCCACCGGTGTGCGCCGGGTGCCGCATGATCGCGCGGACGTTGTCCTCGTGGCCGACGTGCATGAGGCACGAGGTACCCAGTCGCTCCGAGATCAGAACGTCGAAGTACAGCTCGGCGGGCGGCTGGCCGGCGCGGCGCGCGGACTCGGCGATCGACAGGCCGACCAGGTGCGCGTTCGCGGCCGTGCGGACGCCGTTGACCTCGATGGCCTCCCAGTCGACCGGCACGCCGTGGCAGCCGTCGGAGCCGGTTTCCTCCAGCGCGACCCGGATCCGCTCCCGGGTGCCCACGTCGGACAGCCGGGCCAGGGTGGCGTCCGGGCCGCCCTCGCCCGCCCAGCTCGGCAGCAGCGCCGACAGGTAGGTCGCACCGGGCAGGTAGGGGTAGGTGTCCAGGGTGATGTCCGCGCCGTCGGCGATCGCCCCGTCGAGCAGGTCCAGCAGCTCGCCCGCCCGGCCCCGGTTGACCTCGAAGTTCATCGTGGCGTGCGCGAGGTGCAGCGGGCAGCCCGAGTCGCGCGACACCCGCACCATCTCGGCGTACGCCTCCAGCGCGCCCGCGCCGTAGCTGCGGTGGTGCGGGCTGTAGAACCCGCCCAGCTCGCCGACGACGCGGCACAGCTCGGTCAGCTCGGCGGTGTCGGCGTACATGCCGGGGGTGTAGGTCAGCCCGGACGACAGGCCCACCGCGCCCTCGCGCAACGACCGGGCCAGCAGGTCCCGCATCCGGTCCAGCTCGGCGTCGGTCGCGGGCCGGTCGTCGTAGCCGACGCACAGCATCCGCAGCGTGCCCTGCGGCACGAGGTAGGCGGCGTTGACGGCGATGCCCCGGTCGAGGCGGTCGAGGTACTCGCCGACCGAGCGCCAGTCCCAGTCGAACCCGGGCGGGTCGTCGTTCCACCCGGCGAGCTGGGCGCGCAGCACGGCCAGCACGTCGTCGTCCACGGGCGCGTAGGACAGGCCGTCCTGGCCGAGGACCTCGGTGGTGACGCCCTGGGACACCTTGGCCAGGTGGTCGGGGTTCGCGAGCACCTGGAGGTCGGAGTGGGAGTGCATGTCGACGAACCCCGGCGCGAGGACCCGGCCGTCGGCGTCGACCACGCGCCGGCCGTCGAGCCGCTCACCGATCGCGGCGACGCGCCCGTCGCGCACGCCCACGTCCGCGCGGTACCCGGGCGCGCCGGTGCCGTCGACCACCCGCGCGCCTCGGAAGACGATGTCCACGTTCCGGTCCCCTCTCGGTCGGGTCCGCTAGAAGTAGGTGCGGACCAGGTCGACCACGGTGGTGCCCTCCACCACCGGGATCAGCGGCCACTTGTCGAACACCGTGCAGGGGTGGGACAGGCCGAGGCCGATCCAGTCGCCCACCTCGACGTCGTCGTCGGACAGCCGCACGAACGCGTGCTGGTCGTTGAGCGCGGTGACCTCGGCCCGGAACGGGCGCTCGACGCCGTCGCGGCCGCGCCGAACCTGCGGCTCGGGCAGGCCCTCGTCGAACGAGGCGTCCCGCTTGCCGAGCGTGAGCAGCGCCAGGTCCGGCTGGGGGCGCGAGGTGACCTGCGCCCAGGCGCGCAGCGCGCTGCGGAACGGCTGCGCCCCGGGCGTGCGGCCCAGCGGGGAGATGGCGCGGTAGAAACCGTCGTCGTGGGTGACGTAGGCGCCGCTGCGCAGCACCGGGCGGACCGGGAACGGCCACGGTTCGGTGAGCTTCGCGGCCACCTGGTCGAAGTAGGCGCTGCCGCCCGCGGTGACGATCGGTTCGTCCACTTCGAACAGTTCCGCCAGGGCGGTTCCCAGCTCCCGCAACGAGGTGAGGTAACCGTCCACCACGGACAGACCTTCGGGGGACGCGTCGTGGGCCAGCGCGCCCTCGTAGCCGCCGACGCCGACCAGGCGCAGCGCGGGGCTCGCCGCGGCGGCCCGGGCGACCTCCAGCGCCGCGGCGAGGTCGCGCGCGCCCGTCCGCCCGCCCGGCGCGCCCAGCTCGACCAGCACGTCCACCGGCCGGGCCGGCGCGCCCAGCGCCTCGGTCATCCGCGCCACGCCCGCGACGGAGTCGACCCAGCAGGTGAACTCGAAGCCGTCGTCGGCGGCGAGTTCGGCGGCCAGCCACCGCAGCCCGGCCGGGTCGACGAGCTGGTTGGCCAGCAGCACGCGCGCCACCCCGAACGCCCGGTAGACCCGAAGCTGGCTGGTGTTGGCCGCCGTGATGCCCCAGGCGCCGTGCGCCAACTGGCGGGCGAACAGCTGCGGGGCCATCGTCGTCTTGCCGTGCGGTGCGAGCAGCACGCCCCGGTCGGCGCACCAGCGGGCCATGGTGGCGAGGTTGTGCTCCAGCGCGGCGGCGTCCAGCACGACCAGGGGACCGACGAAGCCGTCGGCGAACAGGTCGAGCCGGCGGTCGGCCACGTCGCCGACCGTCGCGCCGAACACGTCGGCGGGCAGGCCCTTGAACCGCCAGTCGACCCGCTCGTCGCGGAGGGCGGCCACTGCGTCGAGGTCCACGTCTGTCGCTCCTCACGTTGCATATGTCGCAACGGCTATTGCGCGATGTGATGTTGGAGTGTGTAACATTCGGTCGCCCCGCCGTCAATCAGCCGGTGCCGTCACGCGAGGAGTCCCGATGCGGTTCGACCTGCCGGGCGGCGTGGTGTGCCTGGGCGAGACCATGGCGGTCCTGGTCCCCGCCGAACCGGGCCCGGTGCGGGCCGCGCGCACGTGGACCCGCGCGATCGGCGGCGCCGAGTCCAACGTGGCGATCCACCTCGCCCGGCTGGGCGTGCGCAGCCGCTGGGTGGGCGCCGTGGGCGACGACGCGTTCGGCGGCGCGGTCCTCGACGCCGTCGGCGGCGCGGGCGTGGACGTCAGCGGCGTGCTGGTCGACCCGGACCGGCCCACCGGCCTCTACGTCAAGGAGGCCGACGCGGCGGGCAGCCCCGTGCGCTACTACCGGCGCGGCTCGGCGGCGTCGGCGCTGGGGCCGGGCGCGCTCGACCGGATCGACCTGGGCGACGCGGCGCTGCTGCACGTCAGCGGCATCACCGCCGCCCTCTCCGACAGCTGCCTGGACCTGCTGCGCGCGGTGCTGCGCCGACCCCGGGCCGTGCCGGTGTCGTTCGACCTGAACTGGCGGCCCGCGCTGTGGCGCGACCGCGACCCCGCCCCGCTGCGGGAACTCGCCGACGCCGCCGACATCGTGCTCGCCGGCTCGGACGAGGCGCAGGCCGTGTGGGGCACGGGAGACCCGGCGGAGCTGCGCGCGCTGCTCCCGGGCCCGACGACGCTCGTGGTCAAGCACGGCGCGCGCGGCGCGACCGTCGTGGAGGGCGGGGCGTCGACGTTCCAGCCGGGCCTGCGCGTGGAGGTGGTGGAACCCGTCGGCGCGGGCGACGCGTTCGCCGCCGGCTACCTCGCCGCGCACCTCGCGGGCGACCCGCCGGCCCGCCGGCTGCGCGCCGGTCACCTCCAAGCGGCCTCCGCGCTGCTCACCAGGGAGGATGTGGGCGAACCGCTGCCGCCCGCGGTGACCGCGCCGCTGCTGGACGCCGATCCGGGCACGTGGGCCGCCGCACACCTGAGGAGAGGTCGATGAGCCAAAGCCTGGACCGGGCGCTGACCCTGGTGGGGGAACTGGCCACCGGGCCGAAGACGCTGGACGAGCTGTCGGCCGTCATCGAGGTGCACAAGTCGACCGCCATGAGGCTGCTGCGCACCCTGGAGTCGCACCGGTTCGTGCAGCGCGAGGGCGTGCACCACTACCGGCTCGGCACCGCCCTGTTCGACCTCGCCAACCGGGCGCTGGAGGAGCGGGACGTGCGGCGCAGCGCCGAGACCGCCCTGCGCGAGCTGAACGCCCGCACCGGCTACACCGTCCACCTCGCCTCCTACGAGGACGGCGAGGTCATCTACATCGACAAGTACGACAGCACCCATCCGATGCGGATGTACTCCCGCATCGGCAGACGCGCGCCTTTGCACTGCACCGCCGTGGCCAAGGTGCTGCTGTCGGACCTGCCGGAGCCGCGCCGCCGCGAGGTCGCCCGCTCCATCGACTACGTGCCGCTGACCGCCAACACCATCACCACCCCCGACGCCTACCTGGCCGAGCTGGACCGGGTCCGCGCCGCCGGGTACGCCGTCGACAACGCCGAGCACGAGGACTTCATCCACTGCATCGCCGCGCCCGTCCGCGGCGCCCGCGGCGAGGTCGTCGCGGCCGTGTCGATGTCCGTGCCGAAGGTGCTGCTGGACTTCGACGGCCTGCTCGGCCACCTGCCCGACGTGCTCGCCACCGCGCGGGCCGCCTCCGTCGAGTGCGGCTGGACGCCGCGCGACTGACCCACCCACCCAACGGGACCCACCCCAACGGGATTCACCCCGGCAGTACCCACCCCAGCAGTACCCACCCCGGAGAGGACACGCACAACCCATGGCGAAGACCGAGATCAGGACCGCCGACGCGCCCACCCCCGTGGCCGCCTTCTCCCAGGGCGTCCGCAAGGGCCCGATCCTCCAGGTCGCGGGCCAGGTCGCGTTCGACCCCGCCACCGGCGACGTCGTCGGCGACACCGTGGCCGAGCAGACCCGCCAGGCGATGCGCAACGTCCTCGCCGTCCTCGCGGCCGGCGGCGCGTCCCTCGCCGACGTCGTGATGCTGCGCGTCTACCTCACCGACACCGCCCACTTCGCCGAGATGAACGCCGCCTACGGCGAGTTCGTCACCGAGGAGCCGTTCCCCGCCCGCACCACCGTCTACGTCGGGCTGCCCGACCGGCTGCTGGTCGAGATCGACGCGCTCGCCGTGGTGGACTGACCCCGCCCGAGCACCGGCGGAACGACGCGAACGGGTGACAGCGCTAGTTCTGCCGGTTGTTCTGCGTGGTGTCGGGCGCGCGCGGGGGATTGACTGGGCCAAGCCCCCGAGAGCACGTCATGGAAGGACCCGGCGATGGCTAGGAACGCATCACCGATCGGCTGACCCCACGGCCGCGGCCCGGTCGCGGGACACCCCAGCCGCGACCGGGTCGCCCAAGGCGTCGTGCACGTCGGCCAGCACGCCCAGCACCACCGCCAGCCGGTGGTGCCGGTGCTCGTCGGCCAACGCCACCGCCCGCACCAGCTCGGCCCGCGCCCCCTCCTGGTCGCCGAGCCGGTGCAGCGCGAGCCCGCGCAGGTAGTGCGCGTCGCACAGGCTCGGCGGCGCGGTCGTCGTCCGCAGCAGCTCCAACGCCTCGTCCGCCGCCGCCAGCACCTCCGGCCACCGCCCCAACCGGCCCAGCGTGTCCGCCGTGCGCACCAGCAGCGTCGCCGACATCTCCCGCGCCATCACCGGCGCCAGCGCCAACCTCCCCGACCGCACGTTCGCCAGCAGCTCCCCGTTCACCCGCACCGCGTCCTCGTACCGGGCCAACCCGTCGAGCACCAGCGCCAGGCACGACAACGAGATCTGCTCGCCCAACGGGAACCCGGCCCGCCGGAACAGCTCCTGCGCCCGCCCCGCGCTGACCCGCGCCTCCTCCAACCGCCCGGTCCGCAGCTCCGACACCGACCGGTAGTGCACCGCCCACCCCTGCTCCACCACGTCACCCGCGGCCACCGCCGCCCGCCACGCCTCCTCGTGCAGCGTCAACGCCTCGCGGTGGCGGCGCATCAGCACCGACAACGTCCACGTCAGGAAGTTCAGCTGCACGGCCTCGTCCCGCACGCTGCCCACCGCCCGCGCCGCCGCGACACCCGCGGTGAACACCTCGACCCACGTCTCGCCCCGACCCCGCTGGTCGGAGTACCAGTGCATCGCCGTGGCCAGCCGCAGCACCTCCGCGGGCAACCCGTTCGACGCGGCCCACCGCAGCGCGCCCAACCAGTTCCCCGCCTCCGCCCGCAACCACGCGTCCGCGTCCCCCGGGCCGCCGAACGGCCCCGACGGCGCGGTCCGCGCGTCCGGCCCGAAGAACCCCGCCGCCACCACCGCCGTGTCCAGCAGCCAGTCCACCACCCGCCGCCGCGCCTCGGCGACCACCGGCGCCGGTTCCTCGTCGACCAGCCGCTCACCGGCGAACACCCGGATCAGGTCGTGGAACACGTACCGGCCGGGCACCTCCGCGGTGTCCAGCAGGCTCATGTCCACCAGCTCCTCCAACGTGTCCTCGGCGGCGAACCGGTCCACGTCCGCCAGCGCCGCCGCCACGTCCGGCCCGAAGTCCGCGCCGGGGACCAGCGACAGCCTGCGGAACAGCACCGCCGCCTTCTCGCCGAGCTGCCGGTAGGACATCTCGAACGCCGTGCGCACCTGCAGGTCACCCGCCGTCAACGCGGACAACCGCCGCCGTTCGTCCACCAGTTGCCCCGCCAGGTGCCCGATCGTCCACTTCGGACGGCTCGCCAGCCGGTTGCCCGCGATCCGCAGCGCCAGCGGCAGGTGCCCGCACAGCTTCGCCACCCGCGCCGTCGCCACCGGCTCCGCGCCCACCCGCGCCCGCCCGGCGATCGCGCCCAGCAGCTCGAACGACTCGGCCGGCTCCAGCACGTCCAACCCCAGCCGCCGGCTCGCCTCCAACCCGCCCAGCACCAACCGCGACGTCACCACCACCACCGACCCCGAGCCGGTCGCCAGCAACGGCCGCACCTGCGCCTCGTCCGAGGCGTTGTCCAGCACCAGCAGCGTCGACAGCTCCCGCAACCGCGCCCGGTACAGGTCCGACCGCTCCGCCTCGCCGGCCGGGATCAGCTTCTCGTCCACGCCCAGCGCCACCAGCATCCGGTGCACCACCTCCGACGGGTGCACCGGCCGCGCGTCCATCCCGCGCAGGTTGAAGAAGAAGCACCCGTCCGCGAAACGAGACGCCAACCGATACGCGGCCCGCACCGCCAACGCCGTCTTCCCCGCACCCGGCGGACCGTGCACCACGACCACCGAGGTCGTCCGCGCCGCCTCCGCCACCGCCACCAACTCCGCCAGCTCGCCCTCGCGCCCGGTCAGGTCCACCACGTCCGGCGGCAACGCCGACGGCGTCGCGGGCGACGGCACCCGCCGCGCCCGACCCTCCTTGGCCGCGTCCAGCAGCTCGCGGATCTCCTGCTCCGCCAACGACAGCACGCCCGCCAGCGCCTCCACCGTGCGCCGCTGGGGTCCCTTCGCGCGACCGCGCTCCATGTCGCTGATCGCCCGAACGCTGACCCCGGAACCCTCCGCCAACTCCTCCTGCGTCAACCGGACCCGCAGCCGGTGCGCGCGCAGCAGCTCACCGAACGTCATCCCCACGCTTCGACACTAGTGCCACGCACCGCGCCGCCGACCCGCGACGACCGTCACGTCGGCCACCGGTAACGCGGGGGTGGTAAGACCACACCCCATGAAGTGGTACGCGGATCACCCGCCCCGACTGGTGTGGCAAGTGGTCGCCGACCTGCTCGCGGTCGCCTGGACGTGGCTCTGGGTCCGGATCGCCACCGGCGCGGGCGACGCGGTCCGGGCGCTGCGCGCGCCCGGCGACGGGCTCGCCGACGCCGGTCACGGCCTCGCCGACACCTTCGGCGAGGCCGCCGCCAAGGCCCGCGACGTGCCGCTGGTCGGCGGCAGGCTCGCCGAGGCGCTCGAACGCGGCCGCGCGGCGGGCGGCACGCTCACCGACGCGGGCGACGCCCAGGTGCGCGCCGTCGAGACCACCGCCCTGTGGCTCACCATCGCGCTCATCGCCGTCCCCGTCGCGTTCCTGCTGATCACGTGGCTGCCGCCGCGGCTGCGGTTCGCCCGCCGCGCCGGCGTCGCCCGCGGGCTCCGCGACCGGGGTCGCCTGGACCTGCTCGCCCTGCACGCCCTGACCACCCTGTCCCTGCGCGACCTCGCGACCTTCCCCGGCGACCCGGTGGAGGGCTGGCGACGCCAGGACCCCGAGATCATCAGAGCCCTGGCCGCCCGCAGGCTGCGGGCCAGCGGCGTCCGGCCCTGACGCCGTCACCCCGGGGGGCGGGGCCTGCCGCGGCAACCCCCGCCCCCCGGCCGGCCGTCACGCCAGGCGGTGCCAGAAGACCTGGCCGCTCGGACCGTAGAGCACCAGGTTCGAGTCGTTCTGCACGATCAGCCGGTCGGCCGCCGTGCCCCAGGTGTTGGTGTGCCACTTCGCCACACCGGCGGCCGTGTAGACCACCAGGTTGCCGTCCTGCTGGAGGATCGCGTAGGTCGCACCGGTGCCCCAGGTGTCGGTGTGCCACAGCGCCTGACCCGCCGCCGTGTACAGCACCAGGTTGCCGTCACCCTGCATGATCAGCGTGAACCGGCCGTCCTGCGACACCTTGCTCTGCCCCGCCTGCAGGCTCTCGCCCCGCACCAGGGTGTCCGAACCCGGCTGCGGCGGCGGACCGGCGTTGGTGAACAGCAGCGCGTTCGGCGAACCCGAACCCGGGTTGCCCACCTTGTTCGGCGTCGCCGCCGACACCAGCGCGTCCCGCACCTGCTGCGGCGACGCGGCCGGGCTGCCCGCCAGCACCAGCGCCGCGGCGCCCGCCACGTGCGGCGACGCCATCGACGTCCCGCTGATCGAGTTCGTGGCGCTGTCGCCGGTGTTCCACGCCGACGTGATCCCCACGCCGGGCGCGAACACGTCGGTGCACGTGCCCCAGTTCGAGAACGACGCCCGGCCGTCCGCGTTGTCCGTCGCGTTGACCGTGATCGCCTCCGCCACCCGGGCGGGGGAGAAGGCGCACGCGTCGGCGTTGGAGTTGCCCGAGGCGACGGCGTACGTGACGCCCGACCCGATCGACCGGCGCACCGCCGCGTCCAGCGCGTCGTTCGCGCCGCCGCCGAGGCTCATGTTCGCCACGGCGGGCTTCTGCGCGTTCGCCGTGACCCAGTCCACGCCGGCCACGACGCCCGCGATCGTGCCCGAGCCCGCGCACGACAGCACCTTCACCGCGTGCAGCCGGACGCCCTTGGCGACGCCGTGCGCCGCGCCGCCGACCGTGCCCGCCACGTGCGTGCCGTGGCCGTTGCAGTCGGTGTTGTTGCCGTCACCGGTGGTGTTGGCGTCGAAGCTGGCCCGACCGCCGAAGTCGGCGTGCGTGGTCCGGATGCCGGTGTCGATGATGTAGGCGTGCACGTTGCTCGCGGTCGTCGAGTAGCCGTAGCGGGCGTTCAGCGGCAGGTCCCGCTGGTCGACGCGGTCCAGCCCCCACGACGGCGGGTTCACCTGGTCGGCCAGCGCCTGGACCCGCTGGTCCTGGCTCACGTACGCCACCGCCGGGTCGGCCGCCAACCGCCTGGCCGCCCGCTCGGACATCGTCGCGGCGAAACCGTGCAACGCCGCCCGGTAGCGGTGCGTGATCCGGGCGTCCACCTTCGTGGCGACGGCATCCGTGCCGGCGCCATCCTTCAGCACCACGATGTAACTGTCCGTGACGGCCGTCGGGCTGCCGGCGTCACGGATCACCCCCTCCGGGGCGGCCTGGGCGGGCGGCACGGCCAGCGCCGCCGCCAGCACCACCGCCGCGCCGACACCGACCGTTCGGCCTAGTCGAATCCAGGGCGCGCGGAACTCTCCCATGTCGGGTTCTCCTCGTGCAGGGTCGAAGGACCAGGGAGTTCGCGCGAACACCTCCGACCCTGGCACGCCCGCGGGCCGAACGCCCGCACCCCCAACCCCGAACCTTCGGACCCCCGCCGACCCGCGTTCGGCCAAGCCCCGGGAGTCCTGCGCCCAAGCCCGGGAGTCCTACGTCCAAGCCCCGGGAGTCCTGCGTCCAGGACCCCCGAGTTCAACGCTCAGTACACGGGGCCGGTGTACTTCTCGCCCGGGCCCTGGCCCGGCTCGTCCGGGTACGCCGACGCCTCCCGGAACGCCCGCTGCACGGACTGCAGGCCCTCCCGCAGCGGCCCAGCGTGCGGCCCGAGGTACTCGGCCGACGCCGTCACCAGGCCCGCCAGCGCGGTGATCAGGCGGCGCGCCTCGTCCAGGTCGCGGCGCGGGCTGTGCTCGGGGTCGTCGTCGGCCAGCCCGAGGCGTTCGGCGGCGGAGGAGAGCAGCATGATCGCCGCCTTGCTGATCACCTCGACGCTGGGAACATCGGACAGGTCGCGGACGTTGTTCGAAGGCAGGTCGGTCACGGGAGCCATTCTCGCAACCACGCCGGACCGGTCGCCGATTCGGGGGTTGACAAGGCCATCTGCTACTATTCTCCGCGCGACCAGTCCCCGCACCTGTGGGGACGGCAAGTGGAGCCCCGCTCCCACCCGAGTCTGCCGCTTCGAGCAGGTGGCCGGGTCCGGTCCGACGACGGGTGGACTGCGCCCTTCGTCGTGCGATCGGTCGGAAGCGGGCCTCACACCGGGCAGGTGTGGGGCCTCTTGTCTTTGGCGCACAACGAGTCACAAAGGACGTGAATGACAAGTCCCTCGAACCGAGGTGCTCCCGCGAGCACCGAGCCGCGCATCAACGACCGCATCCGCGTGCCCGAGGTTCGTCTGGTCGGGCCGAACGGCGAGCAGGTCGGGATCGTTCGCATCGAGGACGCGCTCCGACTCGCCCAGGAATCGGACCTCGACCTCGTCGAGGTCGCCGCGCAGGCTCGGCCGCCGGTCTGCAAGCTCATGGACTACGGCAAGTTCAAGTACGAGAGCGCGCAGAAGGCCCGCGAGTCACGCCGCAACCAGCAGTTGACGGTCATCAAGGAGCAGAAGCTCCGGCCGAAGATCGACCCGCACGACTACCTGACGAAGAAGGGCCACGTCGCCCGCTTCCTGTCGCACGGGAACAAGGTCAAGGTGACCATCATGTTCCGGGGCCGTGAGCAGTCCCGGCCGGAGCTGGGTTACCGCCTGCTGCAGAGGCTCGCAGAGGACGTCGCGGAGCTGGGGTTCGTCGAGTCCAACCCGAAGCAGGACGGCCGCAACATGATCATGGTGCTGGCCCCGCACAAGACCACGAAGACCCGCCCGGTCAAGCACGACAGCGCCGACGAGGCGCCGGCGGAGTCTGTCGAGGAGTGATCTCCCGGCCTCCGGGCCGGGAGCAAGCATGGCCGCCCCCATCCCCGGTGGCTGCACGAGACTGAGGACGGAAATGCCCAAGAACAAGAGCCACAGCGGGACCTCCAAGCGCGTGAAGGTCACCGGCAGCGGCAAGCTCGTCCGCGAGAAGGCCGGCAAGCGCCACCTGCTGGAGAAGAAGTCCAGCAAGCTGACGCGCCGCCTCTCCGGCACGACCGACGTCGCCAAGAACGACGTGCCGCGGCTGAAGAAGCTGCTCGGCCTCTGAGCCGCTGAGCTCCCGAGGCACCAGACCTCCACCCCCTTGAACACCGGGGTCGGCCCCCACCGGCCCCACGAGATCGACAGGACGGACCCGTGGCACGCGTCAAAAGGGCAGTGAACGCCCAGAAGAAGCGCCGTACCACCCTTGAGCTCGCCAGCGGCTACCGCGGCCAGCGTTCGAGGCTGTACCGCAAGGCCAAGGAGCAGGTGCTCCACTCGCTCAACTACGCCTACCGGGACCGCCGCGCCCGCAAGGGTGACTTCCGGAAGCTGTGGATCCAGCGCATCAACGCCGGTGTCCGGGCCAACGGCATGACGTACAACCGCTTCATCCAGGGCCTGCGGCTCGCCGGCATCGAGGTGGACCGCAAGATCCTCGCCGAGCTGGCCGTCAGCGACGCCGGCGCGTTCACCGCGCTGGTCGAGGCCGCCCGCGCCGCGCTGCCGAGCGACGTCAACGCGCCCGTCGAGGACAAGGCCTGAGCGCGGACGAACGCGCACCACGACCCGGGGAAGCTCCGTTCACCGAACGGACTCCCCGGGTCGTTGCCGCTAGGCGGCTGACCAAGCGCTCCGGCCGCGACCGCGCCGAGCGCTTCCTCGCCGAAGGCGCGCAGGCCGTGCGCGAAGCCCTGACCTGGGCGGCCGCCGGGCGCGGCCGGGTGCACGAGCTGTTCACGACCGACACCGCCACCACCCGCAACCGCGCCCTCGTCGAGGCCGCCGTCGAGGCGGGGGTGCCGGTGAGCACCGTGACCGACAAGGCCGCCGCGTCGCTGTCGGAGACCGTGACGCCGCAGGGGCTTGTCGCCGTGTGCTCGCTGGTGGACGTGCCGGTGGCGCGGGCCCTCGCGCCGGGCGTGCGGCTGGTGGCCGTGCTGCACGGCGTGGCGGACCCCGGCAACGCCGGCACGGTGGTGCGCGTGGCGGACGCGGCGGGTGCCGACGCGGTGATCTTCGCGGGCGACACGGTCGACCCGCACAACGGCAAGTGCGTGCGCGCGTCCACGGGCAGCGTGTTCCACCTGCCGATCGCCCGGGTGCGGGACGCGGACGAGGCGTTCGCGGCGTGCCGCGGGGCGGGGTTGCGGCTGGTCGCGGCGGACGGGTACGCGCCCGAGGACTTGGTGGCGGCCGACCTGCGCGGTGACCTGGCGGTGCCGACGGGGTGGGTGTTCGGCAGCGAGGCGCACGGGCTGCCGGACGAGGTGGTGGCCGGGCTGGACGCGGCGCTGAAGGTGCCGATCTACGGCGCGGCGGAGAGCCTCAACCTGGCGACGGCGGCCGCTGTCTGCCTCTACGCGTCGGCTCGGGCTCAGCGGGTCTGAACACCCCCAACAGTCGGTCAAGTCACAAAGCTCTCACTTCCGCAATATTGCGGAACCAGCGACACGTCGATCCTGCACGATGCGCTGACCACGTCGACCTGGTGACATCCGAAATGGAGTTCTCACGGTCGAGCGTGTGACGTAACTGGGACGGGAGCTGGTAATGGCCGCCGACTATGCAGACCTGATCGAGCGGCTGGAGTTCGGGCCCAGCTTTCTCATGCTGGGCCAGAGGTACTTGCTGATGGACGGTGGGGTGGACCCGCTGTCCGGCCCAGTGTCTCGCGCGGCGGAATTGGCCTCTGACTTCGACAGCCTCTACAAGGTGCTACTTACAGTGCCGCCCGCTCGCAAAGAGCACGCCTTGACCGCTCTTACCGAATCGGCAGCAGCTCTGTCGGTGCCGACATGGGTGGAGGTGGTAGCTGGGCTGCCGTGGAACGGTGTGTTCAGTACTGCGGTCGACTCGCTGTTTGTGCGCGCTCTGCGTAATGAGTGGCGTGCAGTACAACCGGTTTCGTCGTCGCATGTGCGTCCACCCACTCCGCGCAAAGTCAGCCGAGTTCAGGCGGTCCTGATGTACGGCGGCACGGATCAACCCCCAGAGGGGCGTCCGCCGACGAACATGCTTGACCTGGCGGCGCGTCGAGCTGAGGCGAACATGCTGGTAATGCGCCTACCCGATGAGCTGATCACTCCTCGTGGTGTGCTCGTCATCGAGGCGTGGTCGGTAGACGATTGGTTCAGCCCTGCTGACATGTTCGCCATGTTGAGCAGGCTCGGTACGGCGCAAGCGCATCTGTTCTCCGCTACGTCGGCAGAACTAGCCGATCCCTACATTGCAGCCGCAATCAAGCTGGGTGTCCTGGTCACGCACAGTGGTGACTTCGCAACTTACGTCGCTGAAGCGCGACGTCGCGGTCGACTCACCGATCGTGAGCGGTTCCATTCCGGTCGGCACCTTATAAGGCATGACCGTACCCAGCACGAGGTACCGAGAGAGATCTGGAATGCCGTCACTTCATTTGGTCGGCCTATTGACCTCGAGTTGCTGACTAATCCACCTGTGCAGTCCGAAGAGCTGCGGTACCGTAGGTTCCGCGAGTTTCTGGGTGGCGAGTCGAGTGTCCTGTGGTCGGCGATCGGAAGTGGTTTTGCTTACGAACGTGATTACGAGGCTGAACTTCGACGCGAGATTAAGTCTGCACTATCGAGTCGCGGTCTACTGCGGCACCCGTTATTGCTGAGCGGTCAAACCGGAACGGGAAAGTCGGTTGCGCTGGCCTCACTCGCTTACTCGATCGCGCGCGATGGTCAGCACGCGGTTCTGCACATTCCGCGCCGCATCAACCGACCGTCGTTCGATGCTATTGACTCGTTCTGTGAGTGGGCGGAGAACATGTCCATGCCCACCACACTGGTCGTCTGGGACGGCATGCTCGATCCCGACGACTACTTTACCCTGACCAAATTTTTGGACTCCCGCGGGCGTCGGGCTGTGCTAGTGGGTAGCTGTTACCGAGCTGATGATGACGAGCGCGCCCACCACGTCGTACAGGCGCCTGCTGCACTACTGCCTCAGGAGATCAAGCGCTTCGTTGCTCATCTGGCGTCATTTGGAATTGATATCAGCCAGAGAGACGAAGAGATAATCCAGAAGGACAGCAGCTTTCTCTCTGCGCTCTATCGATTTCTACCTGAAACTAGAGGTACGGTCAAGGGAAATTTAGTACTCGAACTGCGGTGGACGGAGTCGGAACTCACTACGGCTGCCCGAGAGGGTGCAGACTACGATCCGCCGACAGCAATGGCGTCTGCTCTGTATCACGCTGGTTTGATTGATAGTTTAGACACGGCGTTGCGTGATATAGGGGACGTCGATGATGCGGCACCTTACCGAGGGCCTTACGATCGATTGATCAACACAGTATTGGTTGCGTCACGGCACGGTCAATCGATTCCTCTCGAATTGGCGCTACGGGTCGTCGGTCGCGATGGCGTGCGGAACCTGCCGCAGTTGCTCGGTAAAGTTGACTTGATACGCTGGCTGGAGAACGGCGAGGGCAATTACACGCTGTCTGCTCGCAACGAATTAGAGGCGCAGATCCTCGTGTCGGCCGAGCACATGTCCCGCGAATCGGAGATCGATGCCATTGCGGGCGCATTCACCGAAGTCAGGCCGGACGGCAGTCCGTCAGGTGGTGCTGAGGTGCAGTTCGTAAGTAATCTTTTGGAGCGCATAGGTCCGCAGGGTGGACAGGAAGAGTACTACGCGCCTTACTTTCTGCAGATCGCTGACGCGATTGAAGATGCAAACAGTGCCAGCCATCAACCCAGTCCGCGGTTGACGCTCGCGCAGGTAAACCTTTCACGTGAATGGGTTAAATTCGCACAGCGCAAGCGGATAAATGATGTTGCGGAACGCATGGAGATTCTCGAGGCTGTGCAAGAGGTGGCTGAGCACACCTTGGCGCACTCTCAGATGAGCCGTGGCCTCCGCGCGAGGTTGATGGTGGAGCACGCGAGTGTTCTCGGGGCGCAGGCATACGAACTGCTACGTAGCGGTGCAGATGGCCATGAGGGATCGCAGAATCGGGGTCGCATCAGGGAGTTGGCGGCGCGTGTCCTTCAGATCACCGCGGAGGCCATCCCGATCTCGGACGACAGGTACTATCCAGTGGACGTGCTGTGCTGGATGACGTTCGAAATTCTTAACCACGCTGAGCTGCCGTCAAATGAGGCTGCCGAATTGCTCGCGGAATGTGTGTCGCGAATGCTACTCACCGATGTGTCCGAGTTGAGTGCGAAACAGGCGGCAAGATACAACGCAAACTTCGCAAAGCTGGCCACCCTTGCCGGGAGTCAGGTGTTAGCGGATCTGAAGTGGCAGGAGTTGGCCGACGGCGACGAGCCGCTTGCGGTCTATTTGTATGCCTTGCAGGTCAGTGGGCTCATTGAGAATCGGCCAAATCTCAAGCGTATAGAGACAGCGTTAAGCCACCTGCGGTCACATCCTGCTGCGATGCGGGATCGGCGCTGTTTGCGGCTGGCCATGGACTTGTTCTGGCTGGCGCGGACCGGTTACAGATTCATGGAGGGCGAAAGGCTCACTCTGCCGTTAAGTCGCGACGACTGGGAGGAGTGCTTGCAACTGGCTGATAACCTTCAAGAGATCGACGACTTGTCGGACTTGCGTCCAGAGTTTATGCGGGCGATCGCGCTGTTTCACCTCGGCCGGATTTCTGCCGCGTTCGACGCATTTCGCAGGACCGAGCAGAAGTCTCACCGGTATCGACGGCGCATCTTGGCCATGTACCTGGCGAGTGATCCGTCGGGGCTGCCTCGCAAGTATCATCCGATCGTTCGCGTTGTGGACCCGGACAATCGTAAGGGGGCTTGCTGGCTGGGCGATCTCGGTCGCGAGGTACCATTCCAGCCGTATGACTTCGGATTGACGGAACCATCGCACGGGCTTGCGTTGCCGGATTCGTATATTACCTTCAACCTACGGGGCCCATTACTGGAGCCAGCGCGGAAACCAGGCGACAAGCGCGGTCCAACGGTGCTGTTGAGATCCGCGTGGGGGTCGACCGACGACTCCGTCGAGGGGGATTGAACGGTGGCCGGTCTCGAATCGATCACAGCTCGTCCGCTCGGCTCGCCGCTGGAGCTGTTGTCAGAGTTGGATGAGTGCAACCGCGAGCTGAGCATGCTATGTGACGCCTTGACGTTGCAGCGCATCGGCAGTGAAGTCAACGCGCCGCGTCCTGTACTTGACGGACCGCAACACGGTTTTTTGACCACCACGATCTGGCTGAGTTCCTGGCTCGGCGAAGCGTGGGGTGCGAGTTTGAAGTTTCTAGTGGATTCTGGCTCACAGGTTGAGGTTGACGTCACCGAAGCGCGTCGCTTCGTTCACGTTTTAGGTCGCTTGCGCACGTTCTTCGCGCATAACCTCGACATCGATGTCGAACGAGACCGTGAGACCAGGGACACCTGCTACAAGTGGTTCAAGGAAGCATGTGGCTCGCAGGTGCCTGCAGCCAGTCAGTGGATCCACTGCGTGGTCGAGCTGCTTCGCGGCGCGGTGCAATACCTTAAGCTCGCCATCGAGGTTGCCAGGGCGATCGAACTGCACCCTGATGCCAATAAGTTGTGCACCGTGTGGCGGAACCGGTTGAACAGGACCGAGGTAGCCGTTGACTACCTTAGTTCATTGCAACGTGCTGCAGGTGATCTGGGGCTGGACAAGGTAGATCTGACTGGCGTGCGGAATCGCTACCGGCGCAGGTGGTCGCAGGCGTTCGAGGTGATGTCCACTGACGTCGACGTGAACGACGCGACAGCGCGCTTCATGGAGCAAGCTTTGCTTGCCGAAACGAGCGCAGTGCTCCCGATCACCGCACGTGAAGTGATGGAAGTGCTCGGACTCCAGCCTGGCGAGAAGGTGGCGACCGCATTGCGCCTTTCGCAGGTAGTGCACTCGTTGAATCGTGATCTGGATCGGACGCAATTGGTCGCCGCGTTGAAAGTCGTGTGGAAGCGCCTCGTGGTAGGTCAAGTCGAGGAATTAGGTACATTATCCGTTCAGACGCGTAGTCAGGGTTCGGAGTAGCGGGTCGCTCGAAGTCGGCTTGGACTGGGCCCTCAGGGCCTCCTCCAAGACCGCGGCGGTGTCGCCCAGGATCTGCGGCGGGGTCTCGTCGTTGATCAGGGTGGCCGCGCGGCGGGCTTCCGCTTCGGCGTTGACCGAATCACCCGAGTCCAGCAGGAACCGCGCGCCGCGCACCACCAGGAACGTCTGCCAGTCCAGGTCGCCCAGCCGGGCGGCCAGCTCCTCGGCGATCCCGTTCTGCTCCACGGCCGCCGCGTGCTCACCGGCCTGCACGTGCAGGAACGCCCGGATCGCGGCGATCCTCGCCGTCAGGTGCGTGCGGTGGTCCGGGTCCTCGACCGCGGGCAGCAGGGCTTCCGCGGCGGCCAGGGTGCCGGCGCACTCGGCGGCCTCGTCGTTCGGCAGCGCGGCGGCGGCCTCGACCAGGGAGCCGGCGGCCTCGGCCGGTTCCGACACCTCCTGCCACGCCGCGGCCGCGCCCTGGTACGCCGACGCGGCCTCCGCACCCAGGTCCAACCGGCGCAGGACGCCGGCCAGGACGTCCAGCACCATGGCGCGCCGCCACGGCTCGTCGGCCGGCACCAGGCCCAGCGCCACCTCCAGGTGGCGGCGGGCGGCTTCGACCTCGTCCAGGCGCGCGCACACCTGACCCAGGCGGTAGCGGACGGGGACGACGATGTCCGGGTCCACGTCGTCCGCCTCGATCACGCGGACCGCTTCCTCCAGCGCTTCGGCGGCCTCCACGAACCGGCCGGCCTTCAGGTAGCCGCCGGCCAGGGCGTAGCACGCCTTGGCCACGTCGTCCGGCACGCCCAGCTCGTGCCCGACGGCCACCGCCTCGCGCAGCTCCGCCAGGTGCTCCGCCTCCAGGCCGAGCCGCTCGACCGACGCCACCCGCTGCCGGTGCGCCTCGGCGGTCCACGGGCCGCGCGGCGCGCTGAACGCGCGGACGTACTCGGCCGCCGTGCTCAACGCCTCCTCCTCGCCCCGCACGGTCTGGATCTTCAGCAGCAGGCGCAGCGCGTCGAACCGCACCGACGCCGACGGCTCCTCGGACAGCACGTCCACCACCTCGGCGTGCGCCTCGTCCAGCGACCCGGTGGCGGCGAGGTACTGGGCCCGGTCGCAGCGCGCCCGCGCCACCAGCTCCGGCACCTCCCGGCGCGCCACCTCCAACGCCTCCGCGGTCAGCGCGCCCTGCTCGTCGGCGGCCTCCCCGCCCTCGTCGGAACCCGAGGCCGAGTCCGCCAGCAGGTCCGCGAGCAGCAACCTGGTCAGCACGCGCGTGTGCGCGGTGCCCGTCACGTCCGCCTCGGCCACGCACGTGCGCGCCACCGCGACGCACTCGGCCACCCCGTCGTCCTCCGCCCGCAACCCCGCGCTGCGCGCCCGGAACCGGTTGGCCAGGTCGTGCTCCCCGCACGCGGCCAGCCGCTCCACCGCCGCGTCCAGCTCGGCCAGCACGTCGGCCTTCGGCCGCGAGTGACCGCCGGCGGTCGCCCGCCGCGCCGCGACCAGCGCGCCCAGCCGCTCGGGCAGCAGCGGGTCCAGGTCCTCCGGCAACGACCGCAGCAGCCGCATGCCGACCAGGAACTCCCCGCCGTCGAACGCGTCGCACAGCCGCTGCGCCAGCTCCACCGGGTCGGCGACCTCCACCGGCTCCTCGTCCACGACGGGCGCGGGCGCGGCGGCGACCGGCACGGCCAGCGGCACGGGGACCGTGTCCGGCGCTTCCAGCGTGCGGCGCAGGCGGGTGCTCACCGCGTCGCTGCCGTTGCGCCGGTCGAACCGGGCCGCCAGCTCCAACGCCTGCGCCTCCAGCAGCCCGCGCAACTCCGCGGCCGACATCACGGTCGTCCGCCCGTCCCGCGGCACGGCGAACTCCTCGTCCGGCGACACCCGGCTGAGCAGCAGCGCCGCGCCCGCCGAGAAGTGCATCGCCCGCGACGGGCTGGTCGAGTGGTGCACCCGGTGCAGGTGGCCGCGCAGCAGCTCCACGCCGCGCCGCACGTTGCCCGACGTGGCGCAGAACTCCAGGTGGTCGTCGAGGTAGCCGCCGACCAGGTCGTCGCGCACCAGCCGGTACGCCACCACGTGCGCCTCCCGGGCCCGGTCCACGTCGCCGAGCGCCACGAACGCGGGCGTCAACGTGGTCAGGATGCCCTGCGGCTGGGTCGCGCACCCCGTGTCCTGCGACAGCTGGTGCTCGGCGTGCGCGACCGCCTCCGCGTGCCTGCCCTGCCGGATGAGGTGGCCGGCCTGCTCCTCGACGACGCACGCCTCGCAGTCGCTCATCGGGCCGCGGTCCACCGCCAGGTAGCGCGCGAAGTGCTCCCGGTACGCCTCGTCGTCACCGATGTGCGCGGCCAGGTCGGCGCGCGCGCCGTGCACCGGCTGCATCGAGTACCCGAGGCGCTGGTAGCGCTCGGCGAGCTGGTCGACGAACGAGCCGATCTGCTCCAGCGTGAACCGCGGGTCCGCGATCAGGCCGCTGACGATCCACTTGTGCGCCCAGTCGTAGCTGTGCAGCTCCCACTCGTCGAACGCCGTGGGGTCGCGCTGCTCGGCCGTGCCGCACCAGGCGAACGGCGCCAGCATCAGGTCGTAGCGGCCCAGGTCGTAGGCGGAGCGCAGCAGCGCGATCCGGCAGCTCACGGCCAGCGGCAGGTGGTCCAGGGCGTCCGCGGCACGGGCGGCGCGCTCCAGCGCCTCGTGCCGCGGCATGCCCTCCGGCATGTGGTACGCCTCGACGAACTGCCGCTCGGCGGCTTCCCTGTCCTCGTTCACGATCGATCCCCCACGGCGCGGTCCAGCAGTTCCAGGAATGAGCGGTTCAGCGCCGCGGTGTCCTTCGGGCGCATCGGACGCCTCGCCTGCAGCAGGGCGTGCACGTACAGCGACTCCACGGTCAGCTCCACCAGCGCCGGGTCGGTCAGCCGCGCCAACCGCCGCACCAGCGGGTTGCGGCAGTTCAGCACGAGCCGCTGCGCCGCGCCGGACGTCGACTCGACCAGGCTGCCCAGCAGCTCGGCCCACAGCGGGTCGGCCCGCTCGCCGACCTGCTGCGCGTCGCGCCTGCGCTCGGCCTCCACGTTCGTCACCAGCAGCGCGGGCAGCGAACCCGGCTCGAAGTCGCGCGGCACGGCCTCGCAGTCGTGCCGCTCCAGCACGTCCCCGGCCAGCGCCAACCGCTCCCGCAACGCCCGTTCCAGCTCCGGGTCGGGGTCGTCCAGCGCGGCCAGCACCTCGCCCGGCGCGACCCGGCGCGCGGCTCCCGGGCCGTCCAGCGCGACGAGCCGCTCCATGATCTCCGCGTCGTAGGCGTAGCCCGCGTTGACCAGGCCCATGCCCTGGGCGTGCGCGACCGGCGCGAGCTGGCGGAACTCGTCCACGTCCGGCACGTGCGCGACGACGCCGTGCTTGCGGCGGAACTGGCGCAGCGACTGCGGGCCGTCGGTCGTCTCGAACGGCAGCCACCGCTCGACCAGCCGCAGCATCTCGTCGTCCACCCTGGCCAGCGACTTGATGCCGAGGTGGTGGGCGTCGAGCAGGGCGCGGGTGCGCTCGGGGTTCGTCGCGTCGAGCCGGACGAGCCAGTCCCGGACCTGGCGGCCCAGCTCCTCGCGCACGGCCAGCAGCGTCTCGTCCTGGTAGAGCGACTCGCGGCTCGCGGTCGGCCGCAGCGACGTCGAGTCGACCACGCAGCGCACGAAGTACGCCCACTCCGGCAGCAGGCCCTCGATGGCGTCGCCGACGAGCATCCGCTTCAGGTAGACGCGGTGCGACTGGCGCGCTCCGGGGTGCACGCCGCGCGGCAGCACGTACGCGACGCCCGTCAGGCCCACCGCCGGCACCTCGACCGGGATCGCGTCGAACGGCTCGACGCCGAGCACCCGCTCGCCGTAGGCCAGGGCGTCCCCGGTCGTCCACGGCAGCTCGTCGTGCGTGAGGATCTCGTCGCCGACGCGGACCGTGACGGGCAGCAGCTCGCCGTACTCGGTGACGAGCGCCTTGACCACGTCGTGCTCCAGCCAGTGCTCGGAGTCGCGGTGGGGTACCAGCTCGATGGTGGTGCCGACCGGGATACCGGGGTCCGCGCCGTCGGCACCGCCGATGACCTCCACGTCGTAGTTGCCCGTCGCGTCGGCCGTCCACCGCACGGCGGGGCCGCCCCGGGCGGACCGGGTGACGAGCCGGATGCGCTCGGCGACCAGGAACGCCGAGAGCAGGCCGACGCCGAACTGGCCGAGGAAGCCCTTGCGGGCGAAGCCGAGGTCGTCGCGCTTGGACGTGCGGCCCAGCGTGGACAGCAGGTCGTGCACCTCGCGCTCGGTGAGGCCGATGCCGGTGTCGGAGATGCGGAAGGTGCCGCCGGAGGACCCGACCGGCTCGATCACGACCTCGCCCGGCGCGTCCGGTTGCAGCGCGCGGCGGGCGGTGATCGCGTCCACCGCGTTCTGGAGCAGCTCGCGCGCGTACACGCGGGGGCTGCTGTAGAGGTGGTGGCTGAGCAGGTCGATGATCCCGCGCAGGTCGACACCGAAGGTGTGTGCCATGGGAGTGGGGTTCACCTCGGGTCGGATCAAGGGGGTGGACGATTCTAAGGGCGTGGCCGCGGCTCGTGACCCGGTTTTCCGCTGATCGCCCACCGGGGTCCTGCTCGCGCGGTAAGACTCCCACGACCCACCGACAATCCCGGGCCGCCGGGGTTCGCGGCAGCGCGCGGAACGCGATCCCGCCGCCTCCCGCGCGCGGCACGCACCCGGTCGGGCGCGCGACCGGGGTCGATCCCACCCGGGGCGGTGGGAGCCCCGATCAGGCGGTGGTCGGAAACCGGGTGGGCCGATCACCTAGGATCGACCCGCCGCTCCGCGTACCCCGCGGAGCGGCTGACCACCTGTTGTCCGTGACGGGAGCTGTCCACCAACCATGTCCGGAGCCAACGACCCGTACGACCCCAAGCAGGTCGCGGCGCTCTCACCCGAGGCGCTCGGCGCGGCGGTCGAGCAGGCTCGGGAGGCGTTCGCGAAGGCGGCCGACCTCGACGAGCTCGCCGCCGCGAAGCCGAGCCACCTGGGTGACCGCTCGCCGGTCCTGCTGGCCCGGCGCGAGATCGGCGCGCTGCCGCCGGCCGCGAAGGCGGAGGCGGGCAAGCGGGTGAACGAGGCGCAGAACGCGGTCAAGGTCGCGTTCGAGGAGCGCCGCGCCCGGTTGCAGGCCGAGCGCGACGAACGGGTGCTCCGCGAGGAGGCGGTCGACGTCACGCTGCCGTGGGACCGGGTGCCCCGCGGCGCCCGCCACCCGATCTCCACGCTCGCCGAGCGCATCGCCGACGTGTTCGTGGCCATGGGCTACGAGGTCGCGGAGGGCCCGGAGCTGGAGACCGAGTGGTTCAACTTCGACGCGTTGAACTTCGGCAAGGACCACCCCGCCCGGACCATGCAGGACACGTTCTACGTGGCGCCCGCCGACTCCGGCCTGGTGCTGCGCACGCACACCAGCCCGGTGCAGGCGCGCACCCTGCTCGACCGCGAGCCGCCCGTGTACGTGGTGTGCCCCGGCCGCACGTTCCGCACCGACGAACTGGACGCCACCCACACCCCCGTCTTCCACCAGGTCGAGGGCCTGGCCGTGGACAAGGGCCTGACCATGGCGCACCTGAAGGGCACGCTCGACGCGTTCGCCCGCGCCATGTTCGGCGAGGACTCCCGCACGCGCCTGCGGCCCAGCTTCTTCCCGTTCACCGAGCCGTCCGCCGAGGTGGACGTGTGGTTCCCGGAGAAGAAGGGCGGCGCCGGCTGGGTCGAGTGGGGCGGCTGCGGCATGGTCAACCCGAACGTGCTGCGCAACTGCGGCGTCGACCCGGACGTCTACTCCGGCTTCGCGTTCGGCATGGGCCTGGAGCGCACGCTCCAGTTCCGCAACGGCCTGCCCGACATGCGCGACATGGTCGAAGGCGATGTCCGCTTCACCCAGCCCTTCGGAACGGAGTCCTGACCGGTGCGCATTCCCGTCACCTGGTTGGTCGAGAACCTCGAGTTCGCCGAGGTGCCCACGGCCGAGCAGCTCGCCGAGGCGTTCGTCCGGATCGGCATCGAGGTCGAGGACGTGCAGGCGCTCGACTCCGTCACCGGCCCGCTCGTCGCGGGTCGCGTGGTCGAGGTCGAGGAGCTGACCGGGTTCAAGAAGCCGATCCGGTTCTGCCGGGTGGAGGTCGGCCCGGACCAGGTCAACGGCATCGTCTGCGGCGCGACGAACTTCCGCGAGGGCGACACGGTCGTGGTGGCGCTGCCCGGCGCGGTGCTGCCCGGCGACTTCGCCATCTCCGCCCGCAAGACCTACGGCCGCACCAGCGAGGGCATGATCTGCTCGGCCCGCGAGCTGGGCCTGGGCGACGACCACTCGGGGATCATGGTGCTGCCCAGCGGCACCGCGCAGCCCGGTGACGACGCCATCGAGCTGCTGGGCCTGGGCGACACGGTGATCGAGGTCGCGCCGACCCCGGACCGGGGTTACGCCTTCTCCGTGCGCGGCCTGGCCCGCGAGATCGCCTGCGCGTTCGACGTGCCCTACCGCGACCCCGGCACGGCCGAGGTGCCCGAGGGCGAGGGCGAGGTCCTGCCGGTCCGCGTCGAGGACCCGGCGGCGTGCCCCCGGTTCGTGGCCCGGCGCGTCAGCGGCGTCGACCCGACCGCGCCGACGCCGTGGTGGATGCGCCGCAGGCTGATGCTGGCGGGCATCCGGTCGATCTCCCTGCCGGTGGACGTCACCAACTACGTGATGCTGGAGCTGGGCCAGCCGCTGCACGCGTTCGACGCGGCGTCGGTCAAGGGCGGCCTGGTGGTGCGGCGCGCGGTGGCCGGCGAGAAGCTGACCACGCTGGACGAGCAGATCCGCGTGCTGGACCCGGACGACATCGTCATCGCCGACGACACCGGCGTGATCTCGCTGGCGGGCGTCATGGGCGGTGCCAGTACCGAGGTGTCGGCCACCAGCTCGGACATCCTGCTGGAGGCGGCGAACTGGGACCCGCCGTCGATCGCCCGCACGGTCCGCAGGCACAAGCTGCCCAGCGAGGCGGCCAAGCGGTTCGAGCGCACGGTGGACCCGGCGCTGGCGCCCGTGGCGCTGGAGCGCGCGGCCCGGCTGCTGGACATGTTCGGCGACGGCAGCATCAAGCCCGGCCGCACGGACGTGGGCGAGCCCGCGCAGCCGCGGCCGGTGTCGATGCCGATCAACCTGCCCGACCGGGTGGCCGGGGTGAACTACGCCCGCGGCGTGACGGCGCGGCGGCTCGGCCAGATCGGCTGCCAGGTCGAGGTCACCACCGGTGACGACGGCACGACCATGGTCACCGCGATCCCGCCGACGTGGCGCGCGGACCTGACCCAGCCCGCGGACCTGGTGGAGGAGGTGCTGCGGCTGGAGGGCTACGACACGATCCCGTCCACGCTGCCGCCCGCGCCCGCCGGTCGCGGGTTGACCGAGCAGCAGCGCCGCCGCCGCACGGTGTCGCGCGCGCTGGCGGAGAACGGGTTCGTCGAGGTAAAGCCGTTCCCGTTCGTGGCGCCGGCGGTGTTCGACGCGCTCGGCCTGCCGCCGGGCGACGTGCGGCGCAACACCGTCAGCGTGCTCAACCCGCTGGAGTCGGACAAGCACGCGCTGGCCACCACGCTGGTGCCCGGCCTGCTGGAGACGGTGCAGCGCAACCTGGCGCGGGGCCAGAAGGACCTGGCGGTCTACACGGTCGCCCAGGTGACGCTGCCGCGCACGCAGCAGGTGCCGGTGCTCGAGGTGGGCGTGGGCGAGCGGCCGTCGGACGCGCAGGTGGCGTCGCTGCTGGCGGCCCTGCCGCAGCAGCCGGTGCACGTGGCGGCCGTGCTGGCGGGCCACCGCGAGCGGGCGGGCTGGTGGGGCAAGGGCCGGCAGGCGGACTGGGCGGACGCGGTGCAGGCCGCGCGGCTGGTCGGCCAGGCGTACGGCGTGGAGCTGACGGTGGTCGCCTCCGACCTCGCGCCGTGGCACCCCGGCCGGTGCGCCGAGCTGCGGGTGGGCGACTGGCCGGTGGGCCACGCGGGCGAGCTGCACCCGAAGGTCGTGGAGGCGCTGGGGCTGCCGAAGCGGACCGCGGCGCTGGAGCTGGACCTCGACGCGCTGCCGTTGAGCGACAACCGGCCCGCGCCGGTCGTGTCGGCCTACCCGCCGGTGCTGCTGGACGTGGCCGTGGTCGTGCCGGCGCGGGTGCCCGCCGAGCAGGTGGCGCGCGTGCTGCGGGGCGGTGGCGGCGCGCTGCTGGAGGACATCCGGCTGTTCGACGTCTACACCGGCGACCAGGTCGGCGAGGGCAAGCGGTCGCTGGCGTACTCGCTGCGGTTCCGCGCGCCGGACCGCACGTTGACCGTGGAGGAGGCGACGGCGGCCCGCGACGCGGCCGTGGCCGCCGCCGCGGAGCGCTTCGGCGCGGTGCTGAGAGGCTGACGCGAGGGCCCGGACCCGCACTGGTGCGGGTCCGGGCTTACGCCGCACGGGTGAATCGCCCGACGGCGGGCATCGGACGAACGTGCAGGTCACGCAGTGTGACGTGCGGTGTCAAGAGGTCCAAAGACCTGTCTTTCCGGGCCGGCCGGGTCCTTGCGCACAGGTTGAACGTTCTCCAAGATTGGCGTCGCGGCCCGCTGGGCCGAGGGGCGAAGCGATGAACCGCCGGGCGAGTCTGGTCGCCGGTCCGACGGGGAGCTAGCGGCGAACCCACCGCCTGGAGCAGCAATCGAGTGGGGTTGCCTCATGCGCAGCTTGGGTCCGCGGGCGGAAGTCGCCGTCGCCATGACCATCCTCGGCGTCGGCGCCGCCGTGGTCGCTGCGATGCACCTGACCTGGCCGGAACCGGAACTGCCCGCGATGGCGTACTCGGTGAGCGGCGGCGAGGTGACCGAGCTGCAGTCGTTCGAGATCACCGACGTCTCCGGCGGCGCGGTGGAGCTGACGCCGGGCAGCGAGGGCGCCCGCCGGGTGCGGCTGTCCAACCCGAACGGCGTGGAGATCGTGGTGCTGACGCTGGAGGCCCAGCCGGGCCAGCCGCTGGACGCGGCGCAGAACCGGGTGCCGGGCTGCCCGTCGAGCGTGCTGACCGTGGTGCCGATGGCCGAGCCGGTGACGATCCCGCCGTCGGGGTCGGTCGAGGTGGACATGGTCGTGCAGATCGCGCACGACGTGCCGAGCGCGTGCACGGACCTGGTGTTCCCGCTGACCTACTCGGGCCGCGCCGCCCGCGTCTGACCCCCGGGGGTGCTCGAGCGCCTCGCGGCGCTCGGCGAGTCCGCTCGCCGCACCACCGCGGGACGCCGCGGTGTGCGACGCTTCGGCGTATGACTGTTTCGGGCGGGAGCGAGTACGACTACGACCTGCTGGTGATCGGCTCGGGTCCCGGTGGGCAGAAGGCCGCGATCGCGGGGGCGAAGCTCGGCAAGCGGGTCGCGATCGTCGACCGCGCCGACATGGTGGGCGGCGTGTGCGTCAACACGGGCACCATCCCGTCGAAGACGCTGCGCGAGGCCGTGATGTACCTGACCGGGATGAACCAGCGCGACCTGTACGGCGCGAGCTACCGGGTCAAGAACGACATCACCATCACCGACCTGCTCTCCCGCACGCGGCACGTGATCGGCCGCGAGGTGCAGGTGGTGCGCGCCCAGCTGCACCGCAACCACATCGACCTGCTCACCGGCACCGCCCGCTTCCTCGACCCGCACACGATCTCGGTCGACGGGGCGCACCGGGGCGAGCACCACTCGGTGACCGCCGAGCACGTCGTGATCGCCACCGGCACCCGTCCCGCCCGGCCGGACCAGGTCGACTTCGACGAGATCCGGGTGCTGGACTCCGACGAGGTGCTGGCGCTGGAGGAGATCCCGGCGTCCCTGGTCGTCGTGGGCGCGGGCGTGATCGGCATCGAGTACGCGTCCATGTTCGCCGCGCTGGGCACCAGGGTGACGGTGGTCGAGCAGCGCGACCGGATGCTGGACTTCTGCGACCCGGAGATCGTGGAGTCGCTGAAGTTCCACCTGCGCGACCTCGCGGTGACGTTCCGCTTCGGCGAGAAGGTCGTCAACGTCGACGTGTCGGAGACCGGCACGGTGACCACGCTGGCCAGCGGCAAGCGCATCCCGGCCGACGCGGTGATGTACTCGGCGGGGCGGCAGGGCAACACCGAGGCGCTGGACCTGGACAAGGCGGGCCTGGAGGCGGACCGGCGCGGCCGGCTGACCGTGGACGAGCACTACCGCACGGCCGTGCCGCACATCTACGCCGTGGGCGACGTGATCGGCTTCCCGGCGCTGGCCGCGACGTCGATGGACCAGGGCCGCCTGGCCGCCTACCACGCGTTCGGCGAGCGGGCGCGCGAGCTGTCGGCGTTGCAGCCGATCGGGATCTACACCATCCCGGAGATCTCCTACTGCGGTGCCACGGAGGCCGAGCTGACCTCCTCGGCCGTGCCCTACGAGGTGGGGCTGGCGCGGTACCGGGAGCTGGCGCGCGGCTCGATCGTCGGCGACGCCTACGGCATGCTCAAGCTGCTGGTGTCCAGTGTGGACCGCAAGCTGCTCGGCGTGCACCTGTTCGGCACCGGCGCGACGGACCTGGTCCACATCGGCCAGGCGGTCATGGCGTGCGGCGGCACGGTGGACTACCTGGTGGACACCGTCTTCAACTACCCGACGCTGTCCGAGGCGTACAAGGTGGCCGCGCTGGACGCCACGAACAAGATGCGCGCCTTGGAGCGCTTCGGCTCCTGATCAGCGGACCAGGTTCGTGACGAGGTGCAGGCGGGCGTCGGTGACGTCGCCCAGCGGCGGGACGAGCAGGGTCGGCAGGCCGACCTCGACGCCCGCCCCGTCGTGCGTCGAGCGGTCGCCGACCATCAGCGTCTCGCGCGGCTCCGTGCCGAGCGCGTCCAGCGCGGTGCGGAAGATCGCCGGGTCGGGCTTGACCACGCCGTGCTCGAACGACAGCACGAACGCGTCCACGGGCAGGTCGCGGAACGCGGGCCGGATGTCGAAGTGGATGTCGCTGAGCACCCCGACGCGCACGCCGGCGTCGTGCAGCGCGCGCAGCGTCGGCCCGGCGTCGACGGCGAACGGGTTGGCCATCGGGTCGGACTCCACCGCGTACAGCGAGTCGGCCAGCTCCTCGTCCAGCCCGGCGGCCTGGAACGCCTGGTAGTACGCCTCGCGGTGCAGCTCCGCGTCGGCGTCCACGCCCGGCGCCTCCATCCGGGCCGGGTCGAGCGCCGCCACCACGTCCGCGGCCCGGTCGGGGTCGCGCCCGATCCGGCGCAGCGCCTCCTCCGCCCAGCCCCGGAACGTGGGCGTCAGCACGAGCGTGCCCCGCCAGTCGAAGATCACGGCCCGCAGGCGCATCGACGCCCTCCCCTGTTCACCGGTAGCCACACGACTCACCCGGGTGAAGGCTGCCGCACGCGGTGGTCGCGTGGCTACGTTCTGGTCAGGATCCCCGACGGTAGGAGGCGGCATGGCCGCGACGCCGACGACACCCCTGCACTTCCGCCGGGTGGGGTTCGACCCCCACCCCGACCTGGTGGCGGTCCGGGACCGGGACGGCGTGCGCCGGGTCGACTCGCCGCTGCTGGGCGGGTCGGTGTGGCTGGTCACCCGCGTCGAGGACGTGCGCCGCGTCTACGGCGACCCGAACGGCTTCGGCATCTCCGCCCACCACCTGGTGCCCGGCGCGCCGCCGTTGGACGACGAGGAGCTGGCGGCCGTGCGGCCGGGCAACCTGCTCGGGTTCGACCCGCCCGAGCACACGCGGCTGCGCAAGCTGCTCGCGCCGGAGTTCACGGTCCGCCGGATGCGCCGGCTCGAACCGCGCGTCCACGGGATCGTGCGCGACCACCTGGACGCGATCGAGCGGCAGGGGCCGCCCTCGGACCTGGTGGCCGCGTTCGCGCTGCCGGTGCCGGCGCTGGTGATCTGCGAGCTGCTCGGCGTGCCGTTCGCCGACCGGGACGCCTTCCAGGCCCGGTACGCGAAGTTCTTCGACGTGTCGCTGACGTTCGAGGAGCGGCTCGCGGTGCAGTACGAGTCGAAGGCGTACCTGACCGAGCTGGTCGCCCGGGCCAGGGTGGAGCCGGGTGACGACCTGCTGGGCGCGCTCGCCGGCGACGACGCCTCGGGCCTGGACGACCGGGAGCTGGTCGGCATCGCGGACCTGCTGCTGCTGGCGGGCCACGAGACGACGGCCAACATGCTCGGCCTGGGCGTGCTGGCCCTGCTGCGCCACCCCGAGCAGCTGCGGCTGCTGCGCGACGAGCCGGAGCGCGCGGACGCCGCCGTGGAGGAGCTGCTGCGCTGGCTGACCGTCGTGCACACGGGCGTGCCGCGGGTGACGAAGACCGAGGTGGAACTCGGCGGCCACACCCTCGGGCCCGGCGAGCTGGTGGTGTGCTCGCTGCCCGCGGCCAACCGCGACCCCGCGCTGGTGCCGGACCCGGACCGGCTGGACCTCACCCGTGACGCGGGCAGCCACGTCGCGTT
Source organism: Actinosynnema sp. NPDC053489 (assembly GCF_044544865.1). Classification (NCBI taxonomy): domain Bacteria; kingdom Bacillati; phylum Actinomycetota; class Actinomycetes; order Pseudonocardiales; family Pseudonocardiaceae; genus Actinosynnema; species Actinosynnema sp. NPDC053489. The sequence goes on along the minus strand of NZ_JBITXT010000018.1, from coordinate 11,874 downwards.
CGGCCACGGCGTGCACCACTGCCTGGGCGCGCCGCTGGCGCGGCTGGAGATGCGGATCGCGTTCCCGGCCCTGCTGCGCCGGTTCCCTGGGCTGCGCGCGGTCGGGCCGGAGCCGGACTACCGCGCCCAGCAGGTCGTCTACGGTGTCGGGTCGCTGCCGGTGACCTGGTGACGCGCCGCCCGCGCGGCACGGCAGGAGGGGCGGGAACCCGAAACAGATTTGAGTGACTTTGCACGGGCGTGCATACTTATCCGCATGACGGTACGGATCGCGGTCGCCGGTGCCAGCGGGTACGCCGGGGGAGAGCTGCTGCGCCTCCTGCTCGGTCACCCGGACGTGGAGGTCGGCGCGCTCACCGCCGGCGGCAACGCGGGCACGGCGCTGCTCACCCACCAGCCGCACCTGCTGCCCCTCGCCGACCGGGTGCTGGAGGAGACGACGGCCGACACCCTCAAGGGGCACGACGTCGTCTTCCTGGCACTCCCGCACGGCCGCTCGGCCGAGATCGCCGCCCAGCTCGGTGACGACACCGTCGTCGTCGACTGCGGCGCCGACCACCGGCTCACCGACCCCGCCGCCTGGGAGCGCTGGTACGGCGGCGCGCACGCGGGCAGCTGGCCGTACGGCCTGCCCGAGCTGCCCGGCCTGCGCGACGAGCTGCGCGGCGCCCGGCGCGTCGCCGTCCCCGGCTGCTACCCGACCGTGTCCTCGCTCGCCCTCGCGCCCGCGATGGACCTGGTCGAGCCCGAGGTGACGGTGGTGGCGGTGTCCGGCACGTCCGGCGCGGGCAAGTCGCTCAAGCCGAACCTCCTCGGCTCCGAGGTGATGGGCTCGCTGAGCGCCTACGGCGTCGGCGGCACGCACCGGCACACCCCGGAGATCGCCCAGAACCTCGGCCGGGTCGCCGGCGCGCCCGTCCGGGTGTCGTTCACCCCGGTGCTCGCGCCGCTGCCGCGCGGCATCCTGGCCACCTGCACGGCGACCCTCGTCGACGGTGACGCCGACGTCCGCGCCGCCTACGAGAAGGCCTACGCCGACGAGCCGTTCGTGCACCTGCTGCCGGAAGGCCACTGGCCGACCACGGGCGCGGTGCTCGGCTCGAACGCCGTCCAGCTCCAGGTCACCGCCGACCGCGACGCGAACCGGCTCGTCGTGGTCGCCGCGATCGACAACCTGGCGAAGGGCACCGCGGGCGCCGCGGTGCAGTGCATGAACCTGGCACTCGGCCTGCCGGAGACCACCGGCCTGTCCACCGTGGGAGTAGCTCCGTGAACCGCAACAAGGGCGTGACCGGGCCGAAGGGCTTCAAGGCCGCGGGCGTCGCCGCCGGCATCAAGGAGTCCGGCGCGCTGGACCTGGCGCTGGTCGTCAACGAGGGGCCGGGCCAGGCCGCCGCGGGCGTCTTCACCACCAACCAGGTGAAGGCCGCGCCGGTGCTGTGGTCGCAGCAGGTGCTCGAGGAGCGCAGGCTGCGCGCCGTCGTGATCAACTCCGGCGGCGCGAACGCGTGCACCGGGCCGGAGGGCTTCCAGGACACCCACGCCACCGCCGAGAAGGTCGCCGAGGTGCTCGGCGTCGGCGCGATCGAGGTCGCGGTGTGCTCCACGGGCCTGATCGGGGAGCGCCTGCCGATGGACAACCTCAAGGCGGGCGTGGAGAAGGCGGCCCAGGAGCTGGCCGCGGGCGACCGGGCGGGCCTCGACGCCGCCACCGCCGTGATGACCACCGACACCCACCCCAAGCAGAGCTGGCAGGACCACCCGGACGGGTGGTCGGTGGGCGGGTTCGTCAAGGGCGCGGGCATGCTGTCGCCGAACATGGCCACCATGCTCAGCGTCATCACCACCGACGCGGTGGTCGACGGCGACGCCCTCGACGCGGCCCTGCGCGCGGTCACCGCCAAGACCTACGACCGGCTCGACGTGGACGGCGGCACGTCCACCAACGACACCGTGCTGGTCCTGGCCTCCGGCGCGTCCGGGGTCGAGCCGACCGCCGAGCAGTTCGCCGACGTGCTCACCGCCGTGGCGAAGGACCTGGTCAAGCAGCTCCAGGGTGACGCGGAGGGCGTGACCAAGGAGGTGTCGATCACCGTCAACGGCGCGCTCACCGAGGCCGAGGCGGTCGTGGTCGCCAAGACCGTCGCCGAGGACAACCTGGTCAAGACCGCGCTGTTCGGCTCCGACCCGAACTGGGGTCGGGTCGCGATGGCCGTCGGCCGCTCGCGGGCCACCGTGGACCAGCACAAGCTCGGCATCACGATCAACGGCGTGACCCTGTTCCGCGACGGCCACAAGGCCGCCGACCGGAGCGAGGCCGACCTGTCCGGCCGCGACGTCGAGATCGTCGTGGACCTCAACCTCGGCGACGGCACGGCGACCGTGCTGACCACGGACCTGTCGCACGCCTACGTCGAAGAGAACAGCGCGTACAGCTCGTGATCACGCCACAGGTCAAGGCCGGGATCCTGATCGAGGCGCTGCCGTGGCTGCAGCGCTTCCGGGGCGCGATCGTGGTCGTCAAGTACGGCGGCAACGCCATGGTGGACGACGAGCTGAAGCGCGCGTTCGCGCAGGACATGGTGTTCCTCAAGCTCGCGGGACTGCACCCGGTCGTGGTGCACGGCGGCGGGCCGCAGATCGCCGCCATGCTCAAGCGGCTGGGCATCGAGAGCGAGTTCCGCGGCGGCCTGCGCGTGACCACGCCCGAAGCCATGGACGTGGTGCGCATGGTGCTGGTCGGCCAGGTGCAGCGCGAGCTGGTCGGCCTGATCAACTCGCACGGCCCGCTCGCGGTCGGCCTGTCCGGCGAGGACGCCCACCTGCTCACCGCCGCGCGCCGGCCGGCCCTGGTCGACGGCGAGCCGGTCGACATCGGCCTGGTCGGCGACATCGTCGACGTCAACCCGGACGCGGTGCTCGACATCGTGCGCGCCGGCCGCATCCCGGTCGTGTCCACGGTCGCGCCGGACGCCGACGGCGTGGTGCACAACGTCAACGCCGACACGGCGGCGGGCGCGGTGGCGGTGGCCCTGGACGCCGCGAAGCTGGTCGTGCTCACCGACGTCGAGGGCCTGTACGCGGACTGGCCCGACCGCGGCTCCCTGCTGCACCGGGTGACCGCCGAGCGGCTCGAGGAGATGCTGCCGCGCCTGGACAGCGGCATGGTGCCGAAGATGGAGGCGTGCCTGCGCGCGGTCCGCGGCGGCGTCCCCGAGGCGCACGTGATCGACGGCAGGCTGGCGCACTCGGTGTTGTTGGAGGTCTTCACCTCCGAAGGTGTCGGAACGATGGTGACCGCCGGCGGCGCGGTCGACGGGACTGGGGCGGGCGAGGCATGAGCGAGCAGCACAGGCAGCGGTGGCAGGCCGCGATGATGAACAACTACGGCACGCCCGGCCTGACCCTCACCCGCGGCGAGGGCGCCCACGTCTGGGACGCCGACGGCAACCGGTACCTCGACCTGCTGACCGGCATCGCGGTCAACGCGCTCGGCCACGCCCACCCGGCGATCGTCGCCGCGGTGACCGAGCAGATCGGCCGCATCGCCCACACCTCGAACCTCTACATCAACGAGCCCGCGCTCCGGCTCGCCGAACGGCTGCTGGACCTGGCCGGGGTCGACGGCGACGGCCGGGTGCTGTTCTGCAACTCCGGCGCCGAGGCCAACGAGGCCGCGTTCAAGCTCAGCCGCCGCACCGGCCGCACCAAGGTCGTGTCGACCGAGGGCGGGTTCCACGGCCGCACCATGGGCGCGCTGGCGCTGACCGGCCAACCGGCGAAGCGCGAGCCGTTCGAGCCGCTGGTGCCCGGCGTCGTGCACATCCCCTACGGCGACGTCGAGGCGCTGGAGGCCGCGGTCGACGACGAGACCGCCGCGTTCGTCGTGGAGCCCGTCCAGGGCGAGAACGGCGTGGTCGTGCCGCCCGAGGGCTACCTCGAAGCGGCCCGCCGGATCACCGCCGAGCACGGCGCGCTGCTCGTCCTGGACGAGGTGCAGACCGGGGTCGGGCGGCTCGGCACCTGGTTCGCGTTCCAGCGGGTCGGCGTCGTGCCCGACGTGATCACCCTCGCCAAGGGCCTCGGCGGCGGCCTGCCGCTCGGCGCGTGCATCGCGATCGGCCCGGCCAAGGACCTGTTCCAGCCCGGCCAGCACGGCACCACGTTCGGCGGCAACCCGGTGTGCTGCGCCGCCGCGCTCGCGGTGCTGGACACGATCGCCGCCGACGGCCTGCTGGAGCACACCGCCGCGGTCGGCAAGGAGATCGCGGCGGGCGTCGAGGCACTGGACCACCCGCTCATCTCCGGTGTGCGGGGCGCCGGCCTGCTGCTCGGGATCACGCTGCGCGAGGCGGTCTCGGCGAAGGCCGCGGCGGCCGCGCAGCAGGCCGGTTATCTGATCAACCCCGTCCAGCCCGACGTCCTCCGCCTGGCGCCGCCGCTGGTGCTGGACGAGGCCGACGCCCACCGGCTGGTGGCCGACCTGCCGTCGTTCCTCCCGAACCCAGGCCAGGAGCCGTGATGGTGCGCCACTTCCTGCGCGACGACGACCTGACCCCCGACGAGCAGGCCGAGGTCCTCGACCTCGCGGACGACTACAAGGCCGACCGGATGACGGCCAAGCCGCTGGCCGGCCCGAAGTCCGTGGCGGTGATCTTCGAGAAGAACTCCACCCGCACCCGGCTGTCGTTCGAGGTGGGAATCGCCCAGCTCGGCGGCAACCCGGTCATCATCGACGGCCGGTCCATGCAGCTCGGCCGCGAGGAGACCATCGAGGACACCTCGCGCATCCTCTCCGGGTACGTCGAGGCGGTGGTGTGGCGGACGTTCGCGCAGAAGCGCATCGAGGCCATGGCCTCGGTGTCCCGCATCCCGGTGATCAACGCGCTGACCGACGAGTTCCACCCCTGCCAGGTGCTGGCCGACCTGCAGACCATCCGGCGCGTGCACGGCAAGCTCACCGGCCTCACCGCCACCTACCTCGGCGACGGCGCGAACAACATGTCCAACTCGATGCTGCTCGGCGGCGTCACGGCGGGCATGCACGTGCGCATCGCCGCGCCGGAGCTGTTCCAGCCGCCGCAGTGGGTGCTGGACGACGCCCGGCGGCGCGCCGCGGAGACCGGCGGCTCGGTCACCGTGCTGGAGGACCCGCGCGAGGCCGTGGACGGCGCGGACGTGCTGGTCACCGACACGTGGACGTCGATGGGCCAGGAGAACGACGGCCGCGACCGGATGCGCCCGTTCCGGCCCTACCAGCTCAACGCCGACCTGCTCGCCGCGACCGGCGTGAAGACCACCGTGCTGCACTGCCTGCCCGCCCACCGCGGCCAGGAGATCACCGACGACGTGCTCGACGGCCCGGCCAGCGCGGTGTGGGACGAGGCCGAGAACCGGCTGCACGCCCAGAAGGCGCTGCTCGTGTGGTTGCTGGAGCGGTCGCGGTGACCCGGACCGCGCGGCAGGCCCGCATCGTCGAACTGGTCACCCAGCGCGCCATCCGCAGCCAGTCGGAACTGGCGAAGACGCTGGCGGTGGAAGGCATCGAGGTCACCCAGGCCACGCTGTCGCGGGACCTGGACGAGCTGGGCGCGGTCAAGCTGCGCGGTCCCGACGGCGGCGCGCCCGTCTACGTCATCCCCGAGGACGGCAGCCCGGTGCGCGGGGTGCAGGGCGGCACGTCCCGCCTCACCCGCCTGCTCGGCGAGCTGCTGGTGTCGGTGGACCACTCCGGCAACCTCGCGGTCCTGCGCACCCCTCCCGGCGCGGCCCAGTTCCTGGCCAGCGCGCTGGACCGGGCCGCGCTGCACGACATCGTCGGCACCATCGCGGGCGACGACACGATCCTCGCCGTGGCGCGGGAGCCGCTCACCGGCGCGGACCTGGCCGCCCGGGTGACGGCGCTGGCCGCGGGGGAGGAGCAGGCCCAGCAGCAGGAGGAGACCCATGAGTGAGCGGGTGGTGCTGGCCCACCGCGGCGGGCTCGACCCCGCGCCGCTCATCGGCGCGCTCACCGCGGGCGGCGCGCGGGTCGTCACCGTCGCGGTCGACCTGGGCGACAGCGGCGAGGACCCGGCGACCACCCGTGCCCGCGCCCTGGCAGGCGGCGCGGTCGAGGCCGTGGTGGTCGACGCCCGCGACGAGTTCGCCGACCGCTACTGCCTGCCCGCGCTGCGCGCCAACGCCCTGCGACCGGTCGCCGCGCTGACCCGCTCCCTGTTCGCCGAGCACCTGGTGCGGGTCGCCAGGCGGCACGGCGCGACCGCCGTGGCGCACGGCCGCACCGGCGCGGACCGGGCCCGCTTCGAAGCCGCCGTCAACGCGCTCGCACCCGACCTGGATGTCATCGCCCCACCCGTCGGCCCCACCCCGACCGCCCGGCCCGAGCCGCCGGGCGGCGCGCCCGACTGGACCGCCGAACCCCGCGACCCCGAGGAGCTGGTCGTCACGTTCGACCGGGGCAGGCCGGTCGCCGTCGACGGCGAGACGATGACCGTGCGGCAGGCCGTCCAGGAGCTGAACCTGCGCTCCGGTGCGCGGGGCGTGCGCCGCCCCAAGGGCGTCCACGCCTACCAGGCACCGGGCGCCGCCGCCCTGGTCACCGCGCACCGCGAGCTGGAAGACCTCACCCTGGAACCCGACCTGGCCGACTTCAAGCGGCAGGTCGAGCGGCGCTGGGCCGCGCTGGTGCACGGCGGCCAGTGGTTCTCGCCGCTGAGACGCGCGTTGGACGGCTTCATCGACAACACCCAGCTGCACGTGTCCGGCGAGGTCCGGCTCGTGCTGCACGGTGGCCGCACGGTCGTCACCGGCCGGCGCGGCGAGGAGTCGCCGTTCGACTCCACCCCGGGCTGCGCGCCACCGCGCCGCCTGCCGAGCAAGATCGCCGCAACGTAGGGATTCGATCACGTGAGTTCATTGTGGGGTGGCCGGTTCGCCGGCGGACCGGCGGAGGCGATGGCGCGGCTGTCCGCGTCCACGCACTTCGACTGGCGACTCGCCCCGTACGACATCAGGGGTTCCCGCGCGCACGCCCGCGTGCTGCACCGCGCCGGCCTGCTGACCGCCGACGAGCTGGACCGCATGCTGGCGGCGCTGGACGCGCTGCGGGCCGACGTGGAGTCCGGCGCGTTCACCCCGACCGTCGCCGACGAGGACGTGCACACGGCGCTGGAGCGCGGCCTGATCGAGCGCGCCGGGCCGGAGCTGGGCGGCAAGCTGCGCGCCGGCCGGTCCCGCAACGACCAGGTCGCCACGCTGTTCCGGATGTGGCTGCGCGACGCCGCCGGCCGGGTGGCCGCGGGCGTGCTCGACGTGGTCGAGGCGCTGGCCGACCAGGCCTCCGCGCACGCCACCGCCGTCATGCCCGGCCGCACGCACCTGCAGTCCGCCCAGCCCGTGCTGCTGGCCCACCACCTGCTGGCCCACGGCCAGGCGCTGCTGCGCGACGTCGACCGGCTGCGCGACTGGGACAAGCGCGCCGCCCTGTCGCCGTACGGCTCGGGCGCGCTCGCGGGCTCGTCGCTGGGCCTCGACCCGGCCGCGGTCGCCGCCGAGCTGGGCTTCGACGGGCCGGTGGAGAACTCCATCGACGGCACCGCCTCGCGCGACTTCGCCGCCGAGATCGCGTTCGTGCTGGCCATGATCGGCGTCGACCTGTCCCGCATCGCCGAAGAGGTGATCATCTGGACGACCGCCGAGTTCCGCTTCGCCGTGCTGGACGACGCGTGGGCCACCGGCAGCTCGATCATGCCCCAGAAGAAGAACCCCGACGTGGCCGAGCTGACGCGGGGCAAGTCCGGCCGGCTCATCGGCAACCTGGCCGGCCTGCTCGCGACGCTGAAGGCCCAGCCCCTGGCCTACAACCGCGACCTGCAGGAGGACAAGGAACCGCTGTTCGACTCGGTCGAGCAGCTGGAGCTCCTGCTGCCCGCCCTGGCCGGGATGATCGCCACGATGCGGTTCGACACCGACCGCATGGCCGCCCTCGCGCCCGCCGGGTTCACCCTGGCCACCGACATCGCCGAGTGGCTGGTGCGCCAGGGCGTGCCGTTCCGGGTCGCCCACGAGGCCGCGGGGGAGTGCGTCCGCGTGGCCGAGGCCCGCGGGGTCGGCTTGGAGGAGCTCACCGATGAGGAGTTCGCCACGATCTCGCCCGCGCTGACCCCCGAGGTGCGTAGCGTGTTGACCGTGGAAGGCTCCATCGCTTCACGCGACGCGCACGGCGGCACCGCGCCCGACCGCGTCGCCGAGCAGTTGAAGAGGTTGCGCGACAAGGTGTCCGTTGCCCGCAACGCCTAGGCAGCTCACCGAGCGGGAGCTCGCGGTCGACCCGGTCGACGCCGCGCGGCTCCTGCTCGGCGCCGTCGTCGAGTCCACCACCGAGCAGGGCGTGGTCGGTCTGCGCATCGTGGAGGTCGAGGCGTACCGGGGCGGCGACGACCCGGCGTCGCACTGCTACCGGGGCCGCACGCCGCGCAACGACGTGATGTTCGGCCCGGCCGGCCGCCTCTACGTGTACTTCGTCTACGGCATGCACTTCTGCGCGAACGTCGTGTCGCTGACCGACGGCGTGCCCGGCGCGGTGCTGCTGCGCGCGGGCGAGGTCGTGACCGGGGCGGAGCTGGCCCGCCTGCGCCGGCCGACCGCGCGCAGCGACGCCGAGCTGGCCAAGGGCCCCGCCCGGCTGACCAGCGTCCTCGGCCTCGACCGCGGGCACAACGGGGTGAACCTGACCGACCCGGCGGCGAGCGTGCGGCTGCTGGCGGGCGACCCCGTGGACCCCGCCGACATCCGCACCGGCCCGCGCGTCGGCGTCGCCGTGGCGGTCGACGTGCCGTGGCGGTTCTGGGTCGACTCGCCCGCCGTCAGCGCCTACCGCCGCGGCACCCGCCGCACCCGCACCGCGCTCTAGACCTCCCCGAAGACGTGCGTGCCCGGGGCGTCCGGGTCGTCACCCGCCCAGAACTCCACCCAGTGCTGCACGAACTCCGACTTCGACAGCGAGCCGTCGCCGTCGAGGTCCAGGCGGGCGAACACGGCGTCGGTGGACGAGCCGTCGCCCGTCCAGGCGTGGATCATCCGGGCGTACTCGGGCGCGGACACCCGGCCGTCGCCGTCCTCGTCCACCGCCTCGAACATCGACTCGGCCGTGGCCACCACCAGGTCCAGCATGGTGCCGAGGTCGCTCACCACGGACAGCACCTCGTCCACGGTGACCTTGTTGTCGTGGTCGTGGTCCGACGCCACCTGCAGCGTCTCCCACCACCCCATCATGATCTCCCGCAGCCGGCCGTCCTCCTCGGAGCCGCCCCGGATGCGCACCCACCGGTCCGTCAGGGCCTCGAAGTCGGCCCGCTCCAGGAACCCGTCACCGTTCGAGTCCATGGCGGTGAACACGACGGAGGTCTTCTTGCGCTGCAAGTCACTGGCCACGGGAGCAAACATCGTCGCGGAACGCCCCGAGGACAATTGACCAGCCGGGGCAAACCTCCGCGCGCGGGGGTGAACCGGCGGTGACGGTCGGTAGCGCGGGTCAGCGCACCGTCCGCCGGTACCACACGCGCCGCTCGTGCGCCGGCAGCGCCACGCGACTGATCACGCTCGTCAGCACCGCCCCGATCAGCAGCCACAGCAGCGCGGCCAGGCCGTCGTTCAGCAGCGTCCGCAGGCCGGGGCTCTCGGGCGTGAAGAGGTCCCGCAGGCCCAGCGACACCCCCGCCGACCAGGACTCGATCATCCGCGCGAACCCGTTCGCCGGGTTCGCGCCGCCGATCACCAGGAAGATGTGGATCGCCAGCACGATCGCGAACAACCAGCACAGCAGGTCGATCACGGCGCACGCCACGCGCACGGCCCGCACCCGGCTGTCGCCGCGCTCGACCACCTCCTCCTCCGCCGCGTACGGCGGCTCGGCGGGGGTCACGAACTCGGTGGGGCGGTCAGCGGGACGCCGGTCGCGGTTCGGGTAGGTCATCGCTGCGGTTCCTCTCACTCGGCCCACCCGCCGACTACCCGGCCGCGACACCGCCTCAAACTGGCCGGACCAGGTAGAGGAGAATGGCCCACCGTGAACGAGCACATCCTCGACGAGCTGTCCTGGCGCGGCCTGATCGCGCAGTCCACCGACCTCGACGCGCTGCGCGAGGACCTGGACGCCGGCCCGCTCACCCTCTACGCGGGGTTCGACCCGACCGCGCCCAGCCTGCACGCCGGCAACCTCGTCCCGCTGCTCATGCTGCGCCGCTTCCAGCGCGCCGGGCACCGGCCGATCGTGCTCGCGGGCGGCGCGACCGGCATGATCGGCGACCCCCGTGACAGCTCCGAGCGCGCGCTCAACGCGCTGGACACCGTGGCGGAGTGGGCCGGGCGCATCCGCGGCCAGCTGGAGCGCTTCGTCGAGTTCGACGACAGCCCCACCGGCGCGATCGTCGTCAACAACCTCGACTGGACCGGCGACGTGCCGGTGCTGGACTTCCTGCGCGACGTCGGCAAGCACTTCTCGATCAACGTCATGCTCGCCCGCGAGACGGTCAAGCGGCGCCTCGACGGCGATGGCATGTCCTACACCGAGTTCAGCTACCTGCTGCTCCAGTCGCACGACTACCTCCAGCTGCACCGGAAGTACGGCACCCGGCTCCAGGTGGGCGGCTCCGACCAGTGGGGCAACATCATCGGCGGCGTCGACCTGGTCCGGAAGGTCGACGGCGGCTCCGTGCACGCCCTGACCGCGCCGCTGGTCACCGACGCCGAGGGCCGCAAGTTCGGCAAGTCCACCGGTGGCGGCAACGTCTGGCTCGACCCCGCGATGACCTCGCCGTACGCCTGGTACCAGTACTTCGTCAACGTGGGCGACGCCGACGTCCTGCGCTACCTGCGCCTGTTCACCTTCCTGTCCCGGGAGGAGATCGCCGAGCTGGAGCGGCAGACCGCCGAGGCGCCGCACCTGCGCGCCGCGCAGAAGAAGCTGGCCCAGGAGTTCACCGACCTGGTGCACGGGGAGCACGAGACCCGGCAGGTGATCGCGGCCAGCCAGGCCCTGTTCGGCCGCGGCGAGCTGCGCGAGCTGGACCTGTCGACGCTCGAGGCCGCGATGGCCGAGGCGCCGACCGGCGAGGTGCGCCTGGCCGACCGGCCGACGATCGTCGACCTGCTCGTCAGCTCGGGGCTGGCGGAGAGCAAGGGCGCGGCGCGGCGCACCGTCAAGGAGGGTGGCGCGTACGTGAACAACGGCAAGGTCACCGACGAGGAGTGGGTGCCCGCCGAGGAGGACCTCCTCCACGGCGCGTGGCTGGTCGTCCGGCGCGGCAAGCGCAACACCGCCGGGGTGCGGGTGCGGGTCTGACCTGCCGGAGCCCCACCGAGCAGCACGTCGAAGGCCGTCGGTCCCACGCGGACCGGCGGCCTTCGTGCTTCTTTGGTGTGATCGCGGTCACACTGTTGCCGGTGGATCGGGTCGGATAGCGTGGGGTGGACTGCGGCACGGGCTGCTGACCTGCGGTTTCAGCCTGTGGCGTGGTGCTGCGCCCCCGATTTGACCTCCGGTTCGGGTGCGTGTAACTTTCTCCATGTCAGCACGGAACGGGCCGGGAACGCCGGAACGGAGTGCGGCAGGTCACGAACCAAGCTCCCGCTAGCGTGGTAGAGTGGGTGACCGCGGAACGGAAGACCCAGTCCAGGCTCGTCTGAGCCGTTGCGACCAGGGCGTCTGGTTTCCAACACAAGCTCTAGCTGGATCACAAGCCTCGGATCGAGTCGCGCGAGCGACGAGTGATGATGTGCGCGTGTTCTTTGAGAACTCAACAGCGTGCCGAATAGCCAGTAAATTTATGAACCTCGTCAAGAGGTTTCCTTTGAGATTGTTACTGGACAACT
>NZ_JBITXT010000017.1:0-152432 GCF_044544865.1 Actinosynnema sp. NPDC053489 | reverse complement strand
CTCTGCGCCGGCATGATCAGCACCACCACCGGCCGCGCCGTCGCACCCACCGACACCCCACCCGGCACCACCACCACGACCACGACGTCCACCACCACTACGACGACGACCACTACGACGACGACGACCTCGCAGCCGCCGAGCGGCGCGTGCGCGGCGTCCTACCGGACCGTCAACTCGTGGCAGGGCGGCTACCAGGGCGAGGTCACGGTGACGGCCGGGTCGGCGATCACCGGCTGGACCGTGCGCTGGTCGCTGGGCTCCGGTCAGATCACCCAGGTCTGGGGCGGCGTGCTCGCCGGGACCGGCAGCGAGACCGCCGTCCGCAACGCCTCGTGGAACGGCTCGCTGGCGCCCAACGCCTCGACCACGTTCGGGTTCGTCGCCAACGGCAGCCCCGCCGGCGGCTCCTTCACCTGCACCAGCCCGTGAGCGCGCGCCGGTGCGCCCCTCCCGTCGCGGCGAGGGGCGCACCGGCGGCTCCGGTCAGAGCGCGGCCACCAGCCGCCGCTGGGCGGACCGGGCGGCCAGGATCGGCAGGAAGCCGTGCACCTTCGCGTGCTCGGAGAGCCGCTGGTAGGCCTCCACGACCGCCTCGCGCACGACCTGGTGGCTCACCCGACCGGCCAACCGGCGCGTCAGCTCCTCGGCCGCCTGGTCCAGCTGGACCTCGACGCGGGCGTGCGGCCCGCCGGGGTCGCGGACCTCGTGTCCCTCGATCCGGTCGACCATCGAAGTCCTCCGAAAGAGTTAATCTCCGGCAAATTCGGGCTGACGTTCCGATTAACCGTCACGGATCGTGCACTGGCAAGCCCTCCGGGCGCTAAGGACGCGTAAAGGCGACCCGTCCGACGAGCGGCGCTGATCTTCCGTGTGTAACCGTGACGCCATGGACGTCACGCACGAACGCGACGGCGAGCCGACCGCCGGCGCGCCCGAACCGGTCCTCCCGGCCCGGGTGGAGAGCCCGGCGGGGCCCTCCGCGCCGTCGTCGCGCCTGGGTCGGTGGCTGCTGCGGCACCAGGTCGCCCCGGAGGGCCCGGCCAGCGCCGACAGCCACGCCGAGCCGCACGCGTGGTGGAAGGTGATGTGCCTGACCGGGGTGGACTACTTCTCCACCCTGTCCTACCTGCCCGGCATCGCCGCGTTGGCGGCCGGCGCGATCTCGCCGCTGGCGACGTTGCTGATCGTGGCGCTGACGCTGCTGGGCATGCTGCCGATGTACCGGCGGGTGGCCAAGGAGAGCCCGCACGGCCAGGGCTCGGTGGCGATGCTGGAGAAGCTGCTGCCGTTCTGGTGGGGCAAGCTGTTCGTGCTGGTCCTGCTCGGGTTCGTGGCCACCTCGTGGATCATCACGATCACCCTGTCCTCGGCGGACGCCACCGTGCACCTGATCGAGAACCCGATCAGCCCCGACTTCCTGCACGGCCACGAGGTCCTGATCACGGTCGTGCTGCTGCTCGTGCTGGGCGGGGTCTTCCTGCTCGGGTTCAGCGAGGCCGTCGGCGTGGCGATCCCGCTGGTGGCGGTGTTCCTGCTGCTCAACGCCGTGGTCGTGGTCGCGGGGGTGGTCGACCTGGTGGCCGAGCCGGTCGCGCTCGACCGGTGGGTGGACGCGCTGACCTCCGGCGGCGGCTCCCTCACGGGCGTGATCGGACCGGCGGTCCTGGCGTTCCCGCTGCTCGTGCTGGGCCTGTCCGGGTTCGAGACCGGGGTCAGCATGATGCCCCTGGTCGCCTCGTCCGGCGAGGACGCCGGGGCGCGGCTGGCCGACCGCATCCGCAACACCCGCAAGCTGCTCACCGCGGCGGCGCTGATCATGTCGGTGTACCTGGTCGCGACCAGCTTCGTCACCACCGTCCTGGTGCCCGCCGAGGCGTTCCAGCCCGGCGGCCAGGCCAACGGCCGCGCCCTGGCCTACCTCGCCCACGAGCTGCTCGGCGAGTGGGTCGGCACGGCCTACGACATCAGCAGCATCCTGATCCTGTGGTTCGCCGGCGCCTCGGCCATGGCGGGTCTGATCAACATCGTGCCCCGCTACCTGCCGGCGTACGGCATGGCACCGGACTGGACCCGGGCGGTGCGCCCGGTGGTGCTCGTCTACACCGCCGTCTGCGTGCTGGTGACGATCATCTTCGGCGCGGACGTCAACGCCCAGGCCGGCGCCTACGCCACCGGCATCCTCGCCATGATGGTGTCCGCCACGGTCGCCGTGGCGATCTCCGCCGCCCGGCACGGGCACCGCCGCCAGGCGGTCGGCTTCACCGCGCTGACCCTGATCCTGGGCTACGCGCTGGTCGAGAACGTCATCGAGAAGCCGGACGGCATCACCATCTCGCTGTTCTTCATCGTCGGCATCATCGCCGTGTCCCTGGTCTCCCGGGTCACCCGCACGACCGAGCTGCGCGTCACGCACATCGAGTTCGACGAGGCCGCCCGTCGCTTCGTCGCCGACTCCATCGCCTACGACGGCGCGCTGACCCTGATCGCGAACCGCCGCCAGGCGGGCGACGCCGCCGAGTACCGCGCCAAGGAGACCGAGCAGCGGGGGCTGAACCCGGTGCCGGGCACGGCGGACGTGCTGTTCCTGGAGATCGACGTGATCGACCCGTCGGACTTCAGCGACGTGCTGCGGGTGCGCGGGGTCGACGTGGAGGGGTTCCGGGTGCTGCGCGCGGACAGCCCGGCCGCGCCCAACGCCATCGCCGCCATCCTGCTGGCCCTGCGCGACACCACCGGGGTCCGCCCGCACTGCCACTTCGAGTGGAGCGAGGGCAACCCGCTGGGCCACCTGTTCCGGTACCTGCTGCTCGGCCGCGGCGACACCGCGCCCGTCGTCCGCGAGATCATCCGCACCAGCGAGCCGGACCCGGCCCGTCGTCCCGGCATCCACGTCGGCTGAGGGCCGCCGCGCCCCGGGCGCGGACCCGTCGTAGGGTCGGATCGCCGGCTCGCCCGGGGGATGCCGCCCGTGGGGGATCCCGCCCGTGGGGATCCCGCTCGGAAAATCCCGGAAATCCCGGCGGGGCGTGTCGGATCGGGGGAGGGCGGTTCGTAGTACGGGTGAGCGGCGGCTCACGAGAGGCGCCCACGGCACAGGAGGTGATCCGCGATGCAGTACCTGCTCTCCGTGGTCCACGACGCGCCGGACCTCGCCACGCCCGGGGAGATGGCGGCGATCGACGTGTTCAACGACCGGCTCGTCGCCGAGGGGCACTGGGTGTTCGCCGGTGGCCTGGGCATGCCGGACACGGCCACCGTCGTCGACAACCGGGGCGGCGAGGTGCTGGTGACCGACGGGCCGTTCGTGGAGTCGAAGGAGTTCCTGGCCGGTTTCTGGATCGTCGAGGCGGCCGACCTGGACGTGGCGCTCGCGCTGGCCGCGGCCGGGTCGCGGGCGTGCAACCGCAAGGTCGAGGTGCGGCCGTTCCGGTGACCGGGAGCGATGCCCGCGCGGCGGTCACCCGGGCCCACCGGGTGGGGTGGGCCCACCTGGTCGCCGTCCTGACCGGGCGCTTCGGCGATCTCGACGTCGCCGAGGAGGCGGCGGCCGAGGCGTTCGCCGTCGCCGTCGAGCGGTGGCCGGTCGACGGCGTGCCGCCCAACCCGGGCGCGTGGCTGACCACGACCGCCCACCGCAAGGCGATCGACCGCCTCCGCCGCGAGGCCAAGCGCGGCGGCAAGCACGAGGAGGCCCTGCTGGTGGTGGACGACGACCCGACCGGGCCACCGGACGCCATCGGCGACGAACGGCTCCGGTTGATCTTCACGTGCTGCCACCCGGCGCTGGCGGCGGAGAGCCGCGTCGCCCTGGCGCTGCGCCTGGTCGCCGGACTGACCGTGCCCGAGATCGCCCGCGCCTTCCTGGTGGGCGAGGCCGCGATGAGCCGGCGGATCACCCGGGCCAAGGCCAAGGTCAAGGCCGCGCGCATCCCCTACCGGGTACCTTCGGCGGACGATCTCCCGGCGCGGGTCTCGGGCGTGCTCGCCGTCCTCTTCCTGGTCTTCAACGAGGGCTACCTGGCCACCGGCCCCGACACCGACCCGGTGCGCCTCGACCTGACCGCCGAGGCCGTCCGGCTCACCCGCCTGGTCCGCGCCCTGCTGCCCGACGACGGGGAGGTGGCCGGGCTGCTCGCCCTGATGCTGCTCACCGAGGCCCGCCGCACGACCCGCGTGTCGGCGGGCGGCGAGCTGGTGCCCCTGGGCGAGCAGGACCGCGGGTCGTGGGACCGGGCGCTGATCGCCGAGGGGCACCGCCTGGTGCGCGAACGCCTCGCGGCGGCCGCCGCCGGCGTGGCACCGGGCCGCTACCAGGTCCTGGCGGCGATCAACGCCGTGCACACCTCGGTCCGCGACGTGCGCGACACCGACTGGTCCCAGGTCGTCGCCCTCTACGACCGGCTGCACCGCCTCGACCCGTCACCGGTCGTCGCGCTCAACCGGGCCGTCGCGGTCGCCGAGCTGGACGGCCCGGAGGTCGCCCTGGCCACCGTCGACCGCCTCGCGACCGCGCTGGCCGGCTACCACGCCTACCACGCCACCCGGGCCGACCTGCTGCGCCGGGTGGGCCGCGGCCGGGACTCGCGCGCCGCCTACGACCGGGCCATCGCCCTGGCCGGCAACACCGCCGAGACCGCCTACCTCGTCCGCCGCCGGGACCAGCTCGGCTGACCGGTGGTGCTCCCCGACCGCGGTGCTCTCCGACCGTGGTCGCCACGGCGGCGGCCGCCACGGCGGAGGTCGGGCGTCGGCGCGGTCAGGCGTCGGTGGCGCGGGCGATGGAGACGGCGAAGGGCGCGAACCCGCTGGACCGGATCACGTGCGGCACGAACAGCACCGCGGCCTCGGTGGCGCGGGCGGTCTCGATGCCGCCGAGGTCCGTGATCCAGCCCGCGGGCCAGCCGAGGTCCGTGAGGAGCCCGGCGACGATGTGCTTGGCCCCCGCGTCCTCACCGGACAGGAACGCGGTCGGCGGTTGGGCGAGCGAGGTCGGCGCGGTCATCACCGGGTAGAGCATCGTGTTCAGGCTCTTGACGACCCGGGTGCCCGGCAGCGCGCGGTGGAGCTGTTCGGCGAGGCTCGACCCGGGGTGGAGCAGGGCGGCCGGCAACCCGTCCGGCCCGTCGACGGTCGCGTTGGAGACGTCGAGGAGCACCTTGTCGCGCAAGGGCTCGCGCAGCGCGGTCAGCCGGTCGAGGGAGCCCGCGCCGGGCGTGGCGTTGATGACGACCTGGGCGCGCCCGGCGGCTCCGGCGGCGGCGCCCGGCGTGCGGTCCGCCACCGTCACGTCGTGCCCGGCCCGGGTCAGCGCGGCGGCGAGGTTGCCGCCGACGCGGCCGTTGCCGAGGACGGCGATCGCGGTCATGGTGGTCCTCCCGGTGGGGTCGGGTCCGGTGTCAGCGGGAGAGGGTGGCGACGGCTTCGGCGTGCACGCCCGGCGCGGCGGCCAGGAAGCCGGCGCTCGCCGTGGTCCACGGCCGGCCCTCGGTGTCGGTGACGCGACCACCCGCCTCGGCGACCAGCAGCGCGCCGGGCAGCAGGTCGGCGCGGGCCCCGGCGAACTGCCAGAAGGCGTCGACCCGGCCCGCGGCGACGTCCAGCAGGTGCAGCGTGGCGGGAACGGACGTGCGGACCACGAGCGCGTCCCGCAGCATCGCGGTGATCGAGGCGCCGACGCGCCGCACGACCGCGTCGTCCTCGTCCGGCCTGGCCTGGCTCGTCGCCACGAGGCCCAGGCCCAGGCCCGTCTGCCCGGACACGCGCAGCGGTCGGCCGTCGACCTGCGCTCCGCCGCCCGCCAGCGCGGTGTGGGTCTCGCCGGTCAGCGGCAGGTGCACCGCGGTGAGGACCGGTCGGTCGTCCCGCACGAGGGTGGCCGTGACCGCCCACCCCGGCAGGCCGCGCAGGTGGTTGACGTTGCCCTCCGCCGGGTCCGCGACCCACCACTCGCCGGGCGGCAGCGCGCCGCCGGCCAACTCGTCCTCCACCCACCGGGCGTCCGGTCGCAGGGCCGTGAGCCGGGGGCGCAGGACGGCCAGGGCCGCGTCGTCGTTGGCCGCGAGCGCGCGCACCAGCTCGTCACGGGTGCGGTGGCGGACCACCTGGCCGAAGCGCTCCAGCAGCACCGCGCCGGCGGCCCGCACGGCGGCGGCGGTCTCGGCGAGCAGGTCCGCGTCACTGGTCGTGGGCATGGCGAATCCCCGTTCGGACTGGTTGGTGAGGACGGTCGGGCGAGGTGGGTTCCCGCTTCCCGCCGCCCGCCTCTTCGACGGTAGGTGCGCCGTGGATTAACGACAAGTGCAGGTCGGGAACGCCTAGGATTACTCCCGTGCAACTGGACCTGAACCTGCTCACCGCGCTCGACGCGTTGCTGGAGGAGGGGAGCGTGGCGGGCGCGGCCGAGCGGCTGCACGTCACCGCGCCCGCGATGAGCCGCAGCCTGGGCCGGATTCGCCGCACGACCGGCGACCAGATCCTGGTGCGCACCGGCCGCACGATGACGCCCACGCCGTACGCGCTCTCCGTCCGGGAGCAGGTGCACGACCTGGTGCGGCAGGCCCGGGGCGTGCTCGCGCCGAGCCGGGAACTCGACCTCGCCACGCTCGACCGCACGTTCACCCTGCGCTGGCACGAGTCGCTCGTCGCCCTCGCCGGTCCCGCCCTCCTGGCGGCCGTGCGGGAAAGCGCGCCGGGCGTGCGGCTGCGCTTCATCGCCGAGTCCAACGTGGACACGCCCGCCCTGCGCCGGGGCGAGGTCGACCTCGAGGCGAACGCGGGCGGCCCGGCCGAGCCCGACCTCCGGGTCGAGAAGGTCGCCGAGAGCCCGCACGTCGTCGTGACGCGTCGCGGGCACCCGCTCACCCGGGGGAGGTCGGTGACCGCCGCGCGGTACGCCGCGGCCGAGCACCTGACGGTGTCGCGGCGCGGCCGGCTGGACAACGCGGTCGACCGGGCCCTCCGGCGGCTGGGGTTGTCGCGGCGCGTGGTGGCGTCCGCGCCCACCGAGTCGGCGGCGCTCGCGTTCCTGCGGGGGACGGACCTGGTCGTCACCGTTCCCGAAGCCACCGCCCCAGGAGCCACCGCCCGCCAGGCCGCCGACCTCGCCGTGCTGCCGCTGCCGCTGGACCTCCCGCCGGCCGCGGTGCACCTGTCGTGGCACCAGCGCCACGACACCGACCGCGCGCACGCCTGGCTGCGCGACCTGGCCCGGACGGCGCTGGCCGGTGCGCGGGTAGGGTGATCACCACGACCGCCGGGACGGGGAGGGCGCCTTGACCACCGCGCTGATCGTCGGGGACCTCCAGCGGGGCATCACCCGCGACCACCCGTTCACCAGGCGGGTGCTGCCGCCGATCACCGACCTGCTGCCGCGCGCCCGGGCGGCCGGCGTGCTGGTGGTGTTCGTGCGGTTCGCGTTCCGGGCCAACGGGGCGGACCTGCTGCCGGGCAACGACCTGTACCGGTCGTTCTACGAGGCCGGCGACGCGTTCCACGAGGGGACGCCGGGCACCGAGGTCGACCTGCCCGTGGCCGAGGAGGACGTCGTCGTGCTGAAGCGGCGGGCCGGCGCGTTCGCCGGGACCGACCTCGACTTCGTGCTGCGCGCCCGGGGTGTGGGCGCGATCGCGGTCGCGGGCGTGGCGACGAGCGCCATGGTGGCCGCCACGTGCTACGACGCCGCCGACCGCGGCTACCGGGTGACCGTGCTGCGCGACGGGTGCGCCGACGCCGACCCGGCGGTGCACGACTTCTTCGTGGACCGGGTCTTCCCCGGTCGCGGGTTCGAGGTCGTCTCCTGCGCGGACTGGCGACCGAAGCCCTGACACCAGCTCCCGCCGGGCGGACAGGGGACGTCCGCCCCCTGTCCGCCCGGTCGTCACCGGGCCGCGTCCAGCGCCCGGTTGAGCGCGGTCACGTTGACGGTCGGTTCGCCGAGGAACCCCAGGGCCCTCCCCTCGGTGTGCTCGACGACCAGGTGCCGGACCCGGTCCTCGCCGAGCCGGTTCTCCCGGGCCACGCGCGGCACCTGGAGGGTGGCGTAGTCGGTGCTGATGTGCGGGTCCAGGCCGGACGCCGAGGCGGTCACGGCGTCCGGCGGCACCGCGTCCGCGGGCACGCCCTCCCGCTCGGCCACCTCGGCCCGGCGCCCGGCCACGACCGCGTCGTAGTCGGCGTCGCGCTCGCCCTTGTTGGAAGCGCCGGAGGCGGGCGGTGCGGCGGCCGAGGGCCGGGGGTGGAACCACCGGTCGCCCCCTCGGTCCACGGCCACCAGCGTGGTGCCCACCGCCTCGGCGTTGGCGTGCAGGCCGGGCAGGCGGCTCACCGCCCACACCGCCGCGGGGTACAGCACCCCGGTCAGGACGGTCAGCACGAGCAGGACGCGCAGTCCGGCCAGTGCCTGCTTGATCGCGTTGTTCGCCATGGGGGTCACCCGATGCCGGGGATGAGTCGGACCAGCAGGTCGATGAGCCAGATCCCGGCGAACGGCGTCACGACGCCGCCCAGGCCGTAGACCAGCAGGTTGCGCCGCAGCAGCGCCGAGGCGCCGGCCGGCTGGTAGCGCACGCCCCGCAGGGCGAGCGGGATGAGCGCCACGATGATCAGCGCGTTGAAGATCACCGCCGACAGGATCGCCGACTGCGGCGACCCCAACCGCATGACGTTCAGCGCACCCAGCTGCGGGTGGATGGCCGCGAACATCGCCGGCAGGATCGCGAAGTACTTGGCCAGGTCGTTGGCCACGCTGAACGTCGTCAGCGCGCCCCGCGTGATCAGCAGCTGCTTGCCGATGCCGACGATCTCGATCAGCTTGGTCGGGTCGGAGTCGAGGTCGACCATGTTCCCGGCCTCCTTGGCGGCCGAGGTGCCGGTGTTCATCGCCACGCCCACGTCGGCCCGGGCGAGGGCGGGCGCGTCGTTGGTGCCGTCGCCCGCCATCGCGACCAGCCTCCCGCCCTCCTGCTCGCGGCGGATCAGCGCCATCTTGTCCTCGGGCCTGGCCTCGGCCAGGAAGTCGTCCACCCCGGCCTCGGCGGCGATGGCGCGGGCGGTGAGCGGGTTGTCACCGGTCACCATCACCGTGCGGATGCCCATCGCGCGCAGCTCGGCGAACCGCTCCCGCATGCCCGGCTTGACCACGTCGGACAGCCGGATCACGCCCAGCACCCGGTCGTCCTCGGCCACGACCAGCGGCGTGCCGCCCTCGGCGCTGACGGCGTCGACCACCTCCCGGACGGCCTCGTCCAGCGGGAACGCGCTCGCCGCGCCCTTGCGGACCCGGCGGCCGTCGAGGTCGACGCCGCTCATCCGGGTCCGGGCGGAGAACGGCACGAACTCGCCGGTCTTCTCGTGATCGGACGCCCGCGCGGACCGGCCGTGGCGCTCGGCGCACAGCTCGATGACGCTGCGGCCCTCCGGGGTGCCGTCGGCCAGCGACGACAACCGGGCCGCGTCCACCAGGGCGTCGACGGCCACGCCGGGCGCGGGGACCAGCTCGGTGGCACGCCGGTTGCCCCACGTGATGGTGCCGGTCTTGTCCAGCAGCAGGGTGGCCACGTCACCCGCGGCCTCCACCGCCTTGCCGGACGTGGCCAGCACGTTGCGCTGGACGAGCCGGTCCATGCCCGCGATGCCGATCGCCGACAGCAGCGCGCCGATCGTGGTGGGGATCAGGCACACCAGCAGCGCCGTCAGCACGACCACCGACTGCTCGCCGCCGGAGAAGACCGCGAACGGCTGCAACGCCACGACCGCGAGCAGGAAGACGATCGTCAACGTGGACAGCAGGATGGTCAGCGCGACCTCGTTGGGCGTCTTCTGCCGCCGCGCGCCCTCGACGAGCGCGATCATCCGGTCCACGAACGTCTCGCCGGGCTCGGCGGTGATCCGCACGACGATCCGGTCCGACAGCACGGTGGTGCCCCCGGTGACGGCCGAGCGGTCGCCGCCGGCCTCGCGGACGACGGGCGCGGACTCGCCGGTGATGGCCGACTCGTCCACGGTCGCCGCGCCCTCGACCACGTCGCCGTCACCGGGCACGACCTCGCCGGCCCGGACGACCACGAGGTCGCCGACGTGCAGCTCCGCGCCGGGCACGCGGCGGCCGTCGGCCAGGGTGGCGACCGCGTCCGTGCGCGTCGCGCGCAGCGAGTCGGCCTGGGCCTTGCCCCGGCCCTCGGCGACGGCCTCGGCGAGGTTGGCGAACAGGGCGGTCAGCCACAGCCACGCGGCGACCGCGATGGTGAACGCGCTCGGCTCGGCCACGGCGAACACCGTGACCAGCACCGAACCCACCCAGACGACGAACATGACGGGGTTGCGGGCCTGGTGGCGGGGGTCGAGCTTGCGCAGCGCGACGGGCAGCGCCGTCAGCAGCAGGCGCGGGTCGAACGCGCCCGCGCGGGCCTTGCCGTCGGGCCGCGGCACGTGGTCGTCGCGGACTTCCGGCGGGTGTTCGGCGGTGGTGCTCACAGCAGGGCCTCCGCGATGGGACCGAGGGCGAGTGCGGGGACGAAGGTCAGGGCGGCGACCAGGACGATCGCGCCGCCGAGGAGGGTGGCGAACAGCGGGCCGGTGGTGGGCAGCGTGCCCGCCGTGACGGGCACCCGGCCCTGGGCGGCGAGCGAGCCGGCCAGCGCGAGGACCGCGACGATCGGCACGAACCGGCCCAGCGCCATGCACACGCCCAGGGAGGACTGGAACCAGTCGCTCGTCGCGGTGAGGCCCGCGAAGGCGCTGCCGTTGTTGTTCGACGCCGACGCGTAGGCGTACAGGATCTCGGACAGCCCGTGCGGTCCCGTGTTGCCCAGCGCGTCGCGGGTGCCGGGCAGCACCGCCGCCACGCCCGCGCCGAGGAGCATCACCGCGGGCATGGCCAGCACCGACAGCGCCGCCGCCGTCACCTCGCGCCGGCCGAGCTTCTTGCCCAGGTACTCCGGCGTGCGGCCGACCATCAGCCCGGCCAGGAACATCGCGATCACGGCCATGACCAGGATGCTGTAGAGGCCGGTGCCGACACCGCCGGGCGTCATCTCGCCGAACAGCATGTTCAGCAGCACCCCGCCGCCACCCAGGCCGGTGAAGCTGTCGTGCGCGGAGTTCACCGCGCCGGTCGACGTCGCGGTGGTGGCGTTGGCGAACAGGGCGCTCGACGGGATGCCGAACCGGAGTTCCTTGCCCTCCAACGGGCGCAGGCCGTTCGCCTCGGCCACCCAGACGACGGCCAGCATCGCGCACCACAGCACGCCCATCACGGCCAGCAGCACGCGGCCCTGCCGGCGGTCGCCGACCATGGTGCCGAACGTGCGGGTCAACGACACCGGGATGAGCAGGATCAGGAAGACCTCGACCAGGTTGGACCACGCGTTGGGGTTCTCGAACGGGTGGGCGGAGTTGGCGTTGAGCACGCCGCCGCCGTTGGTGCCCAGTTGCTTGATGGCCTCCTGGCTCGCCACCGGGGCGATGGCCGCGGTCTGCCCGTCGACGTCCACACCGGACTTGAGGCTCATCACCACGCCGGTGGCCACCAGCACGATCGCGGACGCGGACGCCACCGGCAGCAGCACCCGGACCGTGCCGCGGGTCAGGTCGACCCAGAAGTTGCCCAGCCGGTCCGCCCGGTCGCGGGCGAAGCCGCGCACCAGCGCCACGGCCACCGCCAGGCCCACCGCCGCCGAGACGAAGTTCTGCACCGTCAGGCCGACCAGCTGCACGCTGTGGCCCAGCGTCGTCTCCGGCACGTAGGACTGCCAGTTCGTGTTGGTCACGAAGCTGACCGCGGTGTTGAACGCCACCCCCGGTGGCACGTCACCGCGCCCGTAGTCCCAGGGCAGCACCGACTGCACCCGTTGCAGCGCGTAAAGCACGACCACGCCGACGAAGGAGAACCCCAGCACGCCGTACGCGTAGGTGCTCCACCGCTGCTCGACACCCGGGTCCACCCGCGCGACCCGGTAGACGGCGCGCTCGACGGCGTTGTGCTTCGTGCCGGTGTAGACGCGGGCCAGGTAGTCGCCGAAGGGCCGGCGCGCCGCGGCCAGGGCGACGACCAGCACGCCGACCTGGAGCAGACCGGCCGCGGTCGGGGTCATCAGAACCTCTCCGGGCGGACGAGCGCGACGAACAGGTAGCCGATCAGCAGCAGGGCCACCACACCGCCGACGACGTTGGCCACCACCCCGGTGCCGCTCACAACGCCCCCAGACCGCGCACACCGAGCGCCGGAACCAGGAACAGCACCATCACCAGCAGCACGTAGGCCAGGTCGGCCATCTCCGCGCCCCTTCCGCACTCCGAGCGGCCCACCCGCGGGCCGCGACGCCGGAAGGATGCGGCCGCGGGTGGCCCGCGCGGGCTCGCCTGACGGTCCTTTGACACCCCATGCCCGGTCCCTTACGCGATGTTGACGGCGGGGGTGACCCACGACATCGCCCGCCGCCGGCACGGCGCCCGCGTTCGCCGCCTTCGCAATCCGGTATCCGCGCGAAGTCCGAAAATGGCGTTCGGCCGTTGTTGTCGCCCGTCGCGGCCGGGCGGTTTGTTCACATGCGTGACCAGCGCGCCCGATTGTGTTCACGAGTATGACCAAGCCGTATTTTCGGCTTCGGTTCGAGGAAGGTGTAAATGATCAGTCGCACGGCTCTGAGCTGCGCATTCGATGCGTTCGACGACGTTCGGGGTAATATCGTGCCACCGGTGTGCCGTTGACCTGGAGCAGTTCGGCTCATAACATCCGCCGGGCAAGTTGTTTTCCTGTCCGGTGGCGCAACGGGGCACCCTGGGGGCACTGTGTTCTTCGCCTTTCCGTCGACCGACCGGCCTCGCCGTCGGCGCGGTCCGGTGTTTCCCGTTCCCGTCGGCACCGCATTCCCGCGCCGCTGACCGGCCACCCCTCGGCACTCCGCCGCCCGCCGAGGGGCCGGTCCGGCGCCGGTTCCGGCAGAACGTCGAGAAGTGGAGTTGTCATGGGCACACCGGAGCGGACCGCGGGCACGCGGTCGGCCAGACCGCATGGCACGCCCAGGGGTGGCACGCGCAGGTCGCTGATCGCGGCGGCGGCCGCGACCGCGCTGGCGGCCACGCTCGCGGCGTGGTCGACCGCCGCACCCGCCGAAGCCGCGGTCGGGGCGGGGACCTACACCGTGAAGAACGGGGGCAGCGGGCTGTGCCTCTACGCGCCGGGCACGTCCGCCGGCGTGCAGCTCCAGCAGGACACGTGCGGCACCGGCGCGGACCGGCAGTGGGTGTTCACCGCGGTCGGCGGCGGGTTCCGGATCACGTCCGCGGTCGGCGGCCTGTGCGTCGGCGTGCGGGACGGCTCGACCAGCGCGGGCAAGCCGGTCCAGCTGGAGGCGTGCACCGGCGCATCCAGCCAGACCTGGGCCGCCACCGCGAGCGGCGACAACTACCGCCTGGTCAACGCCAACGGCGGCAAGTGCCTCAACACCAAGGACAACTCCACCTCCGCCGGCGCGGCGGTGCAGACCAACTCCTGCGACAACGCGTCGACCAAGCAGTGGGCGCTCACCCCGGCCGGTGGCACCACGACGACCACCAGCTCCAGCACCACCACCACTACGACCACGACCACGACCACCACGACGACGACCACCGGCACGCCCGGCTCGGGCCTGTACGTGGCGCCGAACGGCACCGACGGCGCGCCCGGCACCATCTCCGCGCCGACGACCCTGACCTCGGCGATCGGCCGCGTCACCGCGGGCGGGACGATCTACCTGCGCGGCGGGACGTACACCTTCTCGCAGACCGTCACCATCCCGCAGGGCAACGACGGCACGGCCTCCGCCCGCAAGAAGCTGACGGCCTACCCGGGTGAGAAGCCGGTGCTGAACTTCTCGGCGCAGACCGAGGACCCGGCCAACCGCGGCCTCGCGGTCAACGGCAACTACTGGCACGTCCACGGCATCGTGGTCGAGCGGGCCGGCGACAACGGCATCTTCGTGGGCGGCAGCAACAACATCTTCGAGCGCACGGTCACCCGGTTCAACCGCGACACCGGCCTGCAGCTGTCGCGGATGCTGTCGACCACGCCGAAGGACCAGTGGCCCGCCAACAACCTCATCCTCAGCGCCGAGTCGCACGACAACGCCGACTCCGACGGCGAGGACGCCGACGGGTTCGCCGCCAAGCTCACGGTCGGGTCCGGCAACGTCTTCCGCTACGCGGTGTCGCACAACAACATCGACGACGGCTGGGACCTCTACACCAAGACCGACACCGGCCCGATCGGCGCGGTGACCATCGAGGACTCCCTGGCCTACAAGAACGGCACGCTGAGCAGCGGCGGGCAGGCCGGCGCCGGTGACCGCAACGGCTACAAGCTCGGCGGCGAGGACATCCCGGTCAACCACGTCGTCCGCCGCAGCATCGCCTACGACAACGGCAAGCACGGCTTCACCTACAACCGCAACACCGGCTCGTTGACGCTGTCGAACAACCTCGGCATCGACAACGACGAGCGCAACTTCACCTTCGAGACCGGTTCGTCCGTGTTCCGGAACAACACCTCGTGCCGCAGCGGCAGCGGGACCAACGACAAGGTCGTCGGTGACGCCGACGGCTCCAACCAGTTCTGGACCGGGACCAACGGCTCCCGGTGCGCGAACTTCACCGGGGCCCTGGCGTGGTCCTACACCTCCGACGGTCGCCTCGCGGTGACCCTCGGCGGCAAGGCCGTCACGCTGTAACCGGGCACGCGGGACGGGCTCGGCGAGGACTTCCGCCGAGCCCGTCCCGCACGCGCGTCAGTCCTTGACCGGTGGCTCGTGGTTCGCCCACACCGCGGTGTACGGGCGGTTGCACAGCTCGATGACCGTGCCCCACGGGTCCTGGGTGTAGACGACCTCGTAGTCCTTGTTCCGGAACAGGGGCCACACCCGGCTGAGCTGCCTGCCCCCGTTGGCCGCGATCGTCGCCGCGGTCGCCGTGACGTCCTCCACGGTCAGGCAGAAGTGGAAGATGCCGGTGCGCCAGTAGGCGAACGGCTGGTCGGTGACCTCGGTGGCGGGGTCGGTGAACTCGAACAGCTCCACGCCCAGGCCGTCGGAGGCGGTCAGGTGGGCGATGCGCATGCCGCGCATCCGCGGCCCGAAGAGGTCGGTGACGAGGTTGCCGAAGTGGGAGCCGTCGTCGACCACCTCCTCCGGCGGCCGGTGCGGGTACAGGCCCAGCACGTCCCGGTACCACGCGAACGCGGCGTCGATGTCGGGCACGGTGACACCGACGTGGTTGACGAGGGTCATGGGCATGGGGCGCCTCCTCGCTCGGTGTTGGGGGAGCGGCCCGCGCCGGGGACGTGGGCCGCTCCGGACGGGGTGGTCATCCGCCGGTGACGCGGCGGCCGGACGGGAAGCCGTGGGAACGGGCGGTCCGGACGACCGCCAGCGCGGCCAGCGCGAGCACCAGCAGCGCCCACGGGAACGCGCCCGGGCCGACTCGTTCCAGCAGCACGCCACCGACCGCGCCACCGCCGGCGACCGCGAGGTTGAAGACGGTCACCAGCATGGACTGGGCGACGTCGGCGGACTCGCCGCCCGCGTCGGCGATGGCGGTCTGCAGCAGCGTCGGCGCGCCGCCGAACGTCAGGCCCCACAGGACCACGCCCGCGTAGAGCAGCGGGGTCCACGCCGTGCCGACGGCCAGCACGACCGCCGACGCGGCGAAGGCGGCCAGCGAGACCAGCGCGACCAGGCGCAGCCGCCGGTCCACGAACACGCCGGCGATCCAGATGCCCACCACGGCGGCCACACCGAACAGCAGCAGCAGGAGCGGGACCTGCCCGCCCAGGCCGTGCTCGGCCGCGAACGGCGCGATGTAGGTGTAGAGCACGTTGTGCGCGAGGATCCACAGCAGGATCACGGCCAGGACCGGTCGGATGCCCGGCATGGCGAACACCTCGCGGATCGGCTTGCGCGCGCCCGCCTCCTGCCCGGGGAAGTCGGGCACGGCCACGCGGATCCACACCATCAGCACCAGTGCGACGGCGGACATCAGCCAGAAAACGCCGCGCCAGTCGGACAGCGAGCCCAGCCACGCGCCCAGGGGCACGCCCAGGGACAGCGCGATGGGTTGGCCGACGCCCACGACCGCCACCGCGCGACCTTGCACCCGGGGTGCCACCATGCGGCGCGCGTACCCGGCGAGCAAGCCCCACACCACGCCCGCCGCCATGCCGGCGACGAAGCGCGAAGCCAGGGTGAGCGCGTAGTCGGTGGACAGCGCCGTGACGGCGTTGAACACCAGCAGGCCGCCGACCGCCAGCAGCAGCAGCGGTCGCCGGTTCCAGCCGCGGGTGGCGGCGATGACCGGGACGGCCGCCACGACCGAGCCGATCGCGTACAGCGTCAGGAGCTGGCCCGCCAGCCCTTCCGAGATCCCGAGCCCCCGGCTGATCTGGGGCAGCAGCCCGGCCGGGAGCGTCTCGGTCATGATCGCGATGAAGCCCGCCAGGGTGAACGCGAGCAGCCCGAGCAGCGGCAGCGCCGCCCGTGTCCGCGTTCGCTCGGTCGTGTCGACCATCGGTGTTCGTCCTCCGTGAGTGGGTGTGCCGGTCGGTCAGTACCGGGGGGTCTTGGCCAGCAGGTGCCGCCGACCCTCGATCTCGGGCTCGTAGACCTCCGCCCGCCAGTCCGAGGCGCGGACGGGCTCCATGGCGATGGAGATCGCGTCGCTGTCGACGTCGAACGCCTGCTGCACCGCGCTGCTGATGGCGTCGACCAGGCGGTCCTGCTGCTCGCTGCTGAGCTGCACGGGGAAGTGCTTGATGCTGACGTGCGGCATGTGGATCTCCTCCTCGGGCGTGCGGGTGCGGTCGCGGATGACGGCGGCGAGCCGTTCCACGTCGGGCGAGCGCAGGACGCTGTAGTGGTCGAAGTCGAGTTCCACGACCTCGGGCGGCCGGGGCAGCGAGTCGACCGCCTCCTCCAGGAACGAGTAGTCGTCGCCCCGGACCTTCAGGATCGTGATCGGCGCCTCGACGCGACGGTGGAGCATCTCCTCGAAGGTGTAGCGGAAGCTGTAGGACAGCCGGACGATGGTGACGATCCGGCGGATGGTCCCGGTGTCGAGACCGGCGAACCGCGCGGAGACGAAGTCGACGAAGTCGGCCTCGCTCCGGACCCGGGCGACGCACTCGTCGGCGTCGGCGCCGGTGAGCCTGCCCGCGAACACCGAGTACAGCAGCCGCACGAACGCCGCGTCGCCGTACGGCCCGAGCCCGTCGGCCGGGCGCTCGCGCTGGACCGGTGACCCGGGCGCGATCAGCACCAGGCGGTCGACCGTGTCGCCGCGCTGCTCCAGCTGGTGGGCGGCCTCGAACGCGACCCGCGCGCCGAACGAGTAACCCCACAGCGTGTAGGGACCGGTCGGCTGCACCTGCTTGATCAGCGCGACGTCGTGGCGCGCCATGTCGGCGACCGTCGCGTCCGGCTCCTCGCCGGGGTTGATCCCGGCCGCCTGCACCCCGTAGAAGGGCCGGTCTTCGCCCATGGCCCGGGCGAGCGGCTTGAGGTTCATGGGGTAGCCGCCCAGACCCGGCCAGCACACCACCGGCCGCCCGGAGCCCTTCGGCTGGAGCGCGACGAGGCGGGACACGGCCTCCTCGGTGATGTCGTCGACGCGCCGGGCCAGGCCCTCGATCGTCGGCTCGTCGAAGATCAGCTGGACCGGCAGGACCACGTTCGCCGAGCGGTTGACCTCCTGGACGAGCAGCACCGCCAGCAGCGAGTTGCCGCCGGACTCGAAGAAGTCGTCCACCACCGACACGTCGTCGGTCTTCATCACCTTCGACCAGGCCGCCGCGACCTGGTGCTCGGCCGGGGTGCGCGGTGCGACCACGACCCGCTCCACCCGGTCGCCCACCACCTGCTCGGACGTCTCCAGGGCGCGCAGGTCGACCTTGCCGTTGGCGGTGTGCGGGAGCTCGTCCAGCACGACCACGCGGCCGGGGACCATGTGGCGCGGCAGGAACTTCGCGATGTCCTGCTTGATCATCTCGGCCGGGCCCATGGTGTGGACGGCGTCCTCCTTCATGCCCTCCGAGGCGATCTGCTCCTCGCTCACCCGGCCGCCCAGGAAGAAGTACGACGGGCCGGACGGCAGGCCGTGCTCGCGCAGGACCGAGGTGATCCGGCGGGCCGAGGGCAGGTCGTTGCCGGTCTCCGAGCTGTAGCCGGAGGACATGAAGCCGAT
Source organism: Actinosynnema sp. NPDC053489 (assembly GCF_044544865.1). NCBI lineage: Bacteria > Bacillati > Actinomycetota > Actinomycetes > Pseudonocardiales > Pseudonocardiaceae > Actinosynnema > Actinosynnema sp. NPDC053489. Next base: position 134,222 of record NZ_JBITXT010000017.1, on the reverse strand, counting down.
GCCGAACGGGTTGAGCTGCAACCGCTGCAACCGCCGCCCCAGGTCCACGTAGGCGGTGCGCGGGTCGTCGGACCGGCTGATCAGCGAGATGCCGAAGTCGGCCCGGTCGTACACCTGCTGGTTGATGGCGATCACGTGCTTGCGCAGCACCAGCGCGTCGGAGATCCGGCGCAGCCCGCCGTCCTCGTAGCGGTACTGCCCGGCCGGCAGGTCGGCCAACCGGTCGGGGTGCGCCTGCACGTAGGTGTCGAGCGGACCGGGAGCGACCCGCTCGGCGAACGGCACCACGTCGTAGCCGCCGAGGTAGTGGTGGTCCTCGGAGGCGTCGAGCAGGCGCGGCACGGCCGGGTCGAACGTGGTCGCGCCGATGCCCAGGCCCTCCTCGGGCAGCACCTCGTCGAACAGCCCGAGCATGTGCCCGGCCTCGATCCGCAGCACCTCCAGCACGTTGTTGCGGTAGACCGCCTCGATCGCCGACCGCTTGCCCAGCAGGTGCACGCGCAGCCGGGGCCCGGCCGCGGGCTCCTCGACGGGTGCGACGAGCACCAGCTCGTGCCGGATCGGGTGGTGGTAGTGGATGCCGGACGGCAGTCCCGGGATGCCCGAGATCTCGACGTACAGCTGGGTGGCGTACAGCGCGCCCGGCGAGGCGTAGGCGTACTTGGGCAGGATGCGCTGGTCGCTGTGGAACTGGCCGAAGTTGCGCAGCACCGCGCCCAGCCGGGCCGGGTCCACCTCCTCGACCGGGGTGGACGGCCGCTCGGCGGCCACGTCGTGCCGGAGCAGGTCGAGCACGTCGGACGCGGTCAGCGGCCCGCCCTCGAAGAACCGGTAGGTCTTGCGCGCGAACGCGCGCCGCCGCTGCACCGCGGTGCCGTACCTGCCCGGCAGCGGGAACGTCGTCGCCTCCGGGTCGTCGTCGCGCAGCCCCAGGTTCGCCAACTGGGCGCGGACCTGCACGCGGCCCTTCTTGGACTGGTGGTGCGCGCCGTGGTTGCCCTGGTCCATCAGGGCCGCTTCCCGCGGGTTCAGCTCCACGCAGGCGACGAGGTGCTGCGAGCCGGTGCGTTCGTCGGGCCGCACCAGGACCGCCGCGTTCTTCACCCAGTCGTGGTTCTCGATGGCGACCCGGACCTCGTCCAGCTCGATGCGGTGGCCGCGCAGCTTGACCTGGTTGTCGACGCGCCCGACGAAGTGGAACACGCCGTCGGCGTCGCGGATCACCAGGTCACCGGTGCGGTATAGCCGTCGCGGGGCCTGGTCGATCACCACGTCGGCGAACCGCGCCCGGGTCTCCTCCGGGCGGTCGAGGTAGCCGCGGGCGAGCTGGACACCACCGATGTGCAGCTCGCCGACCGCGCCGTCGGGGACGGGGGCGTGCTGGGCGTCGAGCACGTGGAACTCCGTGCCGGCGACGGGTCGGCCGATCGGGACGGAGGGCTGCTCGCCCTCCAGGCTGCGGTCGGAGACCACGTGCGAGGAGGCGTTGATGGTGCACTCGGTGGGGCCGTACAGGTTGACGAGGGAGCAGTCGGGCAGCACCTGGCGGAACCGGGCCGCGAGCTTCTTCGACAGGGCCTCGCCACCGCTGAACACCGCGCGCAGCGACGTGCAGCGCTCGAACAGCTCGTCGTCCACCAGGGCCTGCAACAGCGTCGGCACGCACTGCAGGTCGGTCACGCCGTGCTCCACGATCGCCTCGATCAGGCCGGACGGGTCGCGGTGCACGCCGGGCGCGCCGACGACGACCCGGGTGCCGAGGGCGAGCGTGAGCGTCTCCCACTGGGCGGCGTCGAAGCTGACGGGGGTCTTGCGCAGGATCGTGCGGCTCGGGTCGATCCCCACCTCGTCCCGCAACCAGCGCATCTGGTTGGCGATGGCGCCGTGCTCGATCACCACGCCCTTGGGTCGGCCGGTCGTCCCGGAGGTGTAGATGACGTAGGCGGCGTCGGTCTCCGCCGGGCCGACCGCCGGTGCCGGCGCGGTCCCCGTCGCCGCGTCGTCCACCGTGATCACCGGGATGTCGTGCGGCAGCAGGTCCCCCAGCTCGGCGCGCAGCGCGGGTTCGGTCACGATCGCGACCGGTCGCGAGTTGGCGATCATGTAGGACACGCGGTCCTCGGGGTAGTCCGGGGCCAGCGGCACGTAGGCGGCGCCCGCGAGGAGGACACCCCAGGTCGCGGTCACCTGCCCGACGGACGGTGAGAGGTAGAGGCCGACGAGGTCGTCGGGGCCGGCGCCGGCCGAGCGCAGCCGCTCGGCCAGGTGCGCGGCGCGACCCGTCAGCTCGGCGAAGGTCAGTGCCCGGTCGTCCGCGATGACGGCGAGGTCGTCGGGTCGGGTCGCGGCCTGGTGCAACAGCATCTCCGGCAGGGTGGGCCGGGTCCCGGGTAAGCCGCCGATCGTGTCGGTCGTCTGGTTTCTCGATCTCATCGCCCTGCGATCCCTGTGGTCGAGTACGGTAAGTGCGGGTTGGTGGGGGTGGTGCCGTTGGCGCGCCCCGGCAGTGCGAGGTGCCGTTCGAGCAGGCTGCCGAAGCCCGTGATCGGGTCGCCCACGCCGCCGTGGCGCAGGGCGTGCCAGTACAGGGCCACGTTGTTGGAGAGCACCGGCTTGTCCAGCCACGCCTCGGCGGCCGCCGCGACGCGGGCCATGGCGACGTTCGTGCCGACCTGGACGATCGCCTGGACCTCGGGCCCGTCGACCTCGCGCACCGCTTCGCGCAGGCGCGCCTCGGAGACGTGCGCGATCTGGGCGGGGCTCGTGCACCCCAGGCCGGTGATGCCCACGACGTCGTAGCCGCTGTCGGTGAAGAACCGGGACACGGGGTCGTCGCCCAGGGGCAGGTAGGGCGTGATGACCGCGATGCGCCGCACGTCGCCGTAGCAGGCCAGGGCCGCCTTGATGGCGTCCGGGCTCATCGTCACCGGCAGGTCGTCGCCGATCGACCGCATCGACTCCAGGATGCGACCGTGGCTCTCCGGGCCCTCCCAGTAGCTCTCCGGCGACACGGCGATGACCAGGTGGTCGGGGTCGCACGTGACGACGGAGCGGATCGCGGGCTCGGTGGACGACCGGATGCTGTGCATCACGTGGTCGAACCCGGGCTTCTCCTCCATGGAGTCGTCGTGGATGAACATGCGGGCGACGTGGTTGGTCACCCCGGGCACGCGCAGCGCGTCCATCTCCGGCTGGCAGGAGGTGTTCGTGGACGGGATGATCACTCCGATCTTGAATCTGTAACCGAGCTGGTCGGTCATGGCTCCTCCTTGTGGGTCGGTCACCGCGGTTGGATCGAGAGGGAGTGCCGGAAGTAGTCGGTGGGGTCCCACCGGCGCTTGGCCTCCTGCAGGCGCCGGTAGTTGGCGCCGTAGAACAGGTCGTGCCACGGGACGCCGGAGCGGTTGCGCGCCGGGTCCTTGAGATCGGTGTCGGGGTAGTTGACGTAGCAGCCCTCGTGCCGGTCGTTCGGCACGGGCACGCCACCGGTGCCCGCGAAGAACTCCTCGTAGATGCCCCGGGCCCAGCCGAGCCCCGCTCCGTCGCCGGAGGCGTCGCCCCAGAAGGTCTGGAAGAGCATCTTGAAGATCGAGGAGCGCTGGGCGGCGGCGGTGGCGCCGGGCGCGACGGAGTTCACCCGGCCGCCATAGGAGAACAGCACGATCATCGTGTTCGGGTTGGCGTACTCGGCCGAGGTCAGGTGCCGGTACATCGTGGACAGTTGCCCGTCGGTGAAACCCCTGCGCATCAACGCCGACTTGTGCGCACCGCGCAGCGACGGGTGGGTGATGGTCGGGTTGTTCAGGCCCACCAGCCGCGCGGCGTTGAGCCACGGCAGGCGCTGCGCCCGGTCCAGCTCCGGCATCGCGGCCAGGTCGCCCGACCCCCTGCGCATGGCCTTCGGGACGAGGCCGGTGCCCTCGACGAGCGCGCCCAGGTAGTCGTCGAGCATCCGCTGCGCGTCCGGCGCGCCGCCGTCGACCTGGATGAAGATGTCCAGCGAGCCGTGCGCCCGGTGGCAGACGTTGAACACGCTGCTCAGCCTGCGCTGCGGCGCGTCGGGCCCGCTGTGCTCCTCGTGCCAGCGGCCGAAGTTGGCCAGCAGGCGGGTGAACTCGCGTTCGCCGAGGTCCTCCCAGGGGAAGGACACCGCGCGCACCAGCACCGTCGACGGCGGGCGCACGAGCTGCTCGGCCGGGGCCGTGCCCCGCGCGTCGGGCGAGCGGAACCAGTACCGCGTCACGACGCCGAAGTTGCCGCCGCCGCCACCCGTGTGCGCCCACCACAGGTCGTGGTGGGGGTCCTCCGGGTCGCGGGTGGCGACCACGGTCCGGACGCGGTGGTCCTGGTCGACCACGACGACCTCCACGGCGTGCAGGTGGTCCACCACGAGGCCGTGCGCCCGGGAGAGCAGGCCGTAGCCGCCACCGGCCACGTGCCCGCCGGCGCCGACGCTCCAGCACATGCCGCCGGGGATGGTGACGCCCCAGCCGGTGAACAGGTCCTCGTAGACGTTGAGCAGGCGGGCGCCGGGTTCGACGGCGAACGCGCGCATCGCCGGGTCGTAGCCCACGCCGTGCATCCCGGACAGGTCGAGCACGACCTGCGCCTCGGGGTGGCACACGAGGTCGGCGAAGCAGTGCCCGCCGCTGCGCACGGAGACCCGCTTGCCCGCCTCGACGGCCTGTCGCACGGCCTGTTCGGCGTCGGCGGGTGACCGGAGCATCCGGAAGTACTCCGGTGAGGCGACGAACCGCTGGTTGTTGCCGGTGACGAGCTGCGGATAACGGGGGTCGTCGGGGCGCACGGTGTGCGCGGGATCGGCGGTCGCGGCCGGCGCCGCGACGGATAAGTGCGGCGGCACGGCGGTGCCGGCGAGCGCGGCGCCGGCGCCCGCCAACACGGCACGACGGGTCAGAAGTCCCATGCGAACCTCCGGGTTTCGGCATTTCCTGGTGTAATTCCCAGCTTTTCACGGACCGGTGACGGCTTGTCAAGCGGTGCGAGCGGGATCTCTTATTCCAAGGTCCCGGGAAATGGTCGCCAAGAATTGGCGGACAGTCGCGCGAAGGCGCGGTGACCATCTAGGGAAGAGGGCACGGCAGGGCCCGCGGCGGAGCAGGTGAAAAATCACCTGCCCGGCCGCGTCCGAATAGATCGGGGAAAGGGCGGGATCAGTCGGTGAAGCTGGCGAAGTAGCCGGCGGCCATGTCCTCGCCGCCGTGGCCCTGCGCGGAGGCGCGCGCGAAGCGGGCGTGGCCCGCGGCGGTCGAGTCCACGCGCACGCCCGCGCGCTCGGCGGCGTCGAGGACGAGGCGGGCGTCCTTCTCGGCGTTGTCCACGGTGAAGCTGGGGGTGAAGTCCCCGGACAGCACGGCGGCGGACTTCATCTGGAAGTAGCCGTTGTCCATCGGGCCCCCGGTGACCACGTCGATGAAGTGCGCGGGGTCGACGCCGAGGCCCTTGGCCAGCGCCAGCGACTCGCCGACACCGTGCGTCAGGGCGATGACCCAGGTGTTGAGCACCAGCTTCAGCCTGCTCGCGGCACCGGACGCGCCGTCGTCCCCGACCCACAGGGTGCGCTTGCCGATCGCGTCGAACAGCGGCTGGACCTTCGGCCGCACGCTCCGCGGCCCCGCCGCCATCACCACGAGCTGGCCGTTCTCGGCGGGCTGGCGGGTGCCCTGCACGGGCGCGTCGACGAAGACCAGCCCCCGCTCGTCGGCGAACGCGGCGAGACCGTCGACGTCCTCGCCGACGGTGCTCAGCTGCACCCAGACGACGCCCTCGCGCAGCCCTGGCTCGGCGGCCTTGATGGTGTCGGACACGATCGGGCCGTCCTTGAGGACGGTGACCACCACGTCGGCGCCCTCGACCGCGGCGGCGGGCGAGTCGGCCACCTGGACGCCGTGCTCCGCCAATTCCCGGGCCTTGCTCGCGGTGCGATTCCAAGCTCGAATGGAAAATCCCTTGGCGGCCAGATTCCGGGCCACCGGGAAACCGATTGTCCCGGTGCCCAGGACAGCGACGACAGGTGCTTCGGACGTGCTCATGGAAAGTAATCTCCTACTCTGTTCGATGTAATGGGGGGTGTGTCGCTGGTTTCTGTGTTCCCGTTCCCGGTCGCGGTCAACCGCGCGTCACGGCCGGAATCGCTTCGGAATCGACGGGTTCACCGCGGCGCAGCAATCCGGCGAGCAGGGCGGCGCCGAGTCCCGCGACGGCGAGCAGGGCGCCGAGCCACGCGGGCGCGGTGAAGCCGAGCCCCGCGCTGATCGCCAGGCCGCCGAGCCACGGCCCGAGGGTGTTCCCCACGTTGAACGCCGAGGTGTTGGTCGTGGTGGCCAGCGTCGGCGCGTCACCGGCCTCGCGCATCACCTGCGCCTGCAGCGCCGGGTTGATCGAGAAGGCCGCGACGCCGAACGCCGCCACGGCCACCACCGTGGCCCACTTGTCGTGCGCGAGCACCGACAGCAGGGCCAGCACCACCGCCATCGCGGTCGTGCCCGCGTACAGCGTGGCGAGCAGCCGCCGGTCGGCGAACCTCCCGCCGATCAGGTTGCCGGCGAAGCAGCCGACGCCGAACAGCATCAGCAACGGTGACACCGCGCCCGGCGGGAAGCCGGAGACGTCGGTGAACAGCGGGGCCAGGTAGCTGAAGCAGCAGAACACGGCGGCCTGGGTGAGCATGCTGGTGGACAGCGCCACCCACACCCGCGGCCTGCGGAACGCGCCGAACTCGGCCCGCACGCCGACGTGCCGCGGCGGTGCGAGGCGCGGCACCAGGAACAGCACGCCGAGCACCGCCAGCACGGCCAGGGCGTCGACCACCCAGAAGCTGGTGCGCCACCCGCCCCGCTGGCCCAGGATCGTCCCCGCGGGCACGCCCAGGACCGTCGCGACCGTGAGGCCGCTGAACATGATCGCCAGCGCGCGACCGCGCCGCTGCGGGCCCGCCAGCTCGACGGCCACGACGGAACCGACGCCGAAGAACGCGCCCTGCGCCAGGGCGGCGACGACCCGACCGGTCATGAGCATCGCGTAGCCCTCGGCGAGCGCGCCGACGGTCTGCCCGACGACGAACAGGCCGAGCAACCCCACCAGCGCGGTCTTGCGCGGCACCCGCAACGTGGCGAGGGTGAGGGCCGGGCCGCCGACCACGACGCCGAGCGCGTACCCCGAGATCAGCAGTCCAGCGTCCGGAATGGACACCGCGAGGTCCGCGGCCAGTTCGGGGAGCAGGCCGGAGACCATGAACTCGCTCGTACCGATGCAGAACACGCTGAGTCCGAGGACGTACACAGCGAGCGGCATTTCCATCTCCCGTCGGAATCGGTGATGGTCGCGCCGTGTGCCTACAAAGCGCGCAGGACCATCTCTACGACCCCCACGAGGGACTCGCGGGAGGCGGTCTTCCCCAGCACGCGCAGCCCGTACATCGAGTTGAGGACGTACAGCGCCAGGCCGCGCGCGTCGTCGTCGCCGGTCACCTCGCCGGTGGCCTGGGCGGCGCGGATCGCCTCGTGCAGCGCGTCTTCCATCCGCACGAACACGTCGCGGACGAGTTCGCGCACCGCCGGGTCGTGGTCGGCGAGCTCCAGCGCCGCGTTCACGGCGAGGCACCCGCGCGGCGGGCCCTGGACGGTCTCCTCGTCGACGACGGTCATCAGCAACGTGGAAACCCGGTCCCGCAGGCTCCCCGGCCCGGCGAGCACCTGCTCCTGCCGCGCGGTCCACACCGAGTCGTAACGGCGCAGCGCGTCGCGGAACAGCTGCTCCTTGCTCACGAAGGCGTTGTACAGGCTGCCCCGTCCCAGCCCGGTCGAGTCCACCAGGTCTTGCACGGTGGTCGCCATGAAGCCCTTCGACCAGAACGTCTTCATGGCGTTGTCGAGGGCGGAGTCGGGGTCGAACGCCTTGGGGCGAACCATGTCCTCGACGGTAGCATTTCTGTAACGTACGTTCAAATCAGGAGCTTCGCGCAGGTCACGGCACTGTGCCGGGGGTTGCGACCGCGGTGATCCCGATCGGGTGGCGTCCGGCCGGGCCCCGTCGCCTCCCCCCGGGATCAGTGGCGCGGACACCTCACCCGAACAGGTCGCGTCTTCCACGTCACGGCGTTGCGGCGGCGGTCCGCGTCCCGCGGCGCGCTTTCCTGGCACCCTGCCGAACGGAGGTCCGAGAACCTCCCGGGGGAGGGGCGCGGTGATGGCGCACGAAGACCTTTCACGCCGCGAGGTGCTGGCGCGCACCGGTCGGGCGGCGGTCGCGCTGGGCGCCGCGAGCGCCCCGGCCGCCACGCCCGGCGCGCCGGCCGGGGCCGAACCGGGCGGCGCGGCCGTGCTGCGGGAGGGCACGAACACCTCGGTCGCCCTCTCGCCGGACGGGCGGTGGCTCGCCCTGGACCTGGTGACCGCCATCTGGGTGCTGCCGTCCACCGGCGGGACGGCACGCCGGCTCACCGACGACCTCCAGGACGCCACGCTGCCGTCGTGGTCGCCCGACGGGCGGTCGATCGCCTTCCAGTCCTATCGGGACGGCAACTTCCACCTCTGCGTCGTCGACGTCACCGGCGGCGAACCGCGGCAGCTCACGCGCGGTCGGTTCGACCACCGGGAGCCCGCGTTCTCCCCGGACGGCCGGCGCATCGCCCTCACCAGCGACCGGGGCGGCTCCTACGCCGTCTGGCTGCTCGACCTCGCCTCGGGCGACCTCACGGCGCTCACCGGACCGCCCGGCGAGGCCGCCGCGCCCCGCTGGTCGGCGGACGGCGAGCGGATCGTCTTCGCGGTCGACGAGACCGCCGTGGAGGTGGTCACGCTCGCCACGGGCGACCGCGCCCGCCTCGTCACCGCCCCGGCGGACGGGCGCGTCCACGGCGCGGCCTTCGGCCCGGACGGCACGCCGAGCTACACGCTGGTGCGCGGCGCCCGTGCCGACCTGGTCCTGGGTGACCGGCAGGTCACCAGCGGCGAGGACGTCTTCGGCTTCGCCGCCACGTGGGTGGGGCGATCCGCCCTCTACACCGCCGACGGCCGCGTCCGCCGCCGCGAACCGGACGGCTCGGTGCGGGACATCCCGTTCGAGGCCACCGTCCCGGTCGCCCGCCGAACGCCCCGCCGCCCCGCGCGGGAGGTCGACGGCGGCCCGGTGCGCGGCATCGCGAGCCCCGTCGTGTCCCGCGACGGCGGGCAGCTCGCGTTCCGCGCGCTCAACGCCGTCCACGTCGTGCCGATCACGGGCGGCAGGCCGCGCCGGCTCACCGACGGCGGTTCCTTCGACTCCGACCCGGACTTCGCGCCCGACGGACGTTCGCTCGTGTACTCCAGCGACCGGGACGGCGTACCGGCGCTGCGGCTGCGCGACCTCGTGACCGGGCAGGACGCGCCGGTGGGCGGCGCGGTGGCGGGCGCGCAGACGGTGCCGCGGTTCTCCCCGGACGGCGGCCGGATCGCCTACGTCGACCAGGACGGCGCGGTGTGGGTGCTCGACGTCGCGGCGGGCGCCCGGACGCGGGTCACGCCGACCCTGTTCGGCCCCGGCAGGCCGTCGTGGTCGGCCGACGGCACCGTGCTCGCGCTGGCCGCGGTGAAGCCGTTCTCCCGGAGGTTCCGGGAGGGCACCAGCCAGGTCCTCACCGTCGACCTGCGCGACGGCGCGCTGCGCTACACCGAGCCCATGCCGTTCCGCTCGATCGCGACCCGGGGCGACGACGGGCCGGTGTGGTCGCCCGACGGCCGCCACCTGGCGTTCGTGGTGGAGGGCGTCGCCTGGGTGGTCGCGGTCGACGCGGCGGGCCGGTTCCTCGGCGACCCGCGCCGGGTGACGCGCGAGGTGACCGACTCCCTCGCGTGGTGCGGCCCGGACGCCCTGGTGTACCTGTGCAACGGGGTGCTGCGCCGGGTCGGCGTCGCCGGGGGACCGCCGCGCACCATCCGGCTGGACTTCTCCTGGCGCAGGCCGAAACCGCCGCGCCGCACCGTGATCCGCGCGGGCGCGGTGTGGGACGGGGAGGGCGACCGCCTGCGGCACGACGTCGACGTCGTCGTGGAGCGGGGGCGCGTGCTGGAGATCCGGCCGCACCGCCCGGCGGCCGGGGACCTGGTGGTCGACGCGCGGGACCTCGTGGCGATGCCCGGCCTGGTCGACGCCCACAACCACTGGCACCTGCGCGGCCGCCAGTGGGGTGCGCGCCAGGGCCGGGCGTGGCTGGCCTACGGCATCACGACGACCCGTTCGCCGGGCGACCCGGCCTACCAGCTGCTGGAGACGAGGGAGGCGCTGGCGGCGGGCGCGCTGGTCGGGCCGAGGCTGTTCGGCACCGGCGAGGCGGTCGACGGCTCGCGCGTCCACTACAACTTCACGCGGCCGACGTCGTCGCGCGAGCAGCTCGACCTGGAGCTGGAGCGGGCGTTCGCGCTCGACTACGACCTGGTCAAGACGTACGTGCGGCTGCCGGTGGAGCTCCAGCGCGAGGCCGTGCGCGCCGCGCACCGCGCCGGGGTCCCGCTGACCTCGCACTACCTGTACCCGGCGGCGGCCGTCGGCATGGACGGCATGGAGCACGTCGGCGCGACCAACCGGCTCGGCTACTCGCACACGATCAGCCGCACGGGTCGCGCCTACCAGGACGTGGTGGAGCTGTTCCTGCGCTCCGGCATGTCGGTCACGCCGACGCTGTTCCACTCCCGCGCCCTCTACGCCGACGACCGGTCCCTGGTGACCGACGAGCGCACCCGCGTGCTGTTCCCGCCGTGGGAGCACCAGCGCTACGCCGCCGACGCCGAGGCCGCGGGCACGCCGGGGTCGCCCTGGTCGCGCGAGGTCCTGGCGGGCTGGGTGGACGCGGTGCTGCGGGTGCACCGCGGCGGCGGCCTGGTCGTCTGCGGCACGGACGCCCCGCTGGACACCGTGGCCACCGCGACGCACCAGAACCTGCGGGCGATGGTCGAGTTCGGCTTCACCCCGCTGGAGGCGTTGACCACGGCGACGCGCAACCCGGCGGCCTGGCTGGGGCTGTCCGGGCAGGTGGGCACCCTGCGGCCGGGCGCGCACGCCGACCTCGCGCTGGTGGCGGGCGACCCGCTGGCCGACATCCGCGCCGCGGCGGCCGTCCGGCGGGTCGCGGTCGGCGGGGTCGTGCACCGGGTCGAGGACCTGCTGGCGCCGTTCCGCACCCCGCCCCCCGCCACCGCGGCGCGACCCCGGTCGCACGCGGGGCACCCGGCGCACGACCCGGAGCACTGGTGGCACGAACCGGAGTGGGCCGTGCACGGGTGCTGAGGCCCGCGGTCGGTGGGGGCACCCATTCGCAGCAGGGGTCGCCCGCGCCCGGGCCGCCACCGGACCGGGCGTTACCACCGTCACACGTCCTCGATGCCCGGTCGCCGCAACGGATCGGCCTGTCGGGTGAGGCGGTGTGACCGGCCTAATTTTGATCCGCTCCAGATAAGGGACTAGGGTCGGTGGCGTGACATCGGACTTCGAGGCGCAGCTGCGCGCGGTCTCGTTGCGCGTCACCCGCCCCCGCCTGGCGGTGCTCGCGGTGCTGCGCGACCACCCGCACGTCGACACCGAGTCGGTGATCGCGCTGGTGCGCGCCGAGCACCCCACGGTGTCCCACCAGGCCATCTACGACGTGCTGCGGGCGTTGACCGACGCCGGCCTGGTGCGGCGCATCCAGCCCGCCGGCGCGACGGCGCGCTACGAGTCCCGCGTGGGGGACAACCACCACCACGTCGTGTGCCGGTCCTGCGGCGCGATCGCGGACGTCGACTGCGTCGTGGGCCACAGCCCCTGTCTCACCGCCTCCGACGACTCCGGGTTCCGGGTCGACGAGGCGGAGGTCGTCTTTTGGGGCACCTGTCCCGACTGCTCGGCCGAGAACACCGCCACCGAACCGCCAGTTGGAAGGAAGTAGATGAGCGACCCCAAGGCAACGCCCCAGTCGAGCGCTCAGGGCGTGGACCAGAAGGCCGCGGTCGGCTGCCCGGTCGCGCACGACTCCGTGACCTCGCACGGCAGCGAGAGCGAGAACCCGGCGATCGACTCGCCGACTGCCAAGACGGGTGGCCGCGCCCGTCGCAACCAGGACTGGTGGCCCAACCAGCTCGACCTCTCGGTGCTGCACGCCCACTCGTCCAAGGGCAACCCGCTGGGTGAGGACTTCTCCTACGCCCGCGAGTTCGCCAAGCTCGACGTGGAGGCCCTCAAGCGCGACATCACCGAGGTGCTCACCACCTCGCAGGACTGGTGGCCCGCGGACTTCGGCCACTACGGCGGCCTGATGATCCGGATGAGCTGGCACGCCGCCGGCACGTACCGCATCCACGACGGCCGCGGTGGCGCGGGCGACGGCGGCCAGCGGTTCGCGCCGCTGAACAGCTGGCCCGACAACGCCAACCTCGACAAGGCGCGCCGGCTGCTGTGGCCGGTCAAGCAGAAGTACGGCCAGAAGGTCTCGTGGGCCGACCTGCTGGTGCTCGCCGGCAACGTCGCCCTGGAGTCCATGGGCTTCAAGACCTTCGGCTTCGGCTTCGGCCGCGAGGACGTCTGGGAGCCCGAGGAGATCTTCTGGGGTCCCGAGGACGCCTGGCTGGGCGACGAGCGGTACGTCAGCGAGTCCGAGATGGCACCCGAGGTCGGCGCGACCGAGATGGGCCTGATCTACGTCAACCCGGAGGGCCCGCGCGGCAACGCCGACCCGTTGGCGGCGGCGCACTTCATCCGGGAGACCTTCGGCCGGATGGCGATGAACGACGAGGAGACCGTCGCCCTCATCGCCGGCGGCCACACGTTCGGCAAGACCCACGGCGCGGGCGTCGCGGACGGCCACGTCGGTCCCGAGCCGGAGGGCGCCCCGATCGAGGCGCAGGGCCTGGGCTGGCTGAGCACCCACGGCAGCGGCAAGGGCGCGGACACGATCACCAGCGGTCTGGAGGTGACGTGGACGGACAAGCCGACCGAGTGGAGCAACCGCTTCTTCGAGATCCTGTTCGGCTACGAGTGGGAGCTGACCACCAGCCCCGGTGGCGCGAAGCAGTGGGTCGCCAAGGACGCCGAGGAGATCATCCCCGACGCCCACGACCCGTCGAGGAAGCACAAGCCGACCATGCTGACGACGGACCTGTCGCTGCGCGTGGACCCGGCTTACGAGAAGATCTCCCGCCGCTTCCTGGAGCACCCCGACGAGTTCGCGCTGGCGTTCGCCAAGGCGTGGTACAAGCTGCTGCACCGCGACATGGGCCCGGTCAGCCGGTTCCTGGGGCCGTGGGTCCCCGAGGCGCAGCTGTGGCAGGACCCGGTGCCGGCCGTCGACCACGAGCTGGTGGGTGACGCCGACGTCGCCGCCCTCAAGGCGAAGGTGCTCGACTCGGGCCTCACCACGGCCGAGCTGGTCACCACGGCGTGGGCGTCGGCGGCGAGCTTCCGCTCCACCGACAAGCGCGGTGGCGCCAACGGCGCCCGGATCCGCCTGGAGCCGCAGCGCAACTGGGAGGTCAACCAGCCCGAGCAGCTCGCGAAGGTGCTGGAGACCCTGGAGGGCGTCCGGCGGGAGTTCAACGAGGCGGGCGGCGCGAAGATCTCGCTGGCCGACCTGATCGTGCTGGCCGGCTCCGCCGCCGTCGAGCAGGCCGCCCGCGAGGCCGGCTTCGACGTGACGGTGCCGTTCCGCCCGGGCCGCACCGACGCCGCGCAGGAGCAGACCGACGTCGAGTCGTTCAAGGTCCTGGAGCCGCGCGCGGACGGCTTCCGCAACTACGTGCGCGCCGGCGAGAAGCTCCAGCCGGAGGTGCTGCTGGTCGACCGCGCCTACATGCTGGACCTGACCGCCCCGGAGATGACCGTCCTGGTCGGCGGTCTGCGCGCCCTCGGCGCGAACCACGGCGGCACGCGGCACGGCGTGTTCACCGACCGGCCGGGCGTGCTGACGAACGACTTCTTCGCCAACCTGCTGTCGCCGGGCACCCGGTGGAAGGCGTCGGAGTCGGAGGAGAACGTCTACGAGATCCGCGACGCCGCGACCGACGAGCTGAAGTGGACGGCCACCGCCGTCGACCTCGTGTTCGGCTCGAACTCGCAGCTGCGCGCCCTGGCCGAGGTCTACGCCGGTGACGACGCCCGCGAGAAGTTCGTCGCGGACTTCGTCGGCGCCTGGACGAAGGTCATGGAACTGGACCGGTTCGACCTGGTCTGATCCCCGCACCACCGACGAGCCCGGCCGATCGCCCGCCGACCGGCCGGGCTCGCCCGTCCCGCGACCCGGTCCGGCGGTGTTTTGCCGGACCCGGGCGGGGTAGCGACACACTGTGCACCACTCACCTGTCGACCGGCCGCGCGAACCGCTCGGCGACGACCCGTTCGCCGGGCTGGCGCGGCGGTTCGCCGACCGGGTGGCGGCCGTGCGGGGGTGCGTGGACGCGCGGTACGTGCGGCCGGACTGGGCGCAGCGCAACGCGGAGCTGGAACGCGACCTGCTCGACGTGCCGCCGCGCGACTTCCTGCGCCACCCGGCGATCGCCTACCAGATGTTCGTCAACGAGCGGGTGCTCCCGTTCGAGCTGCCCTACGTGCGGTCGCGGCTCGCCGACGAGCGGCTGCTCGCCGAACCCCCGGTGGGCGACCCGCCGGTGGTGCGCGTGCCCGGCACCGACGTCGTGACGTCGTCCAACACCGTGCACCAGCTCTTCCACCTGCTGCGCTACCAGGAGACGACCGGGCGGCGGATCGACGAGGCCGACACGGTCGTGGAGTGGGGTGGCGGGTTCGGCGCCCTCCTGCGCCTGCTCGTGGCCCTGCACGGCGGCTCGCCGACCTGCGTGGTCTTCGACACGCCGATCTTCAGCGCGGTGCAGTGGCTGTACCTGTCCGCGGTGCTCGGCGAGGACCGCGTGGTGCTGCACGACTCCGCTCCGGTGCGCCCGGTCCCCGGGCGGGTGAACCTCGTGCCGATCGGGTTGGTGGGCGCGACGGAGGTCGACGCCGACCTGTTCATCTCGAACTGGGCGCTCAACGAGAGCCTGCCCGCCGCGCGACGGGACGTGGTGGACCGGCGGTGGTTCGGCGCGGGATCGCTGCTGCTGGCCATGCACGCCGGCGACCCGTTCACCGAGGTGGTGCTGGCGGCGGGCGCGAAGGCGGTGCCCCTGGGCGAGTTCCTGCCGGGGCAGCAGTACCTGGTCGCCTGACCCACGCGACCGGCACCGACGACTCGACGAGGAGTGCGACACCACGTGCTGATCTTCGGCCTGCGGACCAGGGTCTTCGCCCTGGCCATGCTGACGCTGCTGTGCCCCCGGTGCGGCAACCGCTCGGCCCACCCGCTGCACAAGGCGGTGACGAAGTTCTCGCTGTTCTTCATCCCGCTGTTCCCCGTCCGGACCACGTACACCACCCAGTGCACGTACTGCGGGCTGACCAACCGGCTGTCCAAGCACGACGCGACGCGCCTGCTGCACCAGGGCAGCGGCGCACCCTGGTAGTCAGCGGGTCGCCATCACCCGGACCGGTGGCGCGATGATGCGCTGCCGGACCACCTCGAACGGCTCGGCGGCCGGGTGGCCGCCCACCCAGCCGAACCACGCGTCCTTCAGGGTCAGGTGGTCCCGCCGCAGGTAGCTCCGACCGGACTGGCTGCGGTGCAGGTCGATGGCGCGCTGGCGGGTCCGCGCCAGGTGCTCGGTGACGGGGTGGAACGCCGTCGGCGCGAACGCCTGGCCGCTGCTGGGCGTGCGGTACCAGCACAGGCTCACCCCGGACCGGCGCAGCGCGGCCCGGACGATCGCGCTCGTGGCCCGGTGGTCCTGGTGGGTGTCGTCGGGGTGCGGCGCCAGCACGACGTCCGCCGCCTCGACCTGCTCCTCCAACCACCGCACCCGCGCACCGGTGACGTCGAGGCTGCCGTCGTTGCCGGACGGGTCGGTCACCAGGTCCGCGCCCAGCACCACGGCCGCCGCCTTCGCCTCGGCGGCGCGAACCTCGTCCGCCCCGGTCATCAGGGCGACGGTCACCCGGTGCCCGGCGGCGGCGTAGGCGGCGAGCAGGCAGCCGGCACCGTACTCGGCGTCGTCCGCGTGCGGCGACACCGCGACGACGTTCAGCGGTTGGAACGAGTGCAGCTGGTTCACCGCGATCCCTTTCGGGTGAGGACGCCCGACATTCGGAATTCCGCTCGCCTTCTGGGGTTGATGGTGCCGTGAGATCGGGAAGTACCGTACTCCTGTTTGTCCGGATTACCGGCTCACCGATTCGGGGGATTAAATCGGGCCAAGCGGAACGGGCGGTGACGCGAGGTGCGGAAAGGGCCGGTGCGATCGGCCCGTGCGGCGGGCCGGCTCCGTCGGTTGACCCTCACACTGTGACAAGGTGTCCACTGGGCGCAGGAGGTGGTCCCGCTGAACCCGACAACCCGTTCCCCGCGACGCGACGCGATCGCGAACGCCCTGCGCGCCGACGACTCCTCGGCACGGCTCCGGGCGGCCCTGGCGGTCGGCTCCGACCCCGACCCCGCCCTGGTGGACGTGCTGGTCGAGCGGTGCGGGGTCGAGCCGGACTTCTTCGTCCGCGACATGCTGTCGTGGGCGTTGACCAGGCTCGCGCCGGAGGTCTCGCTGCCCAGGCTGCGGGCGGAGCTCGGCTCGGACCGCGCCCGGGCCCGCGCCCAGGCGCTGCACACGCTGTCCAAGATCGGCGACCGGGCCGCGTGGCCGTGGATCACCCGGGACGCGCTGCGCGACGCCGACGACGAGGTCGCCCGGACGGCGTGGCGGGCCGCGGTGGTCCTCGTGCCCGAGGGGGAGCGGACGGCCCTGGCCGACGAGCTGGTCGGCCAACTCGGCCGCGGCGACCGGGAGGTGCGGTTGAGCCTGAGCCGCGCCCTGGTCGACCTCGGCGACGTGGCCGAGCCCGCCCTGGCCCGGGCCGCGACCGACCCGGACCCGGCGGTGGCCGAGCACGCCCGCGCCACCGAGCTGCTGCTGCGCGACCCGGAGTCCGGGTTCGACGCCGCCGTGGCGGAGGCGAGGCGGATCAGCGCGCTCGGCCCGCGACGGGCCGCCGCGACACCGGAGCCGCCGGGTTGCTGATCGGCGAGGTGGCCCGCCGCTCGGGCGTGAGCGCCCGGATGCTGCGGCACTACGACACCCTCGGGCTCGTGCGGCCGACCGGTCGCACGGTCGGCGGGTACCGCGAGTACTCCGCCGACGACATCCGGCGGATCTTCCACGTGGAGAGCCTGCGGTCGCTCGGCCTGTCGCTCAGGCAGGTCGCCCGCGCGCTGGAAGACCCGGCGTTCACGCCGTCCGACCTGGTCCGCGACCTCGTCCGGGTGACCGAGGAGCGCCTGGCGCGGGAACGGGAGCTGCTCGACCGGCTTCGCGTGATCGACGCCTCCGCGCCCGCCGGCTGGCAGGACGTCCTGCGCGTGGTGGAGCTCATGCAGGGCCTCGGCTCGGCCAGCGCCGCCCGCCGGCAGCAGGCCGTGCTGTCCCGGCCGGACGACGTGCCGCCGCCCGCCGACCTGCTGGCCGGGGCGGTGCTGGCGGAGACCGATCCCCACGTCGCGGGCGCGCTGCGCTGGGCGCTGGCCCGGTCGGAGGGCGCTGGGGCGGCGGCGCTGGCCGCCGGGGCGCGCTCACCCGACGTCGAGGTCCGGCGGCGCGCGGTGCCGGCGCTCGCCGCGCTGCCCGACGCGCCGGGTGTGGTCGACGTGCTGCTGGGTGCCTTGGCGGACCCGGACGCGACCGTGCGCCGGCACGCCGCCCTCGCGCTGGGCGGGCGCGGCGTGGCCGAGGCCGTGCCGACCCTCGTCGGGATGGTGGTCGAGGGCGTCCACGACGTGGCGGCGGCCGAGGTCCTGGGAGCGCTGTCCCGGGACCCCGACCGCGTCGGTCCGATCCTGACCGCGCTGGTCGCCGAGCTCGACGGGCCCACCGCGGTCCGGCTGCGCGTGGTCCAGGCGCTGGTCGAGCTGCCGGGGCCGGCCGCGTCGCGGGTGCTGCGCGACCTGGCCCACGACGACGACCGCGCCGTCGCCCTCGTCGCCTCGGCCTTCGTCGAGGTGCTCGAAGACCGGGGCGACGGGGCCGGTTGACGGCCTACAGGCAGAGCAGGCCGCAGGCAACCGCCGACGACCACGCCGAGTACGACGGCGGGGTGCCCGCGGGCGAGTTGCGCGGCACGTAGCTCGCCTTCGCCTCGTTGGTGAGCGGGAACAGGGTCAGCAGGGCGTAGGTGGAGCAGTAGAAGTGCCTGGTCTCACCGGGTTGCAGGCTGAACGTCCCGGCCGCCGCCTCGCACGCCGGCTCCTCGTAGTCCACGACCCGGGCGTCGGTGACCGCGACGGGGCCCTGGTTGGTCACCGTGATCCGCCAGTACGCGGTCGCGTTGAGCACGCCCAGCGTGCCCACGGTCGCCTTCTTGACCCACGGGCCCGAGCCGCCCGGCCCGCAGCGGGACGCGGTCTTCGAGGCGCAGATCTCCTTGTCCGCGGTCACCACGGGCTTGCACGCGGCGCCCGGCGCGACCGGGACGGTGACGGTGTTCGAGCTGAACGAGCCGGTGGCGTCGACGCCGGTGGCGGTGTTGGCGACGTCGGCCACCGCGCAGTCGGCGGCGATGGTGGTGCGCAGGCACACCTGCGGCGGGTCGCCGGTGAAGTCGACGACCAGCCTGGGCTGGTTGCCGCCGCCGAAGTCCGCGCCGCTGGTCAGCACCAGCGTCGTGGTGACGGTGACGGACGGGTGGGCGGTCGGGGAGATGCCGCTGAGGTCGACCGAGCCGTCGGGCGCGAAGCCGGGCGTGGCCACGGTCGCGCCGTCCTGGTCGACCACGGTCACCCGGGACGCGCCGAGGTCCACGTTGCCGGGCGTGACGCCGACCAGCCGGGCGGAGCCGTAGCCCCGCACGTGGTTGGTCGCACCGTCGCAGTAGAAGTCGCCGGGCGTCAGGGTGACCCGGCCGCCGGAGCGCACGCACGGCGAGCTGCCGGTGAGCGGGTCCATCGAGAACAGCACGCCCGCGTCGCCCAGGCCGATCAGGCAGCCGGTCGGCACGTCGTAGGTGTAGCCGTAGTCGCGGGTGTTGCCGCCGTTGACGCCCGGGTGGGTGATCGGGCGCGGCACGCCCGCGCACGCCGCCGCCGTCGTCCAGTCCTGGCAGAACGTGGCGCCGGCGTACGGGCCGCCCCAGGTCGGCAGGTAGCTGCGGAGGTGGCCGTTCGGGTCGGTGATCACCTCGGGGTTGAACGCGATCACCCCGGCGGGCAGCCCGGCGAACGACGCGGGCGCGGGCAGCGCCGAGCCGTCCAGGGCGTAGCAGGTGGTGATGCCGGGGGAGGAGCCGGTGGTGGTGGAGCAGGCGCCGACCTGCGCGCCCGTCGTGCCGTACGTGGTGTAGGCGTTGTAGGTGTAGTTGCCCGGCGCGCCGATGGGGCGCGGCGAGGCCCAGCCGGCGCACGCCGTCGCGGTGGCCGGGTCGAAGCAGCCCATGGCCGCCTGGCTGCCGGTGTTGGGCCGCGACGAGGAGGCGAAGACCTTGCCCGCCACGACGGTCAGCGCGCCGTAGTAGTACAGGCTGGAGGGCTGGTCGCCGCTGGGCGGCACGATCGGCGCGTACGGCTGCCCGGGGCAGGCGGCGCGCGTGGCGACGGTCCAGCAGGTGACCGTGCCGGTGCTGGTGACGCCGTAGAGGTTCCCGCCGACCTCCACGAGCCCGGCGAGGCTGTAGATGCCCGACGGCGAGCCGCCGGCGGTCGCCAGGGGCCAGTAACCGCAGTTCGCCGCGGCGGCCAGGTCGAGGCAGCCGACGCCGACCGACGAGGCGGTCACGGCGGCGTAGAGGACCTGGTCGGGGTTGGCGGGGTCGCGGAAGTACTGCTGCGCCATCGGGCTGCCGATGTCACCGGTCGAGCCGGAGCCCAGCGGTCCGGGCGTGGTGTTGAGCGGCTTGGGCCACGGGCCGCCGGGGCACGGCTGCGCGGAGCCCAGGTCGCTGCACACGACCTTCGGCGTGGCGGGTGCCGCGTGGTGGTAGATGTTCCACGCCTGGAGCGCGCCGGTGGGGGTGCGGTGCAGCAGCGCGGTGAACCCGTCGCCGCCGGTGGCCGTGGTGCTCGCCTGCACCGGCGGCGTCAGCAGGCTCGACAGCGACGTCCCGTCCGGCCCGGCGACGGGGTTCTGCGCGCGGACCGCGACCACGCCCGAGGCCGGTTCGGTGGCCTGGAAGGTGCTGCCGTCGGTGGACCACGACGGCGTCCACCCCGGCGGCACGTGCAGCGAGCCGGGGACGTAGGACTGGCCTGCGCCCACGGCGTCGGTGACGGTGGCCGGACCGACGCCCGTGCCGTTGTTGTCGTAGCCGACGACCCAGGTGGCGGTGGCGCCGTGGTCGGCCGGGCTGGTGACGCCGCGGACCGACTTGGTCAACGTCGACGTGGCGGCGGAGGTCGGGTCCGCCGCCGCCGTGCCCGGAACGACGACGGCGGCGGCGACGAGCGCGCTCGTCGCCGACCAGATGATCACGCGTCTTCGCATGACGTTTCCTCTTTCCCTGGACCGGAGCGGCGGCACCGCCGTCCGGACCCCAGGCACGCTAAGGACCCGAGTCGGTGGAGAAGACCCCTGTCACCCGCCTGCGGGCCACGAGCATCCCGACAGCGCAGCACCCGGCGGCGCGCCCCTACCGGCGTGCGTCATTCCACGTGGGTGGCGCATGCGATTTCACCCGGATGTCCACAAATAGGGCCTACCGCGATTGCCCGAAAAGCGATAGCGCTCCGTTTTCCCACCCGATCGGGTGGAGCGTCGGAGACGGGCACGGGGGCGAGCCGAGGGGCCGGCCGCCTGGTGGGGCGGTCGCCGGGCGGTGGTTCAACCTTTGTGCGAGCTTGAGCGGTCCAGGCGGGAGAGCGCTCCCATTGGTGGCGGTTGTTGTTGAGTTCTGCGGACATCTGTGGATAGATGAACGGAGTTGTGATGGGCCTCATAGTCGAGCCCGAGGAGAGTTCGCATGTCCCCTGCCGCCCGCCGGCTGTCCGCCCTGCTCCTGTCCCTGCTCCTCGCCCCCGTCCTCGCCCTACCCGCGACCGCCGCCGCGCCACCCGCGCACGGCCTGAAGGGCGAGTACTTCCGGATGTCCGCGCCCGGCGCCCGCGACTTCGCCGAGCCGGGCGGCACCACCCTCGACCCCAACGTCGACTTCTCCGACCTGACCGGCACGTTCCAGCAGCTCACCGGCCGCACCGAGCACACCACCGCCCGCTGGACCGGCAGCCTGGCCGCCCCCGCCACCGGCGACTACACCTTCCACGCGATCGGTGACAACGGGTTCCGCCTGTTCCTCGACGGCGCGCCGGTCATCGACCACTGGGTCGGCGACTGGGACGTGGAGCAGCACAGCGCGCCGGTGCGGCTCGTCGCCGGCGAGCGGCACGACTTCCGGATGGAGCTGTTCCAGGACGTGGGCGGCGCCAACCTGCGCCTGCGCTGGTCCGCGCCCGGGCTCGCCGCACAACCGGTGCCCGAGTCGGCGTTCCTCCCGCCCGCCGACTTCCCGGTCTACCCCGTCGGCCTGACCGTCTCGCCGGACGGCCGGCGGCTCGACGCCGTCTTCGACCAGCGGGTCGACGACCTGGGCGACCTCCGCTCGCACCTGCGGGTCGAGGTCGACACCGTGCCGTTCCCGATCGAGTCCGCCGCCGTCGGCCGCCGCGACCGCGCCGAGGTCGTCGTCCGGCTGGGCGCCACCGTGCAGGCACCGCAACGCGTCCGGGTCACCTACGACGGGGAGGGCGGCCTGGTCGTCGGGGGCCGGGCCGTGCCGCGGATCACCCGCACCGCGACCAACACCTCCACCCGGCGCCTCAGGACGCCGTGGGGCGAGCGGGTGGACCGGGACCGGCCGCTGCCGGAGTACCCGCGCCCGCAGCAGGAGCGCGACGAGTGGCTGAACCTCAACGGCCGGTGGGAGTTCTCCGCCGCCACCGAGGGCCAGGCGCCGGTGTTCGGCCGCCGCCTGCCCGAGCGGATCACCGTGCCGTTCCCGGTCGAGTCGCAGCTCTCCGGGCTGGAGCGCCACGAGGACCACATGTTCTACCGCCGCGAGTTCGACGTGCCGCGCGACTGGCGCGTCGGTCGGGGGCAGCGGCTCAGGCTGAACTTCGGCGCGGTCGACCACCACGCCCGCGTGTGGGTGGACGGCACGCCGGTCGCCGAGCACACCGGCGGCTACACCGCGTTCACCGCCGACATCACCGACGCCCTGCGCGGCGGCGGCCGGCACGAGCTGATCGTCGCCGTCACCGACACCACCGGGGACGACCAGCCGATCGGCAAGCAGTCCCGCAACCCCGGCGGCATCGTCTACACGCCGTCTTCGGGCATCTGGCAGACCGTGTGGCTGGAACCCGTGCCGGACAAGGCGATCGACGACGTCAAGACCACCCCGGACCTCGCCAAGAGCGCGCTGACCGTCCGCGTGTCGTCCGCCACGGCCTCGGCGACCGCCCGGGTCACCGCCACCGCCCGCGACAAGCGCGGGAAGGAGGTCGGCGCGGTCACCGGCGCGCCGAACGCCGACCTGGTGCTCCCGGTGCCCGACCCGCACCTGTGGAGCCCCGACGACCCCTACCTGTACGACCTCGACGTGTCCTTGGAGGACGGACGCGACGAGGACCGCGTCCGGAGCTACTTCGGCATGCGCTCCATCGGCGTGCGCGACGTCGCCGGCTTCCCGAAGCTGGTCCTCAACGGCCGACCGGTGTTCTCGCTGGCCATGCTCGACCAGGGCTTCTGGCCCGACGGCCTGAACACCGCACCCGGCGACGAGGCGCTGGCGTGGGACATCAAGGCGCAGAAGGACCTCGGGTTCAACGCGCTGCGCAAGCACATCAAGGTGGAGCCGGCCCGGTGGTACTACCACGCCGACCGGCTGGGCGTGCTGGTGTGGCAGGACTTCGTCAACGTCAACGCCACGAACGAGACCGGCCGGCAGGCGTTCCTCACCGAGGGCGCCCGCACCCTGGAGCAACTGCACGACTCGCCCGCCGTCATCGGGTGGACCGTGTTCAACGAGGGCTGGGGCGAGTGGGACCGGGAGGAGACCGGCCGCATCGCCGAGGCGGTGCGGGCCGCCGACCCGTCGCGGGTGGTCAACGCCCACAGCGGCGTCAACTGCTGCGCGTCCAAGGGCGACTCGGGCAAGGGCGACGTGATCGACCACCACGACTACGGCAACACCGACCCCGCGTGGCCGGACGCCCGCCGCGTCGCGGTGGACGGCGAGCACGGCGGGTTCACCCTGCGCACCCCCGGCCACCAGTGGCCCGGCGCGCCGGCCGTGATCTACAGCGGTGTGGCCGACAGGGCGGCGCTGACCGCCAAGTACGTCGCCAACACCGAGCGGTTCTACCTGGAGGCCGCCGGCGCGGAGCTGTCCGGCTCGGTCTACACGCAGGTCACCGACGTGGAGACCGAGCTGAACGGCCTGTGGACCTACGACCGCCGTGAGCTCAAGGTCGACCCCGGGCCGGTGCGCGAGGTGAACGCGCGGGTCATCGCGGCCGGCGCGGCGGCGGCCGGGCGGACCTACGACGGCCAGGGCTCGTGGTCGCTGGACGGCGACGGCGACGACACCGCGGGCGCCGCGAACCCCGTGTCGCTCTCCGGTGACGCGTCGTGGACGACCGGGGTGCGCGGGCAGGCGCTGCGGTTCGACGGCGACGGCGACTACGCCGAGACCTCCGGACCGGTGCTCGACACCACCGGTTCGTACTCGGTGTCGGCGTGGGTGCGGCTCGACTCGCTGCCCGGCAACTACGCCACCGCCGTCAGCCAGGACGGCCGGCGCGTGGAGAACCCGTTCTACCTGCAGTACGGGCAGGGCAGGTGGGCGTTCAGCGTGCCCGGCGGCCGGCGCGCCACGCTGGCCGCCACCCCGGAACCGGGCCGCTGGTACCACCTGGTCGGCGTCCGCGACGAGGCGGCGGGCGAGACGCGCCTGTACGTCGACGGCGTGCGGGCCGCGGCGATCCCGATCGGGCCGGACGAGGTGAGCACCGGGCCGTTGGCCATCGGTCGCGCCGAGTACGCCGGCGCGCGCACCGACTTCTGGAACGGTGCGGTGGACGAGGTCCGCGCGGTGGACCGGGCCCTCACCGACGGGGAGGTGGCCGAGCAGCACGCCGCCCGCTGATCAACGGGCCCGCTGATCGAACGGGGTGCCGGTGGGCCGCGGGACTCCCCGCGGCCCACCGGCGCGCACGGACTCTTCGTCGCCGCACAACGGCGGTATAACCTGTGCGGATGTGACTCAGTGCGCTTGTCACGCCCGGTGGTCCGCGGCCGGCTCGACGCTCGACGAGGAGGCGCGGTGACCGCACCGGGAGGAGCGGACCTGGCCGGTCTCGTCGACGGCATGGGCGTGGTCGTGTGGGAGGCCGACGTGCCGGCGCGCCGGTTCACGTTCGTCTCGGACAACGTCGCCGCGCTGCTGGGCTACCCGACCGGGCACTGGTACGGCGAACCGGCCGACCTGGCCCGGCTGATCCACCCGGCCGACCGCGCGGACGTGGAGCGCGCCTGGCGGTCGGGCGTCGCCGAGGAGTACTTCGAGCTGGAGTTCCGCGCCACGGCGGCGGACGGGCGGCTGATGTGGTTGCGGTGCCGCGCGCAGGTGGTGCGCGACGGCGGCGGCGCGCCCGTGCGGGTGCGGGGGATGCTCGCCGACGTCACCCGGCGGCGGCTGGGCGAGCAGCGCACCCGGTTCCTCACGGCGCTGGAGCAGCGGTTGCGGCGGGTGGACGACGCCGAGCAGGTCATGGCGGTGGTGACCGGGCTGCTGTGCGAGCACCTCGAAGCCGACCGGTGCGGGTACGCCCTGGTGGAACCCGACGAGGACCACTTCGTCATGAGCGGCGGCCACGCGGTCGGCCTGCCGCCGCTGCGCGGCCGGTTCGCGATGTCGGAGTTCGGCGAGCCCGCGCTGCTCGCGATGCGGGCGGGTCAGCCGTGGGTGGTCACCGACGCCGTCAACGACTCCCGGCTGCGCGACGACGACCGGTCCGCCTACGAGCGCACCGGCATCCGCGCGGTGGTGTCCGTCCCGCTGCTGCGCGGCGGGCGGCTGGTCGCGGGCCTGGCGGTGCACCAGGCGTCGGTGCGGCGGTGGGGACAGGCGGAGGTGGACCTGCTCTCCGAGGTCGTGGGCCGGTGCTGGGACGCGGTGCAGCGGGTGCACGCCGACCGGGCGCGGCACGAGAGCGAGCAGCGGCACCGACTGCTGGTGGAACGCGCCACCGACGCGATCTGGATCCTCGACCGCGACTCGCGGTTCGTCGAGGTCAACCCGGCCGCGTGCGCGTTGCTGGGCCGCACCCGCGACGAGCTGGTGGGCACCGACGCCGCCGACCTGGTGGTGTCCGGCCGGGGCACCGCGGGGGGCGGGGCGGGCGCGGACGTCGTCACCGAGGTGTGGCAGGTGCGGCGCGGCGACGGGACCGTGATCGCCCTGGAGCTGAGCATCCAGATCACGCCGACCGGGTTGCAGGCGATCGGTCGTGACGTGACCGAGCGGCAGCGCGCCGAGGCCGAGCGGGAACTGCTGCTGCGCCGCGAGCACGAGATCGCCGAGGCGCTGCAGCGCAGCCTGCTGCCCCGGGAGCTGCCCGCGTCGGACCGGCTGGCCACCGCGGCGCGGTACCTGCCCGCGTCGACGCACGCCCAGATCGGCGGCGACTGGTACGACGTGCTGGCGCTGGACGAGCGCAGCGTGGCGCTGTGCGTGGGCGACGTCGTGGGAAAGGGACCGGCCGCGGCGGCCGTCATGGGCCAGTTGCGCAGCGCGCTGGCGGGCTACCTGCTCGAAGGCCGGTCGCCGGCCGCGGCGCTGGAACGGCTGGACGTCTTCGCCCGCCGGGTCGGCGGCGCGCTCGGCAGCTCGTGCGCGTGCCTGATCCTGGACTGCGACACCGGGGTGCTGCGGTGGGCGCTGGCCGGGCACCCGCCGCCGCTGGTCGCGGACCCGGCCGGGGCGCGGTTCCTGGCCGGCGGCACCGGACCGGTGCTGGGCTCGCCGGGCGGGCACGGCTACGTGGAGCACGCCGCCGACCTGCCCGAGGGGGCCACCGTCGTGCTCTACACCGACGGCCTGGTGGAACGCCGGGACGTCCCGCTCGACCGCGGCATGGACCGCCTGCTGGCCGTGGTCTCCGACGCCCGCGCCGCCGCGCCCGACGAGCTGACCGACGCCGTCCTCGGCGCGCTGCTCGCCGAGGGCCAGGACGACGACGTGGCCCTCGTCGTCGCGCGCCACCTGCCCCGGCCGCTGCGGGGCACCCTGCCCGCCGTGCCGCCGTCGCTGGCGGTGATGCGCCGTGCCGTGGCCCAGTGGGCGGTCGCGGCGGCGCTGTCGGCCGACCTGCTGGACGACCTGCAACTGGCGCTGGGCGAGGCGGCGGCCAACTCGGTGGACCACGCCTACACCGGGGTGCCTGGGGACTTCGACTACGAGCTGGCCACCACCGCCACGGGTGTGCGCGTCGTCGTCCGCGACTACGGCCGGTGGCGGCCGGTGCCCGCCGACCCCGGGTTCCGCGGTCGCGGCACGGGGATCATCCGGACGCTGGCCGAGCGGGTCACGTTCGACCGGGGCGAGGGCGGCACCACCGTCGACTTCCACCTCGTCGCCGAACCGGGCGCGCCCGCGGCGCCGCCGGCGGCCGTCCCGGCGACCGAGGGGCGGGCCGCGGAGCTGCTCGACCACCCGACCGACGGCGCGCAGTGCGTCCGGCTGACCGGCGACCTCGAGCTGCACACCGTGGAAGGGCTGCGCACGCCCCTGCTGGCCCGCGTCGGCGACACCGACGACCGGCCGGTCGACCTGGACCTCACCGGCCTGCGCTACCTCAGCAGCTC
This sequence comes from Actinosynnema sp. NPDC053489, assembly GCF_044544865.1. Lineage (NCBI taxonomy): Bacteria > Bacillati > Actinomycetota > Actinomycetes > Pseudonocardiales > Pseudonocardiaceae > Actinosynnema > Actinosynnema sp. NPDC053489. Next base: position 107,313 of record NZ_JBITXT010000017.1, on the reverse strand, counting down.
GGGCATCGCCCTCCTGCTCGACGCCGCCGCGACGGCCACCCGCGCGGGCCGCGCGCTGACCGTGACGGTCACCGCGGACTCCGCCCCGGCTCGCGTCCTGTCCGTGTCGGGTCTGGACGACCTCGCCCCGGACTGCCCGCTGACCGTTCGCGCCACCTGATGGTTCGCGCGGTCTGACCGGTTCGCGCTGTTCGGCCCGTTCGGCAGCCCGCACCGTCGTGCTGCCCCGGCGCCACCGCCGGCTGTGACGCTCCGTAGCGGGTCAGGGGGTGTGCGGCGGCCCGTCGCCGGGTCGCGGGCGCCCGAAGCCGGGGCGCAGTCACCGCGGGGAAAGCCTTGTCCGGCGGCGATCGGCGGCCCTAGCGTCCGCCGGACCGGGAAGGAGGTGGACTGTGAACGAGTTCGACCTGAGCTTTGACGTCGAGGACCTGGTCCTCGACGACCTCGCCATCACCACGATGCGTGACGCCGTCGCGTTGCCCGAGACCGGCGCGTCGGCCGGTTCCGGGAGTTGTGCGAGCTCCTGCTGCTGCGTGCCGCCGCAACTGCCCGAACCGACCGGCTGAGCACCCCGCCGGCCCGTCCGCGCCGGGGGCGCCCGCCCGGGCGTCCCCGCCCGCGCACCGTGGAGCGCCCCTTGCCCGATGTCGTCTGCTACTACCACGACCCCGTGAAAGCGCCGCTGCTCCGCGACGCCGTGCTGCCCGCGCTGGCCGAGGCGGAGGCCGCCGGCGCGCGAGGGCACGTCGAGCGGCACTGGTTGCACGGGCCGCACGTGCGCGTCCGGCTGGACGGGGAGGCCGACCTGGTCGCCGAACGGCTGCGCGAGCACCTGGCGGCGCACCCCTCCACCGCGGGCGCGGCGCACGACGAGCTGCTGGCCCGGTCGCGGCGCCAGGGCGTGGCCGAGCTGGTCCCGCCGCCGTACGAGCCGATCCACCCGGACAACACCGTCGTGGTCGAGCCGACCGACTACCGCGGCATCCGGGAGCTGCTCGGCTCGGCGGCGCTGGTGGACCTGAGGGCGCGGGTGCTGCGGCTGGGCGTGCCGGCCGTGCGGGACGCCGTGTCCGCCGACGCCACGCCGACCGCGCGCGTGCGCACGGCGTTGGTCGCGATGGCCGCGCACGCGAGCCGCTACCCCGGCGGCCTGGACCACGGCTACCACTCGTTCCAGTCGCACCTCGAGGACTTCCTGCTGCACAGCGACCCGGACGGCAGGCTGCGCGCCCGCTTCGACCGGGTGTGGGAGGACAACGCGGTGAGCGCCACGGAGACCGTGCGCGCCGTCGCCGAAAACCGCCTGCCCACCCCGTGGACCACGTGGACGACCGCCGCGCGGGAGCTGGTCGAGGTCGTCTACGACCGCGGCGACCTGCCGAGCGGCCACAACCCGCGCCACGGCGAGCGCGCGGTGGAGCTGGGCGAACCGGCGGCCGTCCAGCGCTGGCACCGCGACCACCGCGTCCGCCACAGCGAGTACCACCGGCAACTGCGCGCGGTGGACCTGGACGGCCCGCGCCTGCGCCGACCGGTCACCGTCTACCGGTTCGCCACGAACATGCTCTACCAGCTGCTGGCGGTGTGCGACGTGACCCCGGTCGAGCGCTACCTGGCCGCGAACCTGGTGTCGCGGGCCGTGCAGCGGATCACCGGCGTCGGCTGGTCCGAGCACATCGCCGCGATGGCGGAAGCCGCCCGCTGACCGCTCGTCCCGCGGCGGTGCGGCCAGGGGGTCAGTCCCACCAGAACGTCCACGAGTGGTCGTTCACGAGGCGGTCCGCGTAGGCGGCCAAGGTGTTCGGCGGTTCGCCCTGCCAGACGTTGTCCGGGCAGAACGCGAAGTGCTCGGCGGCGACGGCCATGGCGCTCTCCCGCGTGGTCGGCGGGGCGGCGACGCTCAGCACCAGGGTGGAGAACCCCAGGCCGACCACCCGCGCGCCGAACCGGTCCTCCCAGCTGCGCAGCACGGCCGACACCTCGGCGGTGTCACCGGTGTGGTTGGTCGGGCCCGTCCACCCCACCACGGTCGGCACGTCCGCCCCCCGCTCCGCCGCCACCAGGCCCAGGCGGATCGACGGGTGGCCCGCCACCAGTTGCTCGGCGAGGCCGTCGGCGATGCGCTCCGGGTCCGCGCCCACCGCCGGGGTGGGCGCCAGGCCCGGCCAGGTCCGGCCGAACGGCGCGGTGATCGCGGCGCGTTCCGCGGGCGTCAGCTCGTCCTCCGGGTCCTCCCCGGTGCTCGCCGCCCACCAGTCCGCCAGCAGCGCGGCGGGGTCGTGCTCGCCGGGCGAGGACATCTCGTCCGGCAGCACCTCGCCGTTGCCCCACGGCCGGTACTCCTCGTCCTCGTCGTCCAGCGAGTCCAGCAGCACCGGCCACAGCCCCGACCGGGTGTGCTCGGCGCGCAGCCGGGTCCACAGGCCGGCGGGCGCGGGCGCGTCGCTCAGCCAGAACGCGGGCCGCTCGGGATCACCCTCCTCGGGGACGACCGCGCGGCCGGGCGGCAGGGGCACCGGCAGCGCCCGACCGGTGTCGGCGCCGCCGGCGAACAGCGCGCGGAGGTCGGCGGGCAGCGTCGGCTCGGAGATCATGCCCGGATCGTAGGGCGTGCACCGGTGACCCCGCCCGTTCCGACACGGCCCCTCCCGGGTGGCTCAGAACGCGTAGCGGACGCGCAGGTAGGGCGCGTGCCGGGCGACCAGGGCCAGCAGCTCGTCCAGCAGCTCCCGCTTGAGGCCGCGCCGGTAGCGCACGTTCTCGCCGCCTCCCTCGCTGCGCTTGGCCTCCTGGAGGTCGGGCCGCCACAGCACCTCCTCCGCCCGCGGGTGCCAGCGCAGGTTCACCTCGTGCAGCGCCCGGTTGTGGGTGAGCATGACGACCTCCGCGGCGAGCTGCTCGCGGGTCGCCGCGGAGGTCGCGTCGCCCAACGCCACCAGCAGCTCGCGCCAGTCGTCCAGCCACCCGTCGTGCACGACGACCGGGCTGAGGTTGACGTGCACCTCGTACCCGGCGGCGCGGAAGTCGTCCAGCGCGGCGAGCCGCTCCCCGATCGGGCTGGTGCGGATGTCGAGCAGCTTCGCGGTGCGCTCGGGCATGAGCGAGAACCGGACGCGGGTGCGCCCGCCCGGGTCCCAGCCCAGCAGGTCGCGGTTGACGTGCTTGGTCGCGAACGACGCCTTGGCGGTGGGCAGGCCGCGGAACAACCGGACCAGGTCGCGCACGTTGTCGCTGACCAGCGCGTCCACCGAGCAGTCCGAGTTCTCGCCGATGTCGTACACCCACGCCCGGTCGTCCACCTGCCCCGGTTCGGTCATCGGGCCTCGGCGGGCGACGTGCCGGGCCAGGTAGCCGGTGATCTGCTCGATGTTGGCGAACACCGTGATCGGGTTGGAGTAGCCCTTGCGGCGGGGCACGTAGCAGTACGCGCAGGCCATGGCGCACCCGTTGGCCGTGGACGGCGCGATGAAGTGCGCCGACCGCCCGTTGGGCCGGGCGCTCAGCGACTTCTTCACCCCGAGCACCAGCGCCTCCTGCTTGATGCGCACCCAGCGGCGGGCGTTGGCCTCGTCGCCGTGCAACTCGGGGATGCGCCAGTGGCCGTCGACCTCGACGCGCTCGGCGTCGGGGAACCGGTCGAGCACCTCCCGCCCGCGCGGCAGCCGCGCGGCGGCGGGCTCCACGTAGATGCGGGTGGGGGTGATCAGGGGTTGCGCGCTCACCCCTCCAGTGTCCGAACGGGACCGACGGAACCGGCCTCGCCGCGGGGTTCTGTAAGCAGGTTCACCACCCGTGCGCGGGGTGCCGCGAGCGGCTCCCCGGTCGGGTCGGCCGCGCGAGTTGCCGGTCAAGGTGACCGGTGCTCACACTCTGTAGCCGAGTGTCCGCCTTTCGGCTACGCTTGTTCGGCGATCGGCTGGACTGCCGGTCGTTGTCGGTTCCGCGCGCGGTTGTCGTGCTCAGCCCGGGAGTGGTGTGGCAAGCCAGACCGGCGTGACTGTCGCGCCCACCGACGTACCCGACGTGCGGGCGGGTCTGCGCCGCGTGCGGCGGTGGACCACGGCGTTCGGCTGGGTCGGCGGCGCCGTGTTCGCCGCGCAGTCGGCGTTCGCCGCCCACCGGCTCGTCGGCCTCGCCGTCGCGGTGGTCGTGGTGCTGGTGCTGGCCGGGTGGCTGCTGCGGCCCGGCCGCGACGGGTGGGGCGCCGTGGTCGCCGAGACCGCCGCCATCGTGGCCGGCACCGTCGTGCTGCCCGCGCCGCAGCCGGTCCTGGGCTTCCTGTTCGGCGTCACGCTCCGCCGCATGGTGCTCGACGTCGAGCACCGCTTCCCGGCGCGGGCGCTGGTCCCCGTCCTGGGGTACCTGCTCGGGTTCGCCGCCTGGGAGCTGGGCGGCCGGGCCGCGCCGGGCTCGGCGGCCCTCGCCCCGGCACTGCTGCCGCTGGTCGGCCTGGTCGTCGAGGCGGCCGCCCTGTACGAGACCGCCCGGGCCGCCCGCCTGGCCGACGCCGCCCGGGTCCGCGCCGACCGCGCGCACCGGACCGCCGAGGCCGCCGTGCGCGCCAGCCCGGTGGGGCTGGTGCTGCTGGACGGCGCGGGCAGGCCCGAGCTGTTCAACGACCGCGCCGCCGACCTGCTGGGCTGGGACGGGCCCGGCGTGGTCCCGTGCCCGCACGGCCCCGACCTCACCGCGTGCGCCGAGGGCTGCGCCCGGCCGGGCGCGGAGGCCGCGGAGCTGCGGGTCGACCACGCCGGCGCCACGCTCGCCCTGCACCCCGTCGCCGTCCGGGACGGCGGCCGGTCCGACCGGGTGATGGTGGCCGTCGTGGACGTCACCGCGCGGCGGCGGTGGGAGGACGTGCTGCGCGAGCGCTCCGAGTACGACGAGCTGACCGGGCTGGTGAACCGGCGGCACTTCCTCGAGCTGGCCGACCGGGCGCTGGCGGGCGGCGGCGACGTCGCGCTCCTGCTGATCGACCTCGACCACTTCAAGGAGGTCAACGACGTCCAGGGCCACCAGGCGGGCGACCGGCGCCTGGTCGAGGCGGCCCGGCGCCTGCGCACCGCGACCGGCGGCCGGGACGTGGTCGCCCGGCTGGGCGGCGACGAGTTCGCGGTGCTCACGAGCGACGACGAGGACGGCGTGTGCCGGGCCCGCCGCCTCCTGGACGCGCTGGCCCAGCCCGACGCCGCCGGTGACGCCGCGGTCATCCGGGCCAGCGTCGGCGTCGCCGTGCCCGGCCGGAACGGCACCGGCCGCACCTCCGAGGACCTGCTGCGCGACGCCGACGTGGCGATGTACGTGGCCAAGCGCGAGGGCGGGGGACAGGTCCGGTCGTTCCGCCGCGAGATGGGCGAGGACGTCGCCGCGCGGCAGGAGGACCAGGCCGCCCTGGGCGCCGCGCTGGGCACCGACCAGCTCGTGCTGCACTACCAGCCGATCGTCGGCGTGGCCGCCGCGCGCGCCACGCACGCCGAGGCGCTGGTGCGGTGGCGGCGCCCCGGGCGCGGCCTGCTCGGGCCCGACCGGTTCATCGGCCTGGCCGAGGAGACCGGGCTTATCGTGCCGCTGGGCACGCACGTGCTGCGGGCGGCGTGCGCGCAGGCGGTGCGGTGGCAGGACCGGGGGGTGCGGTTGGGCGTGGCCGTCAACGTCTCGCCCGGCCAGCTGGGCGGCGACCGGTTCCCGCGCGAGGTCGCCGAGCTGCTGGCCGACACCGGCCTGCGACCGGACCGGCTCACCGTCGAGGTCACCGAGTCGGTGTGGGCCGACGAGGACGCCATGCGCGTGCTGATGGCCGTGCGGGAGGCGGGCGTGCGGGTGGCGCTGGACGACTTCGGCACGGGCTACTCGTCGCTGAACTACCTGCGCCGCTACCGGTTCGACCTCGTCAAGATCGACAAGTCGTTCACCGACGGCCTGGGCGAGGACACCCGCACGGAGGGCGTGGTGCGGTGCATCATCGACCTCGCCGCCGCCCTCGGCGCCCGCACCGTCGCCGAGGGCGTCGAAACGCCCACCCAGGCGCAGTGGCTGCGCGAAGCCGGCTGCGACTACCTGCAGGGCTACCTGTTCGGCAAGCCCGACCTGCCGGAGAACTGGCACCCGGACCTGTTCGCCGACGCGCTCACCGTGCCGCGGCCCTGAGCAGTGGCGCTGAGCAGTGGCGCTGAGCAGTGGCGCGCCGCACCGCTTCGACGCGCGCCCGACGGGGTACTGGACGGCATGGTCTCCTCGCTGAACCGGGCCGTGAGCACGCCCCTGCTGTACTTCTTCATCCTGGGCGACATCCTCGGCGCGGGCGTGTACGTGCTGGTCGGGTCGGTCGCGGCCGAGTCCGGCGGAGCGGTGTGGCTGCCCCTGGTGACGGCCCTGGTGCTGGCCGCGCTGACCGCCGCCTCCTACGCGGAGCTGGCCACCAAGTACCCGCGGGCCGGGGGGTCGGCGCACTACGCGACGAAGGCGTTCGGCCCGGCGGTGGGGTCGCTGATCGGGTTCTGCATGCTCGCCGCCGGCGTGGTGTCGGTGGGCGCGCTCGCGCGGGGGTTCGCCGGGGACTACCTGCGCGCCCTGGTCTCCTTGCCGACGGTGGCGGTCGTGGTGGTGTTCCTCGCGCTGTTGGCGCTGCTCAACATCCGGGGCATCAAGGAGTCGCTCGGCGCGAACGTCGTGGCGACGGTCGTCGAGGTCGGCGGCCTGGTGCTGGTCATCGGGCTGGGCGCGTGGTTGATCCTGCGCGGTGACGCCGACCTCGGTCGGCTGGGGGAGTTCGGCACCGGCGGGCAGGGGCTGTTCGGCGCGACGCTGGCGGGAGCGGTGCTGGCCTACTACTCGTTCGTCGGGTTCGAGACGTCGGTGAACCTGGCCGAGGAGGTCAAGGAGCCGCGCCGCTCCTACCCGCGCGCCCTGTTCGGCGCGCTGCTGACCGCCGGCGCGGTGTACCTCCTGATCGGCGTCGTGGCCAGCGCCGCCGTGCCGACCGACCGGCTGGCCGCCTCGACCGGGCCGCTGCTGGAGGTCGTGCGCCTGGCGGGCGGGGTGCCGGAGGGCTTGTTCAGCGTGGTGGCGCTGGTCGCCGTGGCCAACGGGGCGCTGCTGACCGGGATCATGTCGTCCCGCCTGGCCTACGGCATGGCCCGGGACGGCCTGCTGCCGTCCGCGCTGGCCCGCGTCCTGCCGGGCCGCCGCACGCCGTGGGTCGCGATCCTGACGACCTCGGCGGTGTCGCTGGTGCTGGCGCTGACCGGCGAGGTCACCGCCCTGGCCGAGACCCTGGTGCTGTTGCTGCTGGTGGTGTTCGTGGCGGTCAACGCGGCCGTCCTCGTCCTGCGTCGCGACGAGGGCGAGCCCGACCACTTCCGCGTGCCCGTCGTCCTCCCGTGCCTCGGCCTGGCGTCGTGCGTGCTGCTGTTCACCCGCATCGACGGCGCGGTGTGGGTGCGCGGCCTGATCCTGATCGGCCTGGGCGTCGTGCTGGCGGCGGTGAACCTGGTGCGCGCCCGGCGCGGCGCCGCCGTCCCGGCCCGTTAGGCCGTCGTCCGCCTCCTGCCGTCCACGGCGGAGGAGGTCCGGCAGCCCGCCCGCGTACGGCACGGCCGTACGCGGGCGGTTGCGCCGCTCACGGCCGGTTCCGCGCGCGCCGCGGCGCCGACCGGGACACCGCCACGCCCACCAGGCACAGCGCACCGCCGAGGAGGGCCACCGGGCCGGGCACCTCGTCCAGCAGCACCCACGACAGCAGCACCACGATCGCCGGCACCACGTACGTGGTCGCGCCCAGGAGCCCGGTGGTCGTCCGGGACAGCGCGTACGCCCAGGTGTAGAACGCCAGCGCGGTCGGGAACAGGCCCAGGTACACCACCGCGAGCGTGGCGCTCGGCGGCGCGGCGGCCACGTCCACCACCAACCGCCCGGCGAACGGCAGGCAGGCCACCGCGCCGACCAGGCACCCGAACGTCGTGGCCTGGAGCGCGGAGGCGTGCTTCAGCGCGGGCTTCTGCGCCACCACGCCCACCGCGTACCCCGCCGCGGCCAGCAGGCACAGCAGCACCCCGCGCAGGGTGGCCGAGCCGCCGCCGTTGGCCAGCCCGACCGCCGCCGCGCCGGCGAACGCGATCCCCATGCCCACCAGCAGCCGCACCGGGAAGCCCTCGCGCAGCACGAACCCCGCCAGCACCGCCGCCAGGACCGGCCCGGTGCCCACCACCAGCGCGGCCGTGCCCGCGTCCGCGTGCCGCTCACCCCAGTTCAACGTCACCATGTAGAGGGCGAACCAGAACACGCCCGACCCGGCGATCCCCGGCCACGCGGCCCGCGGCGGCAGCCCCTCGCCCCGCGCCACCAGGAGCGCGCCCAGCGCCAGCGCCCCCACCAGGAGCCGCCCCAGCGCCAGCGCGCCCGGCTCGAAGTCCGCGCCCGCGTACCGGATGCCGACGAACGCCGACGCCCACAGCACCATCGTGACCGCGATCGCCAGCAGCACCCGGCCCCCGACGCGCGAGCCGCCGTCCGCCGCCACCGCGGCCTTCCCCGGCGCGCTCACCGCGCCGCCATCGCGCGCAGGTCGCCGCGGCGCAACTTGCCCGTGGGCGTGCGGGGCAGTTCGGGCACGAACATCACGTCCTCCGGAACCTTGTACCAGGTGAGCGCTCGCCTGGCAGTCTCCAACAACTGCTCGCGCACCCGCTCCGGCGACGCGCCCTCGCGCAGCGCCACGAACGCCCGCAGCGCGGTCACGCCCGTCCCGCGCCGCGCCGAGCACACGCCGGCCTCCCGCACGTCGGGGTGGCGTACCAGCAGGTCCTCGATCTCCGTCGGGTGCACGTTCTGCCCGCCGACGATCTCGATGTCGTCCAACCGGCCGTGCAGGCGCACGAACCCGTCCTCGTCCACGGTCGCCGCGTCACCGGTCGCGTACCAGGAGGTGACGCGCTCCGGCGCGTCCGTGCCGCTGCGCCCGCCGCGCACGATCGACGGCCCGGCCACCTCCAGCGACCCCTCCACGCCCGCGGGCACCTCCGCGCCGCCCTGGTCCACCACCCGCAACCGGTACGGCGGCAGGACGCGACCGATGGTCGACGCCCGGCTCGCGCCGGGGGCGTTGGCGACCAGCGCGTGCCCGGTCTCGGTGGTGCCGAAGACGTTCAGCAGCCGCTCGCCCAGGACCTCCCGCAGCCGCGCCTCCAGCGCCTCGGGCAGCACCTCGCCCGCCACCAGCGCCAGCCGCAGCCGCGACAGCACGCCGTGGCGGGGGTGGCCGAGCAGGCGGGCGTAGAAGCTGGGCTGCCCGTAGAACACCGTGACGCCGTGCCGCTCGATCAGCCGCAGGGCGTCGTCCTCGGTCGCCCGCGTCGGCGACAGCACCGCGGTGCCGCCGCGGTGCAGCGGGAAGAACAGCGAGTTGCCCAGCCCGTAGACGAAGTACAGGCGGGACACGGAGAACGTCACCTCGCCGGGCCTGATGCCCACGACGGAGGCGATGGCCCGCTCGAACACCGCCGGGTCGCCGTGGGAGTGCACGACCAGCTTCGGCGCGCCGGTCGTCCCGGAGGTGAAGGCGCCGAAGGCGGGGGAGAGGGCGTCGACGTCCGCGCAGGGCGGCGCGGGCGCGTCCACCGCCAGCTCCGCCGCGGTGATCGTGGCGGGCAGCACCGAACCCGGCGCGGACACCACGGCGTCGGGCCGCGCGATCCCGGCGGCCTGGCGCAGTTCGTCCTGGTGCAGGTCGACGTTCACCGGCACGGCCACCGCGCCGATCCACAGCGCGCCGAGGAACGCCCGGACCAGTTCGACGCCGTCCGGCAGCGCCAGCAGCACCCGGCTGCCCCGGCCGAGCCCGCGGGCGGCGAACGCGGCCGCGGCCCGCCCCGCGCCCCGGTAGACCTCGGCGTAGGTGTGCGCCACGCCGTCGACCAGGTAGGCGGGGCGGTCGGACCAGCCGTGCACCGCCGCCAGGGCGGTCAACCGGGCCACCAGGTTGCCGTGCTCGAGGTCGTGGTCCCGGCCGACCGGGGCCGGTGGCGCGGTCGTCACGTCGACCCCCCGTCCCGGGGGCGGCAGATGCCCTCGACCTCCACCAGGAGGTCGGGGCGGCACACGTCCACGTTGAGGTAGACCACCTCGGCGTCGGGGGACAGCGACTCCGCGCACCGCGCCCGCACGGCCGGCAGGTCCGCGGCGTCGCGCACGAAGACCTTCACCAGGTCCAGGTCGGTCAGCGAGTACCCGCCGCCGACGCCGTGGCGGTGCAGGTTCGACTCGCCGATCAGGTCCGCGATGTTGCCGAGCGTGACCTCGACCTGGCCGAGCACGTCGTCCCGGCGCACCGTCTCGTCGCCGATGATGCTGGCCGTCCCCGACACGTAGAGCGTGCCCCGGGAATCGGTACCGGAGCCCAGCCAGGTGGCCCGCGCGAAACTCGGCGACTTCCGCCCGTACTGCTCCGGGTACTCGTACGCCGGAGTCTGCCTCGGGTTTTCCAAGTGCACCGGATTAATGTCACGGCCAGACATGAAATACAGCGTGACGCCTCGGGAGCGGGTGCCTATGCCGGTCGCCGCCGGAATGGAACCGACCCGGCCCGCCCACTCCTCGAACGCCTCGGCGCGGCCCACGCAGAAGTCGCGGTAGATCTCCTCGCCCTCGTCGTTGGGGTCGATGATGCCGCCCACGAGGTTCCACATGCGGAACAACCGCGGGTAGTTCAACCGGGTGATGAGGTCGAACGCCGAGCGGTACGCCTCGCGCACCGCGTCCCGGTACACGCCGCGCTCCTCCACGCGGACTGCGCAGAACAGGTGCTCGCCGTCCTCGGCGTAGACCAGGTCGCCCGCCGTGCCCGCGCGAACGGGCAGGTCGGTGCGCCAGACCTCGTCGAACGGCTCGCCGTCGGGCGCGGTCATGTGGACGCCCACGCGGGGGGCGCCGTCATGCAGGGCGGGTGGTGCGTCGTGCCGCTGGTAGGCCACGCGGGCCAGCACGTGCCCGCCGCCGTCGTCCTCTCCGGGGCGCGTGAAGGCGCACCGCACGCCGCGCCGGGCCGTCCAACTGGTGGTCGTCACCGTCTCTCCGTCCCCACCCCGCGCCGGAGCCGCGCCCGATGCGGGAATGGTGTGCAGGGGTGGAACGGGCAGGGGAGGTCGGGAAGAATTATCGATCATTCCGCGACCGAGGTTTTTCCGCCGTGCACCGACGGCGCTGTCGGCCGGGGTGTTCGCCGAGTGGCGGTGCGGCAATCCCCTTTCGAGGTCTACGGGGGTCGCCGCGAATTGTCAAGGGAAACGGCACCGGGCGGTACCGCGCCGTCCCGGCAGTCGAATGCGGGTTGACGGACGCCCGCGCGGCCGGTATTCGCCGCGCCCGCTCGGCGGTGGCGGTGAGTGCCCATCGCGGACGGACGGGCCCGCCCGGGCGGCGGGAGGCGTGGCCGGACGGACGGCCGGTTCGACGCGGCTGCTCCCGGGCGCGCCGCGGGAGGCGGACCAGTGGTGTCGGGTGGGTGTCGCGTCCGCGGACCCGGCGCCTGCGGCTCCTGGCGGTGCCCCGAACCTCCCGAGCACGGGGAACACGCAAAAGTGCGGTTCCCTCGTAACTGCCGGGGCCCGGCCGGAGATATACGGGCGTGACGCGAACGGGCGACCCGATGGGGAACGCGGGGCAGGACCGCGACGAGGCGGTCCTGGGCTTCGCGCTGCTGGGGCTGCTGGCCGCCGGTGCGACCAACGCCGCGGTGGCCGTGCTGGAGGACGTGGTCTGGGCGTGGTGCGCGGCAGGCTCCTGCCTGCTGGCGGCGCTGCTGTGCGGCCTGGCGTGGGGGACGCCGGACGACGCGGGGCCGGACTGGGAGCCGGGGCGCGGGATCGTCGTCGGCGAGGCGGAGGTCGCCGCCCTCGTCCACCGGGAACGGTGATCGGGTGGTTTTACCTCCGAAGAGGTGTAGCCGCTCCGACGGCGGGTAAACCAGGATCGCCGCGCTCGCGCGAGGCGCGGTGGGAACCACTTTCTGGGGGTTCCGAGAACCGGACCGCGCGCGCGTTGAGCAGCCAGCGCGTGCCCGGCCTGGACAGCGCGGTGCGGATCGGGACGCGAAGCAGCAGCGTTCCGTCCCGGTCCGCATCGCGCTCGGGCCCGGTCCGAGCGCCCCGCGCCCCGCGACGTGCCGCCGGGTCTCGCGCCGGTGCCTCGAACGGAACCCCGTCGAACAACGTACCGTCGAATAGCGGAACCGGTATCGACGTCGGTTCGTCGAACGAATTCGACCCGTTCTCGCGAACGTCGCAACGTGGTGGTCGGATTCCCGTCTCAAAACCCTGATCATGCCTCTGACCAGGACGAATCGGGCGATTGCCCTTGTGGTGCCCGCGCCGCCTCCCCATACTGCGGACGTCGGCACCGGCCCGCGTCGAATTCGGGTCGAGTGCGATCCCGCCGCCACGGGAATGCCCGCCGGCCGCGCCCGGGAGGGAAAGCGCGCGTGGTCCCGCGTCGTCGGACGCGGCACCGGCGGGCCGGCACCCGAACCACCCCGCCGTGCCGCCGACCACCCGCCGTCGCCGCCACCCCGCACCCCGACGAGAGGCCCGCCCGTGTCACCGCACCGCAAACGCCGGCCCGCCGCGGCCCGCCGCGCCACCACCCTGACCGCCCTGCCGCTGGTCGTCCTCGCGCTGGCCACCCCGGCGCACGCGGCCACCACGATCACCGTCGCGGCCGACGGCTCCGGCGACCACACCACCATCCAGGCCGCGCTGGCCGCGGCGGCGCCCGGCACCGTGATCAACGTCAAACCGGGCACGTACCGCGGCCAGGTGTCCATCCCGGCCGCCAAGCCCGGCATCACCCTGCGGGGCACGAGCGGCACCTCGTCCGACGTCGTGATCACCGGCAGCACCCCCGCGTCCGCGGCGGGCACGGCCGGCAGCGCCACCGTGCTCAACCTGGCCAGGGACACCTCGGTCACGGGACTGACCATCGCCAACACCTACGCGGCGCACGACAGCCAGGCGCTGGCCCTGTACGCGGGCGGCGACCGGCAGGTCTACCGCAACGTGCGCCTGCTGGGCTACCAGGACACGTTCCTGTCCTGGGGCGGCACCGGCGCCTCGCAGGTGCGCCAGTACGTCTACAAGAGCTACATCGAGGGCGCGGTCGACTTCATCTACGGCAACGGCGCCCTGGTCGTCGACTCCACCACCATCCAGTCCCTCGACCGGGGCAGCGGCAACAACGGCTACATCACCGCCGCCGCGACGCACTCGTCCAACCGGTACGGGATCCTGATCACCCGGTCGACGCTGAAGGGCCCGGCCGCCGCGCGGACCGTCGCGCTGGGCCGGTGCTGGCACGCCGGTGGCGCGGCCGACGCGATCGGCCAGGTCCTGGTCCGGGACTCGGTGCTGGGCGGCCACATCCGCCAAGCCGGCGCCTGGCAGGACATGAGCGGGTTCTCGTGGAGGACGTGCCGGTTCGCCGAGTACGGCAACACCGGCGCGGGAGCCACCACCGGCACGACCGACCGACCGCAGATGAGCGCCACGACCGCGGCGGAGCACACCGCGCAGAAGTACCTGGCCGGCAACGACGGTTGGAACCCCGTGCAGTGATCACCCGCCCGTGCCCGCGCCCCGAACCCGACCGGCGTCCGCTCGATGCGGTCGGCGCACTGTGGGTGGGCGCGGCGCCGCGGATCACGCGCCGAAGCGGGATTGCCGGGCGGATCGCCGACGTGGCTGAATGAAGCCGGGTCGGCAGCCGTCCGCAACCCTCACCCGAGGCGTGAAGGGGCACGATGAGCACAGCCGTGGTCACGACCACTCCCACGATCACCACCGTCGCGGGGACGGGCGTCACCGGGTACGGGGGCGACGGCGGCCCGGCCACCGCCGCGCTGCTGTCCCGCCCGCTCCAGGTGGCACTGGACGGCACGGGCAACCTCTACGTCGTGGAACTCGGCAACAACCGCGTCCGCAAGGTCGCGCCCGACGGCACGATCACCACGGTCGCGGGGACCGGCGCCGGCGGGTTCAGCGGCGACGGCGGACCGGCGACCTCCGCCCAGCTGTGGGCGCCGCGCGGGGTGGCGGTGGACGGCGCGGGCAACCTCTACGTCGCCGACGCCGCCAACAGCCGGGTGCGCAAGGTCGCCCCCGACGGCACGATCACCACCGTCGCGGGCAATGGGACCCGGGGGTTCACCGGTGACGGCGGCCCCGCCACGGCGGCCCAGTTGTCGTTCCCGTGCTGGTTGGCGCTCGACGGCGCGGGCAACCTCCACGTCGCCGACAGCGGCAACGGCCGCGTGCGCAGGGTGTCGCCGGACGGGCGGATCACGACGGTCGCGGGTGACGGCACGCGCGGCTTCGGCGGTGACGGCGGTCCCGCAACCTCCGCCCGGTTGTCCTCTGCGCACGCGCTGGCGGTGGACGGCGCGGGCAACCTCTACCTCGCCGACGCCGGCAACGACCGGGTCCGCAGGGTGTCGCCGGACGGGCGGATCACGACGGTCGCGGGTGACGGCACGCACGGGTTCGCCGGTGACGGCGGTCCCGCCACCTCCGCCCGACTCGCCCGCCCGCACGGTCTCGCGGTGGACCGCGCCGGCGACCTCTACATCGCCGACACCGCGAACGACCGCGTCCGCAAGGTCGCCGCGGACGGCACGATCACCACGGTCGCCCACGTGCCCGGGTCCGGCGGCGGACCGGGCAGCGTCCACAACGACCTGGTGAGCTTCACGGTCGGCCTGGCGGTCGACCCGGCCGGGACCCTGTACCTCGCCGACTACCGCAACCCGCGGGTGCGGGCGATCAGCGCGGCGCCACGGGTGCCGACACCGGCGTCCGGCACGGTGGTCACGTGGACGAACGTCCGCAGCCGCCTCCGGATCGGCGTCCACCGGGAGTCCACGAAGGACGGTGCGGAGGTGCACCAGCTGCTCGCCGCGGCCAGGGACCACCAGCGGTGGCGGTTGACCGCGGTGGACCGGGACAACGGCGACGACGTCTACGTGGTCGAGAACCTCAGGAGCGGCAAGGTGCTGGAGGTGGCCGGGGCCCTGACGAACCCCGGCGCGATCGTCGTGCAGGGCACCTACAGCGGGCCCGGCGCACGCCACCAGCAGTGGAGGCTGGTCCCGGCGGACGCCACCGGGCAGGTGTTCCGGATCGCCAACCGCCACAGCGGTCTGTCCCTGGGCGCCGTCGGCAACGCCCAGGGCGTGCTGAAGCAGGACGACGCCGACCGGGACCAGTGGCTCATGACGCCGGTGTAGCGCCCGCTACCGGCTCGGTCCCGACACCCGGGACGGGGTTTCGGCGGTCGGCTCCGGCGCCTCGGGGGCCGAGGCGAAGTCGTCCTTGCCCGGCCGGCTCGCCAGGTCGGAGTCCTTCTGGAGGTCGCCGTGCCCGGTGACGGTCGTGCTGGACTCCCGCATGCCGGCGGAGGCCGCCTGGGACACCGACCCCGGGTCCGCCGCGTACCGCGACTGCGCGTCGGACGCGGTGCGGGCGGTGTCGAGGAACGCGCCGAGGAAGCCGAGAACCGCCCGCGCCTCCGGCGACTGCTCCGACACCACCCGGGCCCGGGCCGAGCCGCCGTGGATGCCGCTGGTGAACAGGCTCGGGTGCACGTCGTCGTAGGTGTCGTCGTCGGCGTCCTCGAAGTCGACCCCCTCGCCCGCGCGCGGCCTGGCGTCGTCGCGGTTCACCGAGAACAGCCCCGCGCCGCGGTCGGCGAAGCCGAAGACGTTGTCGAACACCATGGTCGGTCACCCCTTGTGGAGCGCTCGTGGGCTGAAGGTCAGGACCTCGTCGTCGAACATCGTGTGGTGGACGTCCAAGGAGGACACCACCTCCGCGAAGCCCTTCATCCGGAACGTGCCGCGGTCGGCCAGGTCGAGGAGGGCGATGTCGCGGGCCACCACGTGGTCCGTCCCGGGTGGCTGCGGCGGCGACAGCACCGCGGCGGGCACCGCGTAGCGGACGGCGACGTACCCGGAGAAGGTCACCGGGATCTCGTAGGCGTACTGCCTGCGGGTCCGCCGCTGGGTGGCGAGGGTCCGCACCCGCGAGTTCGGCTGGACGTCGCCGGAGATCTGCGACGACGAGCCCCAGCTGGTGGTCAGGGAGCCGCCGACGGACGCGGTGATGCCGAGCATCAGCTGGGCGTGCAGCTCGGCCGCGCCGGTCGCGCTGCCCTGGACCGTGAACGTCGTCGCGTTGGTCGTCGCGTTCGTGGCCGAGGACTCGGCGGTGTTGGCGTTGTCCACGCCCACCGAGTCCTTGCTGTTCTTGTTGGTGACGGTGTTGGCCTTCTTGTTCTGGGTGGAGTTCTGGAGCTGCAGTTGGAGCTGGTTCTGCAGTTGCAGCTGCAGCGACGCGCTGACCTTGCCGCCGAACGTGAGCTGGGACTGGCCCTGCAACGACCACGTGACCGCGTTGGAGACGGTGAAGTTGATGGTGTCGGTGAACTTCATCGCCGACGTCTGGCTGCGGTTGACGTAGGAGCGCGACGAGAACGTGTCGGGAGGGGGTTGCTCGAGGTTGCCGCGCTCCTCGATGAGCGGTTCGCCCAGGTGCAGGTACGACAGCCAGCCCAGGTGGTGGGCGGTGCCGCGGAAGTCGCCGAAACCGGACTTGTTCAGCGAGAAGCCGATGGGCTTGTGCTTGGTTCCGGAAGGGTCGACGTAGACCAGGTTCGGGTGGTTCAGGATGGATTGCCACGACTGCTCGATGCCCAGTTCCCGCAGATTCCGCTTCGTCAGCGGTCGGCGTTCGACCCGTTCCAGGTTGTACGTGCTCGCAGGCATTCCTCGACCTCGCCCGAGTAGGGGGACCGTGCGTCGGGGACCGCGCTCGTGAAATGGACGGCGCGGGCTCGCCCCGGGGCCCGAAGCTAGCACGGCCGCCGGCGCGGTCACCACGCGTCGGGAAGCCACCGCCTAAACAGACGAACGGGCACCGTGCGTAATTCGGCGATTATCGCAGGTGACGCGTCCGCTGATCGGTTCCGGCTCTCCGGTCGTCACCCGGACGGCGCTCCCGAACACCATTCGCGTCCCTGCCCGGGATTGGTTTGCGTAGAGTTCCCGACCCTTGTTCGGCCACTGGACGTCGATCTCCTGCCGATCGGGTGACGTGCCCGCCGACCGCATTGCCCTGCGGTATACCTGGTCACATCTGCTCAGGTGTCGCACTTCGGCGGGCGTCGTTCTTTCGCGCGGAGTCGTCGACACGTCACCCCAGGCCCCGCGTCGACTGCTCCGACGCGTCGTGCCCCCGTCCGCGCGAACAAGGCGAGGTGTCAGCGGTGTACACCCAGGAACGCACCCCGATGGCGAATCTGGTGGTCGGCGGCCCGGTGCCGGTGAACAGCCACGACAACGCGATCGTGGCCGCGTTGATCGAGAACCGGCCGGTCATGCTCGTGCACGCCTTCAACGGCGGCTACCTCAAACCGGTCAACCTCAAGGAGGAGAGCCACGACCAGGGCGTGCAGCTCGCCACGACGCTCGACGCCGACACCAAGGAGCGGCGGGGGCACCTCTGGCACGTCACGCCCGGCGGCTTCTTCGGGCAGCGGCCGCTGTACTTCCTGGAGAGCGCCGCGGGTCAGGCGCCGGACCAGCCGGCCGGCCGCGGCGACGACGGCGCGCCGAAGCCGAAGCGCCGCCGCCTCACCGTGCACCAGGACGCCCCGAAGCCCCAGTCCGACGGCGTGCAGCTCGGGTTGCCGGACAAGGTGGGCGACAAGTGGCGCGGGAAGAACGGCACGCCCGAGGACACCCAGCTCTGGGTCGTCACGGTGACGCCGTGGGGCGGCATCACCTTCGTGCCGATCACCCACCCGGACGCGATCCTCGGGTTCAAGGACCACACGGTGACCGCGAACAGCGAGGTCCGCGTGACCCACAACTGGGGCGGCGACTTCACCGGGACGATCATCAACACGTTCTACCCCCGGTTGCCGAACGAGTGGGAAGTCCCCTACCACCACGTCCTGACGTGAGCCGCGCCCGTCCACGCGAATCCGCCACCAGCCACCGGCCGAACCGCACGGAAGAGGCAGCGAGATGCCCGTTCCCACCGAGAACGTCGAAGTAGCGATCGTCAACGCCGCCACGGGCCGGGCGCTCGTCGCGGACCCGCGGTCGGACGCGGCCGGGACGCTCGTCGCCCGGCGCCCGCCCGACGGCGGCCCGAGCCCGCAGCGGTGGCGGCTCGCGCCCGCGCCCGACGGCGAGACCCACACCCTGCGCGACGCGGCCGGCGGCCGGGTGCTCGACAACCCCGCGCCGGGGGACGGCAAGGTCCGCCGTTGGTCGGCCCACGGCGGCCGGGGCCAGCAGTGGCACGTCGTGCCCGTGGCGGGCGAGGCGGACCTGTACCGCATCGAGTCCGCGACCAACGGCGACGTCCTCGACCTGGCCGACCCCGCGGCCGAGGAGGGCGAGGGGGTGGTCCTGCGCGAGTACGACGACGCGGCGGCGAGCCAGCGGTGGCGGTTCGTCCCCGTCGCGCCCGAACGCGCCTCGGACCCCGTGCTGCGGTGGGTGCCGGTGAGCCACTGGAACGGCAGGCAGTCCTGGCGGCTGGTCCGCTCCGCCTCGCTGCGCCCGACGCCCGACGCCACGCCGTCGTTCAGCGACGTGCGGCTGGTGCTCGACCGGTTCGGGCGCGACCAGGCCGCCGGGAAGTGGGAGCCGGCCGACACCACCGCGGTCGCACCCGGCGGCACGGGGTGGCGCGTCGGCTCCGCCGCGCGGTTCGTGGCCGACCTGACCGGCGACGGTCGGGCGGACGTGGTGGGTGTCCGCCCGGGCAAGGGCGTGGTGGCCTCGGTCGGGCGGGGGGACGGCACGTTCGAGGGCACCGAGCGCGTGCTGCACGAGTTCACGTCGTCCTCCGACTGGGGCTGGGACGACATCTGGTCGTTCGCCGACACGACCGGCGACGGCCGCCTCGACCTGGTCGCGTTCCGCGCCGACGGGGTCCGGGTGTCGCGGCAGGCCGGGGACGGCACGTTCCCGCCGATGCGCGGCGAGCCGGTGGTCCGGGCGTTCGGGCACGGGGACCAGGCCGGGGCGTGGCGGGCCGAGCACCCGCGCTTCCTGGTCGACACGACCGGCGACGGCCGGGTGGACGTCGCCGGGTTCCGCCACGACGGGCTGTGGGTCTCGCGCCAGGGTGAGGACGGGGGGTTCGCCGCGGTGGACGCGCCCGCCCTGCCCGCGTTCGGGGAGCGGGCCGGCGGGTGGCACGCCGACCGGCACCCGCGCTTCCTCGTGGACACCACCGGTGACGGCCGGCTCGACGTCGTCGGGTTCCACGACGACGGGGTCTGGGTGGCGGCGCAGGACGAGCGGGGCGCGTTCGCCGAACCGGTGTTCGTCCTCGACGACTTCGGCGTGGACCAGGGGTGGCGCACGGCCGCGGAGCACCCGCGCTTCCTGGTCGCCGCGCCCGGCGGCACCGCGGATGTCGTCGGGTTCGGCCCGCAGGGCGTCGTGGTGGCGCGCGGCCGGGGCGACGGCACGTTCGGCCGGGCGGAGCTGGTCCTCAACGACTTCGGCGGCGCCCAGGGCTGGACGGGCCGCAGGCACCTGCGGCTGGTCGCCGACCTCACCGGTGACGGCACGCCCGACGTGGTGGGCTTCGGCGACGAGGGCGTGTGGGTCGCGCACGGTCGCCGCGGTGGCGGCTTCGAGCAGGCGCGGCTGGTGTGCCGGGGGTTCGGCCACGACGACGACGCCGGCGGCTGGCGGGTCGACCGGCACCCCCGCCACCTCGTCGACCTCACCGGCGACGGCCGCCTCGACCTGGTCGGCTTCGGCGGTCCGGGGGTGCACGTGGCCCGCAACCTGGCCCGCCGGTTCGCCACCCGCTGACCGCGGCCCGCACGCGACTCGGGCCCGCCGGTGGTGTCCGGCGGGCCCGAGTCGGTGGTGGTGGGGGGTGTTAGCCGTGGGCGCGGTGGCTCCGGCCGGTGACCAGGTGGTAGATGGCCAGCACGACGACCGAGCCGAGGATGGCCAGCAGCCAGGTGCTCAGGTCGAAGAAGCTGCCGATGTCGGTGCCGAAGATGGCGCGGCCGATGAAGCCGCCGAGGATGGCGCCGACGATGCCCAGCAGCATCGTGATGATGATGCCGCCCGGGTCACGGCCGGGCATGATGGCCTTGGCGATGGCGCCGGCGATGAGACCCAGAACGATCCAACCCAGGATGCCCACGGTGCGCTTCCTTGTCCTCGTGCCACGCCGACTCCTGCGACGCGACGTGGTCGTTGTTGAGCCTGGGATGCCCAACCCGCCCGGGTTTCACACCTCCCGCGCCGAGAAGTTCCCCGGGAGGTTCCCCGGGAGGTTCTCCGGGGGGCGCCGTGCCACCGCCGGCGCGCCGTTCCGGGACCAATAGGCACGGCCGGCCGCGGTGAGGTGAATTTCGACCGCAAACCTGCGGAAATGCGGGAAAAGCGGACGGTGGCGGGCACCGCTCCGTTCCCGATTCGCCCTGTTCGGGCGGTCGGGGCCGAATTCACCCGGTTGTCGGGCATGACGACTGCTGCGCACGCGTGCCAGGGTTGCCCCTGTTGCTCGCAACAGCGAGTGGTGGAAAGCACGGGGACTCGTGGTCGGGGAACGGGGTCCACCGGCTCGGCCTGGAGAGGGGCGGGGGCGGTGCCGCGCAGGACGCGATCCGCTCGGGTGCCGGTCGCCGAATTGCCGGGAACGCTGGCGACCATCGCCGCGACCCGGGACTGGGCGGCGCTCGAAGCCGTGTGCGATGAGCACGCCCTCGACGTGGGGGGTGATCTCGCCCGGCGGTTGATGGACGTGCTCGACCAGGTGCCCGACGAGGAGCTGCGCGCCCGTCCGCGCCTGCTGCTCGCGTGGGTCGCCGCCTACCACGCGGTGAGCGGGCCCCACGCCGGTGGGCCGCGCCCATTCCTGCACCACTACGCGGACACCGGCACCCGGCTGGCGGCGGCGATGGACCTCGACGCCGAGACGTCGGTGGCGACGCTGGTCGCGGTCGGCACCGCGGCCGTGACCGGGTTGCGCCTGCGCGGTGCGACCGCCGAGGCCGAGGAGCTGGGCGAGCGCCTGACCGCCCGCGCGGCGCGGCTCAGGGCGCTGCCCGGCGCCGACCCGGAGCCGCACCCCGGCCGGCTCGCCCTGCAGCGGGGCCTGACGCGCTCGTTGGCGGGCGACTTCCCGGGCGCGGTCGAGTTCTACCGGCAGGCGTACGAGCGCGCGACGAGCGAGCCGGGGACCGCGGCGACGGCCCTCAACGCCGCCGCGAACCTCGCCATGGTCTTCGCGCACCTGGGCCACGGCGCCCTGGCCGGCCGGTGGCTCGACAGGATGCGCGGCTTCGAGCCGCCGGCCGAGCGGGTGCGCTCCCCGCTCACCGCGGGCGGCGCGATCGCCGAGGGCTGGGACGCGCTGGACCGCCACGACGAGGCCGGTGTCGCGAGCCGCCTGGAGGTCACCGGGGACGGCACCGGGCAGCTGGAGGTGTGGCCGTTCGTGGCGGCGCTGGTGTTCGCCCACGGGCTGCACCTCGGCGACCCGGTGACGGCGCTGGCGCACCTCGGCGCGCTCCCGCTGGCCCACGCGCCCGCGCTCGTCGGGCAGGGCGCCGCCTGCCAGGTGATCCGGCGCGCGCACGTCGACCTGCTGATCGCCACCGGCCGGCCCACCCGCGCGTTGCGGCTGATCAAGGAGTCGGACCCGCACGGCACGTGGCTCGCGCTGCCCGCCGCCCGGCTCCGCCTGCTCAACGGCGAGTACGAGGCGGTCCGGGCGATGACCTCGCGCACGTCGTGGCACGAGACGGCCTCGCGCCGGGACGTCCGGCAGGTGCTGCTGCTCAAGGCGGTCGCCGCGCTGCGCATGGGCGACCGGGACGAAGCGCGCCGGTCCCTCGTGCTGCTGCGCCACGTGCGCCCGCCCGACGAGGTGCTGTCGCTCGCCTCGCTGTCCCCGGAGGACCGCGACGAGGTGCTCCGGCTGGGCGACGTGCCCCTGACCGACGAGGCGGCGCACCGCCTGGCCCGGGCGCGGCCGGTGTTCCCCGACCGCGTGGAGCTGGTGGAGCTGACCAACCGCGAGCAGCTGGTGCTCACCGAGCTGGAGGCCGGGCTGACCGTCGCGGAGGTGGCGCGCAAGCTCGTCGTGTCGGTGAACACCGTGCGCACGCAGGTGAAAAGCGCTTACCGCAAGCTCGGCGCGTCCACTCGGGAGGGTGCGCTGATGCGGGCCCGCGAACTGGGGGTGCTCTAGTGGAAGAGGGTGGCGCCCAGCGGTCGCCGTTCGTCGAACCCCGGCAGGACCAGGAAGGTCGCGCTCGCGGTGGTTGTGGTGAACGGCAGCAGCGCGTCGCCGTTCTCCATGCGGGTCAGGGTCTTGGTGAAGGTGGCGAGGTCGTTCTGGAAGGCGATGAACAGCAGGCCGGGCGCGGGGTCGTCGAAGCTGTAGGAGCGGCGCAGCATGAGCCCGACGCCGGCGGCGGTGGAGTGCGCCCGGCGCAGGTGGGCGCCCGCCGGGATGAGGTAGCGCCCGTCCGGCGTCTTCGCGCCGAGGTCCGGGTCGGTGGCGATGTCGCCGCCCGACAGCGGCGCGCCGTCGTCGCGACGCCGGCCGAACACCGCTTCCTGGTCCGCCCGGGGCAACGCGGCGAACCGCGCCAGGTCCAGCTCCATGCGCCGCAGCACGGCGACGGCACCGCCGGCGACCGGCGCCGGCCCGGCGAGCCAGAGGTCGCGCCGCTGCTGCTCCTCCGCGTGCGGACCCACGACGCCGTCGACGAACCCGAACACGTTGCGGGGCGCGGTGAGGCCGCGGTCCACCGGGACGGTCGCACCGCGACGCCCGGACTGCCGCCACCGCTCGCGCACGCGGTCGCCGGCCCGGCCGAGCAACGCGGCCGCGACGACCGACAGCGCGACCGGGTCACCGGCGCAGACCTGGAGCAGCAGGTCGCCGCCGCGCGCCCGGGGGTCGATGCGCTCGTGCCGGAACGGCGGCAGGTCCGTCGCGCCGGGCAGGGCGGGGTCGACCGCGCTCACCAGCCGGGGGCCGACGCCGACCGTCACGGTGAGGTCGTCGGGGCGCAGGCCGAGCAGCCGCGCGTCCGTCCCGGCGGTGAGCGCGCGGATCGCCTCGCCCAGCTCGGCCAGCAACGGCCCGACGGCGGTGCCGTCCGCGACGTCGGCCACGACGGCCAGCAGGTTGCGCTGCGCCTCGCGGGGGAGCGTGACGCCCGCCTGGTGGGTACCGGTCGCCGGCACGGCGGCGGCACCCGCGCCCGGTTGCGCGGCACGGGGTTCGCAGGCCGCGGCGAGGCCGGCGGCCAGCGCCGTGGCGCCGAGGAACGTGCGACGTGAGGGGAGGTCGTCGGCTCGGCGCACGGGGTCGAGGGTGCCAGATCCGGGCTGTGGCAGGCGAATCCGGTCGTCGTGCCAGACTGGGCCGCATGCTTCGTCTCGGTGGTGCGGTGGTCGCGGCGGCGCTCCTGGTGGCCGGGTGCGGCGCCGGTGAAGGCGGGTCCGGCGGCGCGCGTCCCGACGGCGACCGCGTGACGATCCGCGTGCCGTCGGACGCGCCGACGATCTCCGCCGCGGTGGCATTGGCCCGACCGGGTGACCTCGTGCTGGTGGCGCCGGGCGTCTACCACGAGTCGGTGCAGGTCGACCGGCCCGGGGTGACCCTGCGCGGCGAGTCCCGTGACGGGGTCGTGGTCGACGGGCGGGTGCGGCAGCCCAACGGCATCGTCGTCACCGCGCCCGGCGTCGCCGTGGAGAACCTGACGGTCCGCAACAACACCCAGAACGGCGTCCTGGTCACCGGGTCGGCGCGGGCGGCCTCCGGGACACCGGGGGAGGGCGGCTACGACACCGGCGACGAGCCCGTCACGTTCCTGAAGTCCTTCCTGGTCTCCCACGTGACCGCCACCCGCAACGGGCTCTACGGCATCTACGCGTTCTCCGCCCAGGACGGCGTCATCGAGCACTCCTACGCGTCGGGCTCGGCCGACTCCGGGATCTACGTCGGGCAGTGCAAGCCCTGCCGGGTCGTGGTGCGGGGCAACACCGCCGAGCTGAACGCGGTCGGCTTCGAGGGCACCAACGCCAGCGGCGACGTGCACGTGGTCGGCAACCGCTTCACCGGCAACCGGGTCGGGCTGACCAGCAACTCCGACCACCAGGAGAAGCTGCTGCCGCAGGAGGGCGCGGTCGTCGCGGGCAACCTGATCGCGGCGAACCAGCAGGACGCGACGCCCGAGCAGGCCGACGGCGGGTGGGGGATCGGCGTCGGCGTCGACGGCGGCAGCGACAACCGGGTGGTGCGCAACCGGATCGTCGGCAACGCGGGCGCCGGGCTGGTGATCACCGCGACCTCCGACGTGCCGCCCAACGGCAACCGCGTCGAGGAGAACGCCTTCGCCGGCAACGGCGTCGACGTGGGCTGGGCGTTCCCCACCGCCACCCGCGGCCGCGGCAACTGCCTGCGGGGCAACGACCTCGCCACGACGGTGCCCGAGGGGCTCGCGACGACCGCGCCGTGCCCGACCGCCGACCAGTCGCCCTCCGGCACGTGGACGGGCCCGAAGCCGCCGCACGGCATCCCGTTCACCGACGTGGCCGCGCCCGCTCCGCAACCGCAGTTCCCGAACGCCACCACCGCCGGCCCCACCACCGTGCCCGCCGTCCCCGAGCTGCCCGACCTGGCCGAGGTCGTGCTGCCACCGGCCACGCTGCTCGCCGAGGGCGCGCTGGTGCGCACGTCCTGAGCGGCGCTACCGCGTCGGCACGACCCCGGGCGCGGGCCGGACCGGCACGTAGGG
The DNA here is from genome assembly GCF_044544865.1 of Actinosynnema sp. NPDC053489. Taxonomy (NCBI): domain Bacteria; kingdom Bacillati; phylum Actinomycetota; class Actinomycetes; order Pseudonocardiales; family Pseudonocardiaceae; genus Actinosynnema; species Actinosynnema sp. NPDC053489. Next base: position 82,470 of record NZ_JBITXT010000017.1, on the reverse strand, counting down.
CCGGGCGTCGAAGTCGACGACCACCGGCCGCGGCTCGGACGCCACGTCGGCCTGCACGCGGTGCATGGTGCCGTCCGGGTCGACCCAGTAGCGGACGTTGCCCGCGGTGCCCGGCCTGGCGCGGGCGCTCGGCCCGGACATGACGTCGACCTCGTGACCGCCCACCTCGTCGCGCCCCACCCACGCGGCGCCGTTCTGGGGCAGCAGCTCGGCGTTGTCGGGCCGGTCGCTGCCGAGGTTGAGCGCGATGAGCAGCGCGCTGTCCAGGGAGCTGCCCGAGGTCTGCAGCGGACGGCGGTGCCACTGCCCCTCGGGCGGCGAGGCCGGCGGTTCCGCCGGGACGTCGGCCATCGGGTGGGCGAACACGGTGGTGGCGTCCCACTGGATCAGCCCGTCGCCGGACGCGTCGCGCCCGGTGCCGCGCACCACCCCGTAACCGAGGCCCCCTCGGTAGTCGACGGACCCGGTGATCACCAGCCCGCCCGCGGTGGTCGGCACGGTGATCGTGACCGCGCGGCCACCCGCCTCGTAGTTGCGGAACCGCGCGATCGCCAACCGGTTCACCTCGTCCGCGGTCAACGCGCGCGGGCCGGACGGGCCGGAGCTGTGGTCGAGGACCAGGTACCCGCCCACGCCGACCGCGGCGGCGGCCACGACGCCGACGACGACCACCGCCCAGTGCGACCGTGACCACCGGCGCGGCGGTCCGCCGCGCCGGGCTCGCATGCTCCGCATGTGGCCCGACGGTAACAGGGATGCCGATTCACCCCCTGATTCACCCGACGACCCACCCCACCGGAGCACGCCGCTCTGGTTGTCTGTGACGGATCACCACGACTTTCCGCGGGGGGACGACGATGAGCCGGACGACCCGGGCGCCGAGAAGCCGACCGGCGCGCGTGGGACTGGCCGCCCTGCTGCTGGTGGGCAGCGGGATCACGGGGGCCACGACGGGCACGGCGGCGGCCTCGCCGACGGACGGCACGTTGACCGTCCAGGTGCTGCGGGACTTCTTCGGCACCGGCGTGATCAACACGACGATGGACGTGCCGCAGCGGGGCATGGCGGTCGACGTCTCCGACCGCGAGGGCCACCACGTCACCGGTGTCACCGACGCGACCGGCAAGGTCGTCGTGCCGCCGTCCGCCGTGCTGACCGGCGGCCACTACCGCGTCGACGTCACGATCCCCGCGCCCTACGACGGCTACCTGCGGGCGGCGCCCGCCTCGACGGCGGCCGACCACTTCGACAGCTTCACCACCTTCGTGGACGTCTCCGGGGGCCGGGACGACTCGGTGATCACCGGCGTCTGGAACCCGGTCCACTACGCGCTGCCCGACACCCGGTACTTCGTGCCGGTCCAGAACGGCGGCAACGGCTCGGACACCCGGGCGCTGGTGGCCTTCGGCGTGCGGGCGCGCGGCACGTGCCCGGAGACCGTCGCCTGCCCGACCACGCTGGCCACCCAGGCGCAGGTCGGGACGACGTTCGGCCTGGCCTACGACAAGTACCGGCAGCGGCTGTTCCAGGCCGCGTTCGCGCGGCGGCACACCCGGTACGGGCCGGAGGGCGGCGACGCGATCTACACCGTGCCGGTCGACGGCGGCGGCGCGCCCGCCCTGTTCGCGAAGGTCGCGGGCGCGGCGGTGACACCGCACGACACCGGCAACCTCATCAAGGACGGCGGCTTCACCGAGGCGCCCGGCAAGGAGGGCATCGGCGGCTTGGCGCTGTCCGAGGACGGCTCGACGCTGTACGCGATGAACCTGCGGACCCGCACCCTCGTCGGCTTCGACGCCACCGGCGCCACCGCGTCGGCGCCCCGCTCCGAGGTGCCGGTGCCGGACCCGGGCTGCGCCGCGCCGACCGACTGGCGGCCGTTCTCGATCGCCGCGCACGACGGCACGGTGTACGTGGGCGGTGTGTGCAGCGCGGAGAGCACGCGGGACAGGGCGGACCTCAAGGCCGTCGTGTACGCCTACGACGGCACCACGTTCACCGCGGTGCTGACCCGGCCGCTGGACTTCGAGCGCGGCGAGGTCCTCACCGGCGCGGCCGCCGGTGCCCAGACCAACCACTGGAACCCGTGGCGCACGGACCTGGCTTCCTGGTCCGCGCACGACGTGAACGGCAACGGCGCGCTGATCGACCCGCAGCCGCAACTGGCCAGCCTGGCGTTCACGCGCGAGGGCAACGTGGTCCTCGGCTTCCGGGACCGGTTCATGGACGCCGCGGGCTGGGGGTCGCTGGACCCGCGGCCGGGCGTCGACAACACCCAGAACGGCTTCTCCGGCGGCGACATCACCATGGCCTGCGCCAACCCCGAGGGCGGGTACTCGTGGGAGGGCACGGGGACCTGCCCCGACCACACGACCACCGCCGACGACGGGCAGCAGGCCGCCGGTGTGGTCGAGTACTTCCCGGGTGACTACTTCGCTCCGGGCGGTCCCACCACGAGCGGCCCGCACCAGGAGAGCGCGCAGGGGGCGGTCGCCTACATCCCCCAGCAGCAGTGGGTCGTCAGCACGCAGATGGACCCGACCGTGAACGTCGCCACCAACGGCACCGGCTACTACGACGTCACCACGGGCGTGGGCCCCGGCAACAACGCCACCGGCAACGCCTACGAGTTCGTCGGCCGCAACCCGGCCAACGGGTTCGGCAAGGCGGGCGGGCTCGGCGCCATCGCCTACCAGGCGGCGAACGCGCCGATCCAGATCGGCAACCTGGTGTGGTTCGACGGCGACCACAACGGCGTGCAGGACCCGGCGGACGTGCGGCTGCCCGGTGCGACGATCAACCTGCTGGACGCGGCGGGCAGGCAGGTCGCCACGACCAGGACCGACGCGGCGGGCGAGTACTACTTCGGCGGCGTCGGCGCGGCGTACGAGCTGACACCGGGCGCGGACTACACGGTGCAGTTCGACGTCTGCACCGCGAACACCGCCTCGGTGCCCTCCCGGCCGCCCGCTGCGGAGCTGAGGTTCACGCTGCCGGTGGTCGGCACCGACCGGGTGCACGACTCGAACGTGGTCCCGCCGACCAGCGGGCCGCTGTGCAACGGGTACGCGCCCGTCACCGCGCCGGCGAACGCCGGGGAGGTCGACCACACGATCGACGCCGGCGTGTACATCCCCCAGCCGGAGCCGACGACGACCACCACCGCGCCGCCGCCGACGACGACGGTCCCGGAGCCGACCACCACGACGGCACCGCCCGGCCGGGACGGGGGTGGGCTGGCCGACACCGGCGTCTCCTCCGGCCTGACGTGGTTGGCGGGTCTCGGCGTCGTGGTGCTGGGCGCGGGCGCGGTCCTGGCGTTCGCCTCCCGGAAGCGCCGCCCGAAGCGCGGCTAGTCACAGCACCCCGCCCGCGGTCCTCGGTGGCCGCGGGCGTGCGGCCCGTCCCGCGTCAGTCCACAGTGGATAATCGATCGCGTCACGGCGCGTTCGTCGGGCCGCCGGTCCAGCGCTCGCCGGCCAGGGTGTCGAGCAGCCGCGTCAGCGCCACGCGGTCGTCCGCGCGCAGGCGGTCGGTGCCGGGTGCCAGGGCGAGGCGGACCTGCTCCTCCAGCCTGGCCGCCAGTTCCGCGCCCGCCGGGGTGATCGCCACGTCGACCACCCGGCGGTCCTCCGGCGACTTGCCGCGCACCACGAGGCCGCGGCGCTCGGCCCGTTCGACGAGGCCCGACAGCGTGGACTTGTCCAGGCCCAGGAACGCCGCCAGCTCGGTCATCCGCGGCCTGCGGTCGCGCAGGAGGCCGAGCAGCCGGAGCTGCGTCAGGGACAGGTCGTGCTCGGACCCGATGCGGGTCAGCACGGCCATCATCCGGAACGACGTCCGGACGAGCGCGTCCACGAGGGCGTCGTCGGCTTCCACACCGCGATCGTACTTGACATGGTTGGGATTACAAACCAAACTCGAAGTAGTTGGTAATACAAACCAAACTTCGAGGAGCAGCCATGCGCGCCGCCGTCGTCACCGCCTTCGACGCCCCGCCCCGCTACGACCGGTACCCCGCCCCCGTCGCGGAGGGGGAGGACGCGATGGTCGTGGACGTGCTCGCCACCGGGCTGCACCGCCTGGTCCGGGCCCGTGCGAACGGTGCCCACTACAGCGCCCGCCACAGCGCCGACCACAGCGCCACCGGCGTCCTGCCGCTGGTGCCGGGCGTGGACGCCGTCGTGCGCGACCCGCACGGCAGGCTCCGGTACGCGGTGCTGGAGGACGGCCGCCTCGGCACGTTCGCCGAGCGGACCGTGATCGACCCCCGCCGCAGCGTGGAGCTGCCGGACGACGTCGACCCGGTGCGGATCGCCGCCGCGATGAACCCGGCGATGTCGTCGTGGGTCGCGCTGCGCCGCCGCGTCGCGTTCCGGGAGGGCCAGGGCGTCCTCGTCCTCGGGGCCACCGGCAACGCCGGGCGCATGGCGGTGCAGATCGCCAGGCGGTTCGGCGCGGGGCGCGTGGTGGCCGCCGGGCGCGACACCTCCCGCCTGGCCGCGCCGCGCGACCTGGGCGCGGACGAGGTGGTGACGTTCGACCAGGTGGGGCGGGCCGCCGACGTCGACGTCGTCCTCGACTACGTGTGGGGCGAGCCGGCCGCGCGGGCGATGACCGCGCTCGTCACCGCCCGCCGGGACCGGCGCGCCCCGCTGGACTGGGTCCAGATCGGCTCGGTGGCGGGCGAGACGAGCCCCGTGCCCGCCTCGGTGCTGCGCGCGTCCCGGCTCCAGCTGTGCGGCAGCGGCTTCGGCTCGCTCTCGGCCCGCGACTTCCTGGCCGAGCTGCCCGAGCTCGCCGTCGCGGTGCACACCGGCGCCGTCGACGTGCGGGCCCGGGCCGTGCCGCTCGCCCGGGTCGCCGAGACGTGGGACGAGGAGACCGACGACCGCATCGTCTACGTGCCCTGACGCCCCTTCCGGGCCGTGCCGGTCAGACCCCCACCGGCACGTCGCCGCGCAGGGTGATCCGGTGCATCACCCTGCGCTGGGCGCCGTAGTCGTCCACCGCGTAGTGCGCGGTGCTGCGGTTGTCCCACACCACCACGTCGCCCTCGCTCCACCGGTGCCGCACGGTGAACTCCGGCCGGCCGATCGCGGCGAAGAACACGTCCAGCAGCGCCCGGCTCTCGGCCTCCGACAGCGCCGGCAGGCGGGTGGTGAAGCCGGGGTTGACGAACAGGCTGCGCCGACCCGTCTCCGGGTGCACGCGCACCACGGGGTGCTCGACGGGCTCCAGCGACCGGATGCGCTCGCCCTCCCACGTGTTGCCCTCGCCGCCCAGGCGGTCGTGCAGGTACTCCTCGAAGTCCTTGCGGCCGTCGTGCAGCGCGGTCAGCTTGTCGGCCAGCTCGCGCAGCGGCTCGGACAGGAACAGGTAGGCCGCCTCCAGGTCGGTCCAGCAGGTGTCGCCCCCGGTCGGCGGCAGGGTGACCGCCCGCAGCACGGACCCCAGCGGCGGGCGGGCCATGAAGGTGACGTCGGTGTGCCACACGGGGGCCTTGCCGCCGTCGCCCGCGTCCAGCACGTAGATCTCGGGGTGGTCGGCGTCCAGCCCCGGCACGACGGGGTGCGCGGGGGTCGGCTCGCCCAGCGCGGCGGCGAACGCGCGGTGCGTAGTCGGGGTCAACCGCTGGCCGGGGAACACCAGGACCTTGTGCTCGACCAGGGCCGTGCGCAGCGCGGCGGCGGACTCGTCGACGTCGTTGAGGTCGACGCCGGTCACGCGCGCGCCGAGGGTGGGGGTCAACGGCTCGATGTGCGGCATGGTCTTCCCTTCCTGGTGGGTTCTCGCCGTGCTAGTGGGTTCTCGCCGTGGCGCGCACGGTGCCCGCCACCTCGCCGCGCAGCGCGGCGAACTCCGCCGACCCGCGCAGCTCGTCGGCGGACACCCCGTCGCGCGGCAGGGGCACGGGCAGGTCCAGCGCCACCCGGCCGGGCCGGTCGGACAGCACGACGACGCGGCTGGCGAGGAACACGGCCTCGTCCACGCTGTGGGTCACGAACACGACCCCGCGCCCGTCGTCGGTCAGGGAGCGGACGTCCTCCTGGAGGCGTTCGCGGGTCAGCGCGTCGAGCGCGGCGAACGGCTCGTCCATCAGCAGCAGGCGGGGGCGCGCGGCCAGCGCCCGCGCGATGGCCACCCGCTGCTGCTGGCCGCCCGAGATCTCCCAGGTGCGGCGCGGGCCCAGCTCGGCCAGCCCGACCTGGCCCAGCAGCTCGCGGGTCCGCTGTGGACGGTCGGCGCGGGGCACGCCCGCCCACCGCAGCGCGGTGCCGACGTTGCCGCCGACGCTCTGCCATGGGAACAGCCGCGGCTGCTGGAACACCGTGCCGACGTCCCGACCGGGCACCGGGGTGCCGCCGAGCACCCGCACCTGACCGGTGGTGGGCCGCTCGAACCCGCCGACCAGCCGCAGCAACGTGCTCTTGCCCGACCCGGAGGGGCCGACCACGACCAGGAACTCGCCCGGGTCGACGCGCAGGTCCAGCGGCCCGAGCGCGGGCACGTCGGCGCCCTTGGCCCGGTACCGGTGCTCGACGCCGGTCAGCTCGACCAGCGGCTCACCCACGGGGGACCCGCAGCGCCGCGCGGAACACCGCCAGGTCCGGCACGGCGTCGACCTTCTTCTGCCCGTGCAGGAACTCCGCCGCCGCGCGCAACTGGTCGGCGAGCTCGCCGGGCGCGTCGGCGGTGCCGAAGTACTCGGGGGTGCGCTGCTCGGCGTGGTCGAGGTAGATGTTCTGCTTGAGCTGGGACAGCGCGTCGTCCACGCCCGCGCCGATCTGCCGCGCGACCGCCTCGGCGACCACCCGCGGCTCGGTCTTGATCTTCTTGATCGCGTCGTCGGTGGCGGCCAGCCACTTGTCCAGCACGTCGCCGTTCTGCTCGACGAACTCCTTGCGCGCCACGGTGAACGTCAGCGTCGGCTTGCCCGCGGCGGCGAGCTTCGCGCTGTCGGTGAGCGTGACGCCGGTCTGCTGGAGCACGCTGAGCACCGGGGTCCACACGTACGCGCCGTCGATGTCCCCGCGCTGCCACGCCGCCTGGATGTTCTGCGGCTCCAGGTCCACCAGCGTCACCGACGCCGGGTCCACACCGGCCTGCTGGAACGCGGCCAGCAGGCTGTAGTGCGCGGTGGAGCTGAAGGGCGCGGCGACCTTGCGGCCCGCCAACCCCTTGATGTCGGTGATCCCGCTCTCCTTGCGCACCACCAGGGCTTCGCTGTCCCCGATGACGTTGAGCAGCTCCACGACCTGGTAGGGGATGTTCAGCGGCGGGCACAGGCCGGCGGCGGTCGGGCTGCTGCCGATCACCGCGAGGTCGACCGCGCCACCGAGGAACGCGGTGTTGATGCTCGCGCCCGAGTCGAACGACGTCCACGAGATCCGGTGGTCGGGCAGCGCCTTCTCCAGCACGCCCTGGTCCTTCACCAGCAGCGTGCTGTCGGCGAAGTTCTGGTAGGCGATGCGCACCTGGCGCCCGCCGGAGCCGGACTCCGCCGAGCCGCCGACCCCGCAGGCGGCCAGCACCGGTGCGGCGGCGAACAGGGACAGGATCGATCTGCGCGTGACGGACATGGTTGTGCTCCCGGGTGATCGGCGCTCACGCCCGCCCGCGCCACGGCGAGACGGCGCGTTGCAGCGCGAGGATGGCGGTGTCGATGAGCAACCCGGTCACGCCGATGACGACGAGCCCGAGCAGCACCACCGCGGTCTGGTTGTAGCGCTGGGCGTTGAGGACCATGCCCCCGATGCCGTCCGCGCCGTTGACGGTCTCGGCGGCCACGACCGAGCTGTAGGCCACGCCCACGGCCAGCCGCACGCCCGTCAGGATCTCCGGCGCGGACGCGGGCAGCACCACCGTGCCGATCACCCCGAGCCGGTTCGCGCCCAGCGCGTGCGCCGCCTCCACGTACTGCCGGTTGACGCCGGTCACCGCGGCGGCGGTGGCCACCGCGACGGGCGGGAACGCGGCCACCACCAGCAGGTAGACCTTGGGTTCCTCGTCGATGCCGAACCAGATGACCAGCAGGCTGAGGTAGGCCAGCGGCGGCAGCGCCCGCAGGAAGGTCACGAACGGCTCGGTGACCGCGCGGACCAGCGGGACCAGGCCCATCAGCAACCCGAGCCCCACGCCGACCACGATGCCGTAGGCGCAGCCGTAGCCGACCCGGCGCAGGCTCACCCCGAGCCGCTCGACCACAGTGGACCCGGCGTAGCCGCCCTGGCCGTTGCCGCTGTCGGACGCGGCGAGGAGCTGGTCCCACACCTGGCCCGGGCCCGGCAGGACCGCGGGCGGCCAGAACCGGGCCAGCACCAGCAGCTCCCAGAGCGCGAGCAGCACGGCCACGGCCGCCACCCGCACCAGGACCGAGTGCGTGGCCGACAGCGCGGTGCGGCGCGGTTGCCGTGGTGTCATGGGAAACTCCGTGCGGTGCCGGGAGGAGCGGTCGGCGGTGAATGTACAGAGGTACACATCGCCCGGGCGGTTTTCCCGGATCGTGGACGTCTTCGGCGGGAAGCCTTGCGGGGGAGGAGATCACATGACAACGGGCCGCCGTCGTGATCCCGATCGGCGGGAACGCATCGTGGCGGCGGCGGTCCGGGTGATCGGGGCGTCGGGACCGGCGGCGCTGACGCACCGGGCCGCGGCCGCCGAGGCGGGCGTGCCGCTGGGTTCGACCACCTACTACTTCGCCGACCTGGACGAACTGCTGGCCGCGGCCGTGCTCGCGGTGGCCCGGCGCAACGTGGCCCGGCTGCGCCGCTGGGCGGATTCCCTCACGCCACAAGCGGATCTGTGCACCGAGCTGTCGGACTTCCTGGTGTCACTGGCCACCCGGCACCGGGCGGCCAGCGTGCTGGCCTACGAGCTGTACAGCGCGGCGCTGCGCCGACCGGGCCTGCGCGCGGCGAGCACGTCGTGGGACGCGATGCTGACGGACGTGTTCGCGCGCCACGTGCCCGAGCCGACGGCGCGCGCGCTCACCGCCCTGTTCGACGGGCTGCTCTACCAGGCCCTGGTGTCACCGGTGCGGCCGACCAGGGCCGACTTCGAGCCCGCGTTGCGGCTGCTGCTGGGGTGAGGCCGGGGGCGGTGCCCGCCGGCGACGTGCTCGGCCCGCTCCGCCTCCGGTCGGCCCGTCGGGACGACGCGACCGACGCCGGCGTACACCCCGCGGGTGAACTCCGCCGCGGCCACGCCCGGTTCGGGACGCCACAGCGGCGCGTCGACCACCCCGGGCTCGACCAGCTCCAGGCCGTCGAACAGGGCGACGACCCGGTCGCGCGGGCGGAAGAACATCGGGTCCGGGCTGTCCGCCATGGCGGCGGTGACCTCGGCCATCGCCTCGGGGGCGTGGTCGGCGGTCAGGTGCGAGAGGGCGACGTAGCTGCCCGGCGGCAGGGCTTCACGGTAACGGGCGACCAGTCCCGCCGGGTCCTTGTGGTCGGGGACGAAGTGGTGCACGGCGACCATCAGCAACCCGACCGGGTCGGACGTGTCCAGCAGCCGCACGACGGCGGGATCGCGCAGGACGGCGGCCGGGGAGGTGAAGTCCGCCTGCACGACCGACGTCCGCTCGTCGCCCCGCAGCAGCAACCGGCTGTGCGCCACCGCGACGACCTCGTAGTCGACGTAGACGACCAGGCCCTCCGGGGTGGCCCGCTGGACGATCTCGTGCACGTTGCCCACGGTCGGGATGCCGGAGCCCAGGTCGAGGAACCGCGTGACGCCGCGGTCGACCATGAAGTCCACCGCGCGGCGCAGGAACGCCCGGTTCGACCGGGCGATGGCCCGCGCACCGGGTAACCGGGCGACGATGTGCCCGCCGACCCGGCGGTCGGCGGCGAAGTTGTGCCCCCCGCCCAGCAGGAAGTCGTACACCCTGGCGGCGGAGGGCCGGTTCACGTCGACGTCCGGGGGCACCCAGTCCTGGTCGGCCACGAACCCCATCTTCCACGAACCTCAGCCGGTCAGGTCGCCCCGGTCGGTGTCCTGGACCGTGAAGATCTCGGCCAGGCCGGTCATGTGCAGCATCTTGACCAGCATCCGCGGCGGGTTGCGCAGGTTCAGCGCCGCGTCCGCCCCCGAGGCCAGCTCGTGCGCCGACAGCAGCGCGCTCAGGCCGCTGGAGTCGCAGAACTCCAGCCCCGACAGGTCCAGCACGAGGACGTCGCCAGCGGCCAGGGACAGGCCGGAGAGCTCCTCGCGCAGCCGCGGGGTGGTGTCGTGGTCCAGTTCCCCCGCCAACGCCATGGTGTGGGTGGCGCCGTCGGTGGTGGTCGTCAGGTCGATCACCGTGCCTCCGCGGGGACGGCGGCGGTCGTGCCGGGGTTGCCGATCGCGAGGATCGCGGTGTCGTCGGAGGGCTCCCCCGACCAGTCGGTGAGCAGCGCCCTCAGCAGGTCCACCACCGCGTCGGCGTCCTTGCCCGTCATCGTGGCGGCGGCCTCGGCCAGCCCCTCCTCCTCCAGCATGGAGCCGTCGGCGCGGCGGGCCTCGGTCAGGCCGTCGGAGTACAGGACGATCACGTCGCCGGGGGTCAGGCGCGTGGTGGCCACGGCGAACCGCGCGTCGGGCAGGATGCCGACGAGCTGGCCGCCCGGCGTGGGCAGGAAGTCGACCTCGCCGCCGGCGCGCAGGAGGAGGGGCGGCGGGTGCCCGCCGCCCGCGAGCGTGACGGCGAAACCGCCGTCGTCCGGTTCGAGCAGGCCGAACACGACCGTGCAGAACCGCGGGGCGCCCGACCGGCGCTGCTGCATCAGGACCGTGTTGAGGGTCCGGAGCACCTTGACCGGGTCGGTGTCGTGGACGGCGGCGGCACGCAGGGCGTACCGCGTCAACGACGTCAGCACGGCCGCCTCCGGACCCTTGCCGCAGACGTCGCCCAGGAAGAACCCCCACCGGTCGTTGCCCAGGGGGAACACGTCGTAGAAGTCGCCGCCGACCTGGTCCTTCGACGCCACCTGGTAGTGGGCGGCCAGGTCGAGGCCGGCGACGTCGGGCAGCGCGTCGGGCAGCAGCGTCCGCTGGAGGGTGCCGGTCAGGCGCTCCAGGCGTTCCCGCTCCTGCTCGGCCTTGCGCTTGGCGGTCAGCAGCTCCCGCTCGTAGGCGCGCCGTTCCCGGGCGTCGAACACCGTGATGCGGACCAGCAGCGGCTGCCCGTCCTCGCTGGTCTTGACCTTGGCGTTGACCAGCGCGGGCAGCTTGCGGCCGTCGGCCGCGACCAGGTCGAGCGCCAGCTCCCGGACCTGGCCGTGCATGCGCAGCATCGGCGCGTAGTGCGTCTCGTGGTACAGCCGGCCGCCGCCGGTCAGCAGGTCGGTGAAGCGCCTGACCCCGACGAGGTCCTCGCGCCCGTACCCGAGCCACTCCAGCAGCGTGCCGTTGACCTTGGCGATCTCGCCGTCCATGAGGGTGGACAGGTAGCCGCACGGAGCGTTGTCGTACAGCTCCGCCGCGTCGTCCTCCAGCAGCGACGAGAAGACCGCCCGGGGGTCGCGGGCGACCGCGTCGACGTCCTCGACCGGCTCGTCGGGTTCGCCGACGCCGGTCCCGGCGGAGCACATCACGACCGGTCGCCCCCCTGCCCGGCCAGGAACGCCCGGATGGCGGCGGCCGTCTCGTCCGGCGCGCTGAGGTTGGGGCAATGCCCGGTGGCGTTGAGCACCACGAACTCGCTGCCCGGGATGCCGCGGTGCACGAACTCGCCCACCACCCGGTCGGCGATGACGTCCTCGCGGCACTGCAGCACCAGCGTCGGCACGCTCACGGCGGCCAGGTCGGCGCGGTTGTCCGACAGGAACGTCACCCGGGCGAAGTGGCGCGCGATGTCGGGGTCGGTGCGGCAGAAGCTCTCGGTCAGCTCCTGGCCCAGCGCCGGGCGGTCCGGGTTGCCCATGATCGCCGGCGCCATCGCCGCCGACCAGCCCAGGTAGTTGCTGTCCAGGGAGTCCAGCAGCTCCTCGATGTCCTCGGCGCTGAACCCGCCCCGGTAGTCGCCGTCGTCCACGTAGCGGGGGGAGGGGCCGACCAGGACCAGCGCGCCGAACCGCGACGGGTCGGCGTTCGCGGCCAGCACGCCGATCATCGCGCTGACGGAGTGCCCGACGAACACCACGTCGCGCAGGTCCAGCTCCTCGAGGATCTCCAGCAGGTCGGCGGCGTACCCGCGCAGGGTGGAGTAGCGCTCCGGCTGCCACGCCGACAGGTCCGACCGCCCGGCCCCGACGTGGTCGAACAGCACCACGCGGTGGTCGTCGGTGAACGACGGCGCCACCAGCCGCCACATGTTCTGGTCGCAGCCGAAGCCGTGCGAGAACACCACCGGTCGACCGTCGGCCAGGCCGGACACGGTCACGTTGTTCCTGCTCCGGACGTCCATGACCGGCAGTATCCCACTCGGGCACCCGGCCGCCGGTCGGCGGTGCGCCGCCGACCGCGTGCCACGGCGGGGCGGACCCGCGGACCCGCGACCGTCCCGGGTGGCCGGTCAGGGGCGACCGCAGGTGAACGCGGTCCGCTCGGTGTTCGCGAACGCGGCCAGGCACGAGCCCAACCGCCGCTGCCCGTAGGCGTTCGGGTGCATGTACTCCTGCACCTGTCCCTGGCCGACCAGGGGCACGCCGATCCAGCGCACCCACTCGCCCTCGGCCTCCGGGATCGGGTTCGCCGGGGTTTCGCCCTGCCGGGCTGCCCGGACGCCCTTGGCGCACAGCTCGTGGCCGGCGAAGGCGTCGCTCAGGTCCATGACCTGCGCGGTGCCCCCGGCGGCGGACGTGATCGCCGACAGCAGGCCGGGGATGATCCCCTGGTTCGCCCAGTCCGCGTCCTTGTCGTAGATCGGGCACCCGCCGGTCTTCAGGTAGCGGTCGTTGTAGGTCTCGGGGTAGCGGTTGTACCCCGTGCCCGGGAGGATCACCGGGTAGGACTGGACGACCAGCCGGTACTCGCTCCGGCCGTACCCGGCGGCCTCCATCGTGCCGTGGACGGCGTTGATCGTGGCGGTCAGCGCGGACTCCAGGGACGCGATGCGCTGTCGCACTTCCGCCCGGAACTGCTCGGTGCCGCAGTAGCGGTAGGTGAGGAACTTCCCGACGCAGGTCTTGACGATGCCGCTGAAGTCGATGTCGTTGCCGCCGACGGACAGCACGATCAGCCTGACCTTGCGCTTGCCCACCCCGTCGCCCTTGAGGAACCGGTCGAGCTGGACGAGCTGGACCTCCTCGCCCTTGAACGACGACTTGTGGACGGCCGCGGTGGTCGCACCGGAACAGGCGATGTTCAGCCGGTCGGCGGGCGCGATCGGGTAGGTGGTCCCGTTCACCCGGACGGAGGTCACGTGCGTGATCTCGGCGCTGTCGGAGCGGTTGCACCCGTTGTCGTAGGAGGAGCCGTAGACCCGCTTCGGGTCGTGGGCGCACTTGCCCTCGCCACCGTCGCAGTCGTGGGCGGCGCGGTCGGTGCCGTACGCGCTGCCGCCGCTGTCGCCGTAACCGTTGCCCTGCCACCGCCCGGCCTCGCCGGAGATGAAGCTGTCACCCAGCGAGACCACCGCGGGCGGGGCGTCGTCGGTCGCCGCGGTGGCGGAGGCCCCGGACAGGGCTCCGCCCAGGACGAGGGCGACACCGGCGAGCGCGGCCAGGGCCGGGCGTGCTGACATGGGCGGCTCTCTCTTCCCGGGTGGGTGACCGGCAGCTCCTCGAACGCGGGACCGGCGGGGAGGTCGGGTCGGCCGCCGCCTCCTCACCGTCCGTCCACAGTCGACCACAGCCGCCGGGTGGCCGACAGCCGCGCCCGTCGTCCGGGGCACCACGTCACCCGGCCCGGCGGGTGACGTTCGCGGCACGGCTACGGCGGGTCACTCGAACGGCTCCGCGCGGCGACCCGGTGGTGTGGTAGGTGTCGGGGATGAGCTTCGACGGCGAGGTCGGGGAGATGGTGGCGGCCAACCGCGCCAACTGGGACGCGCGCACGCCCGTCCACGTGGCCAGCGAGTTCTACTCGGTCGGCCGGCGCGACCCCGGGGAGTGGTTCGCGCCGTTCGAGTGGGCCGCCCTCGGCGACCTCGCCGGGCGGGAGCTGGTCCACCTGCAGTGCCACCTCGGCACCGAGACGGTCGCCCTGGCGCGGCGGGGCGCGCGGGTCACCGGGCTGGACTTCTCGGCGCGGGCGGTGGCCGCGGCGCGGCGGATCGCGGCCGACGAGCGGGTCGAGGTCGAGTACGTCGAGGCCGACGTCCACGACGCGGTCGGGCGGCTGGGCGCGGGGCGGTTCGACGTCGTCTACACGGGCAAGGGCGCGTTGTGCTACCTGCCCGACCTGCCGCGGTGGGCGGCGGTGGTGGTCGACCTGCTCAAGCCGGGCGGCTTCGTCCTCGTCGTGGAGTTCCACCCGCTGCTCACGGCGTTCGGGCCCAGCCCCGCGCCCGGCGAGGGACCGGAGCTGCTGCTGCGGCACGACTACCTCGAAGGGCGCGGCGCGGTCGAGCGCGACTCCACCCACACCTACACCGACGGCCCGGCCCTGACCGCGGCGACGGTCTCCTACGAGTGGGCGCACTCCCTCGGCGAGGTCGTCACCGCGCTCGTCCGGGCCGGGCTGCGGATCGACGAGCTGACCGAGAGCGAACTGCTGCCGTGGCCGCGCTGGGCCCGCATGACGCGCACCGGCAGCGGCTGGTGGGCGCTGCCCGCCGACGAGCCGAGGATGCCGCTGATGTACGCGCTGAAGGCGTCGAAGCCGTGACGGTCAGAGGCGGGTCGCGGTGAGGCCGCCGTCGACCGACCCGCCGCCCTCCTGGCCGGTCGCGCGCACCTCGTCCCCCGGGTCCTCGCCCGGCTCGGCGGGCAGGCTCACCGGACGCCCGCCCGGAACCCGTCGATCAGCAGCTCGATCAGCCGCCCGCCGTGGTCGTGGCCGGGCGGCGAGTTCTCCCGCGCCCACGCGGCGGAGGTGATGGCGGCGAACAGCTCCTCGGCGGTCAGGTCCGGCCGCACCCGGCCCGCCTCCTGGGCGCGGGCCAGCAGCGCTCCGCCGGCGGCGTGCATCTCGACGCACGAGTGGTGCAGCGGGGTGCCCTCGTCGTACGTGCTCGCCGCCAGGAACCCGACCAGGCCGCGGAACGTGCTGCAGTGCGCGACCGCCTGGTGGATCCACGTGGTCAGCGCGCCGACCGGGTCGTCCGCCGCCGCCAGCGCGAGCTGCTCGGCACTGGCCCGCAGGGCGTCCAGGCCCTCGCGCACCGACGCCTCGATCAGGGTCTCCCGGGTGGGGAAGTGGCCGTAGAGGGTGCCGATCGCGACACCGGCGGCGCGGGCGACGTCCTCCAGCGCCGCGTCCGTGCCGCGGGCGTCGAACGCCTCGCGCGCGGCTTCGAGGATGCGGTCGTAGTTGCGCCGCCCGTCCGCGCGCTTGGGCCGTTGGGCCAGGTAGGCCGTCACGAATGCCTCCAACCGGCTGGGTGGCGCCGCCGCGGCCAGGTTACCGGGCGGCGCCACGGCGGGGTCAGCCCTGCTCGGCGGTGGCCTCGCGGGCTCCGACCTCGTGGGTTCCGGCCTTGCGGGCTCCGGGACCGAACCAGAACACCAGCGACACCACGACGCCCAGCGCGGCGATCGCGGTGCTCCAGGCGAACACCGAGGAGATCGTGTCGCCGATCCGCCCGGTGCCGGAGGAGAACGGCAGCAGCAGCACCGCCAGGCCGATCGAGCCGCCGATGGTCAGGGCGCTCTGCAGGATGCCCGCCGTGACGCCGGTGTCGGCCGGGTCCGACGTCGACAGCACGATCATGTTGAACGGGATGATCGCCAGGCCCACGCCCACGCCCAGCACGACGATCGCGGGCAGCACGCCGGTGGTGTACGTGCTGCCGCCATCCAGGCGCGCCAGCCAGGCGAAGCCCGCGATCACGAGCACCGACCCGACGAGCGCCCGGACCTCCAGGCGCAGCCCGGCGACGAACCTGGTGAGGAACTGGGTCGTCACCAGCAGCGCCAGGCCGAACGGCAGGATCGCCAGGCCCGTGCGCAGCGCGTCGAGGCCGAGCGGTCCGGCCAGGTACTGGGTGACGTAGAACAGGAAGCCGGTCAGCACCGAGGCGAGGAGCAGCAGGTTGACGAACCCGCCGGCCCGGGCGCGGCTCGCGAAGACCCGGCGCGGCAGCAGCGGCTCCGCCGCCTTCCCGTCCACCAGCACGAGCGCGGCGATCAGGACCACCGACACCGCCAGCGGCACCAGCGTCCACGTGCGCAGCCAGCCGTCCTCGGCGGCCCGGACCAGGCCGTACACGCCCGCGGTGAGCGCCAGGGTCACCAGCACGGCACTCGGCGCGCCCAGCGAGCGGGTCCGCGTGCCCTCGTCCCGGGCGCCGACCGCGCGCAGCGCGAGGGCGATGATCACCACGCCGATGGGCACGTTGACCAGCAGGCTCCACCGCCAGTCGCCGGCGGCCGTCAGCAGGCCGCCGAGGATCATCCCGGCCGCCGCGCCGAGCCCGGTCACCGTCGAGTACAGGCCGAACGCCCTGGCCTGCCGCTCGCCCCGGAACAGGATGGCCAGCAGCGCCAACCCGGTCGGTCCGGCGACGGCCGCGCCCGCGCCCTGCAGCACGCGGCCGACGAGGAGGACCTCGAACGTCGGCGCGAGGCCCGCGACGAGCGAGGCGACGGTCACCAGGCCGATGCCGGCCAGGAACACCCTGCGGTGGCCCAGCACGTCCCCCAGCCGCCCGGCGAGCAGCAGCAGGCCGCCGAAGGCGACGAAGAAGGCGTTGAGCACCCAGGACGCGGCGGCCACGCCCACGCCGAGGTCGGCCCGGAGGGACGGCAGCGCCACGTTGACGATCGTGCCGTCCAGCTGCAGCAGGAACTCCGCGCCGACGATGGCCGCCAGCGCGAGACCCCACGGCGTCGCGCGGACGCCGCCCCCGGAGGGTGCCTTGGTGGTCATGGTGGGGAACTCCTTCAAGTCGAGACCGCCTCGGGATAGTGGGGGCAGTTAACCCGAGGTGGCCTCGACCTGGCAACGGCGTCCGCGGAATGGGCAGGCGGGAGCGGCTCTCCGCCGGCGCGACGGCGGTCCGCGGTGACCGCACTTCTGCGCACTCCGGGGCGGGGTCGCCCGGTAGCTTCGACAGGATCGACGTGCCGAGCGGATCGTGAGGGCGATGGGCGGGGACGGCGGTCCGCGGCAGTGGGCCCGGGCGGACGGCGGCGCGGTGGTCGTGCAGGCCGGTGGCGACGCGACCGTGCACCTCGGCGCCCGCCCCCGGGTCCGACCGGTCGCGGTGCCGGTGGCCGCCGAGCGGTTCACCGGGCGGCAGCGGGTCGTGGACGGGTTGTTGCGCCACCTCGCGCCGGACGCCGACCACAACGGGGTCGCGGCGGTGACGGGGATGGGCGGGGTCGGGAAGACCTCGCTGGCGGTCCAGGTGGCCCGGGAAGGGCTGGCGCGGGGCCTGTTCCCCGGTGGCGTGCTGTTCGAGAACCTCCACGGGTACAGCACCGTCGAGTCGGTGCCGCCCGGGGCGGCCGCCGGACGGCTCCTGCGGGCGTTGGGCGTCCCGCCCGGCGAGGTGCCCCCCGACGACGAGCGCGTGACGGCCTGGCGGTCCGCGATCGCGCGAGAACGGCAGCCGGTGCTGGTGGTGCTGGACAACGCCGGTTCCGCCGGCCAGGTCGCGCCGCTGCTGGCCGAACCGCCGCACCGCACCCTGATCACGTCCCGCACGGTGTTGTCCGCGCTGGCCGCCCGGGCGTTCCCGCTCGACGTGTTCGAGCCCGACGAGTCGGTGCGCTTCCTGGACACGGCCCTGCGCACCGCCCGCCCCGACGACGGCCGGGTCACCGGGGCGCACCCCGACGCGGTCGAGCTGGCCGGGTACTGCGGGCACCTGCCGCTCGCCCTGAAGGTCGTCGTCGCCCTGCTGCGCGACGACCCGGGCACCACCGTCGCCGACCTCGCCGAGGTCCTGCGCGACGAGCGGACCAGGCTCGCGGAGCTGGGCTACCCGGACGAGGACGGCGAGCACCGACCGCTGGCCGTGCGCGCGGCGTTCGAGCTGTCCTACCGCGAGCTCACCGACGCGCAGGCCCGGGCGTTCCGCCTGCTGACCGCGGTGCCCGGGCCGAGCGCGTCGACCGAGGCCGTCACCGCCGCCCTCGACCTGCCCGACCGCCGGTCCCGGCGCCTGGTCACCGACCTGGCCCGCCTCCACCTCCTCGACCGCCTGCCCGGCGACCGCTGGCGGATGCACGACCTGGTGCGCCTGTACGCCGAAGAACGCGCCGCCGCCGACACCGGCGCCGACCGCCCCGCCGCCGCGCGCGACCGCGTCCACGCGCACTACGCGGCACGGGCCACCGCCGCGAACCGCTGGTCGGGCCGGCGCAGCCTGGTGACCGACGAGGAGGAGCGCCGCCACCGGGAGGCGGTGGCGTGGTGGGACGGCGAGGCGCCCGCCGTGGTCGCGGCCGTGGTGGCGGCGCACCGCGACGGTCGGCACGACGTGGTCCTGCGGCTGGCGGAAGCGCTGTCGGGCCACCTCGAGAACCGCCACCGGCTGGACGACGCGGTGCTCGTCGGCCGCACGGCCCTGGACTCGGCACGGCACCTCGACGTCACCGCCGTCCGCCGGGCGTCGTCGTTGCTGGGCAACGCCTACCGGCTCGCCCACCGCTACCGCGACGCCATCCCGCTGCTGGAAGAGGCGTGCCGGCTGTCCGAAGAGGACACCGAGGAGGCGGGCGCGCACCTGCACAACCTCGGCCTGGCCCACTTCCGCAACGGCGACTTCGCCGAAGCGGAGCGGTGCCACGCCCGCGACTACCGGATCTGCCGCCGGCAGGGCCGCGTGGTGGGCGTGATCGGGGCGATGACCGCGCGGGCCGACGCCCTGCGGATGCTCGACCGCGTGGCGGAGGCCGTCCACCTGCTCAACGGGTCGATCGTGCTGTCCATCGCGGTCGGCAGCCGGCGCGACGAGGCGCTGGCCCGGGTCAACCTCGCCGTCACGTGCCTGGACAACCTCCCGGGCACCCGCGCGGGTTTCGTGATCTGGCAACTGTGCCGGGCCTTGCGCATCGCCTGCGAGGACGGTGACGTCCGCGGCCGCGCGAGCGTGCTGCGCAACCTGGCGGCGGCCTACCGGTTGCGCGACCAGTGCCACCGCGATGCCGCGTGGCACTGGCGCCGCCGGGCGGCCGAGCTGTACCGGGAGCTGGGTGATCCCGGGCTCGCCGCGGCGATCGAGGACCAGGAGTGGGTCGACCCGCCGCACCCGGCCGAGGACTGCGTTCACGAGCGGGGTGACCGGGAGGTCGCCCACCGGGTGCGGGAGTGGTTGGAGGACCTGCCCCACGCGGTGCTGCGCGGCGACCACGGGCGGCTGGACGAGGCCGCGTTCGCCGGCGAGTCGTTGGTGTGGCTGGGAAGCACCCGCACCGACCGGGCGCGCGAGATCAACCCCCGCGGACTGCTGCTGGGGCTGGAGGACCCGCGAGCGGAGACGATGACCTCACCGTTGGCGGACACCACCTGGGAGGCCGTCGCCGCGGTCGTCGGGCGGGTCGAGGCGGACCCGGTCGCCGCTGTCGAGCGGGTCGCCCCGCTGCTCGTGGACGACCTGACGGCCGCCGCCCACCGCCCGATCCCCGCCGGTGAGCTGGGTCGCGCGGTCGACGCCGTGGCCGACGTGTGGTCGGCGGCCGAACCGCACCTGTCCCGGTTGGCCGAGTTCACCGTGGAGGCGTTGCTACCGGCACGCGCGGCGGTGGTCAACCACCTCGTCGTCCTGGGTCGGGCGCGTGAGGCGGTGGCGCACGGCGAAAGCACGCTGTCGGACGCGCTGCGCCTGCTCGGCCCGGCGCACCACGTGACGGCCACCGCCCGCGCCAACCTGGGCGGCGCGCTCCTGGCGGTCGGCCGGACCGACCGGGCCACCGAGCTGTTCGTCGCGAACACCGACCACCCCACCGGCGACGACCGCGCCCGGTTGGCCGCACGGCGGAACGTCGCCGTGGCCCACTACGCGTCCGGGCGCGCACCGGTGGCCTCGAAGCTGCTGCGCGACGCGCTCCGCGACGAGGCTCGCCTGCTCGGCCCGGACGACCCGGACTCGGTGGGCACCCGCTACTGGCTGGCCCGCTGCCTGGCCGACACCGGTCGGGTCGCCGAGGCCGTCGAACACCTCGAACGCGCCCGCGACCACCCCGGCACCACTCCGGCGCTGTCCCGGGAACTCCGGCAGGTCCGCCTGCTCCTGATCGCGCTGTACCGCCGGTCGGGCCGTGCCCGGGACGCGCTGCTGGAGACGTGGGCCTAGCCGGGCGTCAGCGCCGCCACTCCAGCACGGTCACCTCGTCGCCCACGGCGATCTCGCCCGGCGTCAGGACGGACGCCTTCAGGCCGAAGCTCACGCCGCTGGTCTCGCGGCGGTAGTCGGCCAGGGTCCGCAGCGGTTCCGGGCCCACCCGCACGCCCCTCGACTGGTCGACCATGGTGACCGCGCAGCGGATCGCCAGCTCGCCGAAGCCGATCTCGCCGGTGCCCACCGCCATCCGGGCCACCCGGTCCTCGGTGTGCGGCTCGGGCCAGCCGTCGACCACGATGTTGGGCCGGAACCGGTCCATCGGCACCGGGGTCGCGCCCCGCTCGGCGATCCGCGCGTTCAGCCCGTCCAAGGAGGACTGCGAGACGACCAGCAGCGCCGTCGGGTCCGTACCGGCGTGCGCCCGGCTCTCCCGGGACGGCTCCCGCACCAGGCGGACCGACGTGCCGACCACGTCGGACAGCCACCGCGCGGCCTCGTCGCCCTGGTCGATGCCGGTGCCCGGCCACTTCTCGACCTCCACCGGCCGGACCTCGCCGTCGGCCGCCACGTCCAGCACCAGCTCGCCCGCCCCCGGCGCGCTGAGCGCCAGCTTCGCGCCCCCGTGCCGCAGCTCGCACCGGACGACGGCCAGCCGCGGCGCCTCGCCCTGCCAGGCGGTGCCCCCGCTCGGCGAGACGACGGCGTACAGCCGGTCGTTGGCCAACCCGGTCGGGGTCAGCGCGGCCCGGTCCACGGCGACCCCGGAACACCCCTTGACCGGGAACAGCGTGAGCGCCTGGACGGTGGCCATGCGGACAACGTACTCCCCGGCCCGGGCCGCACGCCCGGATTTCCCGCACGTCAGGAAGTGAACTCCCCGGTGCCGTAACGATGTCGGGAGTTGATCGATGCACCGGGCATGCGGAACAGCGGGTGGCGTTCGGTCGCGTGGGGCGTCGTGGGAGCAGTGGTCGCGGCGGGCCTGGTGGCGGTGGGCCCGGGTCCCGCCGGCGCGGCCGCCACGACACCGGTCACGTTCGGCGACCGGATGTACCACGCGCTCAGCCCGTCCCGGCTCCTGGACACCCGCTCCGGCCGGGGTGCCCTCGGACCGCGGTCGTCGCTGGACCTCACGGTGGTGGGCCGCGGTGGCGTGCCCGCCGAGGGCGTCGGCGCGGTCGTGCTCAACCTGACCGGCACCGAGGCGACCGCCGACACCTACGTCACCGCCTACCCGACCGGCGAGGCCGTGCCCCTGGCCAGCAACCTGAACCTGATGGCCGGGCAGACCGCCCCGAACCTGGCCATCGTCAAGGTCGGCTCCGGCGGCCGGATCTCGCTCTACAACCGCAGCGGCTCGGTGCACCTGATCGCGGACGTCGCCGGGTGGTTCCCGGTCGGCTCCGACTACCACGGCCTGAGCCCCGCCCGGGCGCTGGACACCCGGACCGCCGGCGGCCCGGTGGGCGCCCGCGAGTCGGTGGACGTGCCGGTGACCGGCTCCGCGGGCGTCCCGGCGACCGGCGTCGGCGCGGTCGTGGTGAACCTGACCGGAACGGAGCCCACCGCGGGCACCTACGTCAGCGCCTACCCGGCGGGCGAGGCCGTGCCGCTGGCCAGCAACCTGAACCTGACGGCCGGGCAGACCGCCCCGAACCTGGCCATCGTGAAGGTCGGCGCGAACGGCCGGATCTCCCTCTACAACAACAACGGCGCGACCCACCTCGTGGTGGACGTGCTCGGCTGGGTCGCGACGGGGGCCGACCTCGCGCCGCTGTCCCCGTCCCGGCTGCTGGACACCCGCGAGGACCGGCCCGTCGCCGCGCGCTCGTCGGTCGAGCTGCCCGTGCTGGGCCGCGGCGGCGTGCCGGCCGAGGGCGTCGCGGCGGTCGTGGTGAACCTGACCGGCACCGACCCGACCGCCGACACCTACGTCACCGCCTACCCCAGCGGGGAACCGCTGCCGGTCGCCAGCAACCTCAACCTGACCGCCGGGCAGACCGCGCCGAACCTGGTGATCGTCAAGGTGGGCTCCAACGGCACGATCTCGCTCTACAACAACAACGGCTCGACGCACCTGGTCGTGGACGTGTTCGGCTGGATCTCCACCGGCGTCACGGCCACCGTCGCCAAGCCCGACACGACCGAGGTCGTGCCGCCGCAGCAGGTGGTGTCCGTGTCGCCGGACGGCCTGACCATGACCGGTCCCGCGCCGGCGGTCGGCGAGGTCGTCTTCGCCCAGCCCGACGACCGCAACCCCGGCGGGCTGCTCGGCCGGGTCACCTCCGTGACCACCTCCGGCGGCACCACGACCGTGCGCACCACCCCGGTCCGCGTCGACGAGGCGTTCCCGTCCGGCTCGGTGCAGGGCAGCGCGGACACCCGCGCGCTGGCCGGCACCGCCGCCGGCGCGCTGGCCGGCAAGGCCTCGCCGGACGGCACGATCCCGCTGGGCGCGGCCGCCACCGGCGTGGACTGCGGCGGGCGGCCGCTGACCGTGTCGGTCGACCTCGCCGTGCAGTCCCGGGTCGTCCTCGACATCGCGTGGGGCGCGGGCGGGCTGGACCGCTTCTCGGTCACCGCGGAGGCCGAGCTGCGCGGGTCGGTGGGGTTCACCGCCGGGTTCGCCGCCGAGTGCGACTTCCCGGTGGGGCCGACGATCGCCCTGCCGCCGGTGTGGGGTTTCGTGCCGAAGCTGACGCCGGTGGTGCGGGCGAAGTTCGAGGCCGGCGTCGGGCTCGGCGCCCAGCTCTCGGCGACCGTGCGGTTCGGGGCGGTGCTGGGCGCCGGGCAGCGGGGGGTGCGGTGGATCCGCGAGGCGGACGTGACCGGGTCGATGACGCCGCCGTCCGACGCCACCTCGGCCACCCTGCGCGTGGCCTTCGGGCCGCGCGTGCAGTTGGCGTTCGGCGGGATCGCCGGGCCGTCGCTGCTGGCGGGGGCGTTCGTGGAGACGAAGGTCAGCCCCACCGCGAACCCGTGGTGGACGGTCGACGCGGGCGCGAGCGCGCAGGCGAGCCTCGACGTCGACTTCTGGTTCCTGCGCGCGAGCTACACCCTGGCCGCGGCCGACTTCCTGCGCTACACGCTGGCCGCGGCGGGCGGCGCGTGGCCGGGGCCGCGGCTCGCCGGCACGCGCCTGCCCGCCGCGCAGCGGTCGGTGCCGTACTCGGCGACCGTCACCCCCCAGGGCGGCACGGCGCCGGTGACCTTGACCGTGGTCGGCGGGGCGTTGCCGCCCGGGTTGTCGTTCTCCGGCGGCACGATCGGCGGCACACCAACCCAGGCCGGCCAGTCCCAGTTCACCGTGCGGGCCCGCGACGCCCAGGGGCGCACGGCCACCGGCACGTTCGCCCTCACCGTGCTGACCCCCGGCGGCGCGGGCACGATCCCGCTGCCCGGCGCGCCCGCACCGCGGGAGTTCACCCTGGCCGGCGGGTACGTCGACGACCTCGGTCCCGGCGGCGAGACGCTGCACTGCGAGTGGAACGCGGCGGCCCGGGCGTGGGACGCCCGCTACCTCCAGCGCGACGGCGGCCGCACGCCCGCCGTGCCCTCGCTGTGCCAGGTGACGTCGTCCGCCGGGCCGCCGCGCGGCGACCAGGTGCGCCAATTGACGTGGGGCGCCGACGGCTGGTCGTACGCCACGGTCTACGACCCGGTGCAGGGCTGGGACGGCACGCAGGTCCGCGGCTACGGCCCGGACGGGTCACAGCGGTGGTCCGCCGCCTACCCGCGCATCCGGCTCGTGCACCTGACCCCGGACGGGACGCAACTGCTCGTCCGGTCGGGCAACTACTTCCACGTCCTCGACCCGGCCACGGGCAACCAGCTCCACTCGGTCTACTACCCGGGCATCGTCAACGGCGAGCTGCGGTCGGTGACGCGGGACCACCTCGTCCTCGGCCAGCTCGACTTCGTGAAGCGCTCCGACGGCGGTTACGCCGACGGCTACCCGCTGTCCGACTACGGCACCGACAGCCAGACGGTCGCGGGCCCCGGCGACTCCGTGCTGAACGCGCACTCGTTCGACAACACGTCGTCCGCGCCCGCCGCCTGCGGCACCGAGGTGCGACGGGGGCAGCGGACCGGCGTCGTGTGGTCGGTCCGCGTGCCGGCGGCCTACCCGGCGTGCTCGGCGCAGGCGGTCTCCGCCGACGGCGTCGGCGGCGGCTACGTGGTGCAGTACGTCGACCACCAGGCCCGGTTCACCCGCGTCACGCCCACCGGGGCGCTGGCGTGGACGCGGGACGTGAGCGGCGCCCTGGGGCGCTACTCCGTGTCCTACAGCGGCGGCAACCTGGTGGACGCGACCGCGGACCACGTGGTGGACGCCCGCGGCAGGTTGGCCTACTGGGTGGCCCGTGACCAGCCGTGCGTCGGCGAGGACGGCGCGCAGGCCACCTGTTCGTCGGTGCAGGTCGTGGTGGTGGACGAGAACGGCGGCGTGCTGCTGGACCGCACCTACTCCCGGTACGGCTGGTCGGTGCGCGTGCTGCGGGTGCTGGGCGGCTTCGGGCAGCTCTACGTCGGCCTGGAGTGGCAACGACCGGGTGGCGACATCCGGTCGGAGGTGAACTCGCTGCCGGTCGCGTTCGACGGCGACTGGTCGATGACCCGGCAGCGGCGGGTCCAGCCGTGACGGGTCGGTCGCGGTGTCCGAGGCCGTGTCAGAGGCCGTGTCCGGGGTGGTGTTCGGGGCGCAGTGCCCGGGGCAGGCCGAACAGGTCCACGTGCGAGTCGTCGTGGAAGCGGGTCAGGGCGGTGATCCGCTCGCCCGCCAGGGTCAGCACCAGCAGACCGCGCGCCCGCAGGGTCGTCGTGCCCGGCTCGGCCGCGTAGTAGCCGAACGCGGGCTGCCCGTTGGCCCGGGTGGGGAGCAGCGCCCGCCGGACGCCCCCGCACAACGCGACCGCGGCCAGGAACCGGCCGACGACCTGCGGCGTCCGGTACTCCAGGGGCAGGGGCGGCATGGTGAGGCGGACGTCGTCGGTGAGCAGGGCGACGACCGCCTCGACGTCACCGGACTCGAAGGCCCGGGTGAAGTCGGCGACGATCCGGCGCTCGCCGGGTGAGCGGGGGAGGGGCGCGCGGTCGCGGTCCGCGGGCAGCTCGTGGGTCAGCGCGCCCCGCGCGCGCTTGAGGGCGGCGGCGACCGCGTTCTCGGTGGTGTCGAGGATGCCCGCGACCTCGGCGGCGCGGAAGCCCAGCACGTCGCGCAGGACGAGCGCGGTGCGCTGCCGGGGCGGGAGGCGGTGCAGGGCGGTCAGGAAGGCCAGCGAGACCGACTCGCGGACCTCGTACCGCGACTCCGGGCCGGGCCTGCGGTCGGCGAGTTCGTCGAGCAGCGCGTCCGGGTACGGCTCCAGCGGGCCCGGTTCGGCGCGGTGGGTCGGTTCGGGCATCGGCACGGGCGGGTGGGCGACGTGGTCGCCGGGACGCCGGGCCCGCGACCGCAGGGCGTTGAGGCAGCGGTTGGTGGCGATGCGGTAGAGCCAGGTCCGCACGGACGAGCGTTCCGCGAACCCGTCGATCCCGCGCCAGGCCGCCAGCAGCGTCTCCTGCACCACGTCCTCGGCGTCGTGCGTCGAGCCCAGCAGGCGGTAGCAGTGCACGTGCAGCTCGCGGCGGTGGGGCGCGACGAGCCGCCGGAACGCCTCCCCGTCACCCGCCCGGGCCGGGCCCAGCAGGTCCGCCGCCGGGTGGGCGACGCCGGGGTCGTCCAGCGGTGAGCGCACGGTGGCCATCATCCACGGACCGCGACCAACCGCCAACCACCGCCCCGCGGGCCGCCGGTGCGCCACGGCGACCCGTGCGGGTCACCCGCCCACCGCACCGGCCAGGCGCGGTCCCCGCGCCGGTGGGTGGTCAGCCCGTCGCCCGCACGCCCGGCCCGCCGCCCGGGGGCCCGATCCCCACCCCCACCTCCGCGTACGGGACCGCGCCCCCGGCCAGCGTCCCTCCCGAGGCGGCGGCCACCAGCAGCTCCCGGTGGCGGGCCGGGTCCGGGGCGGCCAGGTCCAGGTCGGAGCCGACCAGCACCAGGACGGTGCGGCGCAGGCGGGCCGCCCACCGCCACACCCCCGGCCGGTCGACCTCCAGGTGGTCGAGCAGCGGGGTGCGGTGCGGCCAGCGCAGGGTCAGCGCCCCGTCGGGGGAGACGTCCACCGACCAGCCGCGAGCGGTCGGCAGCACGACGTCGTCGACGTCGGAGACGAGGCTCAGGCCCTTGGCGGTCAGGGCGGTGGGCAGCGGCACCGCGAGGCGGGTCCGGCCCTCCACCAGCAGGACGGCGATGCGGTTGTCGTCGTGGCCCCAGACGGAGGCCCGGACGTGGAGGCGCGCGTCGGCGCTCATGATCGGCCCTTCTGTCGGATTCGCGCCGCGCACCCAGCATACGACCCGGAGAAGCCGCTGGGTTCACCATTATGAGTGAATGCATTGGTATATCGCAAAGGCGTTGCCCAATCGCGGCAAAACGCCATAAATGAGACGGTAAAACGGTTGTTACGACGTGACGCAGATCACATACCCCTGTAATGAAGTGATCACGGGTAGTTATGTACGTTGCAGTCGCGCCGCTCTTGAAACGTCCTTCCGGAAGGGATGACCGCATGCGTGGGATATTCCACCGCACCGGTGATGATTCGCCCGGGCCGCGCGGGGCGGGTGACCTGCTACTCGCGACCAGCAGTTTTCTGACCCGTGCCGAGGTGTCGGACGACCTGCGCGCCGCCTTTCACCGGGGCGGGCGGGACGGTGATTCCTTCTATCGGGACCGGTGGAGCCACGACAAGGTGGTTCCTTCGACACATGGCGTGAACTGCACCGGATCGTGCCGGTGGGACGTGTACGTGAAGGACGGTCTGATCACCTGGGAAACACAGGCCATCGATTACCCGTCGACCGGCCCGGACCGCCCGGAGTACGAACCCCGGGGCTGTCCGCGCGGTGCCTCGTTCTCCTGGTACACCTATTCGCCATTGCGCGTTCGCTTTCCCTACGCCCGGGGCGTGCTGGTCGAGATGTACCGCGAGGCGCGCCGCGCGCACGACGACCCGGTGGCGGCCTGGGCCTCCGTCGTCGACGACCCGGTCAAGCGCCGCGCCTACCAGCGGGCCCGCGGCAAGGGCGGCCTCGTCCGGGTCTCGTGGGACGAGGCCGTGGAGATGGTCGCCGCCGCCCACGTGCACACGATCGCCCGCCACGGCCCGGACCGCATCGCCGGCTTCTCTCCGATCCCGGCCATGTCGATGGTGTCGCACGCCGTGGGCGCGCGGTTCATGGCGCTCATCGGCGCGCCGATGCTGTCGTTCTACGACTGGTACGCCGACCTGCCGCCCGCGTCGCCGCAGGTGTTCGGCGACCAGACCGACGTGCCGGAGTCCGCGGACTGGTGGGACGCCGCCTACCTGGTGCTCTGGGGTTCCAACGTGCCGGTGACCCGCACGCCCGACGCGCACTTCATGACCGAGGCCCGCTACCGCGGCCAGAAGGTCGTGGTGTGCTCGCCGGACTACTCCGACGCCACGAAGTTCGCCGACGAGTGGCTCGCGCCCCACCCGGGCACCGACGCGGCGCTGGCGGTGGCCATGGGCCACGTGATGCTGCGCGAGTTCTTCGTCGACCAGCGGGTCCCGTTCTTCACCGACTACGTCCGGCGGTTCACCGACCTGCCCTTCCTGGTCACGCTGGAGGAGCGCGACGCGGGCCTGGTGCCGGGCAAGTTCCTGACCGCCGCCGACCTCGGCGAGGCCACGCCCGGCGCGGAGTGGAAGACCGTGGTGCTCGACGCCGACGGCGTCACGCCGGTGGTGCCGAACGGGTCGCTGGGCTTCCGCTGGGCCGACGAACCGGGCCGGTGGAACCTCGACCTGCACGGCGTCACGCTGGCGCTGAGCGTCCTGGACCGCGCGGACGACGCCGTGGAGGTGCTGCTGCCCCGGTTCGACGCCCCGGACGGCACGGCCGGGACGATCACCCGGGGCGTGCCCGTGCGGCGGGTGGGCGGTCGCCTCGTGACCACCGTGCTCGACCTGCTGCTGGCCCAGTACGGCGTGGGCCGCCCCGGCCTGCCCGGCCGGTGGCCCGCCGGCTACGACGACGAGGACGCGCCCGGCACCCCGGCGTGGGCGCAGCGGCTGACCGGCGTGCCCGCCGCCCGCACCACGCGCATCGCCCGCGAGTTCGCCGACACCGCCGTGCGCTCCAAGGGCCGCTGCATGATCGTCATGGGCGCCGGCACGAACCACTGGTTCCACTCCGACCTGGTCTACCGGTCGTTCCTGACGCTGCTGCTGCTCACCGGCTGCCAGGGTCGCAACGGCGGTGGCTGGGCGCACTACGTCGGCCAGGAGAAGGTCCGCCCGCTGACCGGCTGGGCCACCCTCGCCGGCGCGCTGGACTGGCACCGGCCGCCGCGCCAGATGATCGGCACCGGCTACTTCTACACCCACACCGACCAGTGGCGTTACGACCGGCTCACCGCCGACGGCCTCACCTGGCCCGGTGCCAGGGGCACCCTGGCGGGCCAGTCGGTCGCCGACTGCCTGGCCCGGTCCGCGCGGCTGGGCTGGATGCCGTCCTACCCGACGTTCGACCGCAACCCGCTGGACCTGTGCGACGAGGCCGACGCCGCGGGGGAGGACCCGGTGTCGCACGTGACGGCACGCGTCCGCGCCGGCGAGGTCGGCTTCGCGTGCGAGGACCCGGACGCGCCCGGGAACTGGCCGCGCGTGCTGACCGTGTGGCGGGCGAACCTGCTGGGCTCCTCGGCCAAGGGCAACGAGTACTTCCTGCGGCACCTGCTCGGCGCGGACGGCAACCCGCGCGCCGAGGAGACACCGCCCCACCAGCGGCCGCGGTCGGTGCGGTGGCGCGACGAGGCACCGGAGGGCAAGCTCGACCTGCTGCTGGCGCTGGACTTCCGGATGACCAGCACCACCCTGTTCGCCGACGTGACGCTGCCGGCCGCCACCTGGTACGAGAAGCACGACCTCTCCAGCACGGACATGCACCCATTCGTGCACTCCTTCAACGCCGCGGTCGACCCGCCGTGGCAGGCGCGCACCGACTTCGACTCCTTCCACGCCATCGCCGCGAAGCTGAGCGAGCTGTCCGCCACCC
Organism: Actinosynnema sp. NPDC053489; assembly: GCF_044544865.1. Taxonomy (NCBI): domain Bacteria; kingdom Bacillati; phylum Actinomycetota; class Actinomycetes; order Pseudonocardiales; family Pseudonocardiaceae; genus Actinosynnema; species Actinosynnema sp. NPDC053489. The sequence goes on along the minus strand of NZ_JBITXT010000017.1, from coordinate 53,027 downwards.
ACCTGGGCACCCGCCGCGACCTGGTCGCCACCGCGATGCAGCACGACACGCCGGGGGAGACCGCCCAACCCGGCGGCGTGGTCCGCGACTGGCGCGACGGCGACGGCGAACCGGTGCCGGGCCGCACGTTCCCCGTGCTGACCGTGGTGGAACGCGACTACACCGCGGTCGCCGCCAAGCTGGCCGCGCTCGGCCCGCTGGTGGACAAGCTCGGCGTCACCACGAAGGGGTGGACCGCCGACGTCGGCCAGGAGGTCGCGTGGCTCGGCGAGGCCAACGGGCTGGTCCGCGGCGGTCCGGCCGCGGGCAGGCCCGCGCTGGACACCGACCGCAAGGCCGCCGACGCCGTGCTCGCCCTGTCCGGCACCACCAACGGGCGGCTCGCCGACGAGGGCTTCGCGGCCCTGGAACGCCGGGTCGGCGTGCCGCTGCGCCCCCTGGTCGAGCACCACCAGGCCCACCGCATCACGTTCGCCGACACGCGGTCCCGCCCGGCGACGGTGGTCACGAGCCCGGAGTGGTCCGGCGACGAGTCCGGCGGCCGGCGCTACGCGCCGTTCACCATCAACGTGGAGCGGCTCAAGCCCTGGCACACGCTCACCGGCAGGCAGCACTTCTTCCTCGACCACGACTGGGTGGCCGAGCTGGGCGAGCAGCTGCCCGTCTACCGGCCGCCGCTGGACCTGCACCGGTTGTTCGGCGAACCGCGGCTGGGCCCCAACGGCCCCGAGGTGACCGTCCGGTACCTGACCCCGCACTCGAAGTGGTCCATCCACTCCGAGTACCAGGACAACCCGATCATGCAGACGCTGTCGCGCGGCGGACCGGCGTTCTGGGTCAGCCCCGCCGACGCGGAGGCCATCGGCGTGCGGGACAACGACTGGGTCGAGGCCGTCAACCGCAACGGCGTGGTGGTGGGGCGCGCCATCGTGTCGCACCGGATGCCCACCGGCACCGTGTTCCTCTACCACGCGCAGGAACGCACGGTGAACGTGCCGAAGGCCGAGACCACCGGCAAGCGCGGCGGCATCCACAACTCCCTGACCCGGTTGCAGATCAAGCCCACGCACCTGGTCGGCGGGTACGCGCAGATGTCCTTCGCGCTCAACTACTACGGCCCGACCGGCAACCAGCGCGACGAGGTCACCGTGCTGCGCCGGCGCGGCCAGGAGGTGCGGTACTGATGAAGGTCATGGCGCAGCTGGCCATGGTGATGAACCTGGACAAGTGCATCGGGTGCCACACCTGCTCGGTCACCTGCAAGCAGACGTGGACCAACCGCGAGGGCACGGAGTACGCCTGGTTCAACAACGTCGAGACCAAGCCCGGCCAGGGCTACCCCCGGCGGTACGAGGACCAGGAGCGCTGGCGCGGCGGGTGGGCGCTGCGGCGCGGGAAGCTGGTGCCGGCCGCGGGCGGTCGGGTGCGGCGGCTGCTGTCGCTGTTCGCCAACCCGGACCTGCCGGCGCTGGAGGACTACTACGAGCCGTGGACCTACGACTACCGCACCCTCACCGAGGCGCCGCTGGGCGAGGACACCCCGACGGCGCGGCCGGTGTCGGCGATCACCGGCGCGCCGACCGACGTCACCTGGGGGCCGAACTGGGACGACAGCCTGGCGGGCGCGCCGGAGAACGCGCCCGGCGACCCGGTGGTGCAGCGGCTCGGGCGGGACATCCGCTTCGAGTACGAGCAGTCGTTCATGTTCTACCTGCCGCGGATCTGCGAGCACTGCCTCAACCCGTCGTGCGTGGCCTCCTGCCCGTCCGGCGCGATGTACAAGCGCTCCGAGGACGGCATCGTGCTCGTGGACCAGGACCGCTGCCGCGGCTGGCGGATGTGCGTCTCGGGGTGCCCGTACAAGAAGGTCTACTTCAACCACAAGACCGGCAAGGCCGAGAAGTGCACGTTCTGCTACCCGCGCCTGGAGGTGGGCCTGCCCACCGTGTGCGCGGAGACGTGCGTCGGCCGGCTGCGCTACATCGGCGTGCTGCTCTACGACGCCGACCGGGTGGGCGCCGCCGCGAGCACGCCCGACGAGAAGCGGCTCTACCAGGCCCAGCTCGGCGTGTTCCTCGACCCGAACGACCCCGAGGTGGTGCGCGCCGCCGAACGCGCCGGGATCCCCCACGACTGGATCACCGCGGCGCGGCGCTCCCCGGTGTACGACCTGATCTGCCGCTACCGGGTCGCCCTGCCGCTGCACCCGGAGTACCGGACCATGCCGATGGTCTGGTACGTGCCGCCGCTCTCGCCCGTGGTCGACGCGCTGGCGGGCACCGGGTTCGACGGCGAGGACGCGGACAACCTGTTCGGTGCCATCGACGCGCTGCGCATCCCGCTGGACTACCTGGCCGGCCTGTTCACCGCGGGCGACCCCGAGCCGGTGCGGATGGCGTTGCGCCGGCTGGCCACCATGCGCTCGCACCTGCGCTCGCTCAACCTCGGCGAGCCGCCCGACCCGGCCGGCCCGTCCCGCGTAGGCATGGACGGTGCCTCGGTGGAGGCCATGTACCGGCTGCTGGCCGTGGCCAAGTACGACGACCGGTACGTCATCCCCACCGCCGCCGTCGGCCAGGCGCACGACCTCGAAGGCATCGCCACCGGGTGCAGCCTCGACGGCGACGGCGGGCCCGGCATGACCGACCGGCGCACCGACCTGTTCGTCTGGCGCGACGGCGAGCGCCCCGCCGGCATGTTCCCCACGGTGCGCCGGGAGACGCCGTGACCACGAACCGCGGCACCAGGGTGCGGCTGATGGTGGCGTCGCACTGCCTGCACTACCCCGAAGGCCTGCACGAGCGCCTGCCGCTGCTGCGCCGCGGCCTCGCCGAGGCGCCCGACGCCGGGCTGGCCGCGCTGCTCGACCACCTGGCCGGCACCCCGCCGGTCGAGGCCGCCCGCCGCTACGTCGAGCTGTTCGACACCGAGGCCGACCGGTCGCTGCACCTGACCTGGTACACCGACGGCGACACCCGCAGGCGCGGCGCGTCCCTGGTCGCGCTCAAGCAGCGGTACCGCGGGCACGGGTACCTGCTCGGCGACGGCGAGCTGCCCGACTACCTGCCCGTGCTGCTGGAGTTCGCCGCGCACACCGGCGACCCCGGCGTGCGGCTGCTGGCCGGGTACCGCCCGGCGCTCGACGTGCTGCACCGCAACCTGCTGCCCCTGGGCACGCCGTACGCGGCGGCCGTGGCCTCGGTCCTGGCGACCCTGCCCGTCCGCGCCGACGCCCGGCCCGTCGCCACCGACGCCCCGGTCGAGCGGGTCGGCCTCGAACCGGTCCTGCTCGGCTACCCCACCCGACTGCCGGAGCCGACCCGATGACCCTGGACCTGCTGCTGTGGGCGGTGCTGCCCTACGTCACGATCACCGTGCTCGTCGGCGGCACCGCCTGGCGCTACCGGCACGACCGGTTCGGCTGGACCACGCGCAGCTCCCAGCTGCACGAGTCCCGGCTGCTGCGGATCGGCAGCCCGCTGTTCCACGTCGGGCTGCTGCTCGTGCTGGCCGGGCACGTCGGCGGGCTGCTCGTGCCCGCCTCGCTGACCCGGTGGCTGGGCGTGCACGACGAGCTGTACCACCTCGTCTCGCTCGTCGCGGGCGGACTGGCGGGGGCCGCCGCCCTGGTCGGGTTCGGCATCCTGCTGGTGCGGCGGCTGCGCACCCCGGCCGTGCGGTCGGCGACCGGTCGCGGCGACCGGCTCACCTACCCGGTGCTGGGCGCCGTGCTGCTGCTGGGCATAGCCGCGACCGTGCTGCTCAACGGCCTGGGCGGCGGCTACGACTACCGCGCCACCATCGGGCCCTGGGTGCGCGGCGTGCTGCTGGCGCACCCCGACCCGTCGCTGATGCACGACGTGCCCGTGGTCTACCAGGTGCACGCCGTGGTGGCGATGGCGCTGTTCGCGCTGTGGCCGTTCAGCCGCCTCGTGCACGCCTTCAGCGCACCGCTGCGCTACCTGGTCCGCCCCTACATCGTCTACCGCAGCCGTGACGCGCACCTGGCGGCGCGGCGGGCACCGCGCGGTTGGGACGACCGGTGAACCGGGCCCGGGCCGCGTTGCGGCCCGCCCTGGGCTCGCTGGTGGCCACCGCGGTGATCGGCGCGCTGGCCGTGTGCACCGCACAGCCGCTGCTGTTCCCGTCGCTGGGTCCCACGGCGTACCTGCTGTTCGCGACCCCGACCCACCCGGCCGCCAGCCCGCGCAACACCGTCGTCGGCCACGTGATCGGCGTGCTCGCGGGCGCGGCGGGCCTGGCCGCGTTCAACCTGTGGCACACGCCGCCCGACCTGGTGCACCTCACCTGGGGCCGCGCCGGGGCCGCCGTGCTCGCGCTGACCCTCACGTGCGGCGGCATGGCCTGGTCCAACCGGCCGCACCCGCCGGCGGGCGCGACGACGCTGATCATCGCGCTGGGCGTGCTGCACACCCCGGTGCAGTTGGCGGAGATCCTGCTCGGGGTCGTCCTGCTGCTCGTCGCGGCGACCGCCATCAACCGGCTGACCGGCGTCCCCCAACCGCTGTGGGACCCGCCGCGCGACGAGGGGCCTCCGGGAGGTCTTCCGCGTCGGCGCAAACGCGCTCCGGTGTGAGCGGGGGCTGTTGCGCTCGCCCGGCGGGAGCGGACTTCGCGGTGGAACCGACCGTCGTCCCCGGTGCCGCGGGTGAGCTGCGCGCGTTCGTGCGGCGGCCGCGGTCCGGTCGACCGGTCCCGGAGCTGGTGTTCGTCGACGGCAGCGGGTGCGGCGGCCCGGAGGAGTGGGCCGGCCTGGAGGAGTGGGCTCCCCGCCGGTGCTGACCGCGTTCCTCGGCCGAGGCGCGCCCGGCGACGGCCGACCCGCACCGGCGGCTCGCGGGACGGGGCGTCGCGCGGATCCGCCGCCGTGATCGCGCATGGTCCGGGCCGGCGCGGGTACCTCGGCGTGTCCGCCGAGTCCCCGCCTCCGGAAGGCCACCGATGACGACGCTCAAGCCGACACCCGTCGTGCCCGTCGAAGCGGCGGTGCGCGGCCCGAAGGGCTCGGCGCTGCCGCGCCTGTTCCGCACCACCGACCACAAGACCATCGGCCTGATGTACCTGACGACGTCGTTCGGGTTCTTCCTGGCCGGCGGCCTGATGGCGTTGCTGATGCGCGGCGAGCTGGCGCGACCGGGCCTGCAGTTCCTGTCCAACGAGCAGTACAACCAGCTGTTCACCATGCACGGCACGGTGATGCTGCTGCTCTACGCGACCCCGATCGTCTTCGGCTTCGCCAACTTCGTCCTGCCGCTGCAGATCGGGTCGCCGGACGTGGCGTTCCCGCGGCTCAACGCGCTGTCGTACTGGCTGTACCTGTTCGGCGGCCTGATCGCGGTCAGCGCCTTCCTCACGCCGGCCGGCGCGCCGGACTTCGGCTGGACGGCCTACACACCGCTGTCCAGCGCCATCCACAGCCCCGGCGTCGGCGCGGACCTGTGGATCTCCGGCCTGGTCGTCGGCGGCCTGGGCACCATCCTCGGCGCGGTCAACATGATCACCACCGTGATCTGCCTGCGCGCGCCGGGCATGACGATGTTCCGGATGCCGATCTTCACCTGGAACGTCCTGGTCACGTCGATCCTGGTGCTGGTGGCGTTCCCGATCCTGACCGCCGCGCTGCTCGGGTTGCTGGCCGACCGGCACCTCGGGGCGCACGTGTTCGACCCCGCCAACGGGGGTGCGATCCTGTGGCAGCACCTGTTCTGGTTCTTCGGCCACCCCGAGGTCTACATCGTCGCGCTGCCGTTCTTCGGCATCGTCTCCGAGATCATCCCGGTGTTCAGCCGCAAACCCCTGTTCGGCTACAAGGGCCTGGTCTACGCGACCATCGCGATCGCGCTGTACTCGGTGATCGTGTGGGCGCACCACATGTACGCCACCGGCGCGGTGCTGCTGCTGTTCTTCGCCGCGTCCACGTTCATCATCGCCATCCCGACGGGCATCAAGTTCTTCAACTGGATCGGCACCATGTGGAAGGGGCAGCTGACGTTCGAGTCGCCGATGCTGTTCAGCGTCGGCTTCCTGGTGACGTTCCTGTTCGGCGGGCTGTCCGGCATCCTGCTCGCCTCGCCGCCCATCGACTTCCACGTCCACGACACGTACTTCGTGGTCGCCCACTTCCACTACGTGCTGTTCGGCACGATCGTGTTCGCCACCTACGCGGGCATCTACTTCTGGTTCCCCAAGATGACCGGGCGGATGCTCGACGAACCGCTGGGCAAGCTGCACTTCTGGACCACGTTCCTCGGCTTCCACCTGACCTTCCTGGTGCACCACTGGCTGGGCAACCAGGGCATGCCCCGCCGCTACGCCGACTACTTGGAGAGCGACAACTTCACCACCCTGAACACCGTGTCCACGATCGGGTCGTTCGTGCTGGGCGCGTCGACGCTGCCGTTCGTCTGGAACGTGCTGCGCAGCTACCGCCACGGCGAACCGGCCGGGCGGGACGACCCGTGGGGGTTCGGGAACTCGCTGGAGTGGGCCACCTCGTGCCCACCGCCGCGGCACAACTTCACCGAGCTGCCCCGCATCCGCTCCGAGCGGCCCGCGTTCGAGCTGCACTACCCGCACATGGTCGAGCGGATGCGGGACGAGTCGCACTACTCCGTGCTCAAGCGCGACCAGGACGACGTCGGCGTCGACAAGACCACCGAGGAGGTGCTGGCGCCCACCGACCGCGACGGGTGAAATTCGCTTGATCGACCGCGGGCCGACGCGTGGACTGTGCGCAACGCCGCAGGTCGCGGTGTCCACGGCCGGGAGGGGCAGCGGCGACGATGCGCATCCGTTCCACGACCGAGGAGGACCTCGACGTCTTCCTCGACACGCTCCACACCGCGTTCGGGGTGTTCCGGGGAGCGCCGGACGAGGACGGCGGCGGGGTCTGGTGGGCGGCGATCGAGATGGACCGCAACCTGCTGGCCGTGGCGGACGACGGGCGGCCGGTCGGCACCGCGGCGGCGTACTCGTTCGAGCTGACCCTGCCCGGTCGGGTCGTCGTGCCGGCGGCCGGGGTGAGCGGCGTCGGCGTGGTGCCGTCGCACCGCCGCCGGGGCGTGCTCACGGCGATGATGCGCCGCCAACTGGCCGACTTCCGCGCCCGCGGCGAGTCCCTGGCCGTGCTGCTGGCCTCCGACGCGCTGATCTACCGCCGGTTCGGCTACGGCCCGGCGACGTACACGCAGCGGTTGACCGTGCCCCGGCACAAGGGCGACCTCGCCGTGCCCGGGGCGGCCGGTCCGGTCGAGGTGCTGCGCCGCGCCGACTGCGTCGACGTGCTGGAACAGGTCTACGACCGGTACCGCCGCGCGCTGCCCGGCGCGTTGGCCCGACCGCACCGCTGGTGGGCGCTGGGCGCGGGGAAGCCGCCGATCGCCCGGACGCCGCGCTACGTCGCCGTGCACCGCGACGCCGCCGGCGTGCCCGACGGGTACGCGAGCTACTCGATCGACTCGGGCACGTTGACCGTGGACGAGGTCGTCACCGCCGACGACGCCGGGTTCACCGCCCTGGCCCGCTTCGCCCTCGGCCACGACCTGGTCACCGAGGTGGTGTTCCAGCAGGTCCCGCCGGGCCACCCGCTGCGCTGGCAGCTCTCCGACTTCCGCGCGGCGGAGGTGGGCGACGACACCGACTGGCTGTGGGTGCGCCTGCTGGACGTCCCCCGCGCCCTGACGGCCCGCCACTGGTCCGCCGACGGCGAGCTGGTCCTGGACGTGGACGACCCGTTCCTCGGTGAACGCACCACCTACCTGCTGACCGTGCGCGACGGCCGGGCGGGGTGCGCCCCGACTGACCGCGCCCCGGACCTGTCCCTGCGCATCGACGACCTGGGCTCGCTCTACCTGGGGGGAACGGCGCCGAGCACCCTGGTCCGCGCGGGCCGCGTCACGGCGCACCACGGGACCGCCACGACCACCGCCGACGACCTCTTCCGCCCCGACCGCGCCCCGCACTGCCTCCAGTGGTTCTGAACGACTGCGCACCGTGACTAAGCTGGATCGGTGCGTAGCGAGGACGTGATCGCCGGTCGGTACCGGCTCGACGAGGTCGTGGGCACGGGCGGCATGGCGAGGTCTGGCGGGCCACCGACCTCGAACTGCGCCGGGTCGTCGCGCTCAAGCTGGCCACGACGGGGGACGGCGAGGCGACCCGCCGCGAGGCGCGGATCGGGGCGGGGCTGCACCACGCCAACGTGATCGCCGTCTTCGACACCGTCGTGGACGGCGGCAGGCGCTGGCTCGTCATGGAGTACCTGCCCGCGCGCAGCCTCGCCGAGATCTGCCGCACCGACGGCCCGATCGACCCCGACCTCGCCGCCCGCGTCGGCGCGCAGGTCGCCACCGCGCTGGCCGCCATGCACGCCAGGGGGATGGTGCACCGCGACATCACGCTCGCCAACGTCCTCGTCACCGCGGACGGCACGGCGAAGCTGGCCGACCTGGGCGTCGCGATGTGGGACGAGGTGACGCTGACCGGCAGCGCGAAGGACGCGGGCACCGCCGGTTACCTGGCGCCTGAGGTGCTGCGCGGCCACCGCGCCACCCCGGCGGCGGACGTGTACTCGCTCGGCGTGACGCTGTCGGCCGCGGCCGAGGGGCGGGTCGACAGGCGGTTGGCGGGCATCGTGGCCGCGATGACCGAGACCGACCCGGCGCGCAGGCCCGACGCGGGGAAGGTGGCCCGATTACTCGGCGCTCCCCGCGGGGTGTCGAAGCACGCGCTGACGACGGCGGTCGCGGCCGTGGCGCTGGTGGCCCTGCTCGGGGGCACGTTGTCCGGGTCCGGCGTCCCCTCCACCGGCGCGGCCCCGGGGTCGCAGTCCGGCCGGCTCCTGTACGGCATCGGCGACCAGATCGGCACGGCGCTGGAGTCGGAGTTCGTGCGGCAGGCCCCGGTCACGATGCTCACCACCAACTACCACAAGCCGAGCGACCTGCAGACGATGGCGGGGTGGCGGGACAGGGACGTGCCCGACGCCTACGCGCGGGGGTTCGCGCTGCACGTGATCGTGGCGGACTGGGAGATCGACGACCCCGAGGTGCCCGTCGAGAGCAGGTACGGCCCCGGCTGCGGGCGCCCCTACCCGTTGTCGCCCGCGTTCGGGGAGCACATGCGCGCGCTCGCGCGGATCTTCGCGGGCAAGGCCGACGACCCGCCCCTGTACGTCACGGTGTTCAACGAGGTGAACAAGATGGCGTGCGAGGACGGCGCGTACGGCGACAGCCCGGCTTACTACGAGGCGTTGCAGGACAGCTACCTCGACGTCCGGCGGATCATCAAGGAGACCGCCCCGAACGCCCGGGTGGCGATGGGCTGGGACGGCTACCAGGTCGAGGACGACGACCCCGAGGAGGGCGGCGGCCGGTCCATGTTCGCGCACTTCGAGCGCGCGCTGCGGGCGTCGGACTACCAGGCGGTGGTGATCAAGCAGCCGTACGGCAACGTCTTCCAGGTGCGGCAGAGCGTCCGCGTGCTCGGCGAGTACGGCAAGGTCATGGTGGCCGCCTACCTGGACACCACGGGCGAGGTGCTGGACCTGGACGTCCGGTTGCTGCTGACCGACGAGTCGATCGCCGAGCTCAACCGCCTCGGCCTGTTCGCGTGGAACTTCAACAACCAGCGCGAGCTGGAGGGCGACCGGGGCCCGACCCTCGACTACATCAAGACCGTGATCCGCCGCACGGGCCGCGCCCCGCGCTGACCGGTCCCGCGCCGACCGGTCCCGCGCCGACCGGGCCGCCTGCCCGGCCTGTCGGTGGGCTCCGCGACGGTGACCGGTCGCGACCCGCACCGCTCGCCCGTCCTCGACGTCCCGGGCGCGCCGGAGGAACCGTCGTAGGTCCGGGCCCGCGCCACCGGCACCGAGTCAAGCGGCGCGACGCGTGTCCGGGTTCGTCCCCCGCGCGCTGGACAACGTGTTGTGAACACCGCCCCGACCCGGCGACCATCACCGGGTGCGCGTGGCGGTGGTGGTGTTGGTGCTGCTGGGGATCGGCGGGGTCGTCGCCTGGCAGGTGGGCGACGCGCTGCGGGTGGACGTGCGGCCCGCCGACGTCCCGGTGGAACGGCCCGTCGCCGCCCCGCCGCGACCGCTCGCGCCGCCACCCGACTTCGCGTCGATCGGCACGTCCGACGAGCCGCCCGTGCGGTTGGCGGCGACCGCCGTGGCCGACGCCCTGGTGGACCGCGGGCGTCCCCGACCGGCCGTCGGCGCGTCGGGCGACCTGACCACCCGGCTGGACCCCGGGCTGCCACCGGAGGCGTACCGCGTCGACCCGGGCCCGGTCGTGGTCGGCGGCACCCCGAACGGCGTCGCGGCCGGCCTGCACGCCGTCGCCGACCGCATCCGCACCGGGCGCGAGGTGGTCGCCGACGGGCGGGTGGTCGCCCCTCGCCTGGGCCTGCGCCTGACCGACCTGGGCGCGGTGGGGCTGCCCGACGACCCGGCGCGGTTCGCGGGGGGCGACGACTACTCGCTGAACTCCGACGTCGTCGGGACGGCGGTCCTGCCGGAGGCCCCCTACGTCGACCGGGCCCGGGTCGAGGAGATCGCCGAGCAGTTCCGCGCGCTGGTGCGCCACGCGTCGGCCGACGGGTACAACGGCGTGGTCGTGCCCGGGTTCCTCGAGTACGTCACGTTCGACGGGCTGGGCGTCCACGGCGACGGCGACCCGCACCCCGACCGCGCGAGGGCGATGGTCGCGGCGTTCGGGCCGGTCTGGCGCCACGCCCACGACCTGGGCCTGAAGGTCTTCTTCGCCACCGACATGTTGGCCCTGTCACCCCCGCTCAAGGCGTACCTGGACCGCGAGGTCGGCGGCTTGGACACCACCGACGAGCGGCTGTGGCGGGTCTACCGGGCCGGGCTGGCCGAGCTGTTCGAGCGGTTGCCCTACGCCGACGGCATGATGATCCGCATCGGCGAGGGCGGCGCGGCCTACCGGTTCGCCGGCTGGGACTACACCTCCGAGATCGCGGTCACCACGCCCGATGCGGTGCGGGCCATGCTGCGGGCGTTCCTCGCCGCGGCGGCCGAGCACGGGCGCGAGATCGTCTTCCGCACGTGGAGCGTCGGCATCGGCGCGGTCGGCGACCTGCACACCAGCCGGGACGCCTACGACGAGGTGCTCGGCGACCTGCACGACGACCGCCTGATCGTCTCCACCAAGTACGCGCTCGGCGACTTCTACAGCCACCTGCCGCTCAACGACACCCTGCTGGTGGGGGAGCACCGGCGGATCGTGGAGTTCCAGTCGCGCCGGGAGTTCGAGGGCCTCGGGGCGCTGCCCGACGACCTCGGCGACCTGCACCGGCAGGCGCTGCGCGCGTTCCTGGCCAACCCGCGCGTCGAGGGGGTGTGGACCTGGCGGCAGGGCGGCGGGCCGCTGCTCGCCGGGCCCAGGACCCTGGACCTGCGGACCGGGTTCTGGCAGCTCTACGACCTCAACTCCGCCGTGACCGGCCGCCTGGCGCGGGACCCCGACCAGGACGCCGCCGAGGCCACGGCCGACTGGGTGCGCCGCACGTTCTCGCTCGACCCGGGAGTCGTGGACGCGGTGTGCCGGGCGCTGGCGCTGTCCCGCGCGGCGATCACCACCGGGCTGTACGTCGGCCCGTACGCCGACCACCGGGTGCGGGCGCTGGGGCTGGAACCGCCGCCCATGATGTGGATCTTCGAGTGGGACATCCCCACCGGTGACAGCGCCACGCTGGGCACGGTCTACGCCGTCGGCCGCGACCGGGTGGACGAGGCCGTCGCCGAGGGCGCCGAGGCCACCCGCACGGCGCGGCGGATGCGCGAGCTGGTCGCCGGGACGGATCCGGCCGGGTGGCGGGACCCGGCGCTGCGCGAGCGGTTCGTGGCCGCGCTCGACTACGAGGTGGACCTGTTCGGGGTGCTGGCCGAGTACCGGACCGCCGTGCTGCGGCACGTCCAGTGGTTGGACACCGGTGACGCCGGCGCGCGGGACGAGGCGGGGGCGGCGCGGACCCGGTACCGGGCGCTGCGCGCGGAGCACCTGGGCCGTTACGGCGGTGACCTGGCGCTGCCCGCCTACAACTTCACCGCCGCCGACCTCGGGCTGGCGCGGGCGGACCGCGACGCGGCGATGGCGTGGGCGGCGCGCGGTGCGCTGCTGGGGTTGGCGGTCGTGCTGCTCCTGGGGTGGCGCAGGCCGTGGGTCCGGGCGTTGGCGCGGCCGTGGCGGCGCGTCGAGGTGACCGGGGCGGGGCGGGTGCTGGTGTGGGCGGTGCCGGCGGTCGGCGTGGTGGTGAGCCGGGCGGTGCTGACGTGGTTCGCCGCGCCGGCGCACCTCGTGCCGGTGCTGGGTGCGTGGGCGTTGTTCGCGGCGGTGCTGTGGTGGACGGCCCGCGGCACGTCCGGGGTCGCGGCGGCGGTGGGCGCGGTGGCGTTGGCGCGCTCGGTGCTGCTGCTGGCGGTGCTGGCGATCCGGGGGCCCGGTCACTACTGGTTCGCCTTCTGGACCGAGCCGGTCGCCCGGTCGGTGTACATCGTGGTGGCGTTCGCCTTGTTCCTCGGCACCTTCGCACTCGTCCACGCGGTGTTGCGCGCGGACATGGGCCGTGCCGGCGCGGCGGGCCGCGTCCTGCTGGCGGCCGGGACGCCGCCGGCGGCCCTGGGCGCCCTGGTGGCGTGGACCGGCCTGGAAACCGCGCTGACCGCGTGGAACGACCAGCTGGCGCTGCTGCCGTGGGGCCTGTCCCGCATCCTCGGCATCACCGCGTACCTGGAGATCCCGACCTCCCTGCCGGTCGCGGTGCTGCTGGTGGGCGGTGCGACCGTGCTGCTGGGAGGCGCGCTGGTCCTGGTGTCCCGGACTCCCCGCGGCGAACGGTCGTAACGCGGTCCGGCCGGTGGTGGATAAGCCAGATCAATGATCACCGCTGTCGACCGGGCCGTTTTGTGAGGGGTGTTCGAGTGAGCGCAGCGACCGGTTACGACGCTTTCGTGTCGTACAGCCACGCGGCCGACAACCGGCTCGCGCCGGCCCTGCAACGGGCACTGCACCAGCTCGCCCGCCCGGCCGAACGGCGGTCCGCCCTCCGCGTGTTCCGGGACGGGACGAGCCTCGCGGCGAGCCCCGACCTGTGGGGGACGATCGAGGCCGCGCTCGCGCGGTCCCGGTACTTCGTGCTCCTGGCGTCACCGGAGGCCGCGCGGTCCCCGTGGGTGCTGCGGGAGGTGGAGTTCTGGCAGCAGCACCGGGAACGCGACACGTTCCTGATCGTCCTGACCGACGGCCGGATCGCCTGGGACCACGCCCGCGGCGACTTCGACTGGCAGCGCACCACCGCCCTGCCGTCGCGGTTGCGCGGCTGGTTCGCCCGCGAGCCCCTGTGGGTGGACCTGAGCTGGGCGCGCACCGAAACGCAGCTCTCGTTGCGGCACACCGGGTTCCGCAACGACGTCGGCACGATCGCCGCGGCGGTCCACGGCGTGCCCAAGGACGAGCTCGACAGCGAGGACGTCAGGCAGCAGCTCCGCCGCACGCGGGTCCGCCGCGGGGTCGTGGCGGCGCTGGCCCTCCTCACCGTCGCCGCGGTCGTCGGCGGGATCACCGCGTGGGTCCAGCGCGACAAGGCGCTGGACGAGGCGCGGGTGGCCCGGGCCCGCCAGCTCGCCGCGATCGCGGTGTCCGACATCGACAGCAGGCTCGACCTCGCGCAGCTCTACGCCGTGGCCGCGTACCGCATGAACCCGGACGCGCAGACGTCGTCGGCGCTGTTCCAGACCGTCACCGCGAGCCCGCACCTGGTCCGGGTCGTGCCGCTGGGCGTCCGCACGACGGCGTTGGCCGGCGCTCCGGGCGCACGGGTCGTGGCGATCGGCACGGCGACCGGCGAGCTGCTGCGGTGGGACCTGGGCACCGGCACCACGACCCGGGTCCGGCTCGGCGACACCGCGATCGCGGAGGTCGCCACGAACCTCGACGGGTCGAGGATCGCCGCCTCGGACGGCTCGCGCGTGTTCCTCTGGAACGGCGCGCCGGACGTGCCGCCGACCTCGCTGGAGGTCCGCCGCCCCGACTCCGGGCAGCAGGGCAGGTACCTCGCCGTCTCACCGTCCGGCGACACGGTCGCCGCCGTCGCCGGCCCGGCGTTCGACCACGCGAGGCTCGTCGTCCTGGACGGCGCGACCGGCCGCGAGCGGCGCGGCGCCGACGTGCCCGCGAGCTGGGCGGCGATCGGCCTGGCCGACGACACGACCCTCAACGCGGTCGACACCGGGATCGAGGCCACCCTGACCCGGGTGGACCTGCCCTCGATGAGGATCACCCCGGGAGGCGTGCCGCTCACCGTGCCCGGCGACGCCCACGCGTGCTGCGGGTACTCCGCCGACGCGAGCTTCACGGCCTGGGCCAAGCTGGGGGCCACGCACGTCGTGCCCGGCAACCCGGCCGACCCGTACTCCGGCGGCGACGAGTTCTACCCCGTGTCGACGCCGATCGCGGAACCGGACCGGTTCGCGGTCAGCCCGGACGGCGCCTCGGTCGCCGCCGCCGGCGGTGGCGCGCTGTACGCGGCCCGGTTCGACGGCAACTCGCCCGTTCCGCCGCGCCACCTGGTCGGCACCGGCAACGTCGACGCCGTCGCGTTCGTCGGCGGCGGCCGGGAGCTGGTCTCCGCCGGCGGCACGAGCCTGCACCACTGGGACCTCGCCCAGGTCTCGCGCGCCGTCGCCGGTCCGCCGGTGGACGCGACGTCCGCGCCCGAGTCCGGCGACCGGCCCCTCGTCGCCGTGTCGGCCGACGGCAAGCACCTCGCCGCGTCCGGCACCGGGACGGAGAACCTCGTGGTCACCGACTCCACCGCGCCGCGGCCGACCCGGGAGCAGGTCGCCAAACCGCTCGACGCGGGGTTACCCGTGTGGAGCGCGGACGGGACCCGACTGCTGCTTCTCGCACCGGACACCGCGGGCGCCGGCGCTTTCGAGCGCACCGCGGCGGGGTTCACGCGGGTGTGGGCCGAACCGAACCGGGGGACGCCGGTGGCCGCCCGCACATCGCCGGACGGGCAGCGGGTGGCGGTCGTGGGCGACCGCGGCGACGTCGAGGTGCGCGCGTTCGCCGACGGCGCGGTGCTGTCGACCGCGCCCGGTGGGACCGACGCCGGCGACGGACCGCCCCTCGCCGCCGCCATCAGCGCCGACCTGGCCCGCGTCGTCACCGTGCGGTCCGACGGGACCGCCTGGCTGACCGAGACCGCGACCGGCCGGCAGCACCGGCTGCCCGGCGGACCGGCCGTCGCGGTCGCCTACGCCGACGCCCACCTGCTCGTCGCACGCCCCGACCACGGCCTCGAAGTGCGCGACGTCGACGGGCAGCAGGTGCTGCGCACCCTCCCGGCGGACGCCGGCTACACCCCCGTCCTGGCCGCGATCCCGGGCGGCGGACTGGTCGCGCGCCTGACGTCGGCCGGGGTGGTGCGGCTGTGGCGGGTCGACACCGGGGACTTCGTGGGCTCCGTCACGGTGCCGGACAGCCGGACCGACCTGAACACGGCCCTCGTCGCCACCCCGGACGGCCGGGAGCTGGTCACGGTCACCGGCAACGGCTCGATCACCCGCTGGCGGCTCGACCCCGCCGCCTGGGTCCACGCGGCCTGCGCGGGCGCGGGCCGCGACCTGACGCCGGAGGAGTGGACCGGAGCGGTCGGCGGCACGGCCCCGGAGGACCTCGCCTGCGAGCGGTGACCGGTCAGCCCGACAGCCCGTCGGACCCCGGCCTCGGGTTGCCGGTGATGCGGTGCGCGCGCAGCGCGGCCCGGAACTCGTCGCGCTCGTGCGCCGCCACCAGGTCGGCGGCGACGTCGCGCAGCTTGCGGTTCGTGTTCTGGGACGCGGTGCGCAGGATCGTGAAGCTGCTGTCGGTGTCGCACGAGAAGTGGTGCATCAGCAGGCCCTGCGCCAGGCCGATGGTGTGGCGGGTGCCGATCGCGGTGGTCAGGTGGTCCACCATCTGCTTGCTGTGGTGCAGCACCTCGACGTTGTCCAGCGCCACGCCGGCGTGCAGGGCGATCAGCAGGATGATGTCGTAGGTGTGGTCGTTGAACCGGTGCGGCTGCCGCGACAGCAGCACGGCCGCCGCGGTGGGGTGGCGCTGGGTGGGCAGCGGCAGGGCCAGGCAGCTGCGGTGGCCGCGCACCGCCAGGCGTGACGCGAACAGGGGCCAGCGGCGGTCCTCGGCGGTGTCGCCCAGCCGGCGCGGTTCGCGGTAGCGCAGCACCTCGCGGATCGGGTCGCCGTCCTGCGCGGCCGGGTCGAGCGGCGGCGGCGCGGTGTGCGCCGTCACGTCGAAGCCGTCGTCGTGGCTCACCGCCAGGAACGCCAGGTCGCAGCCCGGGACGGCACGGACCAGGTGCTGGGCGAACCGGCGTCCGACGGCCTCGTGGTCCTCGTTCTCGACCAGCTTGGACATCTCGGCCAACTCGGAGGCCAGGCCCAGGACCGTGGCGTCCAGGTCGCGTGTCATCGATGCACCCCTTGAGGCCGTGCTCCGCGCTACGGCCGCGAAACCGGCGTCGGAGGTGGGAAGCGGGATGCTGCGCTGTTGAACACCCACCAGTCCGCCAAAGATAGCGCACGCACGTCACCCGGTTGGCGGCGTGGGTGCGCGGGGAAGCGCCGTGTCGGTGGCACCGGCCGGGTCGAAACCGGGTGCGGGCCGTCACCCGGTGGTGTCTGATGGGGGCGTGACGATCGTGCCGGGCCGGCCGGGGGTGGACGCGGCCGTCGCCGTGCTGCGGGGGTGGCGGCACGACGATACGTCGGTGCGGCTGCACCCCGGTGACCTGGGCTGGTTCCGGCGGTTCGGCGCGGAGGCGGCCGACGCGGCGGTGCGGACCTGGAGCCGGGGTGACCGGGTGCTCGCGGTCGGGCTGCTGGACGGCCCCGACCTGCTGCGGTTGGCGATCGCGCCGGGCCACGACCGGGACGGCGGGTTGGCGCGCCGGCTGGTCGAGGACCTCCGCGATCCCGGGCGTGGCGTGCTGCCCGACGGCCCGGTCTCGGTCGAGGCCCCGGCGGGCGCGCTGGTGCGCGACCTGACGGCCGGGGAGGGTTGGCGCGAGGGGGAGTCGTGGACACCGCTGCGCCGCGACCTCGCCGGACCGGTGGCCGACCCCGGCGTGCGGGTCGAGGTGGTCGGGCCGGAGCGGGCGCACGTGCGGGCCGCCGTGCAGCGGGCGTCGTTCGACGGTTCGACGTTCGACGTGGCGCGGTGGCGCGCGATGGCGGCCGGGCCCGCGTACGCCGACGCGCGGTGCCTCGTCGCGCTGGACGAGCGGGGCGTCGCGGTGGCGGCGGTCACGGTGTGGTCGGCCGGTCCGGGCAGGCCCGGGCTGCTGGAGCCGCTGGGCGTGCACCGGGAGCACCGCGGGCGCGGGCACGGCAGGGCGATCGCCCTCGCCGCTGCCGCCGCGCTGCGCGAGCTGGGTTCGTCGAGCGCGGTCGTCCGCACCCCGAGCGCCAACGCGGCGGCCGTGGCGACCTACGGGTCGGCGGGCTTCCGGCGGCTGGGCGAGGAGCGCGACCTCACCCGGTGAATCCTTTGTGGACTCCGCAGGCTCCCCGGACTTCGCGGACCGATCGGTCGCAGCTCGGGCAATGCGTTCCGGTAGAACGGTTCGCTGGTCCATTCGCGGTAATCCGAATGGGCTGATATCTCGCTTTTGTGACAGACTGCACAGACTGTTATGTCCTTTTCTGGACTGTTCGAGTGAATTGTGACCCTCACGGAGGTAAATCGAAAGGGTGAAGGATGGTGCGGTCCTGCCGGGCGGGTCGATCCGCCCGGTTCCGGTTCCCGAAGGGCTGCACCACGTGGCAAGAAGAGGCATTGCTGCCGTAGCCGTCCCCGTCCTCCTCAGCGCGATGCTGACCGCCGGCGCCGCACCGGCCAGGTCGCAGGTCCCGCTGCAGAGCCCGATCGACATCACGCCGTCGGCGATCCGCGTCGACCCGCACCTGCCCCGGCTGGAGATCTCCTACGGCCACCACGTCGGTGGCGACCTGCACTACGTCCGCAAGGACGCCGCCGCGACCGACGGCTGCGCCGTGCGCGACCACGAGGAGACCGAGGAGTTCGAGGTCGACCCCGGTGCCGGCCACGTGACGCTCTCCGGTGTCCGGTACGACCTCGTGCAGTTCCACTTCCACACCCCCTCGGAGCACCGGTTCGCCGGCCACGCCGACCCGCTGGAGATGCACCTGGTGCACCGCGGCGCCGCCGGCGCCCTGCTGGTGATCGGCGTCCCGCTGCGCGTCGGCGCTCCGTCCACAGTGGACCGGGTGCTGGCACACCTCGCGCCCGAGTGCGGCGAGGAGGTGCACGTCGGCGACCTCGACCTGAACAGCCTGCTGCCGGTCGACCGTGCCACCGCCCGCTACACGGGCTCGCTCACCACCGCGCCGTTCACCGAGGGCGTGCGGTGGTTCGTGATGGGGGAGAAGACGGTCGCGCAGGCCACCGTGTCCCGCTTCCAAGGCCTGTTCCAGGGCGGCAACGCCCGTCCGGTGCAGCCGCTGAACGGCCGCACGGTCCAGGTCGAACCGCCCCACCTCTGACCGGCCGGGTGGGACGGGGAACACCCCCGCCCCACCCGCCGCCGACCCCGCACAATGCCTTGTACGCCAAGTGATCATGCGGTAACGATGGGTGCATGGAACCCTACGTGCTCGACCCCGCGGGCCGGGACATCCAGGCGGAGGCGGCGGCGTTGCGGGATGCCGGGCCCGCGGCCCGCGTCGTGCTCCCCGGCGGGGTGGAGGTGTGGTCGGTCGGCGACCTCGACCTGTTGCGCCGCCTGCTCGCCGACCCCCGCGTGTCCAAGGACGCCCGCCGGCACTGGCCCGCGATGGCGGGCATCGGCGAGGACTGGCCGCTGTACCTCTGGGTCGCCGCGCGCAACATGTTCACCGCCTACGGCACGGAGCACCGCAGGCTGCGCACCCTCGTCTCGAAGGGCTTCACGGCCCGGCGCACCGAGGCGTTGCGCCCGCAGGTGCGGCAGATCGCGGCCGACCTGGTCGACCGGCTCGCCGCCGGGCCCGACGTGGTCGACGTGCGCGCCGGCTTCGCCTACCCGCTGCCGATCGAGGTGATCTGCCGGCTGATGGGCGTGCCCGACGACGTCCGCCCCGAGCTGCGCCGGATCGTGGACAGCCTCTTCGACACCACGACCACCCCCGAGGAGGCGATCGCCAACCAGCGCCTGCTCTACGAGATCCTGCACGGCCTGGTCGCCGCCAAGCGCGCGACCCCGGGCGACGACCTGACCAGCGGCCTGATCGCCGCCCGCGACGAGGGCGACGCCGGCCTGACCGAGGCCGAGCTGGTCGACACGCTGATCGTGATGATCGCCGCCGGCCACGAGACCACCGTCAACCTCCTCGACCAGGCCATCACCGCCCTGCTCACCCACCCGGACCAGCTCCGCCTGGTCACCTCCGGCGAACGCGGCTGGTCCGACGTCATCGAGGAGACCCTGCGCTGGCAGGCCCCGGTGGCCCACCTGCCGCTGCGCTACGCCGTCGAGGACCTCGAGGTCGGCGGCGTCACGATCCGCCGGGGCGAGGCGATCCTGGCCGGGTACGCCGCCGCGGGCCGCGACCCGGCGCACCACGGCGAGACGGCCGACCGGTTCGACGTCACCCGCCCGGACAAGACGCACCTGTCGTTCGGCCACGGCGCGCACCACTGCCTCGGCGCGCCGCTGGCCCGCATCGAGGCCGAGGTGGCGCTGCCCGCGTTGTTCGACCGCTTCCCGGACCTGGCGCTCGCCGTGCCCGCGGCGGAGTTGCGGCCGGTGCCGTCGTTCATCTCCAACGGCCACCGCACCCTGCCGGTCAGGCTGCGGTAGCCAGCCCGTCGTAGGCCGCCAGCACCAGCGACAGCCCGCGGTTGTCGCCCAACGTGGTCCGCGCCATCCGGTTCATGACGTACGCGACCGTCATCCGGGCGTGCAGGTCCACCACGACCAGGGAGCCGCCCCACCCGCCCCACGAGCACGTCCGCCCCTCGATCCGGTAGCCCAGCCCGTAGCGCACCGGTACGCGCAGGTAGTGGTCCACGCCCCGGAACTGCTCCTCCAGCACGCGGGCGCACCCGGCCTCCGACAGCAGCCGCACCCCGCCCACCTCGCCGCCGCACGCCAGCACCGACTGCGCCAACGCCACCGACCGCGCGTTGCCGTGCCCGCCCGCCGACGGGATCTCCGCGCGCCGCCACGCCTCGCCGTTCGCGTCCTCGGCCACGATCGCGGGGTTCGGCTCCTCGCCGGGCATCCCCGGCGCCGCGCCGCCCGGTGGCGGGATCACCGGCGCGACGCGGTGGTCGTGCTCGGCGGGCAGGCCGATGTGGAAGTCCGCGCCCAGCGGCCCGGCGACCTCCTCGGCGAAGAACGCGCCCAGGCTGCGGCCGGTGATCCGGCGGACCACCTCGCCGACCAGGAAGCCCTGCGACAGCGGGTGGTAGCAGCCGACCGCGCCCGGCTCCCACCGGGCGGGCTGCGCCGCGAGCCGGGCCGCCGCGTCGTCCCAGTCGAACAGCTCCGGGACGGTGATCGGCTCGGCCCACGTCGGCAGGCCCGCGGTGTGGCCGAGCACGTGCCGCACGAGCACCCCGCCCTTGCCCGCCGCGGCGAACTCCGGCCAGTACTCGGCGACCGGCGCGGACACGTCGAGGTCGCCGCGGTCGGCGAGGATCAACGCGCACAGCGCCGCCATCGTCTTGGTGGTCGACCAGACGTTGACGATCGTGTCGCGCTCCCACGGCCTGGTGCGGGCCGCGTCGGCGTGACCGCCCCAGAGGTCGACCACGGGCACGCCGTCCACGAACACCGCGACCGACGCGCCGACGTCATCGCGGTCCAACGAGGCCGCGAAGGTGTCGCGCACCCCGCGGAACCGCTCGTCACAGGTGCCACGGATCTCCGCCACCGGTGGAACGTAACGCGATCGGCCGGCGCGGGGCGACCTCGATCTTGCCGTCCTGGCCCGCTTTCCCCCCGCCACACGGCTTCGTCGGGCGCGCCGGTCCCGCCGGGTGGAGTGGCGCGGTGCGCTGTTCGGCGCAACCTCCCGCCGCCGCCGCGCGATGCCCCCTGAGGTGAACTTATCGTCGCCCCATGAGCCCCGCTTTCCCCCGCCGCGGCTTCCTCGCCGCCGCCGCCTGGTTACCCGTGGGCGTGCTCCTGCCGGGCCAGGTGTCCGCCGAACCGCCACCGGCGTTCCCCCCGACCGTCGACCTGTACCGGCAGTCCTACCGGAACTGGGCCGGCGAGATCCGCACCGACGACCTGTGGACCTGCGCCCCGCGCACCCCGGCCGACGTCGTCCTCCTCGCGAACTGGGCCCACGCCCAGGGCTTCACCCTGCGACCACGGGGTTTCCGGCACGGCTGGGCCCCGCTCACCGTCACGCCGGGCACCACCGACGCCGACCGGGTCGTGCTGGTCGACACCACCCGCCACCTCACGGCCATGACCCTCCTGCCGAACGCGGTCCGCACCCAGACCGGCGCGTCGATGGAGGACCTGTTGACCTTCCTGGAGGACGCGGGCCTCGGCGTCACCAACAGCCCCGCGCCCGGTGACCTGACCGTCGGCGGCGTGCTCGCCATCAACGGCCACGGCACGTCGGTCCCGGCCGCCGGCGAGACCAGGCCCGCCGGCCACACCTACGGCTCGCTCGGCAACCTGGTCGTGTCGCTGACCGCCGTGGTGTGGGACGGCGGCGAGTACCGGTTGCGCACCTTCGGCCGCGACGAGCCCGAGTGCGCCGCCCTGCTGACCCACGTGGGCCGCGCGTTCGTCACCGAGGTCACCCTGCGCGTCGGCGCGAACCAGAACCTGCGCTGCGTCAGCCGCACCGACATCCCGGTCTCCGAGCTGTTCGCCCCGCCCGGCAGCGGCGCGACCCGGACGCTCGCGAGCTTCCTCGACCAGGCGGGCCGGGTCGAGGCCATCTGGTTCGCCTTCACCGACCACCCGTGGCTCAAGACGTGGAGCGTCGCGCCGACCAAGCCGGCCACCTCGCGGCACGTCGTCACGCCCTACAACTACGTCTTCTCCGACAACGTGCCCGAGCCGGTGTCCGACCTGGCCGACCTGCTGATCACCGGCGCGTGGGCGCTGACGCCGACGTTCGGCCAGTTGCAGTACACCACCGCGGCCACCGCGCTGACCGCGACGCTGACCGCGGACCTGTGGGGCGCGTCGAAGAACCTGCTGCTCTACGTCAAGCCGACGACCCTGCGCGAGACGGCCAACGGGTACGCGGTGCTGACCAGCCGCGCCGAGGTGCAGGGCGTGGTCAGCGACTTCGCCGCGTTCTACCAGGCGCTGCTGACGTCCTACCAGGCCCGCGGCCTGTACCCGGTCACCGGCCAGGTGGAGATCCGCGTCAGCGGCCTGGACGACCCCGCGCACGTGGGCGTGCCCGGCGCGCAGGCGCCCGCGCTGTCGGCCCTGCGCCCGCGCGAGGACCACCCGGAGTGGGACGTCGCGGTGTGGTTCGACGTGCTCACGTTCCCGACCGCCCCCGGCGCGGCGGCGTTCTACCGCGAGCTGGAGCAGTTCTTCTTCACCCACTACAGCGGCGCGCGGGCCACCACCCGGGCCGAGTGGTCCAAGGGCTGGGCGTACACCGACCAGGCGGCCTGGGCGGACCACACCGTGCTCACCGCCACCGTCCCCGACAGCTACCGGCAGGGCCCGAACCCGACCTGGGACGCCGCCCGCGCCACCCTGAACGCGTTCGACCCGCACCGCGTGTTCAGCAACCCGTTCCTGGACGTCCTGCTGCCGTGAGGCCCCGCGGTCCCGTGCCCGCGCACCGGGCACGGGACCGCGCGGCGGCTCAGCCGAGGGCGAAGCTCGGGTGCGGCGGCTGGTTGTAGGCGGTGTTCTGCCACGCCACGGCCACCCGGTACTGGCGGTCCTGCATCAACGACGGCCGGGAGATGGCGGTGGGGTCGGTGGTCGCGTAGATGCGCAGCCTGGTGTTGTCCGACGTGCGCCAGACGACCTCCTCGCGCCAGTCGCCGAGGATGTCGGCCGACAGCGCGGGCGTGGACTTGGTGCCGTTGTTGGACGCCACGCCCGATCCGGTGAGCAGCCGCGTGTCACCGCCGGTGCCGTACTTGTCGATGTGCGTGCCGTCGAGCAGCTCCCGCTGCGCGTCACCGTCCCACCAGATCACGAAGTTCGCCGACGACGGGACGCGGCCCACGCTGCCGCCGGAGGCGTTGAGCAGGCTCGACGGCGCGCCGCCGCCGGTGGCCCAGAACTCCGCGCCCGGGTTGCCCGCGTAGATGTCGGCCGCGACACCGCGGCCGGGCCCCTCGCCGCCGGTGTTGTTCGGCTTGGAGAAGATGATCGCGCCCGTCCTGGCGTCGTGCAGCTCGAACCCCGTGGTGCCGCTCTCGTGGATGTCGAACACCTCCAGGCCGGACCGGCCCGGCACGAAGTCGCCGACGTGCAGCGCGTCGCCGTGCCCGAGCCGGGTGGTGTAGAGCCCGGCCCCGTTGTCGTCCACGGTCATCGCGCCGTAGATGATCTCGTCCCGGCCGTCGGCGTCGACGTCGGCCACCGACAGGTTGTGGTTGCCCTGACCCGCCCACGCCGAGCCGTTGGTGGAGCTGTTGCTGTCGAACGTCCACCGCCGGGTGAGCTGCCCGTTGCGCCAGTCCCACGCGCTGATGACCGACCGCGTGTAGTAACCGCGCGCCATGATGATGCTGGGCCGCGAGCCGTCCACGTACGCCGTGCCGGCCAGGAACCGGTCCACCCGGTTGCCGTAGGAGTCGCCCCAGCTCGAGACGGTCCCGCGCGGCGGCACGAAGTCCGCCGACGCGAGCAGCGCGCCGTCGGAGCCCCGGAACACCGAGAGGTACTCCGGTCCGCTCAGCACGTAGCCCGACGAGTTGCGGTGGTCGGCGCTCGCGTTCCCGATCACCTGCCCGGTGCCCGACCGCGTGCCGTCGGCGGTCTTCACGACGACCTCGGCCCGGCCGTCGCCGTCGTAGTCGAAGACCTGGAACTGCGTGTAGTGCGCGCCGGCGCGGATGTTGCGACCCAGGTCGATGCGCCACAGCCGGGTGCCGTCGAGCCGGTAGGCGTCGAGGTAGACGGTCCCGGTGTAGCCGGACTGGGAGTTGTCCTTGGCGTTGGACGGGTCCCACTTCAGCACGAATTCGTACTGGCCGTCGCCGTCGAGGTCGCCGACGCTCGCGTCGTTGGCGCTGTAGGTGTAGCTCTCCCCGGACGGCGTCGTGCCGCCCGGCGGGATCTGGAGCGGGACGTCCCGCGTGCTCGCCGCGACGCCGACGTCACCCGACGCCGCGGTGAACCGCAGCGCGGGGTCATCGGCGGTCGCGCCGACCCGCTCCACCCCGCCGACGACCGGGCGCACGACGTAGCGGGCGGTCGGGGACGCGCCCCTGTCGACGTAGTTGGACGAGCCCGTGATCGGGGTCGCGTTGACCTTCACCCCGTCGCGGTAGAGGTTGAAGGCGGTGCCCGGCGCGTCGTCCACCAGGACGCGCCAGCCGACGTAGTTGCCGGTGCCGGTGTGCACGGCGACCAGGCCCCGGTCCAGGTGCTCGACCAGGGGGTCGGTCGCCGAGGTCGCGGCCGGGGCGGTGAGGGCGGCCGACGTCGTCACCGACGCCGCCACGAGCACGATCGCGGCCAACCCGCGACCGACGGTTCCTGCGCGCACGCTACCTCCACATGTGCGAGAACGACGTTGTCTTCGAACACGTTCGGCGGCGGGAGCACTCGGGCCGCGACGGTGCGTGACGGCCTGGTTGGCGACCGTACCCAGCGGACCGGTCGGGCGCAATGGTCTGAAACGTATCAGTGCGTGCGGGCATTGGACGGCCAGTCAAGGGGAGCGGTAGTCACCGCGTAAGGTGAACCGTTTCATTCGACCTCGGCCCCACCACGTCACCACGGCGAGACCCCGGTCCGCGGCCTCCTCGTGGAAGTCCCGCGCGACGGCGTGCTGCCCGGCGGGCAACTCGGCGAGGTCGCCCGTCACGTCGCGCACCGCGGTGCCCAGCGCGTCCGCCGCGCGCTCGCGGTCCGCGGGCACGATGGCGCGCACGTCGTCGGAGGTCACCCGGCGCAACGCCCGGGGGACCTCCGCGACCCCGAGGGGTTCCAGCGCGGTGACGGGGTGGTCGAAGATCGCGCCGGGGTGGTCCCGGTAGGCCGGACCTCCTCGGCGCCGTCGAACGCGCGGCGCGGCACGGCCGGGGTCGCGGTGTCGGCGCGGGTCGGCGCCCAGGCCCGGCGCAGCGGGCCGGGCCACCGGTCCGGGTCCCGGTGGTCCACCGGGGCTGCCGCCCGGAAGGGGCAGAGCTCGTGCGGTTCCGCCGCCGAGCGGCGGCAGGCCGCCAGGTGCGGGGCGGGGATGCGGACGAGCTGCCGGGTGACGGCCACGCGGTGCAGAGTGTCCGGTGTGGACCCGCGGCGCCGGCCCGGTCCTCCGCTCAGGAAACGGCTTCCAGCGGCAGGCCGCCGTTGCCGCGCCAGGTGGCCGCCAGCTCCTCGATCGGCACGCCGAGCGCCTCGCCGAGGCACACGACGGTGCCGAACCCGGGCGAGGGCAGCCGGCCCGTCTCGATCTTGCGCAGGGTCTCCGGCGAGATGCCGGCCGCGTGCGCGACGGCCGCCAGGTCGCGGCCCGCCCGCGCGCGGCGCAGCACGACGCCCAACCGCCTGCCTGCTTCGACCTGCTCGGGGGTGAGCGGTTGACGGACCATGCGCCCAGGATAGGGCTGGTATTACTGTACCGGCAAGTGCTAGGGTTTCGGTATAACTATACCGCTACCGGGGGACGCGAGGTTCTCGTGATCGAACTGAAGACGCCCGACGAGGTCCGGCGCATGCACGTGGCCGGGCAGTTCGTGGCCGAGGTGCTGTCCGAGGTCGGCCGCCTCGCCGAGGTGGGCGTCAACCTGCTGGACCTGGAGCACCACGTGCGCGGCATGATCGCGCGGCGCGGCGCGGAGTCGTGCTACTGGGACTACGCGCCGTCCTTCGGCCGCGGCCCGTTCCGCAACGTCATCTGCCTGTCGGTCAACGACGCCGTCCTGCACGGCCTGCCCCACGACTACGTGCTGCGCGACGGGGACGTGCTCAGCGCGGACCTGGCGGTCGGCATCGACGGCTGGGTGGCGGACTCGGCCCGCACGGTCATCGTCGGCGACGCGGCCCGCGAGGAGGACGCGCGGATCATCCGCGCCACCGAGGAGGCGCTGGAGGCGGCGATCGCGGTAGCCCGCCCGGGCAACCGGCTCGGCGACATCTCGGCGGCCGTCTGGGCGGTCGCCCGCGAGTACGGCTACCCGGTGAACACCGAGTTCGGCGGTCACGGCATCGGCCGCACCATGCACGAGGACCTGCACGTGCCCAACAAGGGCCGGTCGGGGCGCGGCCTGGAGCTGCGGCCGGGGCTGACGCTCGCGATCGAGCCCTGGTTCACCCAGACGACCGACCGGATCGCCTACGACCCCGACGGCTGGACCATCCGGTCCGCCGACGGCTCGCGCACCGCCCACTCCGAGCACACGATCGCCGTCACCGACGACGAGCCGCTGGTGCTGACCCGGCGCGACGGCGAGCGCTGAACCCGGTCACAAGCCGCCGCCCCACCGCGCGAGGGCGACGAGGACCACCGCGAGGAGCACCACGACGACCACGATGAACGCGTACGCGTAGTCGCCGCCGCGCCGACCAGGTCGGCGAACCACCCCGTCCGGAACGCCGCCACCGGCGCCACCGTCGGGGCGAACGGGACCGGGAACCCCGCGAACGCCGGCCCTGGCCGTTTCCGCCGTTCCCCGTCGATCACCCGGCCGGCTTCGCCGGGCGGTGCGCATGAGCACGGCTACGCGAGAACCGCGCGGCCCGGAGCGGGGTGCTCCGGGCCGCGCGGCCTCCCGGCAGGGCGAGGCGGTCGGGTCACGCGGTCGAGCCGGTGACCGAGGACCCGGACTTGGTGACGTAGTACGTCAGCTTCGCGCCACTCCAGTAGTGGAACGTGAGCGTCACCCGGGAACCGTCCGCCACCTCGGCGAAGAACTCCGGCTTGAGCGTGGTGGTGTTGGCCGTGTAGTCCGGCGCGAACGTCACGTCGAACTCCTTGAACGACGTCCAGTTCTGCGGACCGGCGTTGCTGCCGTCGGCGTACTTGGCCTCCATGGTGGCCACCTGGTCGCCGCGGAACTGGGTCGGGATGGCGAACGAGCTCGTCGTCCCCGTCGCGTTGGCCGCCACGGGCGTGTCGTAGGTGATCAGGCTGATCCGCCACGGAACGCCCGCCGAGAACCGGGCCGACAGCGTCGCGTTCGTGCCGTAGGGCCGCGACCCGCTCAGCCTGGTGATCAGCGACGCCTTCAGGGTCAGCTGGTCGCCGCTGACGGTGTAGTCCGTGCCGCGCACCAGGTCCGTGCCGCCCTGGCGCAGGCCGACGAACGACGTGCCGTTGGGGTTGAGCGTCAGGGTCTTGTCGCCCACCGCCGCGGACCTGGCGCTGAACACCTGGTCGGAGGACGCCGTGCCGGACCGGGTCGTCCAGCTCGACTTGATCTGGGCGATCAGCTCCGGGTCGCTCCACTGGAACGAGGTGCGGCCGAAGTGCTGGCCGTTGTCCCACAGCATGGTGGTGATCTTCTTGGTGCGGGCGTAGTACCCCAGGAACTCGAAGAACTTGAGCTTCTCGCCCTGCTCGATGGTGCCGGTGTGCCGGTCGAAGCCCAGCAGCCCGTACTCGCCGAGGATCACCGGGATGCCCCGCGCCACGAACGCGTCGTGCACGCGGTCGAACGAGTCGGTCAGGTCCTTCTGCACGGTGGCGTCGAACTTCGTGCCGCCCGCGATGTTCACGCTGAACGGCCAGTAGCCGTAGAAGTGGAACGTCGCCGCCAGGTTCGGGTCCTTCAGCGCGCTGAACGTCGCCACGAGCTCGTCCACCCGCGCCTGCTCGGAGGACGTGTGCAGGGTGGGCAGCACCAGCAGGCGGGTGGCGTTGTTGCCGCCCGTGCCGCGCACGATCCGGTGGAACGACGTGTTCAGCTCGTCGAGGAGCTGCGCGTTCTGCGCGTCACCGGAGCTGTTGGCGAACTGCGGCTCGTTGACGCTCTCCAGCACCAGCTTCGGCGAGGCGTCCCGGAAGGCGCCGGCGATCTGCGTCCAGGCCGCGTTGTAGCGGGCCAGCACGTTCGTCCGGTCCGCGGGCATCGCGTTGATCCACTGCCACGAGTCGTGGTGGAGGTTGATCAGCACGGAGAAGCCGTCGGCCAGCGCCCAGCCGACGACCTCCTTGACCCGCGCCAGGTAGGCGGCCTCGATGGTGTAGCCCGGCGCGCCGCCCTGGTGCGCGCTCCACGTGACCGGGATGCGGATGCTCTTGAAGCCCTGCGCGCGGATGTTGTCCAGCAGGGCCTCGGTGATGCGCGGGTTGCCCCAGGCGGTCTCGTCCGCGCCCACGGCGTCGAGCGAGTTGCCCAGGTTCCAGCCCGGCTGCATCTCCGCGACCCGCGCCATGGCGTCACCCACCGGCGGAGTCCCGGTGGTCGTGGTGGTGGTGGTGGTCGTCGTGGTGGTCGTGGTCGTGACGTCACCGGTGCAGGTGACTCCGTTGAGCGCGAACGACGACGGCGCGGTGTTCGAGCCCGTCCACAACCCGTTGAAGCCGAACGACACCGAGCCGTTGGTGGGGATGGCGGCGTTGTAGCTCACGTTGGTGGCCGTGACCTGGCTGCCCGACGCGGTCACCGTGGCGTTCCACGCCTGGGTGACGGTCTGGCCGGAGGGGAACGCCCACGTGAGCCGCCACCCGCCGGAGATCGGGTCGCCCAGGTTGGTGATGCTGACGTTGCCGCTGAACCCGCCCTGCCACTGGCCGGCCACCGAGTACCCGACCCGGCATCCGGCCGCCGCCTGGGCGTCGGTCACGGCGACGACACCCGCGCCCGCGAGCAACGAGGCCATCCCGGTGGCCAGCAGGCCCACCCGCCAACGGATTCTTCTCAGCTTGTCGCGCATATCGGCCATGACGCTCCTCGTAATCGCGTGCGGCAGCGGGAGGGGGGAACCGATCGCGCGCGGGCGGTGCGGCGCGGCGGCGCGTTCCGGCACTGCCTCGGCATGATGTTGGCGGTGGCGGAACGGTGGCGCAAGGGTTTCGACGGTAATCGACCCACCGCCACCACCCGCGAATTCGGAATCGTCGACACAAGTCGAGAACATTCGACGCGGAAATCGCGACGCGTTCGACGTCGACCGTCGAACGGGTTCGACGGCGGCTGTCGAACGACTGCGCGCCGGAACCCGGTCGATCATGCATGTGAACTGGTCACGAGTGTGAACGGCGATTCGACCGAGGGGCGGATCGACCCCGGCCGGTCCCGCTGATAGGAACCAGGCATGACGAGAACAGCGGTCGTGACCGGTGGCGGGACGGGCATCGGCAAAGCGGTGGCGGCCGAATTGGCGAAGCAGGGCGTGGACGTCGTCATCACGGGTCGGCGGGCCGACGTGCTCACCGCCGCGGCGGCGGAAATCGGGGCGCGGGCGGTCGTGTTCGACGCCGCCGACCCGGAGCAGGTGCGGGCGGCGACGGCGGAATTGCCCGAGCGCGTCGACGTGCTGGTGAACAACGCGGGCGGCAACCTCGCGCGCCGGCGCCCGGCACCCGAGGGGTTGGCCGACGTGCGCGAGCTGTGGCTGGCGAACTTCGAGGCGAACGTGCTCACCGCCGTGCTGGTGACCGCGGCGCTGGAACCGCGCCTGGCCGACGACGCCCGGGTGGTCACGATCGGCTCCATCGCGGCCCGGCGCGGTTCGGGCAGCTACGGCGCGGCCAAGGCCGCGATCGAGGCGTGGACCGCGGACCTGGCGTTCGCGCTCGGCGGGCGCGGCATCACCGTCAACGTCGTCTCGCCGGGCGTGACGGAGGAGACCGAGTTCTTCGGCGGCGCGCTGTCCGAGGAGCGCAGGCGCGAGCTCGTCGGCAACCCCGCCAACGGCCGGACCGGCTCACCCGCCGACGTGGCCGCGGCCGTCGCGTTCCTCACCTCCCCGGAGGCCGGGCACGTCACCGGCCAGGTCCTCGGCGTGAACGGCGGCGCGGGCCTGGGTCGCTGACCGCGGCCTCCCGCCGGGCGGTCTGCCGGCGAAGCCCTACCGTGTGACCCATGCGGGTGTGCGTGTTCTGCGGGTCCTCCAGCGGGCGGGTGCGGCACGTCGAGGCGGCCCGGGAGGTTGGCCGCGCGCTGGCCGAACGGGGGATCGGGGTCGTCTACGGCGGCGGCCGGGTCGGCACGATGGGCGCCCTGGCCGACGGCGCACTGGCCGCCGGCGGGTCGGTGGTCGGCGTGATCCCGCGCAACCTGGTCGAGTGGGAGGTCGCGCACGGGAATCTCACGGAACTGCGCGTGGTCTCGTCGATGCACGAGCGCAAGGCGTTGATGGCCGAGCTGTCCGACGCCTTCGTGGCGCTGCCCGGCGGCGCCGGGACGCTGGAAGAGCTGTTCGAGGTGTGGACGTGGGCCCAGCTGGGCCTGCACGCCAAGCCCGTGGGGCTGCTGGACGTGGACGGCTACTTCGCGCACCTGCTGCGGATGATCGACCACATGGTCGCCGAAGGCTTCCTCAAGCCGCCCTACCGGGACATGCTGCTGGTGGACGACGACCTGCACCGGCTCTTGGACCGGTTCCGCGACTACCGTCCATTTGGGTACACCTGGAACGACGACGTTTCCCTGCCATGAACCGGGAAAGTCGGTACCGTTGACCGTTCGCGAAGCCTTTTCGCGAACAGGTTCGCGCAATCCGGGGGGAGCGGGCGATGGACATCACTCACTGGCGGCAACGGCTTGCGGAGCTGTGCGACGCGCACCGGGTGCCCGGCGCGTCGCTGGCGGTCCTGGCCGACGGCGAGATCCACGAGTGCGCGGTGGGCGTGCTGCACCGCGGCACCGGGGTGGAGGCGACACCGGACTCGCTGTTCCAGATCGGCTCGATCACCAAGCTCTACACCGCCACCCTGATCATGCAGCTGGTCGCCGAAGGCGCGCTCGACCTCGACGCGCCCGTGGTCTCCGTGCTGCCCGAGTTCGCCGTGGCCGACCCCGTGGCGACCAAGACCGTGACACCGCGCCAACTGCTGTCGCACACCAGCGGCATCGACGGCGACTTCTTCCACGACACCGGGCGCGGTGACGACTGCGTCGCCGCCTACGTCGCCGCGTGCGCCGGGTTGGGCCAGAACCACCCGCCGGGCGCGACGATGTCCTACTGCAACAGCGGGTTCACCGTCCTCGGCCGGATCGTCGAGGTGCTGACGGGCAAGGTCTGGGACGAGGCCCTGCGCGAGCGCCTGCTCGACCCGCTGGGCGCGCACAGCACCGTGACCCTGCCCGAGGACGTGCTGCGGTTCCGCTCCGCCCTGGGCCACCTCGGCGAGCCGGGTGACGAGCCCGTGCCCGCGCCGGTGTGGGGGCTGGCCCGCTCGGCCGGACCGGCCGGGACGATCAACGCCACGGCCGCCGACGTCATCCGCTTCGCCAAGCTGCACCTCGACGGCGGCCGGACCGCCGACGGCACGGTGCTGCTGCCCGTCGAGCACGTGGCCGCCATGCACCGGCCGTTCGTGCAGCTGCCCGCGGGGCACGCCGCGCGCATGTGCTGGGGCCTGGGCTGGGTCACCTACGACTGGCCCGGCGGCCGGGTGATCGGGCACGACGGCGCCACGGTGGGGCAGAAGGCGTTCTTGCGGGTCGTGCCCGACGCCGGGGTGGCGGCCGTGCTGCTGACCAACGGCGGCGTGCCGGCCGAGGTGCACCAGCGGCTGTTCACCGAGCTGTTCACGGAGCTGGCCGGCGTCGCGGTGCCGGACTTCGAGCCGCCCGCCGAACCGCCCGCGGTGGACCTGGCCCCGTACGTCGGCTCGTACGTGCGCGAGGGTTACGCCGTGGACGTCACCGAGCGGGACGGCCTGCTGCACCTGCGCGGTGAGAGCATCGGCGAGCTGGCCGCGATCAACGCGGTGACCAACGCGGTGCTGGTCCCGGTCGAGGAGGGGCTGTTCGCGGCACGGCGCAACGAGCACGAGCCGTGGGTGCCCGTGGTGTTCTACAAGCTGCCGGACGGTTCGCCCTACCTGCACTTCGGCATGCGCGCCACGCCCAAGGTGGGTTCCGACCGCCGGTGACGGAACCCCGTCGGCGCGGCTGATCGGGTGCTGTGGGCCGAGCCCTCGACCACAGGGCCCGCGTTTCACTCGAACGGATGGTCAAGAGCAGGAATACGCGACCGCCGCGCGCGGGTTGGTGCCGGCATGACCGACACAGCATCCGACGCCCGCGCGCTCCTGGCGGACAGTCGGCTCGGCGTGCTCGCCACCATCAAGGCCGACGGCCGACCGCAGCTCTCCCCGATCATGCCGTCGTACGACCCGGGGGCGGGGGTCATCAGGATCTCGACCACCGAGCGGACCGCGAAGGTGGCGAACCTGCGCCGCGACCCGAGGGTCGCGCTGGAGGTCACCAGCCGGGACGGCAGGCGGTGGGCCACCGCCGAGGGCACGGCGACGATCACCGGGCCGGGCACCGACCCGGACGGCCCCGAGGTGGAGGCGCTGGTGGACTACTACCGCCGCGCCGCGGGCGAGCACCCGGACTGGGCCGAGTACCGGTCGGCCATGGTCGCCGAGCGGCGCGTCCTGCTGACCATCCGGGTCGAGCACGTCTACGGCAGCCAGGCCGGGTGATCCCGGGTCCCCCGGCCCGGGGGACCGCACGTCCTGTAGCTCAGGTGGCAGAGCACCCGCCCTCGACCGGCGGGAGGACCCAGGTTCGAGACCTGGCGGGACGACCGCTACCAGTGCCCGAAGCGCACGGCCTCCTCGAACGGCCGCCGCGACCGGGTGCGCGGCGACGCGCCCTCCGAGACGCCCTCCTGCGCGCCGTGCCCGATCGCGACCGCCCCGATCGGCACGTGGTTCGCCGGCACCCCGAACTCCGCGCGCAGCCGGTCGAAGTCCTCCGCGCCGATGCCGAAGTACACCGCGCCGAGGCCCTCGTCCACCGCGGTCTGCAACACCAGCAGCACGGCCATGCCGGTGTCGACGTACCAGAAGGGCACCGGCCAGCGGTCCTCGGCGCGGTCGGTCCACCCCTTGTCCGGCTCGGCGTACCGGTCGAGGTAGGCGTCCTTCACCGCGAACGCCACCACGACCACCGGCGCGGTCTTCACCGTCTCCAGCGTCCACAGCCGCACCGAGCCGTAGAACCGCGTCAGCTCCTCGCCCCGCAGCACCAGGAACGCCTGGCCCTGCGAGTACCCGGCGGACGGGCCGCGCAGCGCGTTGCGCATGATCCGACGGACGCTCGCGTCCGACACCGGCTCGTCGGTGAACTCGCGCACCATCCGCCGGCGGCGCACCACGTCCTGGAACTCCACGGCAACCTCCCGATCGTCGGCCTCGGCACCAGGCAACCACACCGGCGGACTCGATACGATGACGGATCGACGGAGGTCGGAAGAGAAAGGACGAACGTGGAGACGCGTGAGTTCCAGTCGGAGGCGCGTCAGCTCCTGCGGCTGATGATCCACTCGGTGTACTCGAACAAGGACACGTTCCTGCGCGAGCTGGTGTCCAACGCCTCGGACGCGCTGGACAAGCTCCGCCTGGAGACGTTCCGCGACAAGGAGCTGGTCGCGGACACGTCCGACCTGCACGTCGCGATCGAGGTCGACCGGGAGGCGCGCACGCTCACGATCCGGGACAACGGCATCGGCATGACCCGCGACGACGTGATCGGGCTCATCGGCACGATCGCCAAGTCCGGCACGGCCGAGTTCCTGCAGAAGCTCAAGGAGTCCCAGGACGCCGCCGCCTCGCAGGACCTCATCGGGCAGTTCGGCATCGGCTTCTACTCGTCGTTCATGGTCGCCGACAAGGTGACGCTGGTGACCAGGCACCCCCGTTCGGCGGAGGGCGTGCGGTGGGAGTCCGCCGGCGAGGGCACCTACACGATCGAGGACGTCGAGGACGCGCCGCAGGGCACCTCCGTCACGCTGCACCTCAAGCCGGCCGACCCCGAGGACCACCTCGCCGACTACACGTCGACCGCCAAGATCACCGAGATCGTCAAGCGGTACGCCGACTTCATCACCTGGCCGATCCGGATGGCCGCGGAGGACGGCGGCGAGCCGACCACGATCAACTCCCGCAAGGCCCTGTGGGCGCGGCCCGCCTCCGAGGTCGGCGAGGACGAGTACGCCGAGTTCTACCGGCACGTCAGCCACGACTGGAACAAGCCGCTCGAGACCATCCGCATGCACGGCGAGGGCGTGTTCGAGTACCAGGCGCTGCTGTTCATCCCCTCGCAGGCACCGCTGGACCTGTTCCTGCGCGAGCGCAAGCGGGGCGTGCAGCTCTACGTCAAGCGCGTCTTCATCATGGACGACTGCGAAGAGCTGATGCCCGAGTACCTGCGGTTCGTCAAGGGCGTGGTGGACGCCCAGGACCTCTCGCTGAACGTGTCCCGGGAACTGCTCCAGCACGACCGCCAGATCCAGCTCGTGCGCCGCCGCCTGGTCAAGAAGGTGCTCTCCACCGTCAAGGGCCTCATGGCCGACAAGCCGGAGTCCTACGAGACGTTCTGGCGCGAGTTCGGCGGCGCGGTCAAGGAGGGCCTGCTCAGCGACCCGGACAACCGCGACGCCATCCTGGACATCGCCTCGTTCGCCTCCACGGCCGACCCCGAGAAGCCCACCACGCTGGCGGGGTACGTCGAGCGGATGAAGGACGACCAGCAGCACATCTACTACATGACCGGCGACTCGCGGGCCACCGTGGAGAACTCGCCGCACCTGGAGGCCCTGCGGGCCAAGGGCTTCGAGGTGCTGATCCTCACCGACCCGATCGACGAGATGTGGGTCGACGCCGTGCCCGGGTTCCGGGACAAGGCGTTCCAGTCGATCGCCAAGGGGCAGGTCGACCTGGAGACGGAGGAGGAGAAGGAGCGGGCCGGGGCGCGGCAAGAGGACTTCGCCGACTTCCTCAAGTGGATGACGACCACCCTGTCGAACGAGGTCAAGGAGGTGCGGCTGTCCTCGCGGCTGACCACGTCGCCCGCGTGCGTCGTCGGCGACGCCCACGACCTGACCCCGACCCTGGAGAAGATGTACCGGGCGATGGGCCAGGAGTTGCCGCCGGTGAAGCGCATCCTGGAGCTGAACCCCGACCACGCCCTGGTGGCGGGCCTGCGCAAGGCGTTCGACGAGCGCGGCGGCGAGGACGCCTCGCTCGCCGAGTCGGCCGAGCTGCTGCACGGCATGGCGCTGCTGGCCGAGGGCGGCGACCTGCCCGACTCGGCCCGGTTCGTCCGGCTGATGTCGGCGCACCTGGAGCGGGCGCTCTGAACCGCTGACCGCGCGAGGGCCCCGACGCCGGGGCCCTCGCCGGGGGTCCTCGCCGCGGAGACTTGATAGGTAGGAGATTTCCTACCTATAGTGGGTGCATGAACACCACGGACAACGGGGAGCGCGTGTTCGCGGCCCTGGCCAGCCCGGTGCGCCGCGAGGTGCTGCGGCTGCTGCGCGACACCGGGCCCCGGCCGGTCAACGACCTCGCCGCGCACTTCGCCATGGCCCGCCCGAGCTTCTCCGAGCACCTGCGGGTGCTGCGGGAGGCCGGGCTGGTCGACGAGAGCCGGGCCGGCAGGCAGCGGGTGTACCGGCTGGAGGCCGCCGCCCTGTACGAGGTGCAGGAGTGGCTGAACCCGTTCGAGCGGTTCTGGCGCGAGAAGCTCACCGGGCTGCGCGACGTGCTCGACTCGCTGGACGGTGACGGGTCGTGACGGGGGAGGACCCGACCGCCGTCCGGGTCGACCAGTTCCTGGCGCACCCGCCGGCGAAGGTGTGGCGGGCGCTGACCGAGCCGGACCTGATCGCCCGCTGGCTGATGCCCGGCGACTTCCGGCTGGAGGTCGGCCACCGCTACACGATGCGCGGGCAGGCCATGCCCGGCACCGGGTTCTCCGGTGTGGTGCGGGTGGAGGTGCTGGCGTTCGAGCCGGAACGCATGCTGCGCCTCGGGTGGCGCGACGCCGATCCGGACAGCCCCGGCCGCGCGGACTGGACGATCACCTGGACCCTGGAGGCGGAGGGTCGCGGCACCCGGCTCTTCCTCGCCCACGAGGGCATCGACCCCGACGACCCGCTCCAGCAACGCGCCCGCACCATCATGGGCGGCGGCTGGCGCGCCATCGTGACCCGCCGACTCCCCGAAGCCCTGACCGCCCCCTGACCGAACCGCGTGTGTCGAACGTCCAGGCCCCGTGTGTCGAACGCTCGGGACCCCCGAGTTCCACGCTCAGGTCGCGGCCAGCCGCCGGGCGATCCCGTTGGCCGCCGCACGCAGGTCCGGCACGAGGCGGTGCAGGTCGGTGCGCACGGAGCGGACCACGACGCCGAGCGCACCGGCCGGTCCCCGCCCGTCGAGGGGGATCGGCACGGCCACGGAGGACGAGCCCAGCGTCATCTCCTCGCTCGTCAACGCGTACCCCCGGGCCACCGTCACGCGCAGCTCCCGCGCCAGGCGCGCCCGCTCGGTGATCGTGTAGGGCGTGAAGCGGCGCAACGGGCGGCTCAGGTAGGCGCGCACGAAACCGGCGTCGGCGTGGGCGAGCAACGCCTTGCCGACGCCGGTCGGGTGCAGCGGCAGCCGCGCGCCGGTCCGCGAGATCACCGGCACCGAGCGGTGGCCGGACAGCTTCTCCACGTACAGCGCGTCGAACCCGTCGTGCACGGCCAGGTGGATGTTCTCCCGGGTCGTCTCGTACAGGTCCTGCATGAACGGCAGCGCGACCTCCCGCAGCCGTCCGGCCACCGGCGCCAGCGTCGCCGCCTCCCACAGCCGCAGCCCGATGCTGAAGTACCCGTCCGCGTCGCGGTCCAGCGCGCCCCACGACACCAGCTCGCCGGCCAGCCGGTGCGCGGTCGCCGCCGGCAGGTCCGCGCGCCGCGCCAGGTCGGCCAACCTCAGCCGCGGGTGGTTCGCGTCGAACACGCCGAGCAGCGCCAACGCCCGCCCGGCCACGGACCGCCGGTGTGTGCCGTCGACCGCCATCCCGGTTCCCTCCGCACGCTCGAAGAGCCGAACCTAACCCCGCCGGCCGCCGCGGAGCGCCGACCCTTTCACCCAGTGGAAGCGCAGTGGGCGGCGAAGGGGTGCGACGAGTCGGCACGGCTGCGTTCGGCCCAATGCCACCGGGGATATTCGGAGCACTCTGTCGATAAAACTTGCGAATATAGTTTCGAATACTTTCGAAGGTAACCGAGGATGCCGCCCACGACTGGATCATCCCTTCCAGTACGCTTGAAACGGTCCACCTGTGGTGCCTCAGCAGGCTTTTTGATAGGAACGCCCGCGTAACGGCCAGTCGACCACCATCGGACTCCCGGGTCGATGCCTCGCACCGCGATCCCCGCAGGTCCGCACGGTTGCGGTGATTCGGTGCTTGCCAGACCTATCTGTTTCGGTTAATACTTCTAAAAGTTTCAGGCCGGACGGTCGGGTGCCGCCCCCGACGGTGTCGGCCTGCGCTGAGCACGCTCTGGAGGATCGACTCAACAGGACTGTCGTTGGCGGGGAGGAGTTCCGCGGCACCGGGCCCTCCCCGGCCAAGTGCGCGGACCCGGACCACCCCGCCCCGGAGGTCAGGGTCGCCCGAGCAACCAACCCATCACCTGCCGAACCCGCAGGTGCTCCCAGAAGGTGCGAACATGAAGCTGACATCGAAGTCAGTGTTGCGAGCGGCCCTCGTGTCGACGTTGGTGACGGCCACCACGGGCGCCGCGGTGCTCCTGGCGACGTCGGCGAGCGCCGGCACCACGCTCGGCGCTTCCGCCGCCGAGTCCGGCCGGTACTTCGGCACGGCCGTGGCGGCGAACAAGCTCGGCGACTCCACGTACGTGGGGATCCTGAACCGCGAGTTCAACATGGTCACGGCCGAGAACGAGATGAAGATCGACGCGACGGAGCCGAACCAGAACCAGTTCAGCTACGCCAACGCCGACCGGATCGTGAACCACGCGCGCAGCCAGGGGATGCGGGTGCGCGGGCACACGCTGGCGTGGCACTCGCAGCAGCCGGGCTGGATGCAGAACATGAGCGGTTCGGCGCTGCGCAGCGCGATGATCAACCACGTCACGCAGGTGGCGACGTACTACCGGGGCAAGATCTACGCCTGGGACGTGGTGAACGAGGCGTTCCAGGACGGTTCCTCGGGTGCGCGTCGTGACTCGAACCTGCAGCGCACGGGCAACGACTGGATCGAGGCGGCGTTCCGGGCGGCGCGGTCTGCGGACCCGGGCGCGAAGCTCTGCTACAACGACTACAACACCGACGACTGGACCCACGCCAAGACCCAGGCCGTCTACAAGATGGTGCAGGACTTCAAGTCGCGGGGCGTGCCGATCGACTGCGTCGGGTTCCAGTCGCACTTCAACAGCCAGAGCCCGGTGCCGTCCAACTACCAGACCACGCTGTCCAGCTTCGCCGCGCTGGGCGTGGACGTGCAGATCACCGAGTTGGACATCGAGGGCTCGGGCACCGCGCAGGCCCAGAACTACGAGCGCGTGGTCAAGGCGTGCCTGGCCGTGGCCCGCTGCACCGGCATCACGGTGTGGGGCATCCGCGACAGCGACTCCTGGCGCTCCTCGGGCACCCCGCTGCTCTTCGACGGCTCCGGCAACAAGAAGGCCGCCTACACCTCGACGCTGAACGCGCTCAACAGCGGCGGCACGACCATCCCGACGTCGACCACGACCACGACGACGGACACCACCACCACGACGACCACGACCACCACGACGACGACCATCCCCGGCAACGGCGGCTGCACCGCCACGGTGTCGCTCAACTCGTGGGCCGAGGGCTTCGTCGCGACGGTGCGGGTGACCGCCGGTTCGGCGGCGATCAACGGGTGGACGGTCACGACCAACCTGCCGTCCGGCGCGACGGTCACCAACGCGTGGAACGCCGATCGCTCCGGCACCACGGGTGCGGTGCAGTGGCGCAACGTCAGCTACAACGGCCGCCTCGCGGCCGGGACGACGACCGAGTTCGGCTTCCAGGGCACGGGCTCGGCCTCGGGCGTCACGGCGAGCTGCACCGCGAGCTGATCGAGCGGTGACCGAACGGCCTGGTGCGGAACCCCCCGCACCAGGCCGTTCCGCATTCCGCGCTCGGCGGTGTCCTCGCAGGTCACCGCCCTGCGAAAGGGTTGGCGCCGGATCGCTGGACGACCCCGGGTCACCACGCAGCGTGACCGGCCGAGTGTCACTCCGCGAGATGAGCCCTGTACGGCACCGCTCGTCCCGGTGTACGTTCCCGACGGGTCTGGGAGCGCTCCCAGACATATGTCGAGATGAGGAGGGGCTCAGTGAAGCGCTCCACCGCAGTTCTTGCCGCCTGCGCGGTGGCACTCGGTGCGGCAGCCACGACGACGCTGCCGAACGCCGCGGCCGCCGCCCAGGGGTGCAAGGTTGACTACGCCGTCACCAGCCAGTGGAACGGCGGCTTCCAGGCCACCGTCAAGGTCACCAACCTCGGTGACACCATCAGCGGGTGGACCCTCGGCGTCACCTTCCCGAACAGCTCCCAGCGGGTGACCCAGGGCTGGAACGCCACGTGGACCCAGTCGGGCTCCACCGCCACCGCCACCAACGTCGACTGGAACCGGACGCTGGGCACCGGCGGGTCGACGGACCTCGGGTTCGTCGGGTCCTGGTCGGGCAGCAACCCCACGCCCACGTCGTTCACGCTCAACGGCGTCGCCTGCACGGGCACCACGACGTCGACCAGCACGACGACCACGACCACGACGACGACCACCCCGCCCGTCGGCCGCACCCCGGTCGAGATCAACGGGCAGTTGCGGGTCTGCGGCGTGAACCTGTGCAACCAGTACAACCGGCCGATCCAGCTGCGCGGCATGAGCACGCACGGCATCCAGTGGTTCGACAAGTGCTACAACAGCAACTCGTTGACCGCGCTGGCCGACGACTGGAAGTCCGACCTGCTGCGCATCGCGATGTACGTGCAGGAGCAGGGCTACGAGACCAACCCGTCCGGGTTCACCAGCCGGGTGAACAGCCTGGTCGACCAGGCCGAGGCCCGCGGGATGTACGCCCTGATCGACTTCCACATCCTCACGCCGGGTGACCCGAACTACAACATCGACCGGGCGAAGACCT
Organism: Actinosynnema sp. NPDC053489; assembly: GCF_044544865.1. Classification (NCBI taxonomy): domain Bacteria; kingdom Bacillati; phylum Actinomycetota; class Actinomycetes; order Pseudonocardiales; family Pseudonocardiaceae; genus Actinosynnema; species Actinosynnema sp. NPDC053489. Next base: position 12,698 of record NZ_JBITXT010000017.1, on the reverse strand, counting down.
TCTTCGCGTCCGTGGCGCAGCGCAACTCGGCCAAGAAGAACGTGATCTACGAGATCGCCAACGAGCCGAACGGCGTGAGCTGGGCGTCGATCAAGAGCTACGCCGAGCAGGTCATCCCGGTGATCCGCGCCGCCGACCCGGACGCCGTGGTCATCGTCGGCACCCGGGCCTGGTCGTCGCTGGGCGTGTCGGAGGGTTCGAGCGAGACCGAGGTCATCAACAACCCGGTCAACGCCACGAACATCATGTACGCGTTCCACTTCTACGCCGCCTCGCACAAGGACAACTACCGCGCCGCGGTCAGCCGGGCGGCCACCCGCCTGCCCCTGTTCGTGACTGAGTTCGGCACGGTGCTGGCCACGGGCGGCGGCACGTTCGACCGGTCGAGCACGATCGCCTGGCTCGACCTGCTGGACCAGCTCAAGATCAGCTACGCGAACTGGACGTACTCGGACGCCAACGAGAGCAGCGCGGCCCTGCGGCCGGGCACGTGCAACGGCGGCGACTACTCCAGCAGCGGTGTGCTCACCGAGTCGGGCGCGCTGCTGAAGAGCCGGATCAGCACGGCGGACAACTTCCCGACCAGCTGACCGACCCGACGGGACCCCGCGTTGCCGCGCGGGGTCCCGTCCCCGTTCGCCGGGAAGGCCGGGAAGGTCGGGAAGGTCGGGGGAGGACCGTCACCGACCGGCGCGCTGAGCGGCGGTCGGTCCGCCGCGGGCCCGCTCCGGTCGCGCCGACCGCCGCCTTCCCAGCAGGTCCCTGGCGACGACGACGGCGTTGGCCAGGCCGGTGTGGGACGCGGCGCCGCGCCAGTCGACCAGCGTCTCCTCGACGAGCGGCAGGAGCCCTTGCAGGATGGTGACGTCCGCTTGCTCCGTCGCCAGCGTCAGCCGCTCGGTCACGGCCGCCACCAGGTCCGGTCTGCTCTGCCAGTAGCCGCCGACGATGGCGCGTTGCACCTCTTCGAGCCACTGGCCCGTCCTCCGGACGTGGTTCGCGCCCCGGAGGGCGGCGGGTTGGGCGTGCTGGAGGAGCCGCCTGGTGGTCGCCAACGCCATCGTCCGGGTCGCCGTGGCCCTGACGAGCCACTTGTGGTGGTACCTGCTGTACGCGCGGAGCACGAGTTCGACGTCCGGTCGGGCGAGGGCCGCCGAGGCCAACGTGTACGTCGCTTCCTCGGTCGGGAAATCGGGTTCCACGGCCGTCCCGATCGCCCAGTCGAGGACGCGGCGGTCCGAGCCGAAGAGGTCGACGACCACCGGGTAGATCCCGGTCAGCTCACCGGCGTCCAGGGTGCGCAGCCACCGCAGGCCCGCCGCGGCGTCCAGTTCCAGCAGCGCGGTGGCGGCGGCGAGCCGGATCGAGAGGTCCTTCTCCCGGCCGAAGGCGTCGTCCAGGAACTGCGCCGTGTCGTCCACCCCGGCCCAGCCGGCGACCAGGGCCGCCCGGACCGCGTGGACGACGGCCCACTGCTGCTTGTCGGGCAACCGGCGGTTCCACCCGCCGGCGAGGCCCAGCACGAGAGCCCGGGCCTCGCGGTCGCGCGCCCAGGCGGTGGCGAGGTGCTCCGCCAACCAGCACAGGTGCGAGTGCGGTGCGGTGTGCGCCGGGTGGCGGCGCAGCACGTCGAGGACCTCGGGCCGGCGCGGCCAGTTGCGGTCGAGGGCGGCGAGCAGCGGTTCGCGGATCTTGCTGTTCTGCTCGGTGCGCAACCGCTCCCCGAGGGCGCGGAACACCACCTCGTCACCGGGCCACTCGCGTTCCAGCACGGCGATCGCCGCCCGGCGCACGGTCGCGTCCGGCCGTTCGAGCGCGTTCAGCGCCATGCCCCGCCGCGTGGCGCGGGGCGCGAGCGCGATGTCGAGCTGCCAACCGGCGACCCGGTGGTGGGTCGAGTCGGACGCCAGCAGCTTGGCGATCGTGCGGCTAGTCTGCTGGTCGGCTCGGACGAACACGGCGAGCTGGCCGAAGACCGCGATGGCCTCCTCGACCTTCTCCGCCGCGCGGCGCTTGGCGACCCGGGCCCGGACCACCTCGGCGGTGGCGGCCAGCACGCCGGCGGCCCACGCGCGGTCGTCCGGCGGCACCTGGCCGGCTTCCGCGAGGCAGTGCGCCGCGAACAACCGCGACCGCTGCGAGTCCTGCAACGAGTCCACGATCTCGCGCACCGGTGAGCCCTGCCCCGCCAGCATCCCCGACAGCAGCAGGAGCGCCTCGTGCCACCGGTCGTCGTTCCACCGGCGGGCGTAGACCTCGTTGAGGAGCCAGGGGTAGTCGGCCCGACGTCGGTTGAACCCGGTCAGCACGTGCCGGGCCGCGAAGTACTCCATGAACGTCCGGTGCACGAAGCCGAAGACCCCGTCACCGATCTCGGCCAGCACGTGCGTGCGCTCGCGCAGGTGGTTGAGGATCTCCACGGCCAACGCCCGCGCTTCCCCCGCGGGGCGGGCGTACTGGCTCTCCAGGTACCCGGCCACGACGTCGCGCAGCGGTTCGTAGCCGATGGCGTTGAGCTCGCCGGACTTGTCCCCGTTGAGCATCAGCACCGCGACCTGCTCCAGGATCTCCGACTTCTGGTCCGCCCCGACGGGGAAGTCGAGCCGCAGCAGCTCACGCGTGTCGATCCGCTTGCGCTTGACGTCCCAGTCCTCCAGCAGCACACCGGTGCAGCGCGCGTAGAGCTGCCAGCGCTTCTCGGGCAGGTCGTGGTGCTTGTAGATGATCGCCATCATGCTGAGCAGCAGCGGGTTGCCCGCCAGCTCCAGCAGCCGCGGGTTGTCGGTGATGCGGCGGATCAGGCCGGCGGCGTCGCGGTCCTCGCCCTCGACCACGTAGTGCTCGTACCAGCGCGGCACGAACTGGCCGATCTCGCGCAGCCCGAAGTCCAGGAGCGTGTGGTGGTCGAACCCGGCCAGCCCCAGCTCGGTGTCGTCGTAGCCGACGATCCGCGACGACACGACGACCCAGCAATCCGGGTAGCGCCCGGTGAACGCCCGGAACCGGTCCACCACGCGGGCGCGCACGGCCGGGTCCAGGATCTCGTCCAGCCCGTCGAAGAACACCACCGCGCCGCCGTCGCGCAACAGCTGGTCGACGGTGCCGGGGGGCAGGCGCACGTTCAACGAGTCGGCGACGTTCTTCTCGACGTACCCCACGAAGTCGCCGCTGCCGTCGAGGACGTACTGGCGCAACTCGACCAGCAGCGGCACCGGTAAGGACCGCAACGCGGGCGGCACCGCGTCCTCCCGGGCGGCGGGGTCGCACAGCGACAGCACCGCGGCGTGGAAGAGCGTGCTCTTGCCGCTGCCCGGACCGCCCAGCACCACCTGGCGCCGGGACTCGCCCAGCACGCGCACCGCGTCCCTCGAGGTCGCCGCGTCCTCCCACGGCACGTCGAACTCGGGACGGCCGGGGTAGAGCTGCTGCGGCACGAACACGTCCGTCAGCGGGATCATCGCCACCCGCTTGTCCTGGGCGCCGGCGATCACCGACAGCCGCACCCACCGGTAGCGCTCGACCACGGCCTGGCGGTAGACGTCCCAGTCCATCAAGGGCGTCGTCGGGCGGTCCCACGCGTGCAGTGCCTCGGTGACCCGCCGGGCGAGGTCGTCCTTGCTGGTGAACACGCCCGCGACCCGCCGTCGGAGCAGTTCCGCGCGGAACTCCGCGACTCTCGGCGTCGCCTCCATGAGCCTGGGCTGCCAGGGCTGGTCGTCGGACAGCACGAAGGCCAGCACCGGCTTCCCCGCCGCGACCGCCTCGCGGTACTCCAGGTCGGTGACCGAACGGTCCATCCCCTCGGGCACGAACCCGTACCGCCACGCCATGACCACCACGTACAGGTCGCAGGCGCGCACGTCGGCCAGGCACCGGTCCAGCGGTCGTCGGTCCTCGGCGAGGTAGTGCTCCATCGCCACGTCCTCGTGGCCCATCCGCCGGATCGCCGTGCGCACCGCCTCGCGGTGGTCCTGGAGGTCGGTGAAGGTCGACGACACATACACACGCGCCATCGACCAATCGTGCCACGGGACGAAGCCGCGCCAGGGTTCTTCGCCGATTCCCGCGGCACGAAGAACGGTGTGGCAGAGGGGACCGGGTTCGAATGATCGGGAAGGGTCGCGGAGATCCGGATTCGATTCCAAGCGGCATGTCCGCGACCACCGGTGGACATTCGGGGCCGACGAACCGGGGACGGCAGCGGAAGCGGCCGTCCCCGAATTCGCTCCGTCGCGCGGAAACTCAGCGGGTCGGCCGGACCCGCTCGAACCGCACCTTGTTCAGGTACCCGGGGAGGTCGCTGAGCACGTACAGCTCACCGTGCACGTCGGCGTCGATCGCGGTCGGCTGGGTGGGGAAGTTGCCGATCGTGGCGGTCTCGTAGCCGCCGTCGAGCTGGGGGCGCACGGCGAACACGCGGGTCGAGCAGTAGTCGCTCGCGATGTAGGTGCCCCACGCCGCCGGCGTCCGCGACCCCCGGTACACCACGCCGCCCGTGACCGAGCAGTTGTCGTTGTAGTGGTCGTACTCGAAGACGGGGTCGGTGTACCGCCCGCCGGCCCGGCACTGCTGCGGGTCGAACACCGGGGTGCCCTCCTTGCAGGACCAGCCGAGGTTCGCCCCGCCCTGCGCCGGGCGGATGTGGTTGACCTCCTCGACCAGGCCCTGGCCGACGTCGCCGATCCACAGCGAGCCGTCGACCGGGTCGACCGAGAACCGCCACGGGTTGCGCAGGCCGTACAGCCAGATCTCCGGCCGCGCGCCCGGCACGCGGACGAACGGGTTGGTCGTCGGCACGCAGTAGGGCTTCGGCGCGCACGCGCGGTTGACGTCGATCCGCACGATCTTGCCGAGCAGGGTGCCCAGGTCCTGGCCCGACTTGAACGGGTCGTCGGCGTGGCCGCCGTCGCCGAGGGACCAGTAGAGGTAGCCGTCGCGGCCGAACGCGACCTGGCCGCCGTTGTGGTTGCCGTACTCGGCGTGCTCCTGGGTGAGCAGCACCTGCACCCGCGCCGGGGCGTTGAGGGACACCCGGGCCAGGGTCAGCGCGCCGGCCGGCCGGCTCGTGTACGCCACGTACAGCATCCCGGTCCGGGCGAAGTTCGGCGCGGGCGTGATGCCGAGCAGGCCGCGCTCGTTGTCCGAGTCGTCGATCCGGTCGGTCAGGTCGAGCACCGGTTCGGCCGCCAGCCCGGTGTCGGGGTGGTAGGCGCGGACGGTGCCCTCCTTCTCCACGATCAGCATCCGGCCGTCCGGCAACCCGGTGATCGCGACCGGACGCCGCAGGCCCGTCGCCACCTGCTCGGACACCACGGTCAACTCGGACAGCGGCACCGCGCGGGCGCCGACCGGGTCGGCCGCCGCGCCACCGCCGGGGGACAACGAGGGCAACAGGAACGCGGACAGGGCGAGGATGAGCAGCACCGCCGGCAGGGCGGCCGGGCGACAACGCCGTCGCAACATGGTTTGGCTCCTCGGGCAGGGTGACCGACACGTTCTGGGAGCGCTCCCGAACGTACCGCGACTCCGCTGATACCTCCAGCCGCGCAATTGGTTCTCGCAAGATGCCCGAGGAAACCGGAATTCCACCCCGTGGCGCATTGGTACCGACGTCCCGCGCCGCTGACATGATCCCCTTGAGCGCTTCGGAAGAATTCCCGATCCCGTTCAACGGCGGGGTCGACGCGAATTCGCCCGCCGTCCGTTCCGCGGAAGACCGCGGCACGCCGGTCCGCGCACCGCGGGGCCGTGCGACGGTCGCGGGAGGGTCGCGACCGTCGTCACCGGCTACCGCCGCGCCCGTGCCCGCAACGAACGGCCGCGGGGCTTGGCCCGGCCCAGGAAGTCCAGCCCTTCCTCCCACGACTTGCCCTCCACCTCGGCGAACGCGCGCACGGCCTGGCGGGCGAACCGCATGGCCTGCACCGGGCTCTGCGCGGCCAGGCGTTGGAGGACGAGCTGGGCCGCCGCCACGTCGTCGGCCCGGATCTGCTCGCGCGGGTCCGCCAGCAGCCGCGGGGCCTGGGCCAGCAGGTGCTCCAGCGAACGCCGGACCCGCTCGTCGGTGCCGGCGAGGTGCGCCAGCTCCGGTGCGGCGTCCATGGCGGCGGCCCACCACGCGGCCAGGCCGGGGTACTCGCGGAACGTCGTGTCGCGGAACGCGCGCATCGCGCCGAAGGAACGGCCCTTCAGCTCCTCGTCGGCCGAGGTGCGGGCGAAGAGGCCGTCGAGGTCGCAGCCGTCGACCGGGGGCGGGAGCGCGTTGCCCCCGAACCAGCCGAACAGCTCCCAGTCGCCGTCCCCGGCCTCCTCCTCGGTCCAGCGCCGGGAGAAGTCGATGTCGGGCGTGGCCCGGAGCGCGTCGCAGTCGGTGGTGAACGCCTCCGTGCCGATCGAGTCGTCGTTGTCGCCGAACGTGCCGAACCACAGCAGCTCCCAGGCGTCCATGCTGCCCTTGACCTGCGTCCGGACCGACGCGGCGGCGTTGGCCTTGACCCGGTCGACGGCCGCCTTGAGCTCCTCGGGCGTCGGCGCGTGCGCGGCGTGCTGAAAGTCGGCCGCCACCTGCACCACGGCCAGGTGCACGGCGTTGACGAAGGCGTTGTAGCTGTCGTCGGCCAGGCTGTCGGGCCAGCCGTCCTGCTCCATGGCGGCGACGACCACGCCGGTGATGCCGGGCAGGTTGCGCTCGGGCAGCAGGCCGGCGATGAACGGGTCGTTGACCGGGATCGGCTTGAGGACGGTGTTGAACGAGCCGATGCCCTCCGGGACGGCGACGTCCTCGCCGGCGTCGACGTCGGTGTCGCCGAGGTTGCCGTGGCTGCCGTTCGACGAGACGACGACGGGCGAGCCGATGAGGCCCGCGCCCTGCTGCACGACGTAGCTGTCACCGTCGATCTTGAAGAAGACGGCCCACAGGTACGGCTCGGCGTTGCCCCAGCCGTCACCCTCGTCGTGGCAGTGCAGGCGGGTGAGCCTGGTGGTCAGGTTGATGGGGACTGCCATGTCGGTGTCCTCCCTCGACGTGGAGCTGTCGGTGAAGGCCCCGGTGGCGCCGGCCTCCCGGCCGCTGGTCGGGGAGCCGGCCGTCATCGACGCCCAGGTGCCCGATACCTCGCCCGCTCGTAGCAGCCTGTTACGCCGGTTGGTCCCCTACCGGGGGTCCTTCACGCGAACGGGTGACAAGTGGGCACCTGAGCCGTCGAACGATCCGTGAAGTGGCGCGGGCCCGCCCCGCGGTGCACGTACCACTTCCAGGGAACCGGCCGGCTCGGGACCGGGCCGGCCGGTCAGGTCACCCCTACCGGGCAGGTCCGGTCGGCACCGACACCGGGATCTCGAAGTGGACGGTCTGGTGGTGGCCCGGGTCGCCGTCGCGGGCGTCGCACACCTCGACCGCCATCGAGCGCCAGAACGCCTCGGCGCCGGGCACGCGGGTGTCGGTGTGCAGGTAGATCCGCTCGTAGCCGGGCGTCTCGGCGATGAACCCGACCGCGGCACCGACCAGCCTGCGCGCCAACCCCCGGCGCCGGTGCCCCGGTCGCACGTACACCCGGAACAGCTGCGCCGTCCCGTCGCCGGAGTAGCGCTCGGCGATCCAGGGCGGGTGGGGCGGGCTGGCCGGTCCCTGCGCCCGCACGGCCGTCGTGCCCACGACCTCGTCCCCGTCGACCGCGACGAACAGCGCGTGCCTCGGCGTGTCGAGGTAGGTGCCGGCCAGGTCGACCACGTCGGTGTGCCACCGGGGGCGGTAACCGTGGCCGAACTCGTGGTAGAAGGTGTCCAGCATGACGCTGCGGGCCCCGGGCAGGTCGGCGTGGGTCGCCAACCGCACCTCGCAAAGGTCCGCGGCCTGGTGGTGCTCGTTCACTTCATCCTCTCTTCCGCGCCGTCCAGGGTCGTGGCGACCGGACCGCGCAGGACGACGCGTCCTTCGTGGAGCACGACGACCCGGTCCGCGAGTCGGGCCACGACGTCGAGGTCGTGGCTGATCAGCACGAGCGCGCACGGCACGCCCGCGAGCAGGTCGAGCAGCCCGGCGCGGGTGACCGCGTCCAGGCCGGAGGTGATCTCGTCGCAGACGAGCACCTCCGGTTCGGCGAGCAGGGCGCGCACGAGCGCGGCCCGCTGGAGCTCGCCGCCGGACAGGCCGCGTGGCGGGCGCGACGCGGTGTCCCCGTCCAGACCGACGCGGGCCAGGGCGGCGAGCGCCTCGGCCCGCGCCTCGGCCGGGCGCACCCCGCGCAACCGCACCGCCGTGCGGGCGACCTGGTCCAGCACGGGTCGGTGTTCGTCGAACGACCCCCGCGCGTCCTGGAACACGTACTGCACCGCGGCCAGGGCGGCGCGCGGGCGGCGGCGCAGCGACCGGGCGAGCGGTCGGCCGTGCAGCAGCACCTCGCCGGTGGCCTGCCGGTGCAGCCCGGCCAGGCACCGGCCGAGGGTGGTCTTGCCGCTGCCGGAGCGGCCGACCACCGCGAGGCGTTCGCCGACCTCCAGGTCCACGCCGTGCAGGACGGTGGCGTCGCGGTGGCGGGCGGTCAGGCCGCGCACCCGCAGCCGCGGCTCCCGCCGGACGACCTCGGCGGGGACCCGCGGCGCGGTGTCGAGCAGCGCGCGGGTGTAGTCCTCCCGGGGGTCGGTCAGCAGGTCGTCCGCCGGTCCGGCTTCGACCACGCGGCCACCGCGCAGCACCACGACCTCGTCGGCGAGCGCCCGCACCGCCGCCACGTCGTGGGTCAGCAGCACCAGCGCCACGCCGCGGGCGACCAGGGTGCCGAGTTCGCCCACGACCTCGGCGCGGGTCAGGGCGTCCTGCCCGGTGGTGGGTTCGTCGGCCACCAGCACCGCCGGGTCGCCGACCAGTGCCTGGGCGAGCACGACCCGCTGCTGCTGGCCGCCGGAGAGCTGGTGGGGGTAGCGGCGCAGCAGGTCGGCCGGCACCCGGGCCCGGCGCAGGGCCGCGGCCACCAGCGCGTCCGGGTCGCCGTCGTGCCGGGCCGCGATCTCGCGGAACACCGCGCCCAGCCGCCGCACCGGGTTCAGCGCGGCCGACGGCTGCTGCGGCACGAACGCGACGCGCCCGCGCACCTCGACGTGCCCGTCGACGGACACGCCCGGCGCGTGTTCGCCGAGCAGGGCGAGGCCCGTGGTGGTCTTGCCGCTGCCCGAGGCGCCGACCAGCGCGAGCACCCGGCCGGCCGACAGGGTGAAGCCGACGCCGTCGAGCAGCACGCGGCCCCCGGCCTCGGCGCGCAGGCCCGCCACGCGCACGACCGGGGTCATGCGCGCACCTCCCGCAACGCGCGGTCGAACACCAGGTTCACCCCGACGGACAGGGCGACGATCAGCAGGGCGGGCACCACCACGGCCCACGGCTGGAGGAACAGCCCACCCCGGTTGCGGTCCACCATGACGGCCCAGTCCGCCGCGTCGGGCGGCACGCCGACACCCAGGAAGCCGGCCGACGCCACCAGGTACAGCGCGCCGGTGAGCCGGACGCCCAGGTCGGCGGCGAGGGTGCGCGCCATCGACCGCCCGGTGTAGACGACCGAGGTCCGCCACCACGACTCGCCCTGCATCCGCATCGCCTCCAGCGCCGGCCGCCCGGCGACCTCCAGGGCCGCCGCGCGCGAGAGGCGGGCGACGTCGGGGAAGTTGACCAGCGCGGTGATGCCGACGAGCACGCCGAGTCCCGGCCCGGCGACGGCGGCCACGAGGATCAGCACCAGCAGCGAGGGCACCGCCAGCAGCACGTCGAGGGGGCGCATCAGCACCTCGTCGACCAGCCGCGGCCGGGCGGTGGCCGCGACGACGCCGTAGGGGACGCCGACGACGTAGGACAGGGCGGTGGCGAGCAGCGCGACCAGCACGACCGTCCGGCCGCCCGCGAGCACCTGGTGCCAGGTGTCACGGCCCACGAAGTCGGTGCCCAGCGGACCCAGCGGCACGAAGGGGGCGCCGCGCGCCTGCTCCTCCGGCACGAACAGGGGGCCGAACAGCGCCAGTGCCAGCGGTACCGCGATCAGCAGCCCACCGGCGCCCGCCCGCTTCACGCGACCACCTCCGCGCGCGGCGCGAGCCGGAACGCCACCAGGTCCGCCACCAGGTTCACGGCCACCGTCGTGACCGCGAAGACCACCGCCAAGCCCTGCACCACGGGCAGGTCGCGGCCGGCCACGGCGTCCACCAGGACCGTGCCGAGGCCGGGGATGACGAACACCGCCTCGACGACGATCACGCCACCCAGCAGCCAGTCCGCGGTGCGCGCGACCTGCTGCACGGCCGGCGCCAGGGCGTTGGGCAGGGCGTGGGCGAACCGCACCCGCGTCTCGCCGAGCCCGAGGCGACGGGCGTGCCGCACGTAGTCCGACGCCAGCGCGTCCAGCATGCCCGCGCGCACCAGTCGGCTGATCGAGCAGATCGGCCGGGCCACCAGCACGACCAGCGGCAGCACCAGCGCCGCCGGCTGGGCGAGCAGGTCCGCGTCGACGGCGGTCGGCGGCAGCCACCCCAACCGCACGCCGAACAGCGCGATCAGCACCACGGCCAGCGCGAACTCCGGGATGGAGTGCAGCGCCACGCCGACCGACGTGAGCACCCGGTCCGGCAGGCCGCCTTCGCGCAACGCGGCCAGGACGCCGACCAGCACCGAGATCGGCAGCAGCAGCACCAGGGTCGCCGTCGCCAGCACGAGGGTCGGACCGATCCCGTCGAGCAGGAACTCCGCCACCGGCCGCCCCGACACCAGCGACGTGCCGAGGTCCAGCCGCGGCAACCCGGCCAGCCAGTCCAGGAACCGCTCGGGCACGGGGCGGTCCAGGCCCATGGCCGCGCGGATCGCCCCGATCCGCGCCGGGTCCGGGTTGTCGCCGGCCAGCGCGACCGCCGCGTCCCCCGGCAGCGCCTGCACCAGGAGGAACACGGCGGTGACCGCGGCGAGCACCTGCACCAGCCCGAGCGCGAGCCGCCGGGCCGCGTAGGAGGCGAGGTTCACCCCAGCCACACCTCGTCGAACCGCGCCCAGTCCAGGGTGTTCGCGGGCGCGGTCGAGATCCCGCCGACGTTCGGGGCGGTGCCCACGATCCAGTCGGCGAAGCCCCACATCAGGTAGCCGCCCTCGGCGTGCAGCGAGCGCTGCATCCGCTGGTACGCCTCGGCCCGCACGGCTTCGTCCGATGTGGACACCGCCTGCTCGTAGAGCGCGTCGAACTCCGGCCTGGCCCACTTGGTCACGTTCGTGCCCGAACCGCTGAGCAGGCGTTGCGCCACGTGGGTCTCGATCGGCATCGCGCCGGACCGGAAGCTGGACAGGGAGCCGTTCTTCAGCGTGTCGGCCCAGTAGCTGTCCTTGTTGCCGGTGACGACCTCGATGGTCAGCCCGGAGCCCCTGGCCTGGTCGGCGAACACGGTGGCGGCCTCCACCATGCCGGCCGCGGCGGTGGAGGTGTCCAGCGTGACCGTGAGGCCCTCGGCGCCGGCCTTGCGGATGAGGAACTTCGCCTTGTCCAGGTCGCGGGTGCGCTGCGGGATGTCGTCGGCGTAGTGCCGGTAGCCCTTGCCGAACAGGTCGTTGCCGACCTGACCGCTGCCCGCCAGCACCGACTCGACCAGCTGCGGCCGGTCGGCGAGCAGGAACAGCGCCTCGCGCAGGTCGCGGTCGTCGAACGGCGGCCGGTCCAGCTTCATCGCGAACGCCTGCACGGCGCTGTTGGGCGCGCGGTGGATCGTCATCCGATCGCTGCCGGTGTGGCTGCGCGCGGTGGTGGGCGTGAGGTCGTGCGCGTACTCGACCTGGCCGCCGAGCAGGGCGTTGGCGCGCGCGGACTCCTCGTTGGCGATCACGAACTCCAGCTCGTCCAGGTGCGGCGCGCCGTCCCAGTAGTCGGGGTTGCGCTTGAGCAGCACCGACTTGCCGGGCTCGAACGACACGAAGCCGAACGGCCCCGACCCCACGGGTCGGGTGAAGTCCTCGGCGCCCTCGGGCACGATGTACGCGCCGAACGCGGCCAGGACGTTGGGGAACTCCACGAACGGCCGCTTGAGCGCGAACTCCACCGTCCGGTCGTCCACCGCGCGACTGTTGGGCAGGTCGATCAGTGCGAGGCTGGATTTGGCCCGGAACGCGCGGTTCGGGTCGAGGATGCGCGCGTAGCTGGCCAGCACGTCGGTGGCGCGCACCGGTCTGCCGTCGTGGAACGCCGCCTGGCGCAGGGTGATCCGCCAGCGGGTCAGGTCCGCGCTCGGCTCCCACCGCTCCGCCAGGCGCGGCTGCGGTGACACGTCGCCGCCGAGGTCGGCGAGCTTGTCGAACACCGCCTTGGACCGCGCGGCCTCGACGAACAGGTTGGCCAGGTGCGGGTCCAGGACCTCCTTGGCGCCACCGCCCGCGAAGGCGGCGCGCAGCCTGCCGCCCGCCCGCGGGGTGGCCGCGGGGGAGGCCGGCGCGGCACTGCCGCCGCACCCGGCGAGGGTGGCGGCCGCCAGGCCGGAGGTGAGGCCGAGGAAACCGCGGCGGTTCAGGGTCATGGTGGTTCCCTAAGGTTGATGTTGTTCGGGGTTGGTGCCCCGGATGCCCAGGGCGATGGGGTGTGGCTGATGGCGTGTCTGCCGCGCGGTGGCTCGGAAGGAATGGCCGCCCCGTCGTTCCGGACGCCCTGGCCACTGATTCAGACCTGTTGCGGATCGTCGCTGTTTAG
>NZ_JBITXT010000016.1:116954-173791 GCF_044544865.1 Actinosynnema sp. NPDC053489 | reverse complement strand
GTGACACCGAGGCCCTTGAGGTGCTCGATCACCGCCGGGTGCGCCAGACCCGCGTAGGTTCCGCGCAACTGCTCCGGGATCTCGGGGTGCTGCATGGTCAGGCCCCGCACGTGGGCCTCGTAGATGACCGACTCGTTGTACGGGATGTTCGGCGGCCGGTCGTTGGCCCAGTCGAAGAACGGGTTGACCACCACCGACAGCGGCACGTGACCGGCCGAGTCGAGGTCGTTGCGCGAGCCCGGGTCGCCGAACGGGTAGCCGAACAGCGACTCGTCCCAGTCGACGTCGCCGGTGATCGCCTTGGCGTACGGGTCGATCAGCAGCTTGTTGGGGTTGCACCGCAGGCCGCGCGCCGGGTCGTGCGGGCCGTGCACGCGGTAACCGTACTTCTGACCCGGGCCGACACCGGACAGGTAGCCGTGGTGGACGCCACCGCTCACCTCCGGCAACCGCACGCGCGTCTCGGTCCCGTCGTCGTCGAACAGGCACAACTCGACCTGGTCGGCGACCTCCGAGAAAAGGGTGAAGTTGGTGCCCACGCCGTCGTAGGTCGCACCAAGCGGGTACGGGCTTCCGGGCCAGGGCTGCACGCCGGCTCCTCGGGGTCCACAGGAAAGACACCGACCGTTGTCGCGGGTGGACACCCGCGGGACACCATCCCGGACCGGTGAGGCGCCGACTGCATGACGCTCGATCGGTGTACCCCCGATCGCCTGAGCGAACCTCGAACGCACCTGCCTGTTGGGCCGCCGGACAACCCGGCCGGGCGGCGCGGTACGACCGCCGATCGCGGTCGGGAACTCCCGGACCCCGCGGCGCGGTGCCGGTGGTGGAGCCGTTCAAGCGGCCGGCAGGGTGAACCGCACGGTTACGCCACCGTCGATGCCGTCGTCCAGCCCGATCGTGCCGCCGTGGGCGGTGACGACGCGTCGACAGGTGGCCAGGCCGATGCCCGCGCCGCCTTCCGCGGTGCCGTGCTCGTGGACCTGGCTCAGCAGCGCGAATGCCTCCTCGCGGCGCGCCGGCGGGACGCCCCTGCCGTTGTCGGCGACCTCGACGCGGACGAACTCACCCTGGCGTTCCGCTCGGACGCGCACGGTGAGCCGCCGGTCGGGACGCGCGAAGCGGATGGCGTTGCCGATGATGTTCTGCAGCAGCGCGCGCAGGTGCGTCTCGTCCCCGTGGACCACCGGCAGCGGTCCGAGGTCGAGGTCCACGTCCTCGATCCCCCGGCCGGTGGCGCGGTCCTCGACCAGGTCGGTGAGGAGCCCGCCGAGGTCGACGGGCCCCCACTTCAGCTGCCCGCCAAGCTTCGCGTACTCCAGCAGCTCGTCGACCAGGGCATGCATGCGGCCCGCGGCGGCCCGGCCGCGCTCGACCAGCCGCCCGGCGGTGGGCGCGCCGGTGACGGCGGGGTGGTCGGCGAGCAGTTCGAGGAACCCCGTGATGCCCGCGAGCGGGTTGCGGAGGTCGTGGCTGACCCGCCCGGCGAAGTCCGCGAGTTCGCTGTTGGAGCGCAGCAGCTCGGCGCGGGCCTCGGTCAGCTCCTCGACGCTGCGGGCGAGCGCCCGGCTGGACCGCCGGAGTTCCAGCACGTCGACGACCTGGTGCGCGAGCAGGTCGAGGCTGCGCCGCTGTCGGCGGTCCAGCCGACGGGGCACGTCGTCGAACACGCACTGGGTGCCGAGGACGGCTCCGGACGGCGCCCGCAGGCGGCTCGCGGCGTAGAACCGGACCGACGCGATCCGGCCGGTGACGAAGGGGTTGGCGGCGAAGCGGGGGTCCAGGCGGGCGTCGGGCACCTCGACCGGCTCCGACGCGGTGATCGAGACCGCGCACATCGAGTCCTCCCGCGAGCACACCGAGGAGGAGATCCCGACCGCCGCCACCTGGTGCTGGAGGTGCTCGCTGATCAGGTTGACCGCCCCGCGGGGCACGCCGCACACCTGGGCGGCCAGCTCCGCCAGGGCCTCCAGGTCGGGCTCGCGCCCCAGGTCCTCGACGCCGTACTCGGCCAGCACCGCGTCGCGGTCGGGCGGCTCAACGGGCATCGGGTACCGCCTCCTCCGGGTGCGCCACCGGTCCCGAGCGGGGCACGGGACCGCCCGCTGGTCCGGCGCTCGCGAACCCCACCCGCGTCATCCGGCCCCACTCGGCCTTCCTGCCGCGCACGGCGTCCACCAGACCCCACAACCGCCACACCGCCGTCAACTGCCGGTAGCCGACGTTCTCGACGACCGCGACCACGAGGGAGACCGCCAGGTCCCGCCAGTCGCGGTACCGGTGGAACGAGTACTCCTCCACCACGAGCGCGACCAGGGAGAGCGCGATCCCGTAGCAGAACGCCACCAGGAAGAACAGCACCGCGAACGCCCAGTCGACGGCCCCGAGCAGCAGACCCGCGGCGAGGGCGACGAGGCCGAACAGCTCGACCACCGGCGCCAGCAGCTCGAACAGCACGTAGAACGGCAGCGCCAGCGTGCCGACCGCGCCGTACGCCGGGTTCCCGATCACGCGCCGGTGCTTCCACAGCACCTCCGCGAGGCCGCGCGACCAGCGGCGGCGTTGGCGCCCGAGCACCCGCAGCGATTCGGGGACCTCGGTCCAGGCCACCGGTTCGGGGACGAACACGACCCTGGCCGGACGCCGGTGCGCGCGCATGTGGCGGTGCAGCCGGACGACCAGCTCGGCGTCCTCCCCGATCGTCGCCACGTCGAGGCCGCCAACCTCCACGAGGACGTCCCTCCGGAACAGGCCGAACGCCCCGGAGACGACGACGAGCGCGTTGAGGGCCGACCAGCCGGAGCGGCCCAGCAGGAACGCCCGCAGGTACTCCACGACCTGGATGCGTGCCGGCCAGGTCCTCGGCATGCGCAGCCGGGTCACCCGGCCGGCGGTGACGGTGCTGTCGTTGACCGCCCGCACGACGCCGCCGGTGGCGATCACGCGCTCCGGGTCGTCGCCGAAGGGCCTGGCCACCGCCATCAGGGCGTCCGGGTCGAGCAGCGAATCCGCGTCGACCATGCAGACCAGCGGCTGGACCGCGACGTTGATGCCGGTGTTGTTCGCCGAGGCCTTGCCGCCGTTCTCCTTGCGGACCACGACCAGCGGAACCGCTCCCGGCGGTGCGTGCACCGAGATGACGGCGCCCCGGGTGGGGACGTCGTCCGGCACCACGCGCGGGACCTCCACCAGGCCGAAGTGCGCCCGCAGGACCTCGAAGGTGCGGTCGGTGGAGCCGTCGTCGACCACCAGCACCTCGAAGAGCGGGTACCGCAGGGCCAGCATGGCGTTGACGCTCTCGACGATCGTCGCCTCCTCGTCGTGCGCGGGCATCACCACCGAGACCCCGAGCGCCAGCGGGTTGGCGTACGCCTCGTCGAACCCCGCGTAGGGGCGACGTCGGAGGTGCCGCCGGAACTCGCGCACCGCGAGCAGCATCAGGCCGAGGTAGCTCGTGTTGAGCAGGAGGAAGTAGGCCAGCACGAACCAGTTGGCCAGGACGACGGCGACGCTGAGGACGTCCGGCGCGGTCACGACGGCGCCCGCGCGAGCAGCGTCTTCGCGTTCGCCGTCACCAGCGCCTCCCGGGCGTGGCGCGCGGCCGGGCCCGGCCGGTCGACCAACCCCGTCAGGGCGGTCACCCCGTCGGGCCGGATCGCGGCGAGCGACGCGGCGGCCGTGTGGGCCACCCAGTGCACGGGGTCGCCGACCAGGTCGGTCAGCACGGGGACCGCGCGCCGCGCGCCCAGCGCGCCCAGGGCCTCGGCCGCCGTCACCCGCAGCGCGACCGGCTCCCGGTCGGAGGCGGCGGCGATGACATCGGATACCGAGGAAGGGGCGCCGATGCGCCCGAGGGCCCGGGCCGCGCGCAGTCGCACCTCCGTGGACCTGTCGTCGCGCAGCATCGCGACGAGCACGGGCGCCGCCGCGACCGCACCCATCAGGCCGAGGGCCTCGGCGACCCGGGCCCGGACGAGGACGTCGGACTCTTCGGCCGCCGCGGCGAGCAGCGGTGGGACCGCTGTCGGACCGATCCGTCGCAGGGCGACCATGACGAGGTGGTGCGGCAGCGCGGACGGGCGGCGCAGGCCGTGCACGAGCGCCTCCGCCGCGGCCGGGTCGGCCAACCGGCCGAGGGCGCGCACGGCCACCGCCCGGACCTCCGGGTCCCGGTCGTCCAGCAGCCGCACCAGCAGCGCCGACGTCCCCGGTCCGCCCACGGCGCCGAGCAGGTGGGCCGACCGGGCCCGGACCACAGCGCTGCGCCGGTGCACACCGCGCATCGCCCGCTCCACCGAACCGCGCCGCTCCAGCAGCCCGACCACGGCCGCGCGCGCCTCGCCGCGGACCTTGCCCAGGATGTCGACCGCCGCGGGTTCCAGCGCTCGCCACGTGCGCGCGTCCACGGCGACCAGCCGCTCCAGGGCCGCGGGATCGGTGCCTCCTCCGGCGACCAGGCGGACCAGCCACGGACGGGCCGGCGCCACCAGGCGAGCCCGGCGCGCCTCGACCACCCGACGCCACCACCGACCGGCGAGGAGCGCCACGACCAGGGCGACGAGCACGACGGCCAGGCACACCACCGCGACGACCAGCCACTCGCGGTCGACCGACGGCGACACGGGCGACGTCATCGCCGGCTTCGCGCCAACACCGCGCGGACCCGGCTGGCCAGCTCGCGAGGGCTGAACGGCTTGGTGAGGTAGTCGTCGGCGCCCAGGGCGAACCCGCCCTCGACATCACCCTCCTGGGCACGGGCGGTCAACAGGATCACCGGTATGGCGGCGGTGGCCTCCGCCGCGCGCAGCTCGCGGCAGACGTCCAACCCGGTCATCCGGGGCATCATCACGTCCAGCACGGCGATGTCCGGGAGGACCTCGCGGGCCACGGTCAGGGCGGTCGCGCCGTCCTCGGCGACGACCACGTCGTAGCCCGACTGCTCGAGCTTGAAGACGACGACGTCCCGCACATCGGCGTCGTCGTCGGCTACCAGCACGGTGGTCATCGGAACTCCCGAGTCCTCAACGGTGACATCGAGTACCCGGAACTCCTCCTTTCAGTCCATCGAATTACTCCCGTCGCCACCCGACGGATTTATCACTTTCGGCAATGAAACAACACTGTGGGTGACTCCGCGGTAGTCATCGCCACTGCCGCACCCTCACCAGCCAGTGCGGGCGGCAGGAACTCGGCACAACCCACACCGACCCCGGCGACGGTCACCGTGCGTCCACGACGGTCGGCGGAGGCACGTCGATGTCGCGGCACCAGCCCGTAGCCGATCTCCGCGCCACATCCGACGATGCCACCCGGGCCGGTGCACCGCACTTCCGAGTTCTTCCACCGAACGACGGCGACTGTCCACAAGAGATCATCCGCGGTGGGCCGCCGGTTTGGACGGTCCGCCCAGGGTATTCGGCTCTGACGGGGCCACCCGGACGGAGGGAGGCACCTGATCACGAGGAGGCAGTCGTGAAGGCAGTCGTGTACGAAGGGCCGCGACAGATCAGTGTCAAGGACGTGCCGGACGCGCGGATCGAGCGGCCGACCGACGTGCTGGTGCGGATCACGTCGGCCAACATCTGCGGCTCGGACCTGCACATGTACGAGAGGCGGACCGACTTCGAGACCGGCCGCTGGTTCGGGCACGAGAACCTCGGCGAGGTGGTCGAGGTCGGCTCCGGCGTCGACAAGGTCGAGGTGGGCGACTGGGTCGTCCTGCCGTTCAACATCTCGTGCGGGCACTGCAAGAACTGCGAGCGCCAGTTGACGAACTACTGCCTGACCGCCCAGCCCGAGCCGAGGATGGCTGGCGCCGCGTACGGCTTCGCCGACATGGGTCCGTGGGCCGGCGGGCAGGCCGAGCTGTTGCGCGTGCCGTGGGGCGACTTCAACTGCCTGCGGTTGGGCGAGGACGCCGAGGAGCGCCAGACCGACTACGTGATGCTCGCCGACATCTTCCCGACCGGCTACCACGCCACCGAGATGGCCGGCGTGCAGCCCGGCGACCAGACGGTCGTCTACGGCGCGGGCCCGGTCGGGTTGATGGCCGCCCTGTCGGCGACCATCCGGGGTGCGAGCAAGGTGATGGTCGTCGACCGGCACGCCGACCGGTTGCGACTGGCCGAGTCGATCGGCGCGATCGCCATCGACGACTCGAAGGTCGACCCGGTGCAGGCCGTCCTGGAGGAGACGATGGGGCTGGGCGCGGACAACGGCTGCGAGTGCGTCGGCTACCAGGCGCACGAGCCCGACGGCCGGGAGCAGGCCAACCTGACGATGAACCGGCTGGTCGCCTCGGTGCGCTTCACCGGGAGGATCGGCAACGTGGGCGTCTTCGTGCCCCAGGACCCCGGTGGCGGCGACGAGCTGGCCAAGCAGGGCAAGCTCGCCTTCGACTACGGCATGTTCTGGTTCAAGGGCCAGCACATCGGCAGCGGCCAGGCGCCGGTCAAGAAGTACAACCGGCAGTTGCGCGACCTGATCGCCGCGGGCAGGGCCGAACCGTCCTTCATCGTCAGCCACGAGCTACCCCTGGACCGCGCGCCGGAGGCCTACGAGCACTTCGACAAGCGGGACGACGGCTGGACGAAGGTCGTCCTGCACCCGGCGATGGCGGGGGCGGGTGCCTGACGTGGCCGGGGAGCTGAACGGGCGCCGGGTCGCCATCCTCGCCGCCGACGGGGTGGAGCGGGTCGAGCTGGAGCAGCCGCGGCAGGCGCTGGACGACGCCGGAGCGCGCACGACCGTGGTCTCCATCGCCGGCGGCGAGGTCCAGGCGCGCGACCACGACCTCGACGACGCGGGCACCTTCGCGGTGGACCGGCTGGTCGGCGAGGTGTCGGTCGACGACTACGAGGCGCTGCTCCTGCCGGGTGGCACCGTGAACCCGGACAAGCTGCGGATGGAACCCGCCGCGGTGCGGTTCGTCCGGGACTTCGTCCGGTCGGGCAAGCCGGTGGCTTCGATCTGCCACGGCCCGTGGAACTTCGTCGAGGCCGACGTCGCGCGGGGACGCCGGCTGACCTCGTGGCCGAGCGTGCGCACCGACCTGCGCAACGCCGGCGCCGAGGTGGTCGACGAACCGGTCGTCACCGACGGCAACATCACCACCAGCCGGTCGCCCGACGACCTGCCGGCCTTCTGCGAGCGCATCGTGCGGGAATTCGCCAAGGCCCCGTGAGCCACCGCTGCCGGTCGAGTGCCACCTCGTCGGTCTGCGAACGCCCGTCCGTCGACGCGCACCGCGGTGACAGCGCACTCGGTGAACATGCCCGACATGCCTCTCCTGCTTCGGGTCACGCCTGCCGGCACCGCGACCGCGGTTGCCCCGCTTGGCAGCCAGGCGGGGCAACCGCCGCGTCTCGCCGAACGCACGCTCATACCCACCACGACCACGTCGAGGCCACCAGCCCGGCCGAGGTGGCGCGCTCCCGGCCGTCGGGCGTTTCGATGCCACCTGAACCGTGATCGCGGAGCGGGCGCGGCGCGGCGCCGGCTCCCGCGGGCATCGGCCATGCTGGTGCCCATGCGGAGTGGCTTACCGGGGGCGGCCTGGGTCGTGGTCGGTTGTGCGTCGCTGCTGGCCGTGCTGGCCGGGGTCGTCTGGTTCCTGTCCGGGCGCGTGCTCAGCGAGGCGGACAACTGGGCCAGTGTCGGTGGCCTGGTGCTCAGCCTGCTGGTCGGCGTGCCCGGGCTGGTCGTGTCGATCGCCGCCCTGCGGCTCGCGGTGCGCCAGGACCGGCAGACGAGCGTGCTGGAGGGCCTGGCGGCCGCGCTGGAGGCCGAGTACCGGCGCGAAAGCGGGGTCCGCGACCTCAACGACCTGCTGCCGGTGAGCTGGTCCGCCGTCGGGCCGGCGGACCTGGCGGCCCGCGCGGCCCCGGCCGGGCGGGTGGACGGCGTGGTGGACGAGTACCTCGCGCTGCCCGGTCGCCGGTTGGTGGTGCTCGGCGGCCCCGGCGCGGGCAAGACGGTGCTGGCCGTGGAGCTGGCTCGGGGGTTGGTGAAGGCCCGGGAACCCGGCGACCCGGTGCCGGTGATCCTGCCGGTCGCGTCCTGGGACCCCGCCGAGCGCCTGGACTCCTGGATGGCGCGGCGGATCGCGGAGACCTACTCGGACGACCGCACCGCGGCACTGGTCGCGACACGCAAGGTGCTGCCGGTGCTGGACGGCCTCGACGAGATGGCCGAACCGTCCCGCACCGCGGCGGTGCGCGCGATCAACCGGTGGTTGCCGAGGGACGAGCCGGTGGTGCTGACCTGCCGCACGGACGCCTACCGGGAGCTGTTGGAGCAGGAGACGTTCGAGCCCCTCGCCCACGCGTCCGTCGTGGAGCTGCAGCCGCTGCGGGGCGAGGACGTCCTCGCCTACCTGCGTGACGCGACACCGCAGCGCCTCCGGGACAAGTGGGACGCGGTGCGCCTGGTGGCGGGCACCCCGCAGGCGGAGGCCCTCTCGACGCCGCTGATGGCGTCGCTCGCCCGGGCCGCGTACAGCCGGGGCCCGGGCGACCTGCGGGCGTTGCTCGCGCTGGGCACCCAGGAGGCGGTGGAGGAACACCTGCTGGAGCGCTTCGTCCCGTCGGTGTACCCCGACAACGGCAAAGCGCTGCGGTGGCTGCGCACCCTCGCGTGGCTGTCCGAACGCCGCGGCACGCAGTCGCTGAACTGGTGGGAGCTGCCGTTCGCCGTCTCGCGCACGGCGTTCGGCGCCGTGGTGGTCGTGCTGTTCGCCCTCGTCGGGGTGCTCAACGGGCTGCTCGTGAGCCACCCGATCGAACCGGGCCACGCGGTGGGCATCGGCGTGGTGGTCGCGTTCGGCGTGGTGGTGGCCGGACGGCAGTCGAGCCCGCCCACGCGCACGTCGTTGCGGTTGCCGACCACCCCGGACGAGGTCCGGGCCGCCTTGCGGGCGCTGACCGCCGGGCTGGCCGCCGGCGTGACGGCGGGGTTCGGCTTCGCCCTCGTCTACGCGTACCTGGCGCTGCTCAGCGGCCCGAAGATCTCCATGGAAGTCACCCTCGCCCTCGGGTCCGCCATCACGATCACGATCGTGCTCCCGCTGTGCCTGGTCATGCTGATGACCGCGCCGGCCGACATCGCCCGTGCCGCGACGCCCCACGCGACGCTGCGGGCGGACCGCCGGCGGACGCTGCTGGTGGTGGCCGCGGCGGTGTTCTCGGCCGGGCCGCTGGTGTGGTTCCGGGTCGCGCCCTGGATCGGGGCGTTCGTCGGTCCCGCGCTGGGCCTGACGCTGTTCGTCACCTCGGCGTGGGGTTCGCTGGCGGTGCTGCGGGTCGCCGTCCTGGCGAAGTGGCCGAGCCGGTTGCCGGTGCGCGTCGTGTCGTTCCTCGACGACGCGCACCGCCGCGGCGTGCTGCGCCAGGTCGGCGCGACCTACCGGTTCCGGCACCTGCGCCTGCGGCAGCACCTGGCGCGGACGCACCCGTACCGCGACGCCCCCGTGGGCGGCAGGCATCCCGCCGCCATGCGCCTGCTGTACGCAGTCGTGCTGGTCGGTGCCGTGGCGGTGGCGGGGTACCTGTACTTCGTCGCGTTCGAAGAGCTGTCGGAGGAGTACCTCCTGGGCGTGGTGTTCCTCTGGGTGTTCCCCCTGGTCCTGGGTTTCCACGGCCTGGTCGGCGAGGCCCTGGTCGCCCGCGCGGCGCCGGGGCAGGGCGTGGCGGACGCGGCCCGTGACCTGGTGAGCGCCAAGGGCCGCTGGGTCCTGCCGGGCGTCTACCCGTTCCTGCTGGTGCGCTCACGCGCGCCGCTCCCGGCCGTCCTCGTCACGACCGCCCTCTCGGCCGTCCCGGTGATGTGGTTCCTCACGGCGGTCTTCCCGGGACTGTGAGGCCGTGACCCGTCGGAGGAGGACGGGTCACGGCGGGCGCCGGTCAGAACGAGACCGGTGATTCGGCGGAGGCCATGCGGTGCAGGCTGTTGGCCAGGTCGGTCCGCCGGTTGACGTTCAGCTTGCGGTAGGTGCGGGTCAGGTGCTGCTCCACCGTGCTGACCGTGATGTAGAGGCGCTTCGCTATCTCGCGGTTGCTGTACCCCCACGACGCCAGGGTCGCCACCCGGGTCTCGGCGTCGCTGAGGACGGCGAGCTGCGGCGCGTCGACCGGCGCCGGGTGCGTCGGCTGCCCGGGCGGTGGCGCCGTGCGGCCCGCCTCGGGCGCGCCGCACCGGTTCGCGATCAGCGCCGCCCCGCGCAACGCCAGGCGGGCCTGGCTGAACGACCCCAGCTCGTGGTAGGTCCAGCCCAGGTCCGACAGGGTGTGCGCGAGCTCCAACCGGTCGTCGCCGTCGTGCAGGGCGTCCGCCGCCTCGCGCAGCAGGTCGACCCGCTCGGCCGGCGGCAGGGTGGCCGCCACCACCCGCGTCGACACCGCCCGGTGCCGCACGTCATCCGGTTCGCACAGCGCGGCCTGCGCCTCCGCGAGCACGCGGGCCCGCCCCTGCTCCCCCAGGGCGAGCAGGCTCTGCGCCGCGTCCGTCCGCCACGGCGCGGGCTTGGGCCCGTCGACGCCCCGGTCGGCCAGCAGCGCGCCGATGGCCTCGAAGTCGGCCAGCGCCTCCTTGTGCCGCCCGGCGGCCTGGTAGTACAGGCCGCGCGCCCGCCGGTAGTGGATCCCCGGCGTGCACGTGGACATCGCCTCGGGCACCGGGGTGCGCAGCTGCTCCAGCGCCTCGTCCAGGCGCCCGGCGGCCACCAGGGCGCGAACCAGCGTGCCCAGGGGCAGCCCGATCGCCACGCCCCAGCCCTCGGTCGGCAACACCGCCAGCGCCTGGCGGGCGAGGCGTTCGGCCTGCGACAGCTCGCTGCGCCGCAACGCGACCTCGGCCCGCGTCGCGGCCAGCAGGGCGTGCCACGTCGGCACGTCCCGGTCCGCGATCTCGGCGGACAGCCTGCGGCACCACGACTCGGCGTCGGCGGGCCGGCCGCCCAGCGCCAGCACCGCCAGCGCGCTCAACGTCCGCAACGGCGTCTGGTCCGCGAGCCTGGTCGTCTCGAGCACCCGCTCGGCCTCCGCCACGCCCTCGGCGTCGAACCGGACCAGCGCGGTGACCGCGACCGAGCGGACGGGGCAGTCGGCGCCCAGCGCGTCGGACCGGTCGTCCAACCGGAACCACGCCAGCAGCTCGGCGAGCGTCGCCGCGTGCCGCCGGTCGAGCAGGCCCGCGGTGGCCGCCCCGATGAGCTCCGCGATGTTCGCCGACGCCGCCACCGGGTCGACGTGCCACTGCAACCGGGTCATCAGGGCGGTCGTGGTGGCGCGCTGGCGGGCGTCGCCGCCCGAGTGGCGGGCCAGCCACAGGCACGCCCGCGCGTGGTCCGTGTCGATGTCCGCCAACGCGTGCTCGGCAGCCTCGTGCAGCACGGTGACCAGCTCCGGTTCCACCGGGGCGCCCGCGTGGACGAGCTGCCGGGCCACGATCGGCGCCGCCGCCCCCTCGGCGCGCAGCTGCACCGCGGCGCGCCGGTGCAGCGACGTGCGGTCGGCCGGCGTGATGCCGTCCAGCACCACCTCCCGACCCCGCGGGTGGCGGAACCAGTTGCCGTCGAGCACGCCGCACTCGTTCAGCGCGGCGATGGCCTGCGTGACGGACTCGGGCTCGGTGCCCACCAGCTTGCCGAGCACCAGCGGCAGGCGCGGTTCGTCCAGCACGGCGAGGCTCCGCGCGACCGAGCGCAGCACCGGGCACGTGTCGAGGTAGCCCTGGATCGTGTACTCGAACGCCGGGCCGAGCGACAGCCGCGCGGTCCCGGTCCCGGTCCCGGCGGCGGCGGTGTCCTCGGCGACCGCGTACACCAGCATCGGGTTGCCGCCGGTGGCCTGGTGGCACTCGGCCGCGAGCTCCCACGCCCGCACCGGGCCGACGTGGTCCCGCAGCACGGCCTCCACGCCGGCCACGGACAGCGGCGGCAGCTCGATGCGGCGGTACAGCGGCGGTCGCGGCAGGCCGATCCGGGCCAGGGGGTGCCGCTCCCCCACCCGGAAGCTCTCGGTGAGCACGACCAGCACCCCGCCCGAGCGGACGCGGCACACCATGGTCGACAGGCACGCGAGCGACTGGTCGTCGGCGTGCTGGGCGTCGTCGACCCCGATCACGATCGGCGCCTCGGACCGCTCCACCAGGTCCAGCATCGTCATGCACAGGCTGTGGTGGACGACGGGGGGCACGGTGGCGCCCCGCGCCGTCTCCAGCAGCCCCGCGACCCGGTCCGCGGTCCCGCCGTCGGGCAGCGGCGCACCCCTGAGCAACTGGCCCAGCACGCCGAACGGGACCGCGCGCTCCACGGGGCAGCCCGAGGCCGACATGACGAGCGCACCCCCGTCCGCCGCCTCGCCGGTGAACGCGTTGAGCAACTCCGTCCTACCCGAGCCGACCGGTCCCGCCACCACGGCGATCCGGCCGGCGCCCTCCCGGCAGTCGGCCAGCAGGCCGCGTAAATCGGATAATTGCGACTCTCGTTCGAACAACATCTAGATTCCCCCATAAACCTATTGTTGGTCCGTTCCGACGACCCGCGCCCGAAATCGCCGGATGGCTACTCGAACAGCACGACCACAGCGTCGACGTCGTCACCTCTGTGCCGGTACACCCAGACCTCGCACACGGTCCACGTGTCGTTCCCCACGATTCCCGGCCGTCCGCGCCGACTACCGATCATATCGGCGGAAACGATTGTCCCGCCCAATCGACGCAAAGCGTCCGGGGTGACGACCGATTGGTCGCCACCCCGGACGCCGAATTCGCGACCAGGGTCACCCCCGATCGGATCAGGCAGGCCGGTCAGACCGCCGCCTCGGGTGCCGCCGCGGCGGCCTCCCCGGCGGCGGGCGCCGCTACGGGCTTGCGCAACGTCAGGGCGAGGAGCCCACCCAGGAGCGCGCCTGCCGCCGCGACGTACCCGGCGACCTGGAGGCCGTCCAGGAAGTCCGCGTTCGCGTTCGCGATCGCCAGGATGATCGCGAGGCCGACCGCCGCGCCGATCTGCAGCGCGGTGGAGCCGAGCGCCGAGGCGACGCCCTGCGAGCCCGCGTCGACCCCGGACGACGCGGCCACGAAGATCGCGGTGAACGCGAGGCCGCCGCCGAAGCCGTAGAGCACGACGCCGGGCAGCACCGCCCAGTACGAACCGCCGGAGCTCATGCCCGCCACGAGCGCGGCGAGGCCGATCGCGTAGATGATCATGCCGACGGCCAGGCCCGCGCCGACGCCCGCCTTGGTGAGCACGGTCGAGGCGACCTTGCCGCCCGCGATCATCGCGAACACGCCCAGCGGCAGGAACGCCAGACCGGCCTGCAGGGCGTTGTACTGCAACTGGTCCTGCATGTAGATGGTGAAGATGAAGTAGCCGGAGCTCAGCGCCGCGTGGTGCAGGAACGCCACGGCCATCGCGGTGACCAGGCTCCGGTTGCGGAACAGCGCGACCGGCGCCAGCGGGTCCTTCGTGGTGCGCTCGATGACGAAGAACCCGAGCACCAGCAGGATGCCCAGCACGATCGCACCCCAGGCGCGGATCGAGCCCCAGCCGACCTCGGGGCCGCTCACCAGGCCGAACACGATCAGCGACACGCCGATCGTGACGACCAGCGCGCCGGGGATGTCGAAGCTGCCCTTGCTCACCGCGGTGTCCGGCGCGATGAGCTTGGGCGCCACCAGCGCCGCCAGGATGGTGATCGGCACGACGATGAAGAACACCCACTGCCAGCCGAGGCCGTAGGTGATCACGCCGCCGAGCAGCGCGCCCGCCGCGAGGCCGCCGCTGCCCGTGGCGCCCCAGACGGACAGGGCGCGGTTGCGCTCCTTGCCCTCCGGGAACCGCGTCACGATCAGGGCGAGGACCGAGGGGAACAGCAGCGCACCGCCGAGCCCCTGCACCGCGCGGGCGGCGACGAGGAGGCCCTGGTCGGTAGCGAGGCCGCCGACCAGCGAGGAGAGGCCGAAGACCAGGAGCGCGCCGATGAACATGCGGCGGGCGCCGATGCGGTCGGCGGCCCGGCCGCCCAACAGGAGGAGACCGCCGAACGCCACGGCGTACGCGCTCACCACCCACTGCAGCGACTGGTCCGAGAAGCCGAGCGCGCTGCCGATCTCGGGCAACGCGACGTACACGTTGTTGTAGTCGATGGCGATGATGAACTGCGCCAACGCCAGGAGCGCGAGCCGGAGACCGGACCTGCTCGATGTCGGGTTGTCGGTAGCGACCACAGCTGGGAACTCTCTTCGTCACAGGGCTGCCCGCGAGCTCGTCGCGGTCCAGGCCGGGGAGGGGCGCCACGGCGACGGCGACGCGGCTTCATGGCGTTCACTTACTGAACACCGTTCAAAGGTTGCACTCCGCATACTATCTCTACGCGGTAGGGTGTCAAGCATGGGACGACCGCCGACGCGACGCCGGGACCGCCTCCGGGCGGAGACCAGCGCCGAGATCAAGGCCATCGCGCTGGACCACCTGACCGCCAAGGGTCCGGAGGCGGTCTCGCTGCGCGGCATAGCCCGGGACATGGGCATGACCGCCGGTGCCATCTACAGCTACTTCGACACCCGGGACGACCTGATCACGGCGCTGATCTCGGACTCGTACGCGTCCCTGGCCGACGAGATGGAGGCGGCCTGCACCCGGAACCCGGAGGACGACCCGGCCGCGCGCGTGCTGGCCGTGACCACGGCCTACCGCGAGTGGGCGATCACGCACCCCGAGGAGTTCCGGCTCATCTACGGCGACCCGGTGTCGGGCTACGAGCCCCCCGAGTCGGGCCCGGTGCGCGACGCCGAGGACCGGGCGTGCGCGGTGCTGCTGCGGCTGGTGGCCTCGGGCTGGCCGATGCCGGAGCACCCCCTGGCGCAGCCGTTCGACTGGCCGGACTTCGGCTCGGGGTACGCCGAGCGGGTGCGCGAGCTGTTCCCGGAGCTGGAGCCCGCGACGGTGGCGCTGGCGCTGCGCATGTGGGGCCGGATGCACGGCCAGGTGGCCCTGGAGATCTACGGCCACCTGGGCACGCAGCTCAAGGACCCGGCCAAGCTCTACCGGGCGGAGATGCTCGACCTGACCCGCACCCTCGGGATGTCGGCGATGTCCTCGGCGAGCGCCTGACGGGTGCGCCCGTGCGCGCGGACGACGGCGCTCGCGCGGCGCGGACGCGCGAACGCCCCGGGACGCGCGAACGCCCCGGCCCGCGCCGGGGGGCCGGGGCGTCGCGGTCCCGCCGTCAGGCGCGGGACGAGAGGGTCACCGGCAGCACCCCGATCACCCTCAGGAACGTGCCGGGCCACCGCTCCACCGGCGCGCCGCGCTCCACCTCGTAGTCCAGCAGCGCGGTCAGCGCGACCTGGCCGATCATCTTCGCGATCGGCGCGGCCACGCAGAAGTGGATGCCGTGCCCGAACCCGAGGTTGCGGCCGACCGGGCGGGTCAGGTCCAGGGTGTCCGGGCGGTCGTAGGCGCGCGGGTCGCGGTTGGCCGCGCCGAGCATGGTGACCATGTGCTGACCCGCCGCGATCGGCGTGCCGAGCACGTCGGCGTCCTCCAACGCCATGCGGGTCGTCACCTGGAGGGTGGTGTCGTAGCGCAGCAGCTCCTCCACCACGCCGACGACCTGGTCCGGGTTCGCCCGGAACCACGCGAACTGGTCCGGGTGGTCCAGCAGCGCGTTCACCGCGTTGCCGATCATCGCGGTGGTGGCGCCGAAGCCGGCCGCGAGCAGGTTCATCAGGAGCATCGCGAGCTCCCACTCGCCGAGCCGGTTGCCCTCCTGCTCGGCCCGCACCAGGTCGCTGATCAGGTCGTCACCGAGGTTGTCGCGGCGCGACTCGGCCATCTCGACACCCGCCTGGATGAACAGGTCGCGGGCGTAGTTGCGGCCCGCCTTCTGCTCCTCGGTCAGCGTGAAGCCCGGGTCGAGCCCGCGGCCGCTCTCCTTGGCCGCGGAGAAGAAGATCGGGTGGTACTTCTCCGGGATGTCCAGCAGGTGGCTGAGCACCAGCGCCGGCAGCGGGCGGGCGAAGGCCGCCATCAGGTCGACCTCGCCCTCGCCCGCCGCCGCCTCGGCCAGCAGCTCCCGGGCGAACCGCAGCGCGTGCGGGCGCAGCCGGTCGAGGGTGCGCGGCGTGAACGCCTTGTTCACCAGGCCGCGGATGCGCGTGTGGTCCGGCGGGTCCATGAACATCAGGATGCGGCCGGACTCGCCGTCCGCCGGGTTCTGCACGAACTGGTCGGCGATCATCGACTTCACGCCGATGCCGAAGCGCGGGTCCTTGAGCACGGCGGAGACCTCGTCGAAGCCGAAGGCCGCGAACGAGTCCTCGGACGTGCGCAGCAGTCCGCCGTGCCGGGTGAGCAGCTCCCGGTAGCGCGGGTAGGGGTCGAGGTGGAATGCCTCGTCGAACGGGTCGAACGGCAGCATCCGCGCCGCCGTCTCGGGGCTGTAGGTCAGGACGTCGGGTGCCGGACGCGGCGTGGTCTGGGTCATCGAACGCTGTCCTTCTCTGGATTCGCAGTGGTGACGAACCGGACCGGGAGGTCCAGCAGCACGGTGTGCTTGTTGTTCGGTGCGAACACCGGGGGTCCGGTGAGCTCGACCGCGTCGACCCGGTCGAGCAGCTCGGTGAGCAGCAGCCGCAGCAGCATCCGGCCGAACGAGTCGCCCGAGCACACGTGCGTGCCGGCGCCGAAGGCCAGGTGCGGGTTGGGGTGGCGGCGGATGTCGAACACGTCGGGATCGGCGAACACCTCGGGGTCGCGGTTGGCCGCGGGCCACCAGAAGGTCACCTTGTCGCCGGCGCGGATGTGGTGCCCGCGCACGACGACGTCACGGGTGGCGGTGCGCCGGTTGTAGGGGTTGGCGGGCGCCCAGCGCAGCACCTCCTCCACGGCGCCGGGCAGCAGCGACCGGTCGGCCTTGAGCGCCGCCCACTGGTCGGGGTGCTCGGCGAACACCTGGACGGCCGCGGCGAGGGTGTTGCGCGGCTGCTCGTAGCCGGAGACGAACAGCACCGACGCGTGCGTGTCCCGCTCCAGGTCCGACATCGGCGCGTCGCCGGGCACCCTGCCGAGCGCGATCACCGAGCCGAGGTCGCCGGTCGGCTCGGCGCGCTTGGCCACGAGGAACCGCGCGAAGTACTCGCGCATGGCCGTGAACGTGGCCCGCGAGCCGTCGGTGGGGCGGCCGGTGCGGCGGTCGGTGAAGCCGAGCGTGCCGCGCACCCAGTCCGCGATCAGTGGCCGGTCGTCGGGCGGCACGCCCAGCAGCGAGGTGATCGCGTGCAGCGCCAGGGGCTCGGCGACGGCCGGGACGACGTCGACCTCCCCCGCCGCGACCGCCCCGTCGAGCAGCTCGCGGGTGCGGCCGCGCAGCGTGGGTTCCAGCGCGGCGATGGACCGGCCGGTGACGAACGGCGTCAGCACCCGTTTGATCAGCTCGTGGCGCGGGTCGTCCATCATGAACAGCAGGACGCCGGTGAGCATCCCGGTGGGCAGGTCCTCCAGGTGCGTGCCGCCGCCCTCGCGACCACCGCCGCCCTGGGCGGAGAACGCGGTGTCGGCCGCGGCGGCGGCGATGTCGGCGTGCTTGGTGAACACCCAGAAGCCGTCGTCGCGGGACGTGCCGTGGGGGTGGAAGAACACCGGCGCCTCCTCGCGCAGCCGCGCGAAGAGGTCGTACGGCACGCCGTCGGCGAAGGAGCGGTGATCGGTGAGGTCGATCCCGCCGAGGACGTCCGGCAACGGCTCGGCGCGGGTCAGCGATTCGGTGGCCATGCTGTCCTTCACGTGGTGGTCAGGGAGGGGAACGTCGATCCGGTCAGCCACCCTCGGCTGATCTTGTGGTGGTCCGGCTGCCCGTCGCGCCGCAGCCTGCGCCACAGCACCGACAACCGGTCCAGCGCGGCCGTGCAGTGCACGTCCGCGAGCTCCTGCGCCTCGCCGGTGCCGAGCGCGTTCGTGCGCGCCAGCACGGCGGACACCGACACCAGCTCCGCCGCGAGGCGCCCGGTGGTGACCAGGAACTCCTGGTCCTCCGCGAGGTCCGCGCGCGGGCGGCGGGCCGCCTCGGCGCACGACCGCGCGAACCACCGCGTCTGCTGCGCGAGCGCGGCGAGGTGCTCCTGGTTGCGCGGGGTCAGGTCCAGCGCGCGCAGGTCCACCCCGCCCTCGTCGGGCAGCGGCCGCGTCCCGGTGCGGTCGGCGGCCAGCAGCAGCGTCGCGGCCTGGTCGTCCAGCCGGACGTCGACGTTGCCCGCCATCCGGAAGCCGCGGGCGTCGCGCAGGGCCCGCTCGACGGGCAGCGGCGGCGCGCCGCGGCGGCGCTTGCTCGCCACCGTCTCCAGCCCTTCGGCGCCCATCAGCGCGATCGTGCGGTCGACGAGCTTCCACGCGGTGCGGGTGAGGACGTTCTTGGCGACGAACCGCTCCAGCCACCGGTCGGTGATGCCGCCGCCGACCAGGCTCCACCGGGCGACGCTGTCCATCGCGTACACGTCGGCCATCGCCCTGGCCACCATGCGCTGCACGCGGTCGTAGTCGGCGAGGGGCCTGCCGTCCACGGACCGCCGGGTGACGAAGTCGCGGGTCCACTCCAGGCAGTTGCGCGCCACCGCCAGCGCGGGGGCGCCGGTGAAGTACAGGCGACCGAGGAAGGCGATGGAGTTGATCACCGCGGGCAGCCGGAGCTGCCCCTCCGCGCCGGACAGCACGTGCTCGCGCGGCACGCGCACGCCGTCGAAGCGCAGCGCGCCGTTGGGCAGCCCGGCGCTGCCGGTGAAGTCCACCGTGGACTCGACGGAGAAGCCGGGGTCCGCGGTGTCCACGAAGCACACGCAGATGCCGCCGTCGAGGGTGGCGGACACGGCGAGCAGGTCGGCCACCGGGCCGTTGCCGGTGAACAGCTTCTCGCCGTGCAGCACGACGTCGTCGCCGTCCGGGGTGGCGGTCATCCGCGGCAGCCGGTTGTTCTGCCCGGCCCGGTCGGTGTCGCCGAACCCGGACAGCGCGCCGCCGGCGATGCGCTCGCGGACCATGTCCCGCAACGACCCCTCGGGCAGCGCGGGGTACAGCGCGCCGGCGCCGACCCCGGCCTGGATGGCGATGACCTGCCCGACCGGCACGGAGTGCCGCGCGGCGGCGGCCACCACCCGGACCACGTTGTAGGGCGACAGCGCCGCGCCACCGAGCTCGGCGGGGAACGCGGCCGTCAGGAAGCCCTGGCGGCGCAGGCCGTCGATCAGGCCGTCGGGGAGCCGCCGGGTGCGGTCCACCTCGTCGGGGTCGGGCACGGCGGCCTCCGTGAACGCCGCGGCCCGCGCCACCCACCGGTCGCCCGCGGCGCGGTCGGCCTCGTCCTGCTCGGGGAACGCGGCGAGCAGGTCCACGTCGAGGCGGCCCGTGCGCAGGCCGGTCTCCAGGCTCCGGTCGGCGCTCACCGCGACCTCCCGGCCAGCGCCCGCACCCGCGCCTCGACCTCGGTCAGCTCGGCCGGGGTGGTGCCCGACGCGGCCACGTAGCCGTCCGGGCGCAGCAGGAGGAAGCCGCCGGGGCGGCCGGTCAGGTGGTCGTGCTCGACCAGCGAGGCGTTGCGGTCGGCCAGCGCGCGGGCCCGGGCGACCAGCGGGGCGCCGGAGCTGCCGGTGGTGAGCAGGCGCAGCGCGCCGCCGTGGTCGCGCCGGGGCACCCAGTGCGGGGTGCGGGTGCCGGGGCGCACGCGGCCCGGTTTCCCGGTGGCGCGCAGCAGCTCGTCGGAGTAGCGGACCTTCCAGCCCGCCAGCAGCGGCACGAACCAGCGGCGCAGCGCCCCGGTCCGCTCCAGCGCGCCCCAGGCGGCGTTGCGGACGCGGGCGGCGGCCGGTCCGAGCATGAACATCCGCATCATGCGGGCGGTCATGCCGACGATCTGCTCGGCCGCCTGCCTGCGCTCCACCTCGTAGCTGTCGAGCACGGTCGGGTCGAACCGGCCGCCGATGACGCCCGCCAGCTTCCAGGTGAGGTTGTGCACGTCCTGCAGGCCGAGGTTGAGGCCCTGGCCGCCCAGCGGGGAGTGGGTGTGCGCGGCGTCCCCGACCAGGAACACCCGGCCGCGGCGCAGCGACGCGGCGATCCGCTCGGAGCTGGAGAACGTGCCGATGTGGTCGAGGTCGACCACCCGGAGGTCGCCGGGGCCGCGCTCGTCCAGCAGCCGCTGCACGCCCCCGGCGTCGATGGGCAGGTCCGGTGGGATCGGCGCCGACACGCGGACGCGCCCGCCGCGCATCGGCGCGAACACCAGCGAGCCGCTGCGCCCGAGGAAGTAGTGCACCGCGCCCTCCTCGAAGTCGCCGGCGATGCGGCCCTCGGCGAGGATCAGGTTGGTCGGCACGCGCTGGCCGGGGAACCCGATGCCCAGCCGCTCCCGCACGCCGCTGCGCACGCCGTCGGCGGCGATGACCCAGTCGGCCTCGACCAGCTCCTCCCCGGACGGCCCGTCGAGCCGCACCGTGACCGAGTCCGGGCCGACCTCGAGGTCGGTGAACCGCACCCCGCGCTCCACCTTGCCGCCCAGGCGTTCCAGCGACTCCTCCAGCAGCCGCGCGGTGTGCTCCTGGGGCAGCAGCAGTGGTTCGTTCTCCGGCCCCAGGGCGATGCGCAGCACCTTGCCGCCCGCCATGTCGTAGACGTTGGTGCGGACGGTGACGCCGAGCCGCCGGGCCTCGTCCAGGATGCCCAGGGACTCGTAGATCTCCAGCGCGGGCGGCCACAGCTGCAGCGCCCGCGTGCCCACCGCCCTCTCGGTGGCCGCCTCCACCAGCCGCACCGGCACGCCCAGCTTCAGCAGCTCCACCCCGGCCGTGATGCCGCACGGCCCGGCGCCGATGATCAGCACGGTCGTCCTCGTCTTCACCGTCGCACCCCGCCTTCCCGCCCCAGCCAGGACGCGACCGCGGCCGCGGCGCCCCCGACGTGCGACTCCACGATCGTGAAGTGGTCGCCTTCGACGTCCACGACGTCCGCGTCGGGCCAGGACGCCCGCCAGCCGTCGCCGGACGTGGCCTCCCGCGGCCACTCGGGCACGGGGCTCGTCGCCCGCACGAGCAGCGTGGGCGTCGCGACCGCGCCGGGCCGCCACTCGTCCAGCAGCCGCAGGTAGGCGCCCATCGCGGTGAGCTGCGCGGCGGTGACCTCGGTGAGCCGCGCGGCGATGCCCTCGAACAGCCGCGGCCGGATCGCGGAGACGATCGGGGCGTCCCACGGGTAGGTGTCCAGCAGCGCCAGGCCCGCCGGCGCGAGGCCCGCGCGGGCCAGCAGCGGCACGGCGGTGTGCGCGATCAGCCCGCCCGAGGAGTAGCCGACCAGGACGTACGGCTCGTCGCCGACGACCTTCGCCACGACCTCGGCGACGTGCTCGGCGAGGACGTGCAGGCTCGCGGGCACCGGCTCGCCGTCGGTGAAGCCGGGCATGGTCAGCGCCACCACGTCCCGCTCCCCCGCGAACCGCCGGGCGAACCCGGCGTACTGCAGCGGCCCGGAGTCGGCGAACGCGATCGGCAGGCACACGAGCTTGGGTCCGCCGGGTCCGGTGGCCAGCCGCAGCGGGTCGGCGGCCGCGGCCCCGGCGGGCGAGTCGAACGCCGGCCGCCGCGCGCTGTCGGCGACCAGCCGCTCCACGAACGCGGCCGCCGCGCCCTCCGCGCGGGCCCGCTCGAACTCGGCGACGACCTCCGGGCGCTCGGTGGCCACGTCACCGCCGAGCAGGGCGCGCAGGTGGCCGACCAGGGCTTCGGGGGTGCGCAGCTCGACGATCTCGCGGGCGGTGAGCTTCACGCCCGTGGCGGCGGTCAGGCGGTTGCGCAGCTCGACCGTGGTCAGCGAGTCGAGCCCCATCTCGAGCAGCGGCCGGTTCATCACCACCGCGTCCAGGTCGGGCTGCTTGAGCACGGCGGCGATCTCCACCCGCACCCGCTCGCCGACCAACCGGACCTGCTCGGCGCGGTCGACGCCGCGCACGTCGAGCGCGCCGACCCCGGTCCCGGCGAAGCGGTCCACGACGGCGGGGCTCGTGGCACCCCGGGCCCAGTAGCGGCGGCGCTGGAAGGCGTACGTGGGCAGGTCGACGCGGCGGACGGGCAGCCGCTCGTGCAGCGGGGACCAGTCGACGCCCACGCCGCGCACGTGCGCCTCGGCCAGCGACCGGTGGAACCGGCGCGGGTCGCCCGCGTCCCGCCGCAGCGTGCCGACCGCCACGACGTCGACGTCGGCGTCCTCGGCGATCGCGTCCACCCCCGCGGTGAGCACGGGGTGCGGGCTCACCTCGACGAAGGTGCGGAAGCCGTCGGCCAGCAGCGCCCGCACGACCGGCTCGAAGCCGACCGGGCGGCGGCAGTTCTCGAACCAGTAGCGGGCGTCCAGCTCGGAGCCGTCGAGGACCGCGCCGGTGACCGTGGAGTACAGCGGCACGGTGCCCGCGCGCGGCCGGACGAACGACAGCAGCTCGATGATCCGGTCGTGCAGCGGGTCGACCTGGGGGCCGTGCGAGGCGACGGTGGAGGCGATGATCCGGGCCCGCGCGCCGCGCGCGGTCACCGCGGCGACCAGCTCCTCCAGCGCGTCCACCGGTCCGACCACGGTGACGGCGCGCGGGCCGTTGACGCCGCCGATGGACAGCCGGTCGCCCAGCAGGGGCTCGACCTCGGCGCGACCGGCGGCGATCGACGCGACCGCGCCGCGCCCCACCAGCTCGTCGGCGAACAGCTGCGAGCGCAGCACGATCAGCTTCGCGCCGTCCTCGACCGACAGCGCGCCGGACACGCAGGCCGCGGCGACCTCGCCCTGCGAGTGGCCCACCACGGCGTCCGGTTCCAGGCCGTGCGAGCGCCACAGCGCGGCCAGCGACACCATCACCGCGAACAGCACGGGTTGCAGCACCTCGATGCGGTCCAGCGCGGGCGCGTCGGCGGCACCGCGCAGCACGCCCTCGACCGACCACGGCACGTGCCGCTCCACCGCCGCGGCGCACTCGCGCAACCGGCGCGCGAACACCGGGCTGCGGTCCAGCAGGTCCAGCGCCATGCCCTCCCACTGGGAGCCCTGGCCGGGGAAGACGAACACGGTCCGCCCGGTGTCGGTGACGACGCCGGTCACGAGGTCGTCGGAGGACTCGCCGCGGGCCAGGGCGGCCAACGCGGCCAGCGCCGCGTCCCGGTCACCGCCGGCGACGACGGCGCGGTGGCTCAGCGCCGCGCGGGTCGTGAGCAGGGAGTAGGCCACGTCGTCGAGCGGCAGGTCGTGCTCCAGCAGGTGGTCGTGCAGCCGCCGCGCCTGCGCGGCCAGGGCGGCGGACCCGCGGCCCGACAGCACCAGCGGCAGGGCCGCGCCGGTGGTCCCGGTGTGCTCGGGCCCCGCCTCGGCGGGCGGCGCCTCTTCCAGGATCACGTGCGCGTTGGTGCCGCTCATGCCGAACGCGGACACGCCGGCCCGGCGCGGCCGGTCCCGACCGGGCCACTCGCGGGGCTCGGTGAGCAGCCGCACCGCGCCGGCGCCCCAGTCCACGTGGGACGTCGGCGCGTCCACGTGCAGGGTGCGCGGCAACCGGCCGTGCCGCATGGCCAGCACCATCTTCATCACCCCGGCCAGGCCGGCGGCGGCGAGCGTGTGGCCCAGGTTGGACTTCACCGAGCCGAGCCACAGCGGGTCGCCGGCCGGGCGGCGGCCGTAGGTGGCGATCAGCGCCTGCGCCTCGATCGGGTCGCCCAGCGTGGTGCCCGTGCCGTGCGCCTCGACCGCGTCCACGTCACCGCTGGTGAGCCGGGCGGAGGCGAGCGCCTGCTCGATCACCCGCACCTGCGAGGGCCCGTTGGGCGCGGTGAGGCCGTTGGACGCGCCGTCCTGGTTCACCGCCGAGCCGCGCACCACGGCCAGCACCGGGTGGCCGAGCCGGCGGGCGTCCGACAGGCGCTCGACCACCAGCGCGCCGACGCCCTCGGAGAAGCTGGTGCCGTCCGCGGC
The DNA here is from genome assembly GCF_044544865.1 of Actinosynnema sp. NPDC053489. NCBI lineage: Bacteria > Bacillati > Actinomycetota > Actinomycetes > Pseudonocardiales > Pseudonocardiaceae > Actinosynnema > Actinosynnema sp. NPDC053489. Next base: position 149,802 of record NZ_JBITXT010000016.1, on the reverse strand, counting down.
CTCGGCGAACGCCTTCACCCGCGCGTCGCGGGCGAAGCCCCGCTGGCGGCTGAAGTCCACGTAGGAGATCGGGGTCGCCATCACCGTCGCCGCGCCGACCACGGCCATCGAGCACTCGTCGCGGCGCAGCGCCTGCATCGCCAGGTGCAGGCCGACCAGCGAGGTGGAGCACGCGCTGTCGACGGTGATCGCGGGGCCCTCGAAGCCGAGCGCGTAGGCGACCCGGCCGGACAGCACGCTCTGCGCCGCACCGGTCATCCGGTAGGCCTCGACGTCGTCGGTCGACGTGGCCAGCAGGGCGGCGTAGTCGTTGGTGACCGCCCCCGCGTACACGCCGACCCGCCCGCCGCGCAGGGTGGTGGGGTCGATCCCGGCCCGTTCGAACGCCTCCCAGGTCACCTCCAGCAGCAGCCGGTGCTGCGGGTCGACCACCAGCGCCTCGCGCGGCGAGATGCCGAAGAACTCGGCGTCGAAGTCGCCCGCGTCGTACAGGAAGCCGCCTTCCCTGACGTAGGTCTTGCCCGGTTCGTCGGGGTCCTCGCCGTAGACGCCGTCGACGTCCCAGTCGCGGTCGGTCGGGAAGCCGGCGACGGCGTCCACCTCGTCCTCGACCAGCCGCCACAGGTCCTCCGGCGAGGTGACGCCACCGGGGAAGCGGCACGCCATGCCGACGATGGCGATCGGCTCGTGGTGCTTGTCCTGGACCTCCTCGAGGCGCCGTCGGGTCTCCCGCAACTCGACGGTCGCGCGTTTGAGGTACTCGCGGAGCTTCTGCTCGTCGGACATGGCGCTCTCTCCTCCTGGGTCCGCCGGTCAGCGCAGTTCGTGGTCGAGCAGGGCGAACAGGTCCTCGTCGCTGGTGTCGTCGTCGATGCGCACGGCCGGTTCGGGCGCGGTCGCCACCAGGTCGCCGAGGAAGTCCCGCAGCCGGGCCACCAGGGCGCCGCGGGCGTCGTCGTCGGGTGCGGTGTCGACGGCCCGGCGCAGGGCGTCCAACTGCTCGTCGACCGACACCGCGGGCTCCGCCGGCACGGCGAGCGCGCCGAGGAAGGCGGCCACCGCGACCGGGGTGGGGTGGTCGAACGCGAGCGTGGCGGGCAGCGCGAGGCCGGTGGCGGCGGCGAGCCGGTTCCGCAGCGTCACGGCGGCCAGCGAGTCGAAGCCCAGCTCGCGCAGTGCCCGGCGCGGTTCGACGGCGTCGGTGGAGTCGTGCCCGAGCACCCCGGCCACCTCGGCCAGCACGATGCCGAGCAGGTGCCGCTCCCGTTCCGCCTCGGTCTTGCCCGCCAGCTCGGCGGCCAGGTCGCCGCGGTCGTCGTCGGGGACCTCGGCGAGCGCCCGGGCGGCCTCGGGGAGCGCGGCCAGCAGCGGGCTGGGCCGGGCGGCGGTGTAGGCGGGGGCGAACCGGGACCAGTCGACGTCGGCGAGCACGAGCCCGGACTCGCCGCGCCCGAACACCTCCGCCAGCGCCGCGACGGCCCCGGCCGCGGGCATCGGCACGAGCCCGAAGCGGGTGAGCTGACGGCGGCGTTCGGTCTCCTCGGTCGAGGTCACGCCGGACTCCCACGGCCCGAGCGCCACGGTGACGCCGTGCCCGCCCCGCCCGCGCACCGCCTCGGCCACCGCGTCCAGGTGGGCGCTCACCGCGCCGGAGGCGGCCTGGCCGCCGCTGCCCCAGACGCCCGCGATGGAGGTCAGGGCGACGAACACGGGTGCGGAGTCGTCGACCTCGGGTGCGGCGAGGTCCGCCGGGGTGAGGTCGGCCAGCGGGGTCGTGCCGCCGACCGGGGCGAGGTGGACGACCGCGTCCGCGGCCAGGTCGGTCGCGTCGGCCGCCGCCGTCACCCGGACACCCCCGGCGGCGAGGTCGGCCGCGAACGCGGGCAGCGCGCCGCTCGCGGTGGCCAGCACGAGGTGCTCCGCCCCCGCCTCGGCCAGGTACCGCGCGACCGGCTCGGCGATCGCCTCGTCCGCGCCGTGCACCCGCACGACGCCGCGCGGGGTCCACGCCGGGCCCGCGGGTCGGGGCTCGGCGCGCACCAGGCGGCGGGCCAGCACCCGGCCGCCGCGCACGGCGAGCTGGTCCTCCTCGCCCGCGAGCAGCGCGGGCAGGAGCGCGAACCCGGTGTCGTCGGGCACGTCGACCAGGCCGCCCCACCGGCGGGGCAGCTCGACGGCGGCCGTGCGGCCGAGCGCCCACAGCCGTGCCGCGGCCGGGTCGGGGGCGGGGTCGTCGGGTCCGGTGGTGACGCCGCCGCGGGTGAGCACCCACACGGGGACGTCGGGACCGGTCCGGAGGAGGGCGAGGGTGGCGGCCAGGGCCTCCCCGGGGTGGTCGTCCAGCGCCAGCAGGGACAGCACGCCGGCGAACCCGTCTTCGAGCGCGGTCACGTCGCGCGCCACGGTGGCGCCCAGGCCCGCGGCCTCCAGCGCCTCGACGCACGCGTCCACGCCCTGCCCCGACGGGGGCGCCAGGACCAGCCACCGGCCCGGCGCGGGCTCGGTCACGGCAGGCAGCGGGGTCCACGCGACCTCGTAGCGCCACGTGCCGGCGGTCCGCCCGACCTCGGGCGCGAGCCAGTACCGCTGCCGCCGGAACGGGTAGGTCGGCAGGTCCACCCGTCGCGCGGTGGGCAGCAGCCGGTCGAAGGCCACGTCCACGCCGCGCACGTGCACCTCGGCCAGCGCGGTGAGGAGGGTGGTGGCCTCGTCCTTCTCGCGCCGCAACGCGGAGGTGAACGCCACCTGGCCGTCGTCGGCCAGCGTCTCCCGGCCCATCGCGGTGAGCACGGCGTCCGGGCCCAGCTCCAGGAAGGTGGTGACGCCCTCGCCGCGCAGCCACCGCACGCCGTCGGCGAACCGGACGGCCTCGCGCACGTGCCGCACCCAGTACTCGGGCGAGGTGATCTCCTCGACCGGCACCGCGCCGCCGGTGAGGTTCGACGCGATCGGGAGCCGCGGCGGGTGGAAGGCGAGCCCCGACGCGACCCGCCGGAACTCCGCGAGCATCGGCTCCATCAGGTGCGAGTGGAACGCGTGGCTCACCCGCAGCCGGCGGGTCTTGTGGCCGCGCGCGGCCAGCTCCGCCTCGGCCTCGGCGACCGCGTCACCGTCGCCGGAGAGCACGACGGAGCCGGGCGTGTTCACCGCGGCCAGCGCGAGCCGGTCCGAGCGCAGGTCGGCGACCTGCTCGGCCGAGGCGAGCACGGACAGCATCCCGCCGCCGGCGGGCAGCTCCTGCATCAGCCGACCCCGGGCGGCGACCAGGGCCGCCGCGTCGGGCAGCGACAGCACCCCGGCGACGTGCGCGGCGGTCAGCTCCCCGACGGAGTGGCCGGCGACGTGGTCGACCCGCACGCCCAGGCTCTCCACCAGCCGGTACAGCGCGACCTCGAGGGCGAACAGCCCGGCCTGGGTGTAGCGGGTGCGGTCGAGCAGGTCGCCGTCGGCGAGCACGTCGGCGAGCGGCCGGTCCAGGTGCGGGTCGAGGTGGGCGCACACCTCGTCGAAGGCCGCGGCGAACACCGGGTGGGCCTCGCGCAGCCCGCCGCCCATCGCGACGCGCTGGCTGCCCTGCCCGGTGAACAGCACGGCCAGCCCGCCGCCGGCGACCTCGCCGACGACGGACCCGGCGGGGAACCGCTCCAGCCTCCTCCGCAGCTCCGCCGTGGAAGAGGCAAGCACGACGGCCCGGTGGTCGAAGGCGGCGCGGGTGGTGGCCAGCGAGTGCGCGACGTCGACCGGGTTCAGCTCCGGTCGCGCCACCAGGTGCCCGTGCAGCCGCGCCGCCTGCGCCGCCAGCGCGACGGGGTCCTTGGCGGCCAGGACGTGCGGCACGGGACCGGTCGGTTCGGGGGTCGCGGGCCGCGGCGCGGGCCGGTACTCCTCCAGCACCACGTGCGCGTTCGTGCCGCTGATGCCGAACGAGGACACCGCGGCGCGGCGCGGCCGGTCGCGCTCGGGCCACGGCCGGCCCTCGGTCAGCAGCGCCACGCCGCCGGACTCCCAGTCCACGTACGGCGACGGCTCGTCCACGTGCAGCGTGGGCGGCATGACGCCGTGGCGCATGGCCTCGACGACCTTGATCACCCCGGCCGCGCCGGCGGCGGCCTGGGTGTGGCCGATGTTGGACTTGACCGAGCCGAGCCACACCGGCTCCTCGCGGTCGCGGCCGTAGGTGGCCAGCAGCGCGGAGGCCTCGATCGGGTCGCCCAGGCGGGTGCCCGTGCCGTGCGCCTCCACCAGGTCGACGTCCCGGGTGGACAACCCGGCGCCGGCCAGCGCCGCCCTGATCACGCGTTCCTGCGACGGGCCGTTGGGCGCCGTGAGGCCGTTGGACGCGCCGTCCTGGTTGACCGCCGAACCGCGCAGCACCGCGAGGACGTCGTGCCCGAGGCGTTCGGCGTCGGAGAGCCGTTCGACCAGCAGCACGGCCACGCCCTCGGCCCACCCGGTGCCGTCGGCCGCGGCGGCGAACGACTTGCACCGGCCGTCCGGGCTCAGGCCCCGCTGCCGGGAGAACTCCACGAACGTCTCGGGCGTGGCCATGACGGTGACGCCGCCCGCGATCGCCAGCGAGCACTCGCCGGCCCGCAGCGACTGCGCGGCCAGGTGCAGCGCGACCAGGGAGGACGAGCAGGCGGTGTCGACGGTGACCGACGGACCCTCCAACCCGAGGGTGAACGAGACGCGGCCGGACAGGACGCTGCCCGCGCCGCCGGTGACCCGCAGGCCCTCGACGCCCTCGGGCAGCTCGGCCACGCCCTTCGCGTAGTCGTGGTACATCAGGCCCGCGAACACGCCGGTGCGGCTGCCGCGCAACGACAGCGGGTCGATCCCGGCGCGTTCGACGACGTCCCAGCAGCCTTCCAGCAGCAGCCGCTGCTGGGGGTCCATCGCCAGGGCCTCGCGCGGCGAGATGCCGAAGAACCCGGCGTCGAACTCGGCCGCGTCGAGCAGGAAGCCGCCCTGGTCGGAGGTGGTCGTCCCGGTCCGGTCGGGGTCGGGGTCGTAGAGCCGGCCGAGGTCCCAGCCGCGGTCGGCGGGGAACCCGCCGATCCCGTCGCCGCCGCTCTCCACCAGCCGCCACAGGTCCTCGGGCGAGGTGACGCCGCCGGGCAGCCGGCAGCTCATGCCCACGATCGCGATGGGCTCCGCCGCGGCCCGGACCAGCTTCGCGTTGGTCTGCTTCAGCCGGGCGATCTCCTTGACCGCGTCGCGCAGCGCCGCGACCAGGGTGTCGTTGTCGGTCATCGCTCTCCCTCACCCCTGCCGGAGTCCTCGGTGCCCGCGCGGGCCAGGCGGATCAGGTCTGCCACGTCCAGGTCGTCGATCCCGGCGACGTCGATGCCCGCGTCGGGGTCGATGCCCATCGCGGGGTCGAGCACGTCGGGATCGGCGTCCGCCGCGCCGTCGGGCGCACCCGGGTCGGGGAACAGCTCGGCGAGCACGTGCTCGGCCAACGCCTGCGGCGTCGGGTAGTTGAAGATCGCGGTCGGCGACAGGCGCAGGCCGGACGCGCGGTTGAGCCGGTTGCGCAGCTCCACCGACGTCAGCGAGTCCAGGCCCAGCTCCTTGAAGCCGCGCCGCACGTCCACGCCCACCGGGTCCGGGTGGTCGAGCACCCGGGCCACCTCGGCGCGGACCAGGTCCAGCACGGCCTTGCCCCGTTCGGCGGGCGCCACCCGGGCGAGCCGGTCGGCCGAGCCGGTGTCCGGGCCCGTGTTCGGGGCGGTGGCGGCGGGTCGGGGCCGCACCAGGCCGCGCAGCAGCGGCGGCGGGTCGGCCAGCGCCCGGTCGGGCCGCAGCAGCACCAGGTGCGGGTGGTCCAGCCGCAGCGCGGCGTCGAACAGCCCGAGACCGTCCGCGGTGGGCAGCGCGGTCATGCCGATCCGGGCGAGGCGGTCGAGCTGCGCCCGGTCCAGCGCGCCCGCCATGCCCAGCTCGGCCCACGGCGCCCAGGACAGCGAGGTGGCGGGCAGGCCCTCGGCGTGGCGGCGGCGGGCCAGCGCGTCGAGGAACGAGTTGGCCGCCGCGTAGTTGGCCTGCCCGGCCGCGCCGAGCACGCCGGACGCAGAGGAGAACAGCACGAACCCGCGCAGGTCGAGGTCGCGGGTCAGCTCGTGCAGGTGCCACGCGGCGTCGGCCTTGGGCCGCAGCACGGTGTCCACCCGCTCGGGGGTGAGCGCGTCGACCGGCGCGTCGTCGAGCACGCCGGCCGAGTGCACGACCGCCGTCAGGGGGTGCTCGGCGGGCACGGCGGCCAGCAGCGCCCGCACCGCGTCCCGGTCGGCCACGTCGCACGGCACCGCGGTCACGGTCGCGCCGAGCGCGGTCAGCTCGTCCACGAACGCCGGGTCCGCGGTGCGCCGGGAGGCCAGCAGCAGGTGCCGCACGCCGTGGCCGGTCACCAGGTGCCTGGCCACCAGCGCGCCCAGCGCGCCGGTCGCGCCGGTGACGAGGACCGTGCCGTCGGGGTCCCAGCGCCGGGTCGCGGCGATCGGCGTGACGCGGGCCAGGCGCGGCACGAGCGGCGTGCCGTCCCGCAGGGCCACCTGGGGTTCGCCCGTCGCGGCGGCCGTCGCGACCTGCCCGTCGGTGACGTCGCGGTCGGTGTCCAGCAGCACGAACCGGCCGGGGTGCTCGGTCTGGGCGGACCGCACCAGGCCCCACACCGCGGCGTGCGCCGGGTCGGGGGCGGCGCCGGTGGCGTCGCGGGTCACCAGGACGAGCGGCGCGGGGTCGTCGGACGCGAGGTGCGCGTGCACCGCGCCCAACGCCGCCGCCACCGCGTCGCGGACGGCGGACTGGGGGTTTCCCGCCGGGGTCGCGACGCGGTGGACGGCGACCGGGGTGGCTTGGCCGCCGGGGACGGCGGTGGGCGACCAAGCCAGGTCCAGGAGGGCGTCGTCGGTGTCGACCAGCTTGTCCGGCGACACCGCGCGCACGGTCAGGGACGCGACCGACGCCACCGGCGCGCCGTCAACGTCGAGGAGGGCGATCGACACCGCCGAGTCGCCGACCGGGGCGACCCGGGCGCGGACGGCGGTCGTGCCGGGGCGGTGCAGCCGCACGCCCGTCCACGCGAACGGCAGCCGGGTGCGGCCCTCGACGGGCGGCAGCGCGCCCAGCCCGATGGCGTGCAGCACGGCGTCGAGCAGCACCGGGTGCAGGGCGAACCCGGCGCCGTCCAGCCCGTCGGTCAGCTCGACCTCGGCGAACACCTCCGCGCCGCGCCGGGTCGCGGCCCGCAGGCCCCGGAACGCCGGGCCGTAGTCGAACCCGCCGTCGGCCAGGGCCGCGTACCACCCGGTGAGGTCCACGGGTTCGGCGGCGGGGTCCCAGGCCGCGGCCGGCGCGTCGGGCACCGCGCCGAGCACACCGGTGGCGTGCCGCGCCCACGGTCGGTCGCCGGAGCGGAAGTGCACCTCGAACGGGCGCGCGCCGTCCGCGCCGGGTCCGCTCACGGTCAGCTGCACCTGCACCGACCCCCGCTCGGGCAGGGTGATCGGCGCTTCCAGCGTCAGCTCCTCGACCCCCGCGCAGCCCAGTTCGGCGGCGGTGACCAGGGCGAGGTCGACCACGGCGGCGGCGGGCAGCACGACCGTGCCGAGGATGGCGTGGTCGGCGAGCCACGGGTGGTCGGCCAGGGACAGCGCGGCGGTGCGCACCAGACCGTCGGTGGCGGCCAGTGGCACGGACCGGCCGAACAGCGGGTGACCGCCGCGCTCGCCGCCGGTCGACGGCGCGAGCCAGAACCGCCGGTGCTCGAACGGGTACCCGGGCAGCTGCACCACGCGGGGCGTGAAGGGCGCGAACACCCGCGGCCAGTCGACCCGGGCACCGCGCGCCCACGCCCGTGCCACGCCTTCCAGCAGCGCCGCGGTCTCCGGCTTGCCGCGGCGCAGGGTCGGCGCGAACACCACGTCGTCGTCGGGCAGGCAGTCGCGGGCCATGCCGGTGAGCACCGCGTCCGGGCCGACCTCCAGGAAGGTGGTCACGCCCTCGGCGCGCAACGCCGGCACGCCGTCGGCGAACCGCACCGCCTCGCGCACGTGCCGCACCCAGTAGTCGGCGGTGCGCAGCTCCGGCCCCGCCACCGCGCCGGTCACGTTCGACACGATCGGCACGCGCGGCTCGTGGTAGGTCAGCTTCTCCGCGACGCGCCGGAAGTCCTCCAGCACCGGCTCCATCAGGTGCGAGTGGAACGCGTGGCTCACCCGCAGCGGCCGGGTCCGCTCGAACCCGGCCGCGACCCGCGCCACCGCGTCCCCGTCACCGGAGATGACGGTGGAGGCGGGCCCGTTGACCGCGGCGATCGCGACGCCGTCGACCAGGGCGGCGCGGACCTCGGCCTCGGTGGCGAGGATCGAGACCATCGCGCCGCCCGCGGGCAGCTCCTGCATCAGCCGGCCGCGCGCGACGACCAGGGTCGCCGCGTCCGGCAGCGACAGCACGCCGGCGACGTGCGCGGCGACCAGCTCGCCGACCGAGTGCCCGGCGAGGTGGCTCGGCACGACGCCCCACGACTCGAGCAGCCGGAACAGCGCGACCTCGAACGCGAACAGCGCGGGCTGGGTGTAGGCGGTGGTGTCCAGCGCCTCCGGGTCGCCGTCCACGACGTCGCGCAGCGGCCGGTCCAGCTCGACGTCCAGCGCCCGGCACACCTCCTCGAACGCCGCGGCGAACACGGGGAACCGCTCGCGCAGCTCGCGCCCCATCCCCGGCTGCTGGCTGCCCTGGCCGGTGAACAGCAGCGCGAGCCCACCGCCGGGTTCGCCGCGGTCCAGCTCCACGCCGTCGCGGAGCACGGCGCGGTGCGGCTGGGCGGCCCGCAGGCCGAGGGTGTGCGCCACGTCGACCGCGCGCAGCTCCGGGTGCTCGGCCAGGAACGCGGCCAACCGCCCGGTCTGCGCGGTGAGCGCCTCGGGGGTGCGGGCGGACACGGGCAGCGCCACACCGGCGAGGTCCGATCCAACGGGGTCCGATCCAACGGGGTCCGATCCAACGGGGTCCGACCCGGCCCCGTCCTCGGCGGGCGCCTGCTCGATGATCACGTGCGCGTTGGTGCCGCTGATGCCGAACGACGACACCGCCGCGCGGCGCGGGCGTCCGGCCTCCGGCCAGGGCCGCGCCTCGGTGAGCAGCTCGACCCGCCCGGAGGACCAGTCGACCCGGGGTGACGGCGCGTCCACGTGCAGGGTGCGCGGCAGCAGGCCGTGGCGCAGGGCCAGCACGGTCTTCACCACGCCCGCCGCGCCGGCGGCGGCCTGGGTGTGGCCGATGTTGGACTTGACCGAGCCGAGCCACACCGGCTCCTCGCGGTCGCGGCCGTAGGTCGCGAGCAGGGCCTGCGCCTCGATCGGGTCGCCCAGGCGGGTGCCCGTGCCGTGCGCCTCCACGGTGTCCACTTCGGACGGTTCCAGGCCAGCGTCGGCCAGCGCGGCCCGGATGACCCGCTGCTGCGCCGGCCCGTTGGGGGCGGTGAGGCCGTTGGAGGCGCCGTCCTGGTTGACCGCCGTGCCGCGCACCAGCGCCAGCACCGGGTGGCCGTGGCGGCGCGCGTCGGACAGCCGTTCCACGACGAGCACGGCGACGCCCTCGGCCCAGCCGGTGCCGTCGGCCGCCGCCGCGAACGACCGGCAGCGGCCGTCCCGGCTCAGCCCGCGCTGGCGGGAGAACTCCACGAAGGTGAACGGCGAGGACAGCACCGTGACACCGCCCGCGATCGCGAGGGAGCACTCCCCCGAGCGCAGCGCCCGCACCGCCAGGTGCAGCGCGACCAGGGAGGAGGAGCACGCGGTGTCCACGCTGAGGGCCGGGCCCTCCAGGCCGAGCGCGTAGGCCACGCGGCCGGACACGACGCTGCCCGCGCCGCCGGTCATGCGGAAGCCCTCGGCGGTCGGGTCGTCGTTGCCCGCCCCGTAGTCGTGGTACATGACGCCCGCGAACACGCCGGTGTCGCTGCCACGCAACGACCCCGGGTCGATGCCCGCCCCCTCGACCGCCTCCCACGAGGTCTCCAGGAACAGCCGCTGCTGGGGGTCCATCGCCAGCGCCTCGCGCGGCGAGATCCCGAAGAACGCGGCGTCGAACCCGGCCACGTCGGCCAGGAAGCCGCCGTGGCGGGTGTAGGAGGTGCCGGTGCGCTCGGGGTCCGGGTCGTGCAGCGCCGCCAGGTCCCAGCCGCGGTCGGTGGGGAACCCGCCGATGGCGTCCCTTCCCTCGGTCAGCAGCCGCCAGAAGTCGTCGGGCGACTCGACGCCGCCGGGCAGCCGCACGGACATGCCGACGATGGCGACCGGGTCGTCGTCCCGCTCGACCGCGCGGGCCGGCGTTCGGTGTTCGACGGGCGCGCCGTCCAGCAGCTCGCGCAGGTGACGGGTGACGGCGTCGGCGGTGGGGTGGTCGAACACCAGGGTCGCGGGCACCCGCGCGCCGGTGGCGGCCGTGAGCCGGTCACCCAGCTCCACGCCCATCACGGAGTCGAACCCGAGCGCCTGGAACGTGCGGTCGAACTCGACCGCGGCGGGGTCCGCGCCGAGCACGGCCGCGACCTCGGCGCGGACCAGCGCGGCCACGTCCGCCACCGCGGCCGGTGCGGGCCCGGTGTCGTCGGCCGCCTCGCCGAGCCAGTGCCGCCGCCGTTGGAACGGGTAGGTCGGCAGGGTGATCCGGCGGCCGGTGACCAGCGTCGTCCAGTCGACGCGCGCGCCGCGGGAGTGCAGGTCGCCCAGGGCGGCGCGCAGGGCGTCGACCTCGCCGCGGTGCGACCGGGCGGTGGCGACGAACGCGGTGTCGGGCTCGACCGCGCAGTCGCGGCCCATGACGCTGAGCACGGCTTTCGGGCCGACTTCGAGGAACGTGCGGACACCGCGCCCCTCCAGCGCCCGGACGCCGTCGTGGAACCGCACGGCCTCGCGGACGTGGCGGACCCAGTGGTCGGCGGTGAACCCGCCGACCACGTCACCGGTCAGGTTGGACACGATCGGCAGGCGCGGCTCGTGGTGGGTGAGGCCCTCCGCGACGCGCCGGAACTCGGCGAGCACCGGCTCCATGAGCGGTGAGTGGAAGGCGTGGCTGACGTTCAGCTCGCGGGTCCGGGCGAACCCGGCGGCCACGCGCCGCACCGCCTCGGCGGCACCCGACACCACGGTCGAGCGCGGGCCGTTGACGGCGGCGATCGACACCCCGTCGACCAGGGCGGCCCGCACCTCGTCCTCGGTGGCGCGGATGGACACCATCGCGCCGCCGGCCGGCAGGGCCTGCATGAGCCGGCCCCGGGCGGCGACGAGCGCGGCGGCGTCCTCCAGCGAGAGCACCCCGGACACGTGCGCGGCGGTGAGTTCGCCGATCGAGTGGCCCATGAGGAAGTCGGGCGTCACGCCGTGGTGCTGGAGCAGCCGGAACAACGCGACCTCGAACGCGAACAACGCGGACTGCGTGTGGCCGGTTCGGGCGAGCACCGCGTCGTCGTCGCCGAACACCACGGTCTTGAGCCCCGGATCCAAGTGGGCGCACACCTCGTCGAACGCGGCGGCGAACACCGGGTGCGCCTCGTACAGGCCGCGGCCCATCCCGGCCCACTGGCTGCCCTGCCCGGTGAACAGCACCGCGAGCCCACCGCGCACGACGGGCGTCACGCCGGTCGGGTCGAAGTCGCGCAGGGACGCCAGGTCGGTCGTCCACTCGACGGCCCGGTACTCGAAGTGCGTGCGGGTCGTGGCGAGCGAGTGCGCCACGTCGGCGGGCGGGGCGTCGAGCGCGGCGATCCGCCGCGCCTGCGCGGCCAGCGCCTCACGACTGCGCGCGGACAGCAGCACGGGCACCGGACCGGCCGGCGCCTCCCCGGCCGTCCCGCCTCCCGCCGCTCCCGGCGCAGCGGCTCCGGCGTCCCACGCGGCCAGCACGACGTGCGCGTTCGTGCCGCCCATGCCGAAGGAGCTGACCCCGGCCCGCGCCCCGGCGGGCAGCGGGCGCGGCGCGTCGTTCACCCGCAGGCCCAGCCGGTCGAGCGGGATGGCGGGGTTGGGCGTGGCGAAGTTCAGGCTGGGCGCGAGGGTCCGCTCCCGCAGGCACAGCACCGCCTTGACGAACCCGGCGATGCCCGCCGCGCCCTCCAGGTGGCCGATGTTGGTCTTGGCCGACCCGACCGGCAGCGGCGCGGCCCGACCGGTGCCCAGCACGGCACCGAGCGCGGCGGCCTCCACCGGGTCGCCCGTCGGCGTGCCCGTGCCGTGCAGCTCGACGAACGCCACCTCGGCCGGGTCCACCCCGGCGCGGGCGTAGGCCGCGCGCAGCACCCGCTCCTGCCCCTCCTGCGCCGGCGCGGTGAGCGTCACGCCCCCGCCGTCGTTGTTGACCGCGCCGCCGAGCAGCACGGCGTGCACCCGGTCGCCGTCGCGCACGGCGTCGGCCAGGCGCTTGAGCACCACGACCCCGCCGCCCTCGCCGCGCACGTACCCGTTGGCGCGGGCGTCGAAGGTGTAGCTGCGGCCGTCCGGGGACAGCGCGCCGAACGCCCGGTTCACCTCGAAGGTCTCCGCGCCGACGGCGAGGTTCACCCCGCCCGCGAGCGCCACCCGGGACTCGCCACGCCGCACGCTCTCCGCCGCCAGGTGCACCGCGACCAGCGACGACGACTGCCCGGCGTCCACCACCAGCGACGGGCCGCCCAGCCCGAGCAGGTACGACACCCGGTTGGCGATCATGCCCCGGCTGCCGCCGGTGGCGGTGTACCGGGTGACCGGGCCGCCGAGCCGCGCGTAGTCGTCCCAGATCGCGCCGAGGAACACGCCCGTGTCGTCGGCCGCCCGCGCGACCGCGTCGCCCGGCGCGCCCGGCGGCACGATCCCGGCGTCCTCCCAGGCCTCCCAGGCCAGTTCCAGCGCCAGGCGCTGCTGCGGGTCGACGGCGGCCGCCTCGCGGGGCGAGATGCCGAAGAACCCGGCGTCGAACTCGTCCACCCGCTCCAGGAAGCCCGCGCGCAGCGTCGGCGGCAGGTCGCGCCCGGGCGGCGGCGGGCCGATCGCCTCGCCGCCGGCGCGCAGCAGCGCCCAGTACGCGTCCGGGTCGGCCGCGCCGGGGAAGCGGCAGGCGATCCCGACGACGGCCACGGCGTCGGTGGGAAGGTCCGCGTTGGTCATCGTGCCTCCACGCGTCACGGCAGGTAGGTGTGGAACCCGCGGCCGGCCTTGCGGCCGAGCAGGCCGGCGTCGACCATGCGCTGCAACAGGTGCGGCGGGCTGTAGAGAGGTTCGCGGAACTCCTGGTACATCGCCTCCGCGATCGCGGCCACGGTGTCCAGGCCGATCAGGTCCGCCAGCGCCAGCGGGCCCATGGGGTGGGCGCAGCCGAGCGTCATCGCCCGGTCCACCTGCTCGGCGGTGGAGAAGCCGGTCTCCACCATGCGGATTGCGGCGAGCAGGTACGGGATCAGCAGCGCGTTGACCACGAACCCGGCGCGGTCGCCGCAGCGCACGGGCTGCTTGCCCAGCACGTCGGTGACGAACCGCTCGGTGCGGTCGTAGACGTCGTCGTCGGTCAGCAGCGACGGGATCAGCTCCACCAGGGGCAGCGCGGGCACCGGGTTGAAGAAGTGCACGCCGATGACCCGGCCCGGCCGCGCGACGGCCTTGGCCAGCCGGGCGATCGGGATCGAGGAGGTGGTCGAGGCGAGGATGGCGTCCGCCTCGCCCACGGCCGCGTCCAGCGCGCGGAACACGCCGAACTTCGCGTCCTCGTCCTCGGTGGTGGCCTCGACCACGAGCTGCCGGTCGGCGAGGTCGCCGAGGTCGGTGGTGAACGCGATGCCGGCCAGCGCGGCGTCCCGCTCCGCCCCGGTGATCTTCTCCTTGCGCAACGCCCGGTCCAGCGACGCGGTGATCAGCGCGCGACCGCGCGCCTCGGACGCCGGGCGGGACACGACCACCAGCACGTCCAACCCCGCCCGCGCGGCGACCTCGGCGATGCCCGCGCCCATGGTGCCGCAGCCGACGACCCCGATCTTCTTGATCCCGCTCATCAGGCGGCCCACCTCATCAGGCACGAGCCGATGGCCATGCCGCCACCGAACGCGGACAGCAGCACCAGGTCACCGGGCGCGAGCCGACCCGCCCGGTTCGCCTCGTCGAGCGTGACGGCGACCGAGGCGCTGCCGACGTTGCCGTACTTCTCCAGCGTGCGGTGCGTGGTGGCGGCGGTGAGGCCGGAGGCGCGCACCAGCTCGTCGATCATCACGCCGTTGGCCTGGTGCGGCACGAAGTGGTCCACTTCGGACAGTTCCACCCCGGCGCGCGCGGCGAGCCCGGCGAGCGCCAGCGGCAGCTCGCGCTCGACGAACTCGCGGACCTCGCGGCCCTCCATGCGGAAGTGGTGGCTGCCGTCGGCGACCGTCGCCGGGGACGCGGGCATCCGGCTGCCGCCCGCCTCCACCCGGATCAGGTGCCGCGCCTCGCCCCTGCCGACCAGGTCGAACTCGATGATCCCGCCGTCGGCGCCGGGACCGACCACGGCGGCGCCCGCGCCGTCGGCGAACAGCACCGCCGTGCGCCGGTCGCGGTGGTCCACGATGCGCGAGTAGGTGTCCGCGGCCACGACGAGCGCGTGCGCGCCGGGCTTGTTCGCCACCAGGCTGTGCGCCAGGGCGAGCCCGTAGACGAACCCGCTGCACACCACGTTGATGTCCAGGCACGCCGCCCGCGTGGCGCCCAGCGCGTGCTGCACGATGTGGGCGGTCGGCGGCTGCGGGTGGTCACCGGTGGAGGTGGCGACGACCAGGTAGTCGATCCGCTCGGCGTCCAGCGCCGCGTGCTCCAGCGCGAACCCGGCCGCCTGCACGGCGAGGTCCGAGGTGGCCTCGCCGGGTGCGGCGTAGCGGCGGGTGCGGATGTGGGTCTTGCGCTCGATCCACTCGGGGGTCACCCCGACCCGCTCCGCGATCTCGGCGTTGCCGACTTCGTCCTTGGGCAGGTAGGAACCCGTCCCGAGGATGCCGATGGACTGTCTGGGCTGCACGTCTGAACTCCTCACGAGCGCCAGGACCCAGCCGGGCGGAACCGCTGGGGGTTGTCGCGGTCCCACCCGGCCCGGCGGCGTTCCGCGGTGCCGGCGTGCTCCGGCCGCGGCCCCGACGCGAGGGCCAGCAGGACCGCGGTCAGCGCGCCGAGCTCCGCGTCGTCTGGGACGCCGCCCCGGATCACCTGGATGGATGGCTGAGCCGTCATCAGACCGGCGGGTTTCCGTGCTTGCGGGACGGCAGGTCGGCGTGCTTGCCGCGCAGCATCTCCAGCGCGCGCACGAGCGTGAGCCGCGTCTGCCGCGGGTCGATCACGTCGTCGACCAGGCCGCGTTCGGCCGCGTAGTAGGGGTGCAGCAGCTCGCTGCGGTACTCCTTGATCTTCTGCGACCGCACGGCGGCGGGGTCGTCGGCCGCGGCGATCTCCCGGCGGAAGATCACGTTGGCGGCCCCCTCGGCGCCCATGACCGCGATCTCGTTGGTCGGCCAGGCCAGCGACAGGTCGCAGCCGATGGACCGGGAGTCCATCACGATGTAGGCGCCGCCGTAGGCCTTGCGCAGGATGAGCTGGACCCGCGGCACGGTCGCGTTGCAGTAGGCGTAGAGCAGCTTCGCGCCGTGCCGGATGATGCCGCCGTGCTCTTGCGCCACCCCGGGCAGGAACCCCGGCACGTCCACCAGCGTCACCAGCGGGATGTTGAACGCGTCGCACATCTGCACGAACCGCGCGGCCTTCTCGCTCGCCTGGATGTCCAGCACGCCGGCCAGGGCGGCGGGCTGGTTGGCGATCACGCCGGTCACGTGGCCGTCCAGGCGGACCAGGCCGCACAGCACGTTGCGCGCCCAGGTCGGGCTGATCTCGAAGAACTCGCCGTCGTCGGCGACCTCCGCGATCACGTGCCGCATGTCGTAGGACTGCTGGGGGTCGGCGGGCACCAGGTCGAGCAGCGCGTCGGTGCGGCGGTCGGCCGGGTCGCCGGACCGCTCGACCGGCGGCAGCTCGCGGTTGTTGGAGGGCAGCAGCGACAGCAGGTAGCGCACCTCGGCCAGGCACGTCTCCTCGTCGTCGTGGGCGAAGGTGGCCACGCCCGACACGTCGGCGTGCACGTCCGCGCCGCCCAGGCCGTTCATGTCCACCCGTTCGCCGGTGACGGCCTGGACGACGTCCGGTCCGGTGATGAACATCTGCGAGGTGTCGCGCACCATGAACACGAAGTCGGTGAGCGCGGGCGAGTAGGCCGCGCCGCCCGCGCACGGGCCGAGCATCACCGACACCTGCGGGATGACGCCGGAGTTGCGCACGTGGCGCTGGAAGATGCCTCCGTACCCGGCGAGCGCGGTGACGCCCTCCTGGATCCGGGCGCCCGCGCCGTCGTTGAGCCCGACCAGGGGCGCGCCCGCCGCGGCGGCGAGGTCCATCACCTTGTGGATCTTCTCGGCGTGCGCCTCGCCCAGCGCGCCGCCGAAGATCCGGAAGTCGTGCGCGTAGACGAACACCGTGCGGCCTTCCACCGTGCCCCAGCCCGTGACGACGCCGTCGCTGTGGGGCTTGCGGTGCTCCATGCCGAACCCGACCGCGCGGTGCCTGCGGAACGGCTCGATCTCGTGGAAGCTGCCCTCGTCGAGCAGCAGCCCGATGCGCTCGTGCGGGGTGAGCTTGCCCTTCTCGTGCTGCCGGCGCGTGGCCGCCGGGTCCTCGCCCTCCAGCACCGCGTCGCGCAGCGCCGCCAGCTCCTCGACCCGGTCCCGCATGCTCCCGGCCGGTTCCGGGTCCTCGACCCGTTCGCGCATCGCCGTCATCACGTCACCCCCGCAGCAGGTTGAGGCGCTCTTCCCCGATCCGGGCGCGCAGCCCGGTGTCCGTCACGCCCAGACCGGGCTCGGGCGCCAGGCACAGCACGCCGACCTTCCCGGTGTGCTCGTTGAGCTGGACCGCCCGGGCCGCCTCGCCGACGTCCTCCAGCGGGTGCACCGCGGACAGCACCGGGACGAGGTGGCCGAGGTGGAACAGCCGGTTGACCTCCCACTGCTCCTGGAGGTTCGCGGCGTGGCTGCCGATGATCCGCTTGAGGTTCATCCACAGGTAGCGGTTGTCGAACTCGTGCAGGTACCCGGTGCTCGACCCGCACGTGACCACGACGCCGCCCTTGCGCACGACGAACACCGAGATGCCGAACGTGGCGCGGCCGATGTAGTCGAACGCGACGTGCGGGTCCTCGCCGACCTCCCGGCGGATCACCCGGCCGAGCGCCTTGCCCAGCTCGATCGCGTGCGCGCCGTCGCGCGGGGTGGTCAGGCCGACCTCGGCGCGGTTGATGACCACGTCGCACCCGAGGCGGCGCGCCAGCTC
The DNA here is from genome assembly GCF_044544865.1 of Actinosynnema sp. NPDC053489. Classification (NCBI taxonomy): domain Bacteria; kingdom Bacillati; phylum Actinomycetota; class Actinomycetes; order Pseudonocardiales; family Pseudonocardiaceae; genus Actinosynnema; species Actinosynnema sp. NPDC053489. The sequence continues at coordinate 132,436 of NZ_JBITXT010000016.1, read as the reverse complement.
CGCCTTCTCCTCCGAGCCGACCACCCCGACCGGGATACCGCCGCCGTTCTTGACGAGCTGCACGGCGTAGGCGCCGAGGCCGCCGGTCGCGCCCCAGATCAGCACGACGTCGCCCTGCTTGATCCGCGCGCCGTTGGCGCCGACCAGCATCCGGTAGGAGGTGCTCGCGCACAGCAGCACGGAGGCCGCTTCCTCCCAGGTGAGGTGCGGTGGCTTGGCGAGCAGCTGGCTCGCCCGCACCACGGCGTAGTGCGCCAAGCCGCCGAAGTTCGTCTCGAAACCCCAGATCCGCTGGTCGGAGCCGAGCATCGCGTCACCGTGCGTGGCGGGCTGCTGGTCGTCCACGTGGACGCAGCTGACCACCACGTGGTCGCCCGCCTTCCAGTGCCGCACGCCGTCGCCGACCCGCACCACCACGCCCGCGGCGTCGGACCCGAGCACGTGGTGCGGCACGTCGTGACGGGCCGCGTAGCCGCCCTGCTTGCCGTAGCGGCGCAGGAAGTCGAAGGTGGGCACCGGCTCGAACGTCGCCGACCACACGGTGTTGTAGTTGATCGAGCTGGCCATCACCGCGACGAGCACCTCGTCCGGCGCGAGGTCCGGCATGGGCACCGGGCCGACCCTGATCGATTTCCTGACGTCCTTGTCGTCAGCGATTCCGAACATGTTCACGTCGGCCGCGACGACGTGCGCCGCGAGATATTCGGAAGGAGGTGCCTTCGCAACAATGGAATCGGTTAATTCGACCACAGCTGCCATATGGCAAAACTATGTGCCGGGTCGGATGAGCGACAACCCCTAGTGCCCCCCTAGCGGCACCCCGCACGTTCGCAACGATAAGGGTGACAACCCCGGACGGGACCATCGACAGAGCGCCTTACAAGTATCCTGACCAGGGGTTTCCTCATATCCTTTACACGGAGGAAACGGCCTTCCACCTGACGTTCACCCCCTGGAAACAGCAACATCTACACACCCCGTTCGGATTCACGCAGCCGGTCCGGAAACACCCCCAGGACAACCCCGGTGACGGACGCCTCAGCAACTCGACCGTTCAGCCTACCGACCGTGGTCGAATCGTCCCGAAAACGTCCGGCCAATGCCGGTGGAGGGTGGTGTTCAGGGGCTCGGCTGCCCGGCGGGCCACGACGCGACACGTCCGGCACAGGTGTGGCTCGCGGTCGATTCCCCGACCGGGGTCGCGACGGCCTCCCTCCGGCGGAGCGGACCTCACCGCGTGATCGGGTCGTCCCGGCTCGTGGAGGTGAGGGCCGCCCGGTGCCCGCGGGCGAACAGGCGGTCGGGGTCGTACTCCGCCTCCAGGCGGCGGAACAGGGCGAGCGCGTCGTCGTCGTAGCTCGGGCGCATGCCCCCGTCCTCGGCCTCGGAGTAGTTGGAGTACGCCTTGGTCCCGCCGGCCGACCTCAGCCGCCGCGCCCACGTCCGCGCCCAGGCGACGTGGGCCTCGTCGTCCGCACCGTCCTGCCACCGCGCCGACAGCAGCACGCCCATGCGCGACCCCCGCAGCGGGTACGCCGAACCGGGCGCGTGCGCTCGGAGGGTGCGCGCGTTGTAGTACTCGACCAGCACCGAGCGGTGCGGGGACGGGGCGGTGGCCACCGCTTCCACCAGCACGTGCGGCGGCAGGTCGAGGTGTTCGAAGTGGACGGACTTCCAGTAGCCCCGGCTGGGGCGGAACAGCCCGTCGAAGTGCGACTGCCAGCTCGGGTAGGGCCGCGCGACGACGTCGGACCAGTCACCGCCGAGCAGGGCGCGGAGGCGGGACAGCTCGCGGTCGTGGTCGTCGTGGCAGCACAGGTCGACCGACAGGCCGTGGACGCCGAGCACGGGTGCCAGGGTGGTGGCGGTGGGCGGGTCCGCGCGCATCAGACCGGCGAGGCGGGTCAAGGTCTCGGCCGCCGCGCCCAACGGCACGAGGACCGAACCGGCGACGACGTCGGGCAGCGGCACGGTCCGGAAGCTCAGCTCCAGGACCACGCCGAACGCGCCCGCCCCGCCACCGCGCAGCGCGGTGAACAGGTCGGGGTGCGAGTCCGCCGTCACGTCGAGGACGGCGCCGCCCGCGGTCATCACCCTCGCGCCGGTGAGGTGGTCGCACGTCAGGCCGTGGGCGCCGACCAGCCAGCCGATGCCGCCGCCCAGGGTGAGCCCGACGACGCCCGTGTCGCTGACCGTGCCGGTCGGCACGCACCGGCCGCGGGCCGCCAGTTCGGCGTCGAGGTCGCCCAGCCGCGCGCCCGGCTCGACGCGGGCCGTGCGGGTGCCGGGGTCGTAGGAGACGCGGCGGAACACCGAGAAGTCGAGCACCAGACCGCCGTCGACGGTGGAGAACCCGCCGATGTGGTGGCCTCCGCCGCGCACGGCGACCGCCGCGCCGAGCTCGGTCGCGACGGCCACGGCCCGGCGCAGCACGCGGGGGTCGAGCGAGCGCACGATGGCGGCCGGGCGGGTGTCGTGCATGCGGTTGTAGACCAGCCGGGCCTGCTCGTACCCCGGCGCCCCGGGTGCGAGCAGCGCTCCCGGCGGCACGACCGACCGCAGCCGGGCGGCGAGGGCGCTCACCCCCGTTCCCGTTCGATCGCGTCGATCAGGTTGTCCACGGCCCGGTCCTCCATGCGCTGCCACGTCCCGGCGGACGAGGCGGCGATGTGGCTGGTGACGAACACCGGACGGCGCAGCAGGTCGTGCTCGTCGGCGTCGGGCGCGGGCAGCGGTTCCCGGAAGTAGCCGTCCATCGCCACGGCCGTCAGCGCGCCGCCGTCGAGCGCCCGGCGCAGGGCCGCCGGGTCGAGCACACGCGGGTCGGCGGTGCTGACCAGGAAGCGCGGCGACGGTCCGGGGCGCAGCAGCTCGTCGTCGACCAGGCCGGTGGTCTCCTCGGTCAACGCGCAGCAGACGAACACCGTGGTGCACTCGGCGAACAACCCGGCCGGGTCGACGGGGACCACGCCCAGCTCGCGCTCCACGTCGGGCTTGCGCGTGCGCGAGCTGTAGAGGACGCGGCAGCCGAACCCGAGCCGCAGGACACGCGCCAGCGCGGTGCCCGAGGCACCCAGGCCCAGCACGCCGACGGTCGAGCCGGTCAGCTCCGCCGACGTCCGCACCCGCTCCCCCGTGCCGAGCAGGTCCGGGAACAGCCGCCGCGCCACGCCCAGCGCCAGCCCGACCGCGAACTCCGCGACGGCGGCGGCGTTGACCCCGGGGGTGTTCAGCACGGTCACGGACCCGCGCCGCGCCGCGTCGAGGTCGACGAACGACCCGGCGCCCACGCCCGCGAACGACACGCAGCGCAGCACCCGCGCCGCCCGCAGGACCGGCGCGGTCAGGTGCTCGTCACCGGCGAGCAGGTAGTGCTCGACGTCGGCGACCCGCGCGCGCAACTCCTCCTCGGTGACCGCGCCCGCCAGGTGGTCGAGCTCGTGACCGTGCTCGCGGCAGTAGCGGGCGAGCCGCTCGGGCACCCGGTCGCCGGACACGAGGACCTTCATCAGCGCACCACCTCCGCGAAGTACTCGGCGAGGACGTCCACGCCGCGCTCGAACTCGTCCTCCGGCTTCATCAGGCTCACCCGCACGTTGTGGCGGCCGGGTCCGCCGGGCCGCCGGGCCCAGAAGAACCCGCGGCCCGGCAGCACCCCCACGCCCCGGCGGCGCAGGTCCGCGGTGACCTCCTCGTCGTCCCGGCCGGTCCGCGCCGTCGACAGCCACTCCACGCCGATCCGGCTCGGCAGGGCCATCGGCTCGACCAGCCGCTCACCGAGCACCCGACGCAGGTGCGCCCGCCGCCGGGCCACCAGGGTCCGCACCGCCGCGTCCAGGCCGGTGGCGCGGGCGTCGTCGAAGAACTCGCCCAGGACCATCAGGGAGAACTTCGACACGCACAGGTAGATCTCGTTGTAGAGCTCGCGCAGCGCCGGTGCGTGGTCCGCCGAGCACGTGAGCAGGCTCGCCTTCATGTCCTGCGTCGGGAACACCTTTCCGGTGTCCTCGAACACGACGTAGGACGCGCCGCTGCTCTCCAGCACCCCGTAGGCGTCCCAGGTCTGCGGGTAGAACAACCGGAAGCTGGCGTCGACGACGAGGACGACGCCGTGCTCGGCGCAGGCCGCCGCGATCGCGGTGAACTCCCGCGCGGACAGCCTGGTGCCGGTCGGGTTGTTCGGGTCGACCAGGAACAGCACGTCGGCGCCCGCCGGCACGCGGTCGAGCGCCGCCGCCTCGACGACCTCCCGCTCCGACACCGGGTGGACGTCCACGCCCCGGCGGCGCAGGATCAGCGCCAGGTTGTCGAACGTGGGGTGGGTGAGCAGCACCCGCCCACCGGTGAGCCGCAGGTAGGCGGCGACCAGGTCGATCGAGTTCGACGCGGTGGGCAGGATCAGGTGGTGCCCCGCCCCGCGCAGCGCCGGCGACCCGATGAGGTCGGCGTAGCGGCGCACGTACAGGTCCTCGGACTCGGGGATGGACTGCGCGTCCGAGCGGGCCCACAGCTCGCGCATCCGGTCGACGATGAGCGCCTGGCCGGCGTTGAGGGCGTGGTAGGCGTGCCCGTCGGCGAGGTTGGCCCCGGTGCCGAAGCCGAGCTGCTCGTAGTCGGTCAACGTCCTGGCGTGCTCCGCCGCAGTGCCCACGGGTCAGCTCCTCGGTGTCCAGTCGAGCGCGGTGGCGGCGCGGACGTCGAGCGGGCGCGCCACGGCGGCGAAGTCCCGCGCGACGTCCCCGTCGACCGCGGGGTCGGCGGTCAGGGCCCCGACCACCAGGGCGACCAGGTCCGCCACGTCGGCGGTGGTGTAACCGCACGACGACAGCCACGCCGTGCCGATCCGCACACCTCCCGCCGCGTCGATCCGGTTGCTGCGGTCCGAGGGCAGCGACTGGCGGTTGGTGAGCAGCCCGGCCCGCTCCAGCCGCTCCTCCGCGGTCCGACCGTCGAGGCCGAACGCCCGCCGGGTGTCGAGCAGGAAGTAGTGCTTGTCCGTGCCGCCGCCGACCGCGGCACCCGGCGCGTGCGCGGTGAACGCGCCCGCCAGCGCCCGCGCCAGGTCGACGCTGCGGCGCGCGTACTCGGCGAACCGCTCGGTCCGCGTCTCCAGCAGCGCCGCCGCCGCGTCGGTCAGCCGGCGGACCGGGAAGCTGGACTGCGTGCCGGGGTGCACGGCGGCGTCCATCCGGTCGGCGAGGTCCGCGCGGCACAGGATCGCCGCCCCGTGCGGGCCGCGCAGCGTCTTGTCCAGCGACATCGTCACCGCGTCGGCCAGGCCCAGGTCGCAGTCGAACGCTCCACCGGCGATCAGGCCCGCCTCGTGCGACAGGTCCAGCAGCAGCTCCGCGCCGACCTCGTCGCAGATCGACCGCAGCTCGGGGACGTCGTAGGTCCACGGGTAGGACGAGGAACCGCACACCACCAGCCGCGGCCGGAACTCGCGCGCCACCTCGCGGGCCGCCGCGTAGTCGATGACCCCGTCCGCACCCACCCCGTAGAACCGGAAGTCGTACAGGCTGCCGGAGAAGTTCTTCCGCATCCCGTGCGTGAGGTGCCCGCCGGAGCGGAAGTGCAGCGCCAGCACGCGGTCGCCCGGGGAGAGCAGGCAGTGGTAGACCGCCTGGTTCGCCTGGCTGCACGAGTGCGGCTGGAGCACCGCGTGGTCGACGCCGAAGACGGCCCGCGCGACCTCCGCGGCCAGCAGCTCCAGCTCGTTGTGGACCGCGGCCCCGGCGAACGGCCGAGCGCCCGCGATGCCCTCCTGAATCATGTCCCCCGAGTACGGGCGGGTGCGCTCCCGCCAGCCGGGCACGGCGTTGTCGCTGGCGATCAGGTTGATCACGTCGCGCTCGTACCGCTCCTGCCGCGCGCCCAGCGCGTGCAGCCGGTCCCGCAGCGCCGTCCAGTCCGCAGGCACCCCTCACCCCCGCCCTTCCGGGCGCGCCGCCCAGTCGCCCTCGGTGACGATCAACCGCCGCTTGCCGGAGGCGAACGTCGCGAAGTCGTCGACCTCCACCACGTCCACCCGGAGGCGGACGTGGTGGAACAGCGAGGGCAGCTCCGCCGCGAACCCGGCCACGAGCGGGTTGGACCGGTCGTCCCGACCGCGCTCCAGCGGTTGGTAGCGCAGTTCGACGCGGTCCGGCGAGACCTGCGCGATCTGGTACTGGCGGACGTTGGACTCCAGGACGACCAGGGTCCGGTCGCACAGCCCGAGCACGGCGTCAGCGGGCACCCGCCGGGTCGGCCCGTCGCGCAGCGACTCGTCCTCCCGGCCCCGGAACGCCGCCAGCGACCGGAACCGGGTGCCGCAGGGGCACCGCTGCCCGGTGTCCGCCAGCCGCACCACGTCACCCTGGTCGTAGCGGATGAACGGCATGAACGAGTTGCCCAGCGACGTGGCGACGAGGTGCCCGAAGCCCGACTCGTCCGCGTCGGCGACCTCGACGTAGGCGCTGTCCTCGGTCAGGTGGTAGCGACGCTCGCGACACTCGTGCGCGAGCATCGAGAACTCCTCGGAGGAGTACTCGTCCAGCACCGGGACGCCGAACACCTCCGAGTACCTCACCCGCTCCTCGACGCTGCTGCGCTCGGAGTTGGTGCCGACCGCGTCGATGCCGAACCGGGTCAGCTCGACGCCGTGCGCGGCCAACCGCTGCAGGTAGCCGGGGAACGCGAGCAGCAGCCGCGGCCGGACGCGCGCCAGGTGGTCCAGCAGCACGTCGGTCGGGCAGTCCTGGGAGACGGTCAGGAACGGGTACTCGCCGGCCATCGAGGAGAACCGCTCGGCGGCGAAGTACACGCTGTAGCGCCAGTCCTCGGGCCGCAGCGGGGCGCCCAGGACCAGCTCGCAGTGCCGGACGTAGAGCACGGCGCGGTAGTCCACGCTCGCGTTGTCCTGGTAGATGGTGAGGTTGAGCCCGCTGGAGCCGGAGGTGCGCGCCGAGTGCACGGTCCGGCCGCCCGCGGTGCGCAGGACCTGCTCGCCGACGTCGGCCTCGACCAGGGCGCGCTTGTCCACCAGGGGCAGCCGGCGGAAGTCGTCCCAGGTGACGATGTCGCCCGGCTCGAAGCCGACCGAGGAGTACAGCTCGCGGTAGAACGGGATGGTCGTGTACGCGGTGTCGACGAGCACCCGCACCCGGTCCAGCTGCCAGGCGTCGAGCTCCTCCGGGTCGAGTCGCAGGCGGGCGCGCACCCGGTGCTTCTGCTGGTCCCACTTCGCCCGCAGGCGCACCTGGGCTTCCCACGTCTCGCGCACGGCGCGGTCGTTGCGCCGGATGTAGGGCGCGATGGCGTCCCCGGTCGTCGCCTCGCCCTCGACGTCCCGGATGGCCCGGGTCCCCTGTGCGGTACCGCTCATGGCTTCTCCCCCTCGTTCGCGGCCCGGAGGGCCCTGACGTGGTGGCCGGACCGGGCCAGGCTGAAGGCGACGACCGCGCAGCCGCCCGTGATGACGCCGATCCACAGGCCGAGGAAGCCCGCCCGCGTGAACCCGGCCAGCAGCAGGCCGGTGCCCAGGCCGACGACCCAGTACCCGGCCGTGACGACGATCGTGGGCAGGCGGGTGTCGGCCAGCCCCACCAGGTAGCCCATGGACGTGGTCACCAGCGTGTCCACGAACAGGTAGGCGACGACGAGCGGCAGCAGCTCCGTGAACAGGTCGACGGCCACCGGGTCGCGCAGGTCGAACACGACGCCGGTGATCAGCCCGGAGCCGAGCAGGAGCACGGCGGCCAACACGGCCGTGCAGGTGCCGCTGATCAGCACCAGGGCCGAGCGCAGGTCCCGCAGCGCCCGCCAGTCGCCGTCCTGGCGGGCCCACGCGGCCACGGCGGACGCCGCGCCGGAGAAGCCCAGCGCGAAGACCGCGACCAGGGTCTCCACCCGCAGGCCGACGGCGTGGGCGGCGGTGGCGGACGCGCCGAAGCGGGCGACGAAGAACGCCAGCACGGGCAGGAAGCCCTCGCCGAACAGGATGCGCACGCCGATCCACCCGCCCACCCGGACCAGTGCGCCCAGCATCGCCCGGTCCGGCGCCGACGGCCTCGCGCGCAGCCCGAGTTCGCGCAGCCCGGTCACCCGCAGCACCGCGACGCCGGTCAGCACGGCCACGACGACGCGCACGGCGGTGCTCGACAGCCCCGCACCCACCACGCCGAGCCCCGCGCCGAAGACGGCGGCGTAGCCGACGGCGAGGTTGAGCGGCACCGCCACGAGCATCACCACCGTCGCGGGCCCCGGGCGGCCGACCCCGGTCAGCAGGCACCGGGTGTTGACGTAGAGCAGGAAGAACGGCAGCCCGGCGGCCGCGCCCTCGTTGTAGTCCTGGGCGATGGCCGCGAGCGCGGGGTCCTGGCCGACCAGCACCAGCAGATCCTCGGTGTTGAGCAGCACCGCGATCCCGAGCAGGCCGATGGCCAGGGCGAGCCACGTGCCCTGCGCGTACCAGCGGCGCACCGCCTCGACGTCGCCCGCCCGGAAGGCCGCGGCGACCCGCGGCGACACGGCGGTCACCACCCCCAGGCCGAAGAGCATGACCACGCCGAAGACGCTCAGGGCGAGCGTCACGCCGGCGAGCTCGGCCGTTCCCAGCCGGGCCACCAGGGCGGCGTCGGTGAAGGACATCGCGAGCTGCGCCACGAACCCGACGGCCAGCGGCAGCCCCAGCGGCAGGACGCGGCGGACCATGTCCAGGACGGTGCCGCCGGTCCGCTGCGCGCCCCTCACCGGGAGCGGCCAGGGATCGCCCGGCACGCGGTACCCCCTCTACCAGGATCAAGGGCGCACGGCCTGAGGCGAGAATCTTTTTCGCCCGCCCGGCGAGCCGGGCCACCCATCGTCCGGCGGAGGGCGGAAGGTAAACCGGGGGAAATCGGACCGCGGGCGGACGACGACGAAATTCGCCCTATTCGGAATCGACCGCGGCGGCGGCCGGGTGGGATAGTGGTGGAATTGATCCGGTACCCCGAGAAGACCACTTGACGACTCCGATCGCACGCCGAAGACCACAGAGGTGCAGGCAGGGGCACAGGCCAACGGCCGACGAAAACCGCCACCCGCGACGCGGGCGACCGCAATTCCCCCCTCGGCCGGTATCGTCCCCATTTCTCCCGGCACCAACCCCCACCGCCATGCTAAGCGGCTTTCCAACTGGCGCGCAAGGCCCGGTGGTTTCGTCGTGAACGACCCGGCGAACACCCGCCGCGCCCGTCGTGGACGACCTTTCGGGAAGTGAGCGGAAAACTCGGTGGGCGACATGTTCCCAATCCGATGCTCGTGGCCGCAAAGATGCGGGAAAGCCGGGGCCGGCCGGGGCGTGCCGTTGCGCGCGGCGAGGGCCCACCGCGTGCGCAGCGTTCGGCCGGCCGGATGCGCGCCCCCGTCGACGGGAGGCCGACGAACCGCGCCGCCCCCCGAAGTGCCCGCGGCCAAGAGGTCCATTGTGGATGGTCGTCGCAGGCCGTCCCGCCGGCGGGACGCGGTGGGCGAACGGTTCACAGCGCCGCACGACCGGACGTGACACCCACCAAGAAGATCGGCAAGCCGAGGTACGCCACGGCGCTGGTGGCGTCCGTCGCGCTCGCCACCGCGGTGGCGTCGGACGGCGGGAGCGCCGTCGCCGCGCCGCCCCCCGCGGGCGGTTTCCTGCAGGTCGTCGCCAACCAGGACGACGACATCCTGTTCATGAACCCGGACCGCGGGTGAGGCCGACCACCAGGACGAAGCCCCTGACGGGGAACCGCCCACGACGCCCGAAGACTGCCACGACGAACAGCTCGATCGCGAGGACTACGTCCACTGCCGCCAGGAGGGCGCGCGCCACGCGTGGGCGCGCATGGTGGGCGTGGACCCGGACGCGGAGTGGGACAGGCAGGCGCGCCAGGTCCCGGGTGCCGTGGATGCCGCCTTCGGCGAGGACATCCGGGTCGAGGTCGACACCCTCCGAGCGAACAGCAAGACCGTGAACCTGGTCTTCGTCAACCTGCAGGACTACGCCGACCCCGAGCAGAACCAGGCTTCCCTCTACGCCATGCTCTACAACGGCCACACGAAGCACACCGTCCTCGCGGCGGGCGGCGCGGTGAACCGGGTCCACCACTACGACAAGGACACCGTGCTCTCGTTGCCGGACTCCCTGTTCCGGCTGTTCCAGCCGACGGTGGTGCGGGTCCAGGACGCCCAGCCCGACCGCAGGGCGCCCGAGGACCCGAACTGGGCCTACGACCACAGCGACCACGTCATGACCGCGCGCTTCGCCCTGGAAGCGCTGCGCACCCGCGGCTACTCGTCGCGCGTGCAGGTCGTCGTTACCGCAACTACAACATCCAGTCGGCCCAGGTGAACCTCGAACAGGCCGAGCACGCTCGGCAACCCGAACGCGGGCACGGACCTGTCCGTCGAGATCGGGCAGCCGGTCGCGACGACCAATGAGGACGGTCGGATCCAGGTCTTCGTCAAGAACGGCGGCGGCGGGTCGGCACCACCTACCAGACGAGCGTCAACGCGGGCTTCGACCCCGGGTGGAAGGACCTGGGCGGTGGTCCCGACGTGCAGGACGGCCTGGCCGTGACGACCAACGACTCCGGGCGCATCAAGCTGTTCGCCTACCTCGTCGAGAACGGGTACGGCAAGATCCGGTACTGGTACCAGACCGAGGCCGACAAGCCGAACCACTTCGGCAGCGAACTCCTGGTGGACCCGGCGGCGCCCGTCAACCAACCCGAGCCCGCCGGTCCGCCGACGGTGGCGACGAGCAACGACGGCCGGCTCGACGTGTTCCACCGCTTGGCGACCGGTGCGCACGGCGAGCACGGCGAGCATGGTGTCGCACAAGTGGCAGACGGGAGTCGACACCGCGGGGCCGGGGGTCTGGGCGGTCACGCCCCAGATCATCGACGGCCACGGCGGCGTCGGCCCCGTCGCGGTCGGCAACGCGCCGGGGCCGCGGGACGGCGTGGCCGGCATCCCCCAACCCTGCGTCGTCGTGGCCAAGCGCAACCGCGGCGGCGGGATCAGCATGAACATCCGGATCGGTCCCGACCTCGGGTACGGGACCTGGTACGACACGGGCGGGTACACCGCGGGCGACATCGCGGTGACCAGCGACGCCAACGGGTGGGTGTTCGCCTTCGCCATCACCGGTGACGGCAAGCTGATGATCAAGCACCAGAACAGCTCCGGCTGCCACGAGGACGTCAACGGCGCCAACTGGTCGGACTCGAAGGTGGTCGGCGGCTGACCCACAGCGCGGGTGACGGCGGTGCGGCTCCGGGCGCGCGGTCGACGCGTGCCGTGCTGGTGGACGCGCGGTGCACGTGGCGCTACCCCGGCTCGACCACCCCGGGCCGGCTACCCCGGCTCGACCGCCCCGGGCCGGTCTCCGGTGGCGGTCACGGGCGGTCGAACTTCCCGCAGACCACGAGGGTGGTGGCGACACCGGTGGTCGCGGTTCCGGTGCCGAGGCAGAGCAGAGGAGTGGTTTCGAGTCCCGTCGTCGTGCCGTCCTCGGTGTGGACCGAGAGGGACACGCGAGCGTCGTCTTCCGCGTGCGGCGTTGTTCTGACGGCGTGGTGAGGAGGTTGATCATGGCGAGGACTCGTCCGTTCTCCTCAAGGAACCGCTGTGACCGGGACAGGACGCTGGTGGCGTGACCGCGTGGCGGCGCAGCCGCCAACAGATCGGCGCCGGGATCGGCGGCACGAGCCGTTCCGGTCCGAGCGCCCCGGGTATCAGGGTCGACACCCGATCGCGTGAATCGCTTGCAACGTTCCTGCAATCCGCTGATCGGGGCGCACCGATGCCCCCTTGGCGGATCGTCACGGATGCCGGCACCGCCCCTACCGCCGCAGCAGGACGCCCACATCGACGTACTCGATCGATCGGTGGGTGGGTGCCACCTGCGCGCAGTCGCCGTTCCGTTGGTTAAGGGAATCGCCGAGGGGTAGCCCAGTCCACATCGGTCGCGTCCCGGGTCGTGCTCCACCCGGGCGTTGACCGGCGCGATCGGATGCGGAGGTTGGCCATGTCCCGACCGGCGAGACCGACCGGAGGGTGGGAAGCGGTGCAGAGGCGGGGCCGGCGGCTGGGTTGGCTGAGCTTCGCGCTCGGCGTGGTGCAGCTGGCGGCGCCGGGCGCGGTGCGCCGGCTCAGCGGTGTGGACGACTCCGCCCGGTCGCGGGCGGTGGTGCCGGCCGTCGGAGCGCGGGAGCTGGTCCACGCGGCCGGGCTCCTGACGAGCCGGCGGAAGGGCGCCTGGGCGTGGACGAGGGTCGTGGGCGACGCGATGGACCTGACCGCGCTGGGGGTGGCGCTCGCCCACCGCGGCGGGAACCGCCGACGCCGGCTGGTCGGGGTCACCGGCGCCGTCGCCGGGATCACGGCACTGGACCTGCTGACCGCCGTGCAGGCCACTCGAGCGACTCGCACCGGCCCCGGGCCGGCGCGGGGCGCACGCACAGGAGGATCCGTGGAACTGACAGCGACGACAACCATCCGCAAACCCCCGTCGGAGGTGTACGCGTTCTGGCGCGACCTGGAGAACCTCCCGACCTTCATGGCACACCTCGAAGAGGTCCGCACCACCGGTGACCGGACGAGCCACTGGTCGGCCAGCGCCCCGTTCGGCAAGGAGGTCGAGTGGGACGCGGAGATCACCGACGAGACGCCCGGCGAGAAGATCGTGTGGCGCTCGGTGGGGGAAGCCGCCGTGCCGAACGCCGGCACGGTCCGCTTCACGCCCGCCCCGGACGGCGTGAGCACCGAGGTGTTCGTCGTCCTGGTGTACGACATCCCGGGCGGCGCGGTCGGCAAGGCGGTCGCCAAGTACTTCGGCGAGGAACCGCACCAGCAGCTCGACGACGACCTGCGCCGGTTCAAGCAGGTCGTGGAGACCGGCGAGGTGGTCCGCTCCGAAGGCGCCCCGTGGGGCAAGCGGGCGCGCAAGGAGTTCCCGCAACGGCCGGCGCAACCGCTGTCGGATTCCGAGCTCGCGAAGGGAGCGGGGGCATGAGGGCGACCACCTGGGCCGGCCGCAACAAGGTCGAGGTCCGCGACGTGCCGGACCCGAAGATCCTCAACAGCCGCGACGCGATCATCCGGATCACCTCCACCGCGATCTGCGGCTCGGACCTGCACCTGGTCGACGGCTACGTGCCGACCATGCAGGACGGGGACGTCATGGGGCACGAGTTCATGGGCGAGGTGGTCGAGGTCGGCCCGGGCGTCTCCCCGGACCGGCTGCGCGTCGGGGACCGGGTCGTGGTGCCGTTCCCGATCGCCTGCGGCGCGTGCGCCGCCTGCGCGGCCGAGCTGTACTCCTGCTGCGAGAACTCCAACCCCAACGCCGGGATCGCGGAGAAGATGTTCGGCCACCCCGTCGCCGGCATCTTCGGCTACTCCCACCTGACCGGGGGTTTCGCGGGTGGTCAGGCGGAGTACGCGCGCGTGCCGTTCGCCGACGTGAACCCGCTGAAGATCGAGTCCGACCTGACCGACGAGCAGGTGCTGTTCCTCTCCGACATCCTGCCCACCGGTTACATGGGCGCCGAGATGTGCGACATCAAGCCCAGCGACGTGGTGGCCGTCTGGGGCGCGGGCCCGGTGGGCCAGTTCGCCATGGACAGCGCCCGGCTCCTGGGCGCCGCCCAGGTCATCGCCATCGACAAGGAGCCCTACCGGCTGGAGCTGGCCGAACGGGCGGGCCACACGCCGGTGAACTTCGACGAGGTCGACGTCCGCTCCCGGCTGCTGGAACTGACCGGTGGGCGCGGTCCGGACAAGTGCATCGACGCGGTCGGCCTGGAGGCCACCCACGGCAGCGCGCACATCGCCGCCTACGACCGGATCAAGCAGGCCGTGCGGTCGGAGACCGAACGCCCGCACGCGTTGCGCCAGGCGATCCTGTCGTGCCGCAGCGGCGGTGTGGTCTCGGTGATCGGCGTCTACGGCGGCCTGCTGGACAAGTTCCCCGCCGGCGCGTGGATGAACCGGTCGCTGACCCTGCGCACCGGGCAGTGCCACGTGCAGCGCTACATGAAGCCGCTGCTGGAGCGCATCGAACGCGGGGAGATCGACCCGACCCGGATCATCACCCACACCCTGCCCCTCGACGAGGCGGAGCACGGCTTCGACATCTTCAAGAACAAGCGGGACAACTGCGAGAAGGTCGTCCTCAAGCCCTGACGGTAACCCGCGTCCTGCCTCCACGCGCGAACGCCGACGGAGAGCGCGGCACCGGCGGAGGGCGGCCCGGCCGGCTGATCACGACGATCGCCGACGGGCCGCCCGATGCCCACGCCGCCCGGGCGCGGTGGCGCGTGGGGCGAGCGGGCCATCCCCCTCCGCACCGGGATTCCACCACCCGGTCGAGGCTGCGCGGGCGGGCCACCGGCTGGTCGCGGGTGTTCAGGTGTCGCGTTGTCGTGCTGCCCTGGCTCGTGCTCCGCGGTGGGACAGCACGACTCCGACCGAAGCCGGTGCGCACGCCCCGGCGAGCGTGGCAGGAGTGGCCGGTTCGCGCAGCGCGGCCCACCAGTGTGCGGTGCCGTCGCCCGCCGTGCCAACGGTGCCGACGAGGAGGAAGTAGCTCATGAGCGCTTCCCCGTGCGCTGTCTCGACCGCGATGGTGGCGCCTCCACCGCTCCCCGACCCCCGACAGGACACCCGACCTCAAGTACGCGGCGGCAGAACGAGAACTGCGGCCTCCGCACGTGGGACATGCCTCTACCACGTCGTCCGGTGACAGCCGATCCCGTTGTCATCGGGAATCCGGCCGGAGAAGGCCGGTCGAGCTCGCGGGTCCGAACCTCGTCGGCGTCCGGGCCGGTGGTCCGACCTGCCACCGCCCCGGTCCCGGTGGTCACCACATGGGGCTCGGGACCGGGCCGCTCCCTCCTCCCGAAGGACCGCGAGCAGCGCCCGCCGCACGGCCCCGACCTAGGCATCAAACGCGGATTTTGCGGCTGCTTGGCACCGCGTCGGCACAGTGGGCGGCACCACGGCACCGGATCGGACCGGCTTCCCATCGCCACCGGGAAGTCGTTCGGGGGGACCGGTTGCGGGTCCCGGACCAGGGGGGATCGAGGTCCGGGACCCGCGCGCCGTGGGGTGTCGCCCCCTCGCCGCGGAGCGCCCCGAGGGGGCGGCGCACCACACGTCGGGTGCTCCCCAACGAAGGGACCGACCATGCCGACCGCACCCAGCACGACGGACGAGCTGCTGACGGACGACTTCGACCTGGACGTCCGGGAGATCACCGTGGTCCAGGAGCACCAGGAGGCGTCCGCTTCGGGCTTCACCTGCACGTTGTTCACCTGTCCGGCGTTGACCTGCGGCAGCTCCTGCACGAGCTGCTGATGCCGCGGTGACGCACCCGGTGGTGGGGCGCCCCCCCCCCGCCCCCCCCCCGGGGGGCGCCCCCCCCCCCCCCGGCCCGCGGGGGCCCCCCGGCCTGTCCACCCCCCCCCCGGTGCACAGCG
>NZ_JBITXT010000016.1:0-116944 GCF_044544865.1 Actinosynnema sp. NPDC053489 | reverse complement strand
TTGGGGCTCCACCTCCGTTTTTTTCAGGGGCCCGGGGTTCACGGGGGGCGGCCCTTCCAGTGGGTGTTTTGCCGCGGTGCCCCCCCGGGGGGGGGGCCCCCCCCCCGCGGCCCCCCCACCGGGTCGACGCCCGCGACCCGGCCGGAAGGAGAGGACGAGCAGGCATGACCACCCCACCGCTGTTCCACTGCGCCGACATCGCGACGTTGCGCGCGCCGACGCACCCCGCCTCGCGCGCCGCGGACCTGGCGTCCGGCGACGTCGACCACGGCGATGTCGACCACGGCGACGTCGGCAGGCTCGCGGCCGACCCGCTGGTGCGCGAGGCGATCCTGGTGTCCAGCCCGACGCTCGCCCACCGGCTGGGCACCGTGCTCGACGTCCCGGACGGGCCCGCGCCCGGGCGGGCCGACCTGCGCCGCACGGTGCGGGCGCTGACGAGCTACCGGCTGCGGATGGCCACCCGGTCCACGCCGTTCGGGCTGATGGCGGGCGTGGCGGCGATCCGCTTCGTCGAGGACCCCGCCGACGCCAAGGTCCGCCTGGGCGCCGCGCACGTGCGGTTCGCCCGCCCGGACCTGGAGTGGTTGACCGAGGTCGTCCGCGCCTGCGAGCAGCGCCCGGAGGTGCTGTCGGGGCTGCGGGTCGTCCTGAACAACCTGTGCTTCCCGCGCGGCGACCGGCTGGTCCTGCCGTACGTGCCCAGCACGGCCCGGGCACGCCGCGACCGGACCGCCGTGCAGGAGGTCAGCGTGCGGCGCACGGCCGCGGTCCGCGCCGTCGCCGGGCTGGCCGCCACGCCGATCCGGTTCGCCGAGCTGGCGGCGAGGGTGGCCGAGGCGTTCCCCGCGGTGCCGGCGGACCGGGTCGACGCCGTGCTGCGGCAGCTCGTGACCAAGGAGGTCCTGCTGACCGAGCTGCGGCCCAGCATGGCCACGACCGACCCGCTCGACCACGTGCTCACCGCCCTGGCCGACGCGCCGACCACCGTGCCCCGCGAGTTGCGGGCCGTGCGGGAGGCCCTGGACCACTACGCCGCGCAGCCCCTGGGCGGCGGGCGACCGGCGTTGACGGCGGTGCACGAGCGGATGCGCGGGCTCGCGCCGGGCGACCGGCCCGTCCAGGTGGACCTGGCGCTGGACGCCGACGTGGCGCTCCCCCGCGTGGTCGCCGAGGAGGCCGAACGCGTCGCGGACCTGCTGTGGCGGCTCTCGCCGACCCGGCCGGCGACGGCGTCGCTGCGCCAGTACCACGACGACTTCCTCGAGCGGTACGGCCAGGGCAGGCTCGTCGGGTTGCGCGAGCTGCTCGACCCCGACGTGGGTCTCGGCGCGCCGGCCGGCTACCGGATGCCGCCCACCGCGCGGTTCCGCCGGCCCGAGCAGGAGGACGACGCCGACCGCGACCGCGTGCTCGCCGAGCTGGCCCAGGAGGCCGTGCTGGCCGGCGAGCGCGAGGTGGTGCTGACCGACGACCACGCGCTGCTCGCCCGGTTCGCCTCCGCCGAGGGCAGGCACCCCGCCTCGCTGGACCTGCACACCCACCTCCTGGCGGACTCGGTGCGCGCCCTGCGGGACGGCGACTTCCGGCTCGTGGTGATCGGCGCGCTGGGCCAGGCGGCGGCCGGCTCCGGCCGGTTCGCCCACCTCTTCGACGAGGACACGCGGGCCGCGTTCGGCGCGATCGCCACCGCAGGCGTCACCACCGACCCGGCCGCGGCGGTCGCGCAGCTCACCTACCAGGTGCGCAGCCCGCGCGGCGGCAACGTGTCCCAGGTGCCGCGGTGGGCGCCGAACGTGCTGCCGGTGTCGGCGTTCGCGGAACTGGGCGACCCGGCCGTGCTGCGGCTGGACGACCTGGCCGTCGGCGGCGACGCGCACGGCATGTTCGTGATCGACACCGCCACCGGCCGCGAGGTCGCGCCGACGACGTTCCACCTGCTCAACGCGCACAACGAGTCGCCCAACGCGGCCCGGTTCCTGCGCGAGGTCGGCAGCGTCGGCGTGCGGCGGTGGATGCCGTGGGACTGGGGCGCGGCCACCGCGCTGCCCCACACGCCCAGGGTCAGGCACGGGCGCGGCGTGCTCGCCCTGGCCCGCTGGCGGCCGACCGACGCGCTGTGCGACCAGGACGCGCCGTTCGACGACTGGCGGCGCGCCGCGGACCGGTGGCGGCAGCGGTGGCGCGTGCCGGACCGGGTCTGCCTGAGCTACGCCGACCAGCGGATCGACCTGGACCTCGACCACCCGGCCCACCTGCGGCTGCTGCGCCACGAGCTGGGCCGCCGCCGGGAGTCGATCGTGCTGACCGAGGCGCCGGCGGACGCGGGCCCGGGCACGGGCTGGCTGACCGGCCCGGGCGGCGCGCACCGCAACGAGGTGGTGTTCCCCCTGCTGGCGCCGCGCGCGACGGGCACCCGGCCACGCGCGGCGGTCCGCCCGCGGCCCGCCGCGGGACGGCACCTGCCCGGCGGCGAGTGGCTGTACGCGTCGGTCTACAGCTCCGCCGAACGGCACGACGAGCTGCTGCGGTCGGTGCCCGCCCTCGTCGCGGGCTCCCCCGTCGACCGCTGGTTCTTCCTGCGCTACGGCGATCCCGACCACCACCTGCGGCTGCGGTTCCACGGCGCACCGGACGCCCTCGCCGCACAGGTGCTGCCCCGGTTGTCGTCGTGGGCGGCCGCGCTGCGCGACGCCGGGATGGCCCGCCGGCTGGTGCTGGACACCTACGACCCCGAGGTCGAGCGGTACGGCGGCCCCGAGGCCGTCGAGGCGGCCGAACGGGTCTTCCACGCCGACAGCGCCGCCGTCGTCACCCAGCTGCGGCTGCTCGCCACCGACGACCTCGCCCTCGACCCGACCCTGCTGGCGGCGGCCAACTTCGTCGACCTCGCCACCCGGTTCCGGTCCGGCGTGGCACCGGGCGGCGACTGGGTGGCCGCCGAGGTGGCCCGCAACGCCGAGCACCGCGAGTTCCAGCGCCGCCGCCGCGAGGCGACGACCCTGATCAACCCCTACGACGGGTGGACCGCCCTGCGCGCCGCCCGCGGGGGCGAGGCCGTCCTGGCCGCCTGGGAGGAGCGGGCCACCGCGGTGACCCGCTACGGCGACCTGCTGCGCGAGCTGGGCGACCGGGCGTCGCTGCCGCCGACGTCGGTGCTCAGGTCCCTGCTGCACATGCACCACAACCGCCTGGTGGGCATGGACCGCGACGCCGAGCTGCGGGCTCACGCCCTGGCCCGCGGCGCGATCGTCGCCCACCGCGGACGACTGCGGGCCGGCGCGTGAACGCCCGTGCCGCGGCACGGGACACCGTCGCCGAGATCGCCGCCCGGCTGACCGACACCGGAGGCGTGCTCTCGACCGTGCTGGCGCCGGACAACCTGGACCGCCCACCGGGCGTGCCGCCGCGCGCGCCGTGGTCGCCGTTGTCGCTGTCGGACGGCCACCCCGGCCTGGCCCTGCTGTTCGCCGAGCTGTCGCACGAGGACGACCGGTACCGCGCGAACGCGCACGCCCAGCTCGCCGGCGCGACCGGCGAGCTGATCGGCAGCGCCGCCGACGCGTTGTTCGTCGGCGTGCCCGCGCTCGCCTTCGCCGCCCGCTGCGCGCAGCGCACCCCGCGCGACTACGCCACCCTGCTCGACCGGCTGGAACCGCACCTGGCGGACGGCCTGCGGGCGCGGTTGGAGCGCGAGACCGCCCGCCTGGACCGGGGCGGTGCGGGGATGCCCGGGCCGGTCTACGACGTGATCGGCGGCATCTGCGGGCTGGGCCGCTACGTGCTCGACTGGATGCCGACCGCCTCCGGGCTGCTGACGGACACGCTGGCCTACCTGGTGCGGCTGACCGAACCGGTGCGCACCGGGGACGGGCGCGCGGTGCCGGGCTGGTGGGTGCGGGCCGCACCCGCGCTCGGCCAGGACGACCGGTACCCGGCGGGCCACTTCAACCTCGGCCTGGCGCACGGCGTCCCGGGGGTGATGGCGCTGCTGGCGCTGGCCCTGGAAGCGGGCGTCGAGGTGCCCGGCCAGGCCGGCGCGATCACCCGGGTCGCCGAGTGGGTGCTGGCCAGGCGGACCGCCGGGGGTGAGTGGCCCTCGGCGATCCCGTTCGACGCCGAGACCACCGGCGCGCACGTGCCGCCGCGGTCGGGGCCGGCGTGGTGCTACGGGACGGCGGGCGTGGCCCGCGCGCTGTTCCTGGCCGGTCGGGCGCTGGACCGGCCCGACTGGCGGCGCACCGCGCTCGACTCGCTGACCACCGCCGCCCGCGACACCACGACCATGGCCGACTGCGGCCTGTGCCACGGCTGGGCCGGCCTGCTGCACATCGCGTGGCGCACGGCGCGCGACTCCGGCGACCCGGCGCTGGCGGACCGGCTGCCGGGGCTGGCCGCCCGCGTCCTGGACCGCTTCGACCCGACCGCGCCGTTCGGCTACCGCGGCGACGACGCCGGCGGGCGACGCGGCCCGGCCCGCGCGGGTTTCCTCGAGGGTGCGGCCGGGATCGCGCTGGCGCTGCACGCCTGGGCCCGCGACGCCGACCCGGCCACGCCCTGGGAGTACGCGTTGATGCTGCGCTGATCCCGTGACGCCACGGCACGTCGCATCGCCACGGTGGGGCACCCGCCGTCGTTGATCCGCTTCGCCGCTTTCGGTAGAGAGGAGTGGTGGGTGACAGGAGCGGTCACGAGGGGTTGCGGGATGTCCTGGTCGGCGTGCTGGGCGGGGTCGAGGTCCGGCTGAACGGCGTGCCGGTGCCGCTGGGGCACGCCCGGCAGCGGTCGGTGCTCGGGGCGCTGCTGGTGGACCACGACCGGCCGGTGCCGGCGGACAGCCTGGTCGACCGGGTCTGGGGCGAGCGGACACCGGAACGGGCGCGGGCGGCGTTGCGCACCTACCTGTCCAACCTGCGGCGGGCGCTGGCGCCGACCCCGATCACGATCACCCGCCGGGACACCGGCTACGTCGTCACCGTCGACCCGGCCGGCGTGGACGTGGACCGCTTCGACGCCCTGCACGCCGAGGCGCGCGACACCGACGACCCCGAGCGGGCCCTGGCGCTGGTCGAGCGGGCGTTGGCGCTGTGGCGGGGCGAGCCGTTGGCCGAGATCGACACCCCGTGGGCCCGATCGGTGCGGGACCGGCTGCACCTGCGACGTGCCGCCGCCGAGGCCGACCGGGTCGACTGGGCGTTGGCGTGCGGCCGGCACCGCGACCTCGTCCCGGTGCTGACCGCGCGGGCCGCCGAGGACCCGTTGGACGAACGCGTCGCCGGTCAGCTGATGCTCGCGCTGCACCGCGGGGGTCGCCAGGCCGAGGCGTTGGAGCACTACCGGCGGCTGCGCGCGAGCCTGGCGCGGGAGCTGGGCGTCGACCCCGGCGCCGAACTGCAGCGCCTGCACCAACGAATCCTGACCACCGAGCCCGTCGTCGCCGCGGGCGCCGCGCCGACGCCGGTCCCCCGACAGCTCCCGGCCGCGCCCGCGCCGTTCGTGGGCCGCGTGGAGGAGCTGGACCGGCTCGACACCGCGCTCAAGGCCGCCGACCACGCCGCCACCGTGCTGATCTCCGCGATCGGCGGCGCGGGCGGCATCGGCAAGACGTGGCTGGCGCTGCACTGGGCGCACGCGCACCGCGACCGCTTCCCCGACGGGCAGCTGTTCGCCGACCTGCACGGCTTCGGCCCGACCGGCGACCGCGTCACGCCCGATGCGGTGCTGCGCAACTTCCTCGACGCGCTCGGCGTGGACCAGCGGCGCCGTCCCGCCGACCCGGACGCGCAGGCCGCCTTGTTCCGCAGCCTCGTCGCGGGCCGGCGGATGCTGCTGGTGCTGGACAACGCCGCCGACACCCACCAGGTCACCCCGCTGCTGCCGGGCAGCGAGACGTGCACGGTGCTGGTCACCAGCCGCGACCACCTGACCGGCCTGATCAGCGGCCACGGCGCCCACCACCTGGCGCTGGGCGTGCTCCCGGCCTCCGACGCCCGCGCCCTGCTGACCGCCCGCCTCGGCGTGGACCGGGTCGAGAGCGAGGCCAAGGCCGTGGACGACCTGATCAACCTCAGCGGCGGCTTCCCGCTGGCGTTGAGCGTCGTGGCCGCCCACGCCCACACCCGACCGCGGCTGCCGCTGGCCGTGCTCGCCGCCGAACTGCGCGACCTGGGCCTGGACGCGCTCGACACCGGCGACCCCGCGGCCAGCCTGCCCACCGTGCTGTCCTGGTCCCTGCGCGCCCTGTCCGACGGGCAACGCGAGGTCTTCGCCCTGCTCGGCATCGCACCCGGAGCCGACACCGACCTGTTCGCCGCCTCCGCCCTCACCGGCCGCCCCGTGCCGGACACGCGCCGCGCGCTGCTCGCCCTCGAAGACGCCTCGCTGCTGCACCGGGACGCGCAGGGCCGCTACGGCATGCACGAACTGATCCGGGCCTACGCCGCCGACACCTCCCGGAACCTGCCCGACTCGACGCGGCGGGCGGCCCTGACCCGGGTCGTGGACTTCTACCTGCACACCGCCGCCGCGGCCGACCGCCTCCTGGACCCCGACCGGCAACCGGTCGACCCGGAGCCGACGGGCGTCCCCGCGCGGCGACCGGCCGACCTGGCCGGGGCGATGGCGTGGCTGGACGCCGAGCACGCCAACGTCCTGGCCGCCCAGCAGGTCGCCGCCGCCCACGGGCGGCACCGCGTCGTCTGGCAACTGGCCTGGACGCTCTACACGTTCCACTACCGGCGCGGGCACCACCACGAGAACCTGGCGCTGTGGCAGGAGGCGCTCGCCGCCAACCTGCCCGACCCGCCGGCCCTCGTGCACCGCCACCTCGGCGTGGCCCACGCCTACCTCGGCCACCACGACGAGGCCACCGAGCACCTGCACCGGGCGCTCGCCGCGGCCGAGCGGCAGGGCGACCCGACCGAGCGGGCCAACACCCACCGCCAGCTCGCGTGGACCTGGGAACGCCGCGGCGACGACCGGCAGGCCATGGCCCACGCCCACCAGGCCCTCGACCTCTACCGCGCGCTCGACCAGCCCGTCGGCGAGGTCCGCGCGCTCAACCAGGTCGGCTGGTACGCCGTCCGCCTGGGCGACTACGACACCGCCCGCGCCCACTGCCTGGCCGCGCTGACCGCCAACCGACGCCACCACAGCACGGCCAGCGAAGCCGACATCCACCACAGCCTCGGGTGGATCGAGCACCACACCGACCGCCACCACCAGGCCGTCGAGCACTACGACCGGGCCCTGGCCCTGTTCCGGGACCTGGGCGACGAGGTCGGCGTGGCCGGCACCCTCGAGCACCTGGCCGAACCCCACGCCGCCCTCGGCCACACCGACCAGGCCCGCGCCGCCTGGCGGGAAGCGCTGGAGCTGTACCGCGACCAAGGCCGCACCGCCGACGTCGAGCGGGTGCGCGAACGCCTCGACGGGCTCGGCACCACCTGACCGCGGTGCCCACCACCGGAAGCGGTCCGCCGGGGTACGGCGGGATCACGACCGGCGGGCGGAGCCCCTGGCGGTTCCGCGGAGCCGCTCCCGCAGCAGGGCCGCGCCCGATCCGGCGAGCCAGTCCGCGAACGTGCGCAGTCCGGGGTGGACGACGCGCAGCACCTCGACGTCGGCGTGCCACCGCGATCCGGCCGCCCAGCGTTCGCGGACCCGGGCGAGCTCGGGGCTCAGGGCGGTCGCCTCGGCGTGGGTGAGCTGCTCGTAGCGGACCGCCACGCCGGTGGCCTCGCTGATCGCGGCGACCGCCTCGACCGGGGTGGGCGCGTCGCCCGCGAGCTCCAGGCTCCGTCCCGCGAACCGGTCCGGCCGCTCGAAGGCCAGCGCCGCGAACTCGGCGACGTCCTCCACCGCGATGATCTGGGCGGGTTCGTCCGGCGGGAAGATGTGCCGGTGCACGCCGCCGGCGATGCCGTCCACACCGATGGGCGTCGAACCGAGGTAGTTCGACATGAACCGCACCGGGCGCAGGACGGTCACGGAGCGGATCCGCTCGCGCAGGTGGTCCTCGATGCGCTGCTTCCCCTCCGAACCGCCCGGACGACCCGGCGTGGACGCGATCCCGGTGAACACGACGTGCTCGACCCCCACCGCTGCCGCGGCATCGACCAGCGCCCGGCCCCGGGCGACTTCCCGCTCCACTTCGGAGCCGGCCGGGCCGAAGGCCACGGGCGGCACGGCGAACAGCGCCGCCGCCCCCTCCAACGCCGCGGGGAGGCTCGACGGGTCGTCGAAGTCACCGCGCGCGAGCTCGGCTCCCGCGCGTTCCAGCGCCTTGGCGGCGGGCGCGGTCGTGTCCCGCACGAGCGCGCGCACCCGCCGGCCGGCGGCCAGGAGCCGGTGCGCGGTGGCGCCGCCCTGCCGGCCGGTCGCACCGGTCACGACTACCGGGTGGTCAGTGGTCATGTCGTCCTCCGCCCCGGGGTGGTCGGGGTCGGGCCCGGGGTCGATGTGGAATGCTCGACCCGGTTGAGTGGCACGGACAAGGGATTTCGTGACATGACGGCAGTTCACCCCGACGCCGGCCGGGCCGACGCCCGCCGCAACCGCGAGAAGGTGCTCGCCGCCGCGGCGCGGGCGTTCGACGAGCACGGCGTGGACGTCTCGCTCGGCGTGATCGCACGGCGGGCGGGGGTCGGCGCCGGCACCGTGTACCGGCACTTCCCCGGCAAGGAGGTCCTGCTGGAGGCCGTGCTCGTCCGGCAGCTCGACGACCTGGTGGGCACCGCTCGCCGGTGGGCGGTCCGCGTCGACCCCGTCGCGGCGTTCTTCGGCTTCCTGCTGGACGTCGTCGGCACGTCCCACGGGCGCAAGCACGCCTGCGACGCCCTGACCGCGCAGACGAGCTGGCCGCGACCGGGCCTCGCCGCGGCGGCCCGGCGGTTCCGCCAGGCGCTCGACCAGCTGCTCCGCGCGGCCCAGCGGGCCGGCGGGGTCCGCACCGACGTCGGCGCGGACGACGTCGCCGCGCTCACCGTCGGGTGCGCGGCGGTATGGGCCGCCCACCGCGACCGCGACGGCGGCCCCCGCATGGCGCGACTGGTGCTGGAGAGCCTGCGGACGCCCTCGCCCGTCACGCGAGGGCGGGGCTTTCGTGACACCCCCGGCACGCTCGACGCAGCGCCGCGGTGCGAGGTCTGCGGGACCCGGATCGAGCCCCGGTCCACCGGCCGCCCGGCCCGCTACTGCGGGGCGACCTGCCGACAGCGGGCACGCCGTCGCCGCCTCGGCACCGCGACGCTCCCCGGCGGAGAACGCGTCCCCGGGACCGGGAGCCCCGAGCCGGGCGGTCCCGCTGGGTGACGCCGGGCCCGGTTCGCCGCCCCAACGGTGAGGTTTTCGGGTGACCGGGGCGCAACGGGGTTGCCGGCGGGTCCGGGTCCGCACACCGTGGGAGCCGGGGACCGGTTCCGGTGCGGGTCGTGACGCGGTGCGGAGGTGCCGATGGGCAGGTCGGGTCCGGCTCGGGGCGCTGCCCTGGAGCGGCCGTGAGCGTGTTCGACCTGCCCCGGCTCCACTTCGGCGGCACGGCGCGGACCAGCCTGCCCACCGGACCGCGCAGCGGCCTGGTGGACCTCACCACCAACACCGCGCTCACCGACAGCGGCCCGTTCCCGGTGGGGCGGCCGGCCGGCGAGTACCACCGGTACCTGGTGGACCGGGGTCCCCGCTACGACGCCGCGGGTCTGCCGTGCCCCGACGGGGTGTTCAGCGCGACCGCGGGCTGGAACTTCGGCGGCAGCGGGCACTTCGCGATCGACGCGACGATCACCGGGGTGGAGCGCGAGGCCGGCCGGCTGGACCCGGACGACCCGCTGGTGGGCCGCTGCGTGGACATGTGGGGCCACCACAACGAGTACCTCGCGACCACCGTCAACCGGGCTCGGGTCTTCGACGTCGACCCGACCGCCGCGGACACGATGACCCTCGTGGTCGGCCAGTTCGGCTTCGGCCGCGCTGGGCGGTCGCACGACGTCGGGTACGCGGTCACCGGGCAGGTCGCGGGCACGTCGCCGCCGCGGTGGCAGAACCCGGACCACGTGACCGACGTCGGCGAGCACTTCCTGGCGGCGGAGCTGCGCAGGTCGGTCGTCTACCAGTTCGTGGTCGGGGAACCGCGGTGGCTGGACGGCGCCTCCCCCGCGGTCGAGCACCTGAAGGCCGCGGCGGGCGACGGGCTGGTGGTCCAGTTCGCGCTCAGCCACATGTCCCCGCCCGCGGCGCCGGACACGCCGAACCTGTGGCGGCTGCGGGGCACCATCGCGCCGTGGCGCGCGCAGGAATGGCGCACCCACCCCGCCGGGCGGCTGCTCGTGCCGTGCGGCGAGCGCACCGGCCTGCACACCCTCAGCGTCGACGTCTCGCCGACGCACGTCACGTTCAACCTGATCACGGCCGTGCCGCAGCCGTGGCGCGGTGGCGACCTGCTGCTCCGCACGGCCGAGTCCGACGAACTGGTCGCGACCGTGCCCGAGAAGGTGCACGAGCACGCGCCGACCAACGGGATCGTCACCGTGCCCGCCGCGTCCGGGGCGCGGGCGGCGGACCACCAGGCGTTGCGGGTGGTCCGCCTCGACCGGCGCGGCCACCCCGTGGAGCTGCTGCGCGAGGTCGAGCTCAACGTCCAGTCCGACGACGCCGCCCTGGTCCTCGACCACACCGACGGCACCCCGGAGCACGACGCCCGGGTGACGTTCCGGGCGTTCCTGCGGGGCAGGCCGCACCCCGCCGCCCCCGTCGTGCGCCGGCGGGACGACCTGCTCGCGATCGGCGAGGTCGACGTGGACGGCACCGGTCTCGGCGGCTTCACCGTCCGCGGGCTCCGTGCCGGGGTCACCCGGGTGGAGCTCGGACCGCACGGCGTCGTGGCGGTCCGGGTGCTGCCCGACGACCGGGAGCTGGACGACATCCCGGAGCGGGACGTCACCTTCGAGCTCGTGCACGAGAAGGTCCTGGCCTACTACGAGCTGGTGTCCTCGTTCATGCGCACCGAGGTGTTCAGCCTCGCCGACCGGTGCAAGGTCGAGACCTACGCGACGCTGATGTGGCAGATGTGCGACCCGCGCAACAAGGGCAAGACCTACTACATGCCGCCCACCAGGGACCTGTCGGCGCCGAAGGCGCGGCTGCTGCTGAAGTACCTGCGCCGCCAGCAGCGGCGGGCGCCGCGCCCGGTCGCCGCGGCGACGTCGTGGACGCCGCCGATCACCACCCGCGCCGAACTGGTCACCGCGCTGCGCCAGGCCGTCACCCTCGAACTGGCGGTGATGCTGCAGTACCTCTACGCGGCGTACTCGGTGCCGACCTACGGCGTGGGCGCGGAGTGGGTGCGCGAGGGCCGGTGGACCGCGGAACAGCTCGAACTCGCCTGCGGCGACGGCGGGCAGACGCTGCACACCGGGATCCGGGGCGGCCTGCTCGGGGTCGCCCGCGAGGAGATGGCGCACTACCTGGTCGTCAACAACGTCCTCATGGCCGTGGGCGAGCCGTTCCACGTGCCCGAGGTGGACTTCACCACGATCAACACCCGCCTGCCGCTGCCGGTCGACTTCGCGCTGGAACCCCTGCACCTCGGCAGCGTGCAGCGGTTCATCGCCATCGAGGAACCCGACGACGGCCGACCCCGGGGCGGGCCGTACCGGTCGCTGAGCGAGCTGTACAGCGGCATCCGCGACGGCCTGACCCGGGTGCCCGACCTGTTCGCGGTCGAGCGCGGCAGGGGCGGCGGCGAACACCACCTGTTCCTGCGCGAGTCGATCGACGCGGCCCACCCCGACTACCAGTTCGAGGTGGACGACCTGTCCAGCGCCCTGTTCGCGGTCGACTTCGTGACCGAGCAGGGCGAGGGCGGCGTGCTGCCGGCGGTCGGCGACCCCGGCCCGTCGCACCACGACACCTTCCGCCGGATCGCCGACCTGCTGATGACCGAGCACCTCCGCGGCGGAGGCGGGCAGTGGCACCCGGCCCACCCCGTGCTGCGCAACCCGACCACGGGCACCGCTCCCGGGGTGGGCCAACCCGTCACCGACCCCGACACCGCGCGGGTCATGGCGCTGTTCAACAGGTCGTACCACCTGATGCTGCTGCTGACCGCGCAGCACTTCACCGAACGACCCGACTCCAGCCTGCGCCGGTCCGAGCTGATGAACGCCGCGATCGACGTGATGACCGGGATGATGCGGCCCCTCGCCGAGCTGCTGGTGACGCTGCCCTCCGGCGTTCCCGGCCGCACCGCGGGCCCCTCCTTCGAACTGCCGGAACCCCCCGCCCCGGTGTCCCGGCCCGACGTGGCCCGCCGCAGGATCGCGCGGGAGTTCGCCGACCTCGCGGCGCGGTGCCGCCAGGACGACCGGGTACCCGACCGGGTGGCCGGGATCAGCGCCCACCTCGCGGCGCGCTTCGGCGGGCCACCCCGCTGACCGACCCCTTGGGAACCGACATGACGAACCTGGTCGACATCCGGCTCGACGTGAGCCCCGGCGACGTGCAGGAGCACCTGCTCGACCTCGCCCGCCGCCACCCGCTCGCCCGCGTGGCCTGGGCGGGTGGCGAGGTGTGGCTGGTGAACGACCCCGAGCTGGTCCGCCAGGCGTTCCGCGACCGCCGGTTCACCAAGGACGCCGACGCGGCGCCCGACTGGTTCGACGACGCCACCGGGATGGTCGGCTCCGCCCAGACCTCCCGCGCCGCCGCGTTGATCAGCAGCGAGGGCGCCGAGCACACCCGGCAGCGGAAGCTGCACGCCGCGGTCTTCTCGGCCCGGCACCGGGAGCGCTGGGAGCGGCTGATCACCGAGGTCGTGCACGACCTCCTGGGCACGCTCGACGAGGAGGTCGACCTGGTGCCCCGGCTCGCCTACCCGCTGCCCGTGGCCGTGATCAGCGCCGTGCTCGGGCTGCCGCCGGAGATGCGCGACCCGCTCATCGAAGCCTGCCGGCTGGTCACCCACGGCGTGGACGACGCCGAGCGCGAACGGGGGCGCGTCCTGCTCTACGGCGGCGTCGGGGCCTTCCTCGGCCCGCGACGCCACGAGCTGCGCCCCGGCATGATCGCCGACCTGCTGGCGCTGCACGAAGCCGACGGCTCGGTCAGCACCGTCGAGATCGCGACCTGGACACCCGGGCTGGTCGTCCCCGGCCACGAGTCCACGACGAGCGTGCTGGCCGCGCTGCTGGCCGACGTGCTGGACGAACCACCGGACAGCCGCCCGACCACCGCGGAGGAGGTCGGGGCGCGCGTCGAGGCCGCCCTGTCCGCCCACCCGCCGTTCCCCTTGGCCACCTGGCGGTTCACCACCACCCCGGTACCGCTGGGAGAGCACGAGATCCCGGCGGGCAAGCCCGTCCTGCTCAACATCCCCGCCGTCAACCGCGTCTCGCCGCCGACGGCGCACTACACCTTCGGCCACGGCGCCCACTACTGCGTCGGCGCGCCACTGGCCCGCACCGAGCTGCGGATCGCCCTGACCGAGTTCCTCCGGAAGTTCCCCGACGCCACGCGGACCACCCGCGACGCCCGCTGGGTGAGCGGGTACGCCATCCGGCAGCTCACCTCGCTGCCGGTCCGCCTCACCCCCGTCCGGGTCCCGGCCTGACCGGTGCCCGGGACGGGGGCGGTCGCGTCACCCCGGCCAGCCGGTGCGCAGCGGCAGGGTGTGCGGACCGTGGAAGATCAGGTCGTGGTGGTAGCGCACCGGCTGCTCCGCGGCGCGCGGCGCGGGCAGTGCCCGCACCAGCGAGGTCAGGGCGAGCTGCGCCTCCAGGCCCGCCAGGGCGGCGCCCAGGCACCGGTGGGCGCCGTGACCGAACCCGCAGTGCCGGCGGGGCGCCCGGTCCAGCCGCAGCTCGTCGGGCCGCTCGAAGCGATCGGGATCGCGGTTGGCGGCACCGAGCACCAGCACCACCTTGTCGCCCTCCCGGACCCGCCGACCGCCCAGCACCAGGTCCCGCCCGGCCCGCCGGCTCACCATCTGCACCGGACCGTCGTAGCGGATCAGCTCGTCCACGTGGTCGGCGGTGAACACCGGGCGCGAGCGCAGCACCTCGGGGTGCTCCAGCAGCGCCAGCACGGACTTGCCGATCAGGTGGGCCGTGGTCTCGTGGCCCGCGGTGAGCAGGTGCACGCCGGTGCCGACGACCTCGTCGGGGGTGCACCCGGCCCGCACGAGCGGCGCGAGCAGCCCGTCCTCGGCCGGGTCGGCGGCGGCCCGGCGGAAGTAGTCGCCCAGGTCCCGGGCCGCCTCCTCGGCGGCGGCGTAGTCGCCCTGACGGGTCGAGCTGGCCTGCTGGAGCGCGAGCGCGCGCTGGTGCAGCCACTCCCGGTCGGCCGCGGGCAGGCCGAGCAGGTCGCACATCACGTGCAGCGGCAGCCTGGTCGCGAAGTCGGCCACCAGGTCGATCTCCGGTCGGCCCGCGAGGGCGGCGACGAGGTCGTCGGCGACCCGTTGGACTCGCGGGCGCAGGGAGCGCACCGCGGCCAGGGTGAACCGGCCGGCGAGCACCGACCGCAGCCGCGTGTGCCGCGGCGGGTCGAGGAACACCAGCCAGTCGCCCACCAGGCGGGCCAGCGCGTCGCAGCCGGGCGGGAAGACCAACCCGCCGCGGACGAAGTCCGGGCTGCCCAGCACCTCCACCGTCGGCCGGTGGCCGAACACGTACCACGCGCCGCTCGCGGAACTCCAGTGCACCGGTTCCTCGGCCAGGTACCGCCGGTACAGCGGGTAGGGCCGGACGATCTCCTCCTGCCCCAGGCAGCGGTGGTCGAACGGCGGCAGGTCGGACCGGGGCACGGAGAGCACGCTCACGCCGACACCGCCGTCCGCGTCCGGCTGTCGAGGTGCATCCGCCGCGCGGCGTCGACCGCGGACTGGATGGCGCCGTCGATCCACGCCGGGTTCGCCGAGCAGTGGTCCCCGGCGAAGTACAACCCGCCCTCCGGGCTCGCCGCCCGCAGCCGCTCCTCCGCGCGGCCGACGTCGTCCAGCTCCCACTGGCTCACCGCCGCACCGCTGCTCCACCAGTGGTGGCCCCAGGCCATGCTGGCCGCGCCGACCACCATGCCGGGCTCCAGCAGCTCCGGGTGCATCCGGCCCACCTCCCGCAGCACCGCCTCGTGCCGCTCCTCCGCGGGCATCCGGCCGAAGGACTCGGCCTCCTCCCCCAGCGTGTAGCTGGCCAGCAGCACGGCGCCCTTCGCGGGGTCGCCCTCCGCCGGCACGTAGTAGGTCTGGCGCACGCGCCCGCCGCTGAACGACGCACCGCCGGAGATCCCGTCCCCGGTCCAGAACGCCTCCCGGCAGTGGAAGGCGACCTTCGTGGCCGGCCAGTAGGTCATGTCGCGGATCGCCTCGACCTTGGCCCGGCTGAGGTTGCGCAACCGGATCCGGCGCAGGACCGAGAACGGCAGCGTGCACAGCACCCGGGGGCAGCTCCGCGTGACCACGCGATCGCCGGTGCGGACCTGCACCAGCACCCGCTCACCGCACACCTCCAGCCCGACCACCTCGCACCCGAGGCGCACCGGTGACCGCAACCGCGACACGAGCGCCTGGACCAGCTGGTCCATCCCGCCCTCCAGCCGCACGAGGTCGGGGCTGGTCTCCGACAGCACGTCGTCGACGAACCGGGCCAGCCGGCCACCGCAGGCGGCCCGGGCCCCGGGGTGCGCGGCGAAGAAGGCGTGCAGGTCGACCCGATCGCGGTCGACGCCCACCACGAACGGCGCCAGGTCGAGCCGGTCCACCGCGTCCAGCAGGTCCGCGGTGAAACCGCGCTCGCGGAAGCCCGCCGGACCGATCGCGTTGCCCATCGCGGTCAACCACGCGCCGAACAGCACGGTCTCCTCGCGGTACCGGTCGTCGGCGAGCTCCGCGCGGAAGTCCTCGACGAGGACGCGCGCGGCCTGGCCGAGGCGGACGAACCCCCGGCTGGTCGCGTGGTACGCCCGCGGTTCGGAGAACAGGGTCCGGAACGGCCGCACCTTCCCGGACAGCCCCAGCCGGTCGAAGTAGTCCAAAGTGTACCGGTGGTCGCCGGGCACCCGCATGGCGCCGAGCTCCACCAGCGGCCCGTCGGCGCCGAAGCGGTGGGTGAAGACGCGACCGCCCACGCGTCCGCTGCCCTCCAGCACCTCCACCCGGTGCCCCAACGACTCCAGCTCGTGGGCGGCCACCAACCCGGCGATGCCGGCGCCCAGGATCGTGATGGGCGGGGAGTCCGGCCGCGGGTCGGCCACCGGGCGGCCGGCCGGGTTCACGACGCGCACACCGCGCAGCGGACCGGGTCTCGCCGCCCGGTCGGGGTGGTCGGTGGTGGAACAACGGTCGACCACGTGAATGCCGAGCATGGGTTCTCCTCAGATAGGGCACCTCAGCGACCGCGCCCGCCCTCGTTGCGCCACCACAGTGAGCAGAGTCCCCTGGCCCCAGCAACCCCTCCGCCCTTGGTGCCACTCGAAATTCCCACCGTCAGAGCTCGTTCCAGGACACCGGTCACACAGCGGAACCGGCGTTGGCGGAGTCCGGGGAGTCACCCGGAGAACACCGCCCCCGCGATTCTTTTGTCCTCAGTGGACACAAAATGCGTCTCAGCAGTTACCCGATCGGATGGTCGAAGGTGTGCGCACCCGGCGGGGCCAGCAGAATCGACGGCAGGAGCGGACCGATCACGACGACGCCCGGAGGTGGCTCCCGTGCCCGCAGGCAGTGCCCCGCCCTCGACCCGCCAATCGGACGTCCTGGTCGTCGGAGCCGGCCCGGTGGGCCTGGCGATGGCGCTGGACCTCCGCTACCGCGGTGTCGACCACCTGGTCGTCGAACGGCGGGACGGACGCGTCCCCCAACCCGGGGTCAGCACGATCGGGCCGCGGTCCATGGAGCTGTTCCGGCGGTGGGGGCTGGCCGACGACATCCGGGCCGCGGGCTGGCCGCCGGACCACCCGCTGGACATCGCCTGGGTGACGCAGGTCGGCGGGCGCGAGCTGCACCGCTTCGAACGGGGCAGCGCCGCCACCCGCCCGGAGTTCCGGCACACGCCGGAGCCGGACCAGGTCTGCCCCGCGCACTGGCTCCAGCCGCTGCTCGTGGGCGCGGTGGGCCGGGCACCGGACGGCCCGCTGCTGCTGAGCCACCGGCTCGACTCGTTCACCCAGGACGACGACGGCGTCACCGCGCACGTCACCGACCTCGGCACCGGCACGACGAGCGTGGTCCGGACCCGGTACCTGGTCGCCTGCGACGGCGCCTCGTCCCCGGTCAGGCGCTGGTGCGGCATCGACGCGCCGGCGCGGCACGAGGCCAAGGTGCTGCGCAACATCCTGTTCCGCGCGCCGGAGCTGACCCGTCACCTGCGCGAGCACGGCCACCGGCCGGCCATGGTGTACTTCCTCATGCTCTCCAACGAGCTGCGCTACCCGCTGCGCTCGATGGACGGCCGGGAGCTGTTCAACCTGACCGTGTCCGGCCCGGCGCTGACGGCGGACGCGACCGCGCTGCTGCGGGACGCGATCGCGTTCGACACACCGGTCGAACCCGTGGCCGACGACGAGTGGCACCTCACCCACTGGGTGGCCGACCGCTACCGGCACGGCCGGGTCTTCCTGGTCGGGGACGCCGCGCACACCGTGTCGCCGTCCGGCGGGTTCGGCATGAACATCGGCATCGCCGACGCCGCCGACCTGGGCTGGAAGCTGGCCGCCCACCTCCGCGGCTGGGGCGGGGAGCACCTGCTGGACAGCTACGAGGCCGAGCGGCGACCCGTCGCGCTCGACAGCCTCGAAGCCGCCAACCGGCACCTCCAGCGGACGTTGACCCGAGAGTTGCCCGTCGACCTGCGCGCGGCCACGCCGGAGGGCGAGCGGCGCCGTGCGGAGATGGCCGAACGGCTGCGCGCCAGTGGTGCCAACAAGGAGTTCGACAACCCGGAGGTCCACTTCGGCTACCGCTACCGGTCCCCGCTGGTGATCGGCACCGGCGCCGACCTGACGCCGCGGTGGCGACCGGGCAGCGACCCCGGTTCCCGGGCCGCGCACGCCTGGCTGCGACCGGGTGTGTCCCTGTTGGACGTGTTCGGCGAGGGGTTCGTCCTCCTGTGCTTCGAGCACGACCCGCGGGGCACCCGGGAGGTGCGGGAGGCGTTCGACGCGCGGGGCGTCCCGCTGCGCGTGGTCGAGTGCGACGACCCGGAGGTGGCGCGGCTGTACGCGTGCCCGTTCGTGCTGGTCCGCCCGGACGGCCACGTCGCCTGGCGGGACGAGCGGCTGCCCGCGGACCCGGTCGGGCTCGTGGACGCGGTCCGCGGTTCGGTCCTGGCGGCCGTGCCGTCGGGCTGACGGCACGGGCCCGCGCTACGGGACCGGGGAAGCGCCGATGCCCGCGGGCACCGGGGCACCGGTCCCGGCGGCGATCCGCTCCAGGCGCGGGACGAGGGTCTCCACCGGCGGCAGGGCGAGCATGTGGCGCTGGGCGAGCCGGGCTCGCGCGGTCACCGCCGCGTCGTCCAGCAGGGTCCGGCACGCCGCGGCGATCCCACCCGCCGAGCGGTCGGTCACGTGCAGGCCCAGGCCGAGTTCCCGGACCCGGTGGGCGTTGGCGAACTGGTCCCCGTACTGGGGCAGCACGGCCATCGGCACGCCGGCCGCGATCGACTCGCGGATGCCGTTGTAGCCGCCGTGGGTGATGAACAGCCGGGCGCAGCGCAGGAGCAGGAGTTGGGGGACGTGGTCGGCGAGCCGGACGTTCTCCGGCACCGGGGAGTCGGCCGGGATCAGGCCGCCGGTGGCGACCACGCCGACGCAGTCGATCTCGGCGAGCGCGGCGACGACGGCCAGCAGGGCCGACCGCGTGTCGGCCTGCACCGCGACCGTGAACGGGTCGACGGCCTGCGCGTGCAGCACGGAGATGACGGTCCCGAACGACGCCAGCACCAGGGGGCGGTCCGCGGGCAGTGCGAGGGCCCAGTCCGGCAGGACCTCGGCGCGGTCGATCGCGTCCGGCTGCCGGCAGGTGATCGCCTCCGGCAGGTGGGGAGGTGCGAACGAGTACGACGCGGGCATGAAGTCGAGCCGCCCGTGGCGGTGGAGCGGTTCGAGGTCGTCCCACTCCGGTCGACCCAGCTCGCGCCTGCGCGCGTTGAGCAGGAAGAGCAGGTAGTCCGGGAGGAGCGCGTTGGCGCTGCCGGCCGGTGCCGGGACGTGCGGCACACCGAGGTCCTCGGCGAGCAGCACGGCCGCGAACTCCGCCTCGCCGCGCAGCACCAGGTCGGGGCGGAACCGCTCGGCCACCGCGGCGAGGGCGTGGTACCCCTCGATGACGTGCGGACCGGCGAAGAGGCGGACGCCCACCTTGCGGGCGAGGGTGACCTCGTCCTCCTCGACGCCCCGGCCCGCCTCGGCGAGGGCCGGGCTCACGTCGGGGATCAGCGGTGGCAGGTCCGGGCGGGCGGGGAACGGTTCGCCGTCGAACACGCGCAGCAGCGGCACCGTGGTCGCCACCAGGACCTCGTGCCCCGCGCACGCCAGGGCGCGCGCCACCGGGAGGAGCGCCCTGGCGTGGGAGACAGCGGTGGTCACGCAGCACAGCACTCGCATGGCGCGCCTTTCCGTTCACCCTGGCGCGATCACCGCCCGGTGACCGCCACCTGTCGGCGACCACGGTAAGGCGAACCGGGCCGCGCCACCCGCGCACACACCCGAACGGGTCGTCGCGCGAGTGGGCACCGGCCCGGGTGCGGCACCGGACACGTGCCCCCCGGGATCACCCGGTGTGGGTGAGCCGTTCGTCCTGGGCCGCGTGGTGCGGTGCCGCGCGGTGCCCGCGGAGCGTGGTCGCGGCGACGAGGGCGGCGAGCACCAGGAGGACCGCCGTGGCGAGGAAGACGGCCGCGTGGCCCTCGGTCAACGCGCCCGCGGGCGAGTCGCCCTCTCCCAGCGCGTCCTGGGTCCTGGCGGCGTAGATGGTCGTGAACACGGACAGGGCGATGCAGCCGCCGATCTGCATGACCGAGTTGACCAGCGCCGAGGCGGCTCCCGCGTCGTGCGGGGCGACGCCGGTGAGGGCGACGTTCTGCAGCGGGACGATGGTGCAGGCGATGCCGACCCCGGCGACGAGCAGCCCGGGCAGGACCTGGTCCCAGTAGCCGCCGTCCGGGGTGACGCGCGTCAGGTACAGCATCCCGGCCGCGGCGATCAGCGGACCCGCGGTCATCAGCACGCGCGCGCCGAACCTGGCGAACAGCCTCGCCGCGACCGGCGCGGTGACCATGGTCGTGACCGTCATGCCCAGGGCGGCGAACCCGGCCGGCAGCGGGCTCAGGCCGAGCACGATCTGCAGGTGGAAGGCCAGGTACAGGGTCATCCCGATGAAGACCGCGCCGACGATCGCCTGGATGAGCAGCGCCCCGGCGCGGACGCGGTCGCGGACCACGCGCAGCGGCAGCAGGGGCTGGGCGGCCCGGGACTCGACCCGCACGAACAGGGCGAGCAGCACCAGGCCCAGCACCAGGGAGGTGATCGCCCACGGGTTCGCCCAGCCGGCTTCGGCGAGGGTGAACCCGTAGACCAGGGCGCCCAGGCCGAGGGTGACCGTGACGGCGCCGGCGACGTCGTACCGGTTGTCGCCGTCGGCCCTGCTCTCGGAGACGAACACCAGCGCGCCGACCAGGCCGACGACCGCGAAGACGATGTTCACCAGCAGGCACCACCGCCAGCCCGCGAACTGGGTGAGCACGCCGCCCAGGGCGAGGCCGACCGCCGCGCCGGTCCCGGCGACGGTGCCGAACACGGCGAAGGCGGTGCCGCGCTCGCGCCCGGACGGGAAGGTGACGGTCAGCAGGGCCAGCGCCGCCGGTGCGAGCAGGGCGGCGAACACCCCCTGCAGACCCCGGGCGAGGATCAGCTCGGTGGGGCTGTGCGCGAGCCCGCCCCACGCCGACGCGGCGCCGAACCCGAGCATCCCGACCATGTAGCCGCGCTTGCGGCCCCAGTAGTCGGCGACCCGGCCGCCGAGCAGCAGCAGCGCCCCGAACGCCAGGACGTAGGCGGTGACCACCCACTGGCGCTGGGCGTCGCTCATGCCCAGGTCTTCCTGCGCCCGGGGGAGGGCGACGTTCACGATCGTGGCGTCCAGCACCACGACGAGCTGGGTCAGGGAGAGCACGGCCAAAGCCCACCAGCGCCGCGGGTCGGGCGAGGGCACGGGGACGGACACGATGAAGCCTCCGGCTTCCGCATGAAGGGGATGCTGGAGGTTTCGAGCCTCGGATCGCCCGCGCGCCGGCGGGTCAGACCACCTCGGCCCCGTGGCCGAGCAGGACTGCATCTTAACCCGTTCGGAGGCACCCGCACGCACCGCGGTGGGGTGTTCCGCGGCACGCGGGACGGAGCGCCGCCGCCTACAGGCCCGTGGTGGAGCCGATCGCCTCGGCCCTCGCGGATTGCCACAGGAATTCCAGGAATGTCGGCGCCATCGGCCGCGCCTCCTCTTCCCCCTCGGTGTACAGGAACACGGCGTCCGGTGACGCCCGGTCGAAGAAGTAGAACTGGTAACCCTGGTGCGTGGCGAAGAAGAACCGGTCGGCCAGTTCGAGCCGGGGGTCCTGCGCGTGGAACTCCCGGGCGTGGTCGTTGGCCTCGACCGGCTCGGGGAAGCAGACGTCCGTGCCCCGGAACAGCCTGCCCGCCCTTCGCCCCATGAGCCGCAGGAACGCCAGGTAGTGCGCGGGCAGGGGGAAACCACCCGCCCGGTCCGAAACCGCTCGCAGCTCGTCCGCGCCGCAGCCCAGGACCTCGTCCGGCCGCGCCACTCCCAGCTCGACCAACGCGGCCGCGAAACGCCTGATGTCCTCGACGACCCCGCCAGCCATGGGCGACCTCCACGTGAATGCCGGGACAGGCGGTCCGGAACCGGTCGATCACACTACTGGAGGCATCGCGGATTCCTCTTCCCCAATACGGGCCGACCGCTCCCCGCGACAAGGGCGACGACGCGGTCGCGAGTTGTCCGGATTGCCCCAGCGCACGATGCCGGCGGCGTTCTCCGGTTCCGCCGGAGCAGGACCTCGCCCGGCGCGGACCGGCCGAAGCGGAGCACCCGCGCCGGGCGACGGTGAGTCCCACGCCCTGACGACGGTCCGGTCCGACCTGGACCTCATCGATGCCCGTTGAGGAACGATCGTTCTTGACCAATCGTTCCTCAACCGTCTACGGTTGGCGCATGGGTCGACCCAGGGGATTCGACGAGGCCGAGGTGGTGCGGGCGGCGGCGGCGTTGTTCGCGAGCCGCGTGTACGACGGGGTGTCGGTGGACGACCTGGTCACCCACCTGGGCGTGCACCGCAACAGCCTCTACAAGACCTTCGGCAGCAAGCGCGGGCTGTACCTGGCGGCGCTGCGCTGGTACGTGGAGCACGAGGTCGGTCCGCTCGCCGAGTCGATCAGGCGTGCCGGCGACTTCGAGGAGGCCTCGCGCCTGGCCTCGACCACCGGGACGGGGTTGGGGTTCCTGCTGCTGGCGACGGCCGAGCGGGCTCCCGTGGACGACGAGGCCGCCGCCGAGGTCGACCGGGCGCTGAACGCGCTCGACGGGGCGCTGGCCGCGGTCACGTCCGTTCCCCATGCCACCGCGGCGTTGCTGGGGCTGAGCCTGCGCTCCAAGGCCGGGCCGGACCGGCACCACCCCTGACCCTCCCCCCGAACAGCGAGGAGCACGACATGGCGAAGGTCCACATCGACGGTGACGACCTGGTCGTGACGATCGAAGGGCTGAACAAGCTCTGGGCGCTCAAGAGCACCCTGACCATCCCCCTGGCCAACGTCCGGGGCGCCACCGCGGACCCCGGGATCGCCAAGGAGCCCAAGGGCATCCGCGCCCCCGGCGCCCACGTGCCCGGCGTGATCACCGCGGGGACCTTCCACCTCGACGGCGACCGCGTGTTCTGGGACGTGCGCGACCCCGCCGACGCCGTCGTCATCGAACTGGCCGACGAGCGCTACGCCCGCCTGGTGCTCCAGGTCGACGACCCGCGCGCCACCGTCGAACTGGTCGAAGGCGCCACGCACCGCCGCTGACCTCCGATCCGCCCACCCGAGAGGTCCCACCCGTGCCCCAGCGCCGAACAGCGCTCACCGCGTTACCGGCCGGCACCGCGTTCCTCGTCCCGACCGCCGCCGAGGCGACCCCGCGGCGAGTCCCGGCCCTCGACCGGTGAGGTCGTGTTCACCGTCGAGGGCACCAAGACCTGCGGCACGCCGCCCGGCAGCGGCCCCACCGACCGCGACGGGAACCAACCCCCGGCGATCACACCCCACACCTTGCCCCCGCTCGCCGCCGCGCTCGACCGCCAGGGGGTCGTCGCCCTGCGCTTCGCCCTCGACCACCGCCGCACGACTCCCCGACACCCGGGTCCTGCCGACCTGCGGCACCAACGACGTCCAAGTGCCCTGCGCCACCACCGAAGCCCTCGCCCGAGCCCTCGCCGAGCGGGCACCACGGGCCCCGGCCGCGCGATCCCGACCGGGGTGGACCACAACCTGCGCGAGCACCCTGGCACCCGCCGTCGTCGACCGCGCCGATCCCTGTAGTCCACAATGGACCCAACACTGGACTTCTCGCCCGAGAGCGGACATTTCACGACGTAAGCCGCATACCGCGAGACGTCTTGACAAGCCACATGGTCTAGTCCAATTCTGATGGCCGGTCGCCACCGCCGGGCCCCACCGGGCCCGCGTCCCTTCCCCTGCTGGAGCGCACATGCGTCCGACCAGAGTCCTGGTACTCCTGGTGGCCCTGCTCACCTCCCTGTCCCTCATCCCGACCGCCGCCGGCGCGGCGGCCAAGGCGGCGGCCAAGCCGCTGCCCGCGCGGGTCTTCGCCCCCTACTTCGAGGCCTGGACCGGCGAGAACCCGGCCACCCTGGCACAGCAGTCCGGCGCGAAGTACCTGACCTTCGCCTTCCTCCAGACCGCGACCAAGGGCTCCTGCACGCCGCTGTGGAACGGCGACACCGCGATGCCGGTCTCGTCGGGCGTGTTCGGCAGCGAGATCAACGCGCTGCGCGCGAACGGCGGTGACGCCATCCCGTCGTTCGGCGGCTACACCGCCGACCACGAGGGCACCGAGATCGCCGACAGCTGCACCGACGTGAACAAGATCGCCGCCGCGTTCCAGAGCGTCATCACCACCTACGACGTGAGCCGGATCGACCTG
The DNA here is from genome assembly GCF_044544865.1 of Actinosynnema sp. NPDC053489. Taxonomy (NCBI): domain Bacteria; kingdom Bacillati; phylum Actinomycetota; class Actinomycetes; order Pseudonocardiales; family Pseudonocardiaceae; genus Actinosynnema; species Actinosynnema sp. NPDC053489. Next base: position 92,736 of record NZ_JBITXT010000016.1, on the reverse strand, counting down.
GACATCGAGGTCGAGTCGCTGGACAACGCGGCGGGCATCGACCGCCGCAACAAGGCGATCAAGCTGACCCAGGACTGGGCCGCCGCCAACGGCCGCAGCATCCAGTTCTCCTACACCCTGCCCACCACCCCGACCGGCCTCGCGCCCAGCGGCCTGGCCGTGCTGCGCAACGCGGTCACCAACAACGCCCGCATCGACGTCGTGAACCTGATGACGTTCGACTACTACGACGGCCAGCAGCACCAGATGGCCAACGACACCAAGACCGCCGCGCAGGGCCTGGTCAACCAGCTCGGCTCGCTGTGGCCGGGCAAGACCGAGGCCCAGCGGTGGGCGATGGTCGGCGTCACCGAGATGATCGGCGTGGACGACTACGGCCCCGCCGAGACCTTCCAGCTCGCCGACGCCCGCACCGTGTACGACTGGGCGGTCGCCAAGGGCATCAACACGCTGTCGTTCTGGGCGCTCCAGCGCGACAACGGCGGCTGCCCCGGCGGCGCGGCGGCGGACAACTGCTCAGGCATCGCGCAGGGCACGTGGGACTTCACCCGGATCTTCGCGCCGTTCAGCGGTGGCGGGAACCCGAACCCGGTCAACGACTTCACCCTCGCGGTCTCCCCGTCGTCCGCGGCGATCGACCCCGGCGGCTCGACCACGGCGACCGTGGCCACGGCGGTGGCCTCCGGCACCGCGGAGACCGTGTCCCTGACGGCGGGACCCGCGCGGACCGGCCTCACGGCGACCCTGTCGGCCTCCAGCGTCACCGCGGGCGGTTCGGCGACGTTGACCGTCGCGGCGGCGGCCACGGCGGTGCCCGGCGACTACGCGTTCACCGTGACCGGCACCAGCCCCTCGGCCACGCACTCCGCCTCGTTCACGGTGAAGGTCAAGGGCACGGTGCCGGACGGCGTCATCGTCAACGGCGACTTCGAGACCGGCGCGCTGGCGCCGTGGACCGCCCCCGGTGACGCGATCGTCGGCACGCCGGCGCACTCCGGCACGCACGCGCTCCAGGTCACGCCGAACGGGTCGGGCAACGGGCAGGCGTCGCAGACGGTCACCCTCACCCCGAACAAGGCCTACACGCTCAAGGCCTGGGTGCGCGGCAACTACGCGTTCGTCGGCGTGAGCGGCGGCGCGACCGCCAGCGCCTGGACGTCGGCGAGCGACTGGACGCAGCTGTCCGTCCCGTTCACCACCGGTGCGTCCGGCACGGTCACCGTCTACGTGCACGGCTGGTACGGCCAGCCGTCCATCTACGCGGACGACTTCACGATCAGCTAGTGGAGGTGGGAACGGCGGGTGCGTCCCGGATCGGGGCACACCCGCCGTTTTCCGCTTATGTCCTTTCTGTCGAACATAAACGCGGCGAATACCAACCTTGAATGACCTCCCGGGCCGCGGACGCGCGATGGTGCAGGGGTGACCCGGGTACGCGCACCCGGGCCGCCCGCGCGGGACCCGCCCTTCCCGGTGCCCGCGCGGCCCCTGTCGCGCGATCGAGAGGCAGACCCATGAGAAGCGCTCGCCTGTTGCGCCGTGCCGCCGTCATCGGCGCGGCCCTGGCGCTGGTGGCCGGCGGAGGCCACGACGCCTTCGCCGCGCCCGACGACCCGCCGGTGGAGGTCCAGGTCATCGGCGGCCACAACGCCACCGAGGTCTACCCGTTCCACGCCCAGATGAGCAACGGCTGCGGAGGCAGCCTGGTGGCGCCGCAGTGGATCGTCACCGCGACGCACTGCGGCAGCGCCGGTTCGGCCCGGCTCGGGTCCAACACCCGCAGCTCCGGCGGCGAGGTCCGCAGCGTCGACCGCGTGGTGAACCGCTCGGGCACGGACCTGACGCTGATGCACCTGTCCCAGGCGTCGACCTACACCCCGGTCAGGATGGCCACCGCCAACCCGGCCGCGGGCAGCCCGGTGCGGTTGATCGGCTACGGCTGCACGAGCTGGCCCTCGTGCGTCAACCCGACCACGCTCCAGGAGATCGACCTGACCGTCCTGGCCTCCAGCCGGTGCGCGGCGGGCGGCGGCACGGCCACCGACGTCTGCGTCTCGGGCGACCGCACGCACTCCGCGTGCCACGGCGACTCCGGCGGCCCGGCCCTGGTCGGCACGCGCGGCGACTGGACGCTGGTCGGCGAGACGCACGGCCCGGGCGACAACAACGGCGAGTGCGCCACGACGACCCTGTACACGGGCATCGCCGCGAACGTCGCGTGGATCAACCAGCAGACCGGCGGCACCACCCCGCCCACGGGCAAGAGGTTCGAGAACACCGACAACCTCGACATCCCGGACAACGGCGCGGCCGTGACCAGCCAGGTCACCGTCTCCGGCCAGGCGGGCAACGCCCCGGCCGGGTTGAAGGTCAACGTGGACATCAAGCACCCCTACCGCGGCGACCTGGTCTTGGACCTGGTGGCCCCGGACGGTTCCGCGTACCGGCTGAAGTCCTCGTCGGCGGATTCGGCGGACAACATCCTGACCACCTACGTGGTGGACGCGTCGTCCGAGCCGGCCAACGGGATCTGGAAGCTCAGGGTGCAGGACGTCGGCCCGCAGGACGTGGGCTACCTCGACGCCTGGAGCGTCGAGTTCTGAGCGTTCCCGGGGATCGCGGGCGGTCCGGCTCGTCGTTCACGGCGGGCCGGGCCGCCCTTCGCCCGGAGCGGGGTCAGGAGGTGGCCTGCGACCCGCTCCGGGCCCGCGAGTCGGGCACCCCCGCGTAGTCGGGCAGCTCGACGCCGTTGAGCACGCGGTCGACCAGGTCCGCGAACCACTCGCCGGTGAAGTCGGGTGCCGGCCCGGCGTCCGGCCCGGGGACGTCGCGGCTGCGGGCGTTGAGCCGGCCGATCTCCTGGTTGGCCTCGACGAACGGGCGCATCCGCGCCTCGTAGCGGGCGAACCCGGCGGTGGGGTCCCACCCGGCGGCGGCCAGTTCACCGGCCAGCAGGTAGGCGCCGACCAGGGCCAGCCCGGTGCCCTGCCCGGACATCGGCGACGAGCTGAACGCCGCGTCCCCGAGCAGCCCCACCCGGCCGCTCGACCAGCGGTCCATCACGACCTGGGCGATCTGGTCGAGGTAGAAGTCCGGGGCGTCGTCCAGGTGCGCGAGGATGCGCGGGGTCAACCAGCCCAGGCCGGCCATCCGCTCGCGCAGCAGGGCTTTCTGGGCCGCGACGTCGCGGAAGTCGACGTCGAAGTCGGCCGAGGGGAAGGTGAACACCGCCATCGCCAGTGCGGCGTCCTGCACGGGGCGAAGGAGGGCCGAGCGCCCGGACTCCCGGTCCTGGTACTCGAGCAGCCAGCGGTCCAGCCCGAACTCGTTGGGCAGGCTGTAGAAGGCCAGCACGTGCCCGAGGTGGCGGACGAACCGCTCGTGCGGCCCGAAGACCGCCGCCCGCAGCGACGAGTGCAGCCCGTCGGCCCCGACCACCAGGTCGAAGCGCCGCCGGTCACCGCCCGCGAACACCACGTCGACCCCGTCCGCGTCCTGGGTGAGCCCGGCGATCCGGTCGCCGAACACGTACTCGACGTCGTCGCGGGTGTCGTCGTAGAGCACCCGGGACAGGTCCCCGCGCAGGATCTCGATCTCCGCGATGAACCCGTCGCCACCGTCGTCGTCGGCGCTGAAGGTCTCCAGCACCTGGCCGTCCGCGTCCACGGTGTGCGCGCCGGCGGTGTCGGTGCACGCCGCGCGCACCACCGCGTCCAGCCCCATGCGCCGGATGACCTCCTTGGCCACGCCGCGCGCGTCGACCGCCTGCCCGCCGGGCCGCAGCTCCGGCGCCCGCTCCACCACGGTCACCTCGGCTCCGCGCCGACGCAACCAGTGGGCCAGCGCCGGCCCCGCGATGCTCGCCCCCGTCACCAACACCCTGGTACCGCTCACGTCGCCCCCCATGCTCGTCCGTCCGAATCGTACAGTGGCCCGCGGCACCGATCGGCGACCCTGAACGCGCGACCGACGACCTGGCCGCCCGGAATCACGAGGGCCGGGAGGGGTGGTCCCCGCTTCGGGTGGCGTAGCGGTGGGAGGTGCGGAAGTAGGCGAGGTTCCCGGCCGTGCACTCGGCCAGGCCGAGGGCCCAGCGGTGTTCCGCGGCGGCTTCCGCGGGGAGTGCCCGGCGGGCGCGCTCGAAGGCGTGCACGTGGTGGTGGACCTGGACCGCGGTGGCGTCGGCGGCCTGCTGCCAGGTGTAGCCGTGGTGGTGGCGCAGGGCGGTCGGCAGGTTGTAGGTCTCCCCTCGCGCGTGTTCCTCGTGCGCCGAGCAGAGGTCGTTGGTGAAGGTGGTGGCGTCGGTGATCGGTTCCACCAACGAGCGGTAGGCGGTGCTGTCGCGGAAGGTCGGCGGGAGTTCTTCGCCGTTGGCGTATTCGATCAGGTCGTAGAACCGCACCAGGGCGGAGGTGGCGCGGCGCATCGGGACGTACTCCGCTCGGGTGGGGATGATCCGATCCCGGCGGTGACGGGCGACGTCGCGGTTGGAGGCGGTCCAAGTAATCGTCGGATTGCCACCTTCCCGCATCACGGCGGTCCGATCACGTGGCTTCGGTGTCGGTCTTGTATGCCGTCGTCGAAGCGGACGAAGCAGCGCAGCGCGCCGGATCCGTGGTCGCGGATCTCGGCGTAGCCCAGGCTCTCGTAGAAGGCGCGTTGGCCGGGCTCGTCGTCGGTCAGCAGGACCTTCTGCCGGACCGCGCGGTAGCGGTCCAGCACCGCCTCCACCAGGGCACGGCCGATCCCGCGACGGTGCGCGGTCGGGTGCACGAGCACGTCCTGCAGGTAGCAGATGGTCGCCCCGTCGGACAGGGCGCGAGCGAGACCGACCAGTTTCCCACCCCGGCGCGCGGTCACCACGAGGGAAGCGCCGGCCACCGCGGCTCCGAGCACCTCGGGCGAGTCGGTGTAGGCCGACCAGCCGACCGACCCGTAGAGCACGAGCAGTTCGTCCACCGGTATCCCCGACTCCGCTGCGATCACGACCTCGGCCTCGTCCACGCGGCGATCGTGGCACAGCGATCGCGATCCGACCGGGGTACCCGTCCACCGGCGCGAAACCGGCCCCGCCCAGAGGGTGTGCCCTACGCTCGTGCCATGTCCCGCACACTGCGGTTGGCCGTCGCGCAGAGCACGGTGCCGGAGGACCCGACCGATCCCGACGGCATCCGTGCCGGCGGGGCGCAGATCCGCGACCTCATGCGCCGGGCGAGCGCGGCCGGGGCCCGGCTGGTGCAGTTCCCCGAGGGGGCGATCACCTACCCGAGCAAGCGAGTGCTGTCCTCGACGGGCCCGGACCGGATCGGTGACGCCGACTGGACCCGCGCCGCGTGGCAGGTCATGCGCGACGAGGCCGAGGCGGTCGTCGGGCTGGCCGGTGAGTTGGGCATCTGGACGGTCTTCGGCTCCCCCCACCGGCTCTCCGGGGGCAACCGCCCGCACAACAGCCTCTACGTCGTCTCCGACCGGGGTCGGCTCGTGGGGCGCTACGACAAGCGCTTCCTGTCCGACACCGAGGTCCGGTTCATGTACACGCCGGGCACGCGACCCCTCGTCTTCGAGGTGGACGGCTTCCGCATCGGGTGCGCCCTGTGCATCGAGGTGAACTTCCCGGAGCTGTTCGCGGAGTACGAAGCGCTGGACGTGGACTGCGTGCTGGTGTCGGTGATGGTCGACGACGCGCCCCGAGCGGTGGTCGCCCAGGCGTACGGCACCCTCTACGACTACTGGCTCGGCTACTCCGTGCCGGCCCAGTTCAGCGCCACGGCGCCGGCCGGCCTCGTCGCGCCGGGCGGGCGCTGGGTCGCACGCTGCACCGACGACGGTCGACCGGGCATCGCCGTGGCCGAACTCGACCGCCACCCGACCGACCCCGACATCGACGTCGCCGTCCGACTGGCCCGGCCGTGGCGTCGCACCGCCAGGTCCGGCCTGTACGACGACCGCGTCGTCGTCGGCGACCCGAGGAGCGACGACCGAACCAGCCTGTGAGCAGCCGCGAAGCGCGCACCCGGAGTAACCGCGCCGCGGTCCGTCAGGTCGCCAGGCGACGCCAGGAGAGGAGGAAGACCAGCGCGGCGGTGATCGACCCGGCCGAGGCGAACGACCCCGCGCCCAGGTAGACGGCCCACTCGTAGTCGCGCGCCGCCCCGGCCGCGCCGACCCGGACCAGGGGCACGCCCCACAGGATGCCGCCGAGGACCAGCCCGACCAGCGCGGACACCGCGGCGATCGAGCCGATGACGACCCGGCCGACCCGGCGGCGGCCCTCGTAGCGGTGCAGCGCCCCGCGGCGCGCCAGCCACCACGACGCCAGCGCCGCCACGGCCAGGGCGATCGCGTCCGCGGCGAGGGTGTCGCTGAGCCGGTGCCACTTCGCGGTCAGCGTGTACTGACCGATGCCCACCGCCCACGGCAGCACCACGAGCATCACCACGCCGCGCCACCGGTAGGGCGCGACGATCACGGCGGCGAACAGCACGGTCATGGCGATCGCCGTGTGCCCGCTGGGCAGGCTGTTGTGCGTGTAGTCACCCGTCACCTGCACCAGCGCGGGCCGGACCAGCACGAACCGCTTGAGGACCTGGACGACGACCTGCCCGAGCGCGATCACGCCGACCGACGCGACCACGAGGTCCCACCGCCGCCGCAACGCGCCGACCAGCGCGATCAGCCCCGTGGCCGCCGCCAGCGAGTACAGGGTGATCTCGTCCAGCGCACCCCACGCCTCGCCGACCTGGGCCTCGTCGACCTGGTCCGCGCCCCGCAGCGCCGCGTTCTCGAGATCCTGGCCCGCCGTCGTCCACACCGCGAGCACGTAGACCAGCGCCGCCACCGCGACGGCGACGGCCGCGATGACCTGCCACCGCCGGACCGCCACCCGCGCGACGGGCCGCCGGTCCACCTCGTCCTCGACCGCCACGACCAGCACCTCCACCCGCCCGTTCGCACGAACATCATGGGGCAGGCGGCCCACCGGTGCCCGGGATGGCGGATCGTGGCGTCCCCGGCCCGGGCGACGGCAGTACCCGATCGAGGTAGGTGCAGGTGCCCGGTGCGGCCCTCACCGCGTCGACCGGTGCGCCTCAGGTCCGCGCCTTCTCCCTGACCCGGCCGGCCGCGCGGCGCAGCAGCGCCGAGCGGCCCCGGTTCGGCACCGTCCACAGGTCGTGGCCGCGCAGGCCCCACCCGGCGAGCAGCGCGTTGGCGGCGAGGAACCCGGTGGTGGCGGCGCGTTCCATCAGCGCGACCGGCAGGTCCACGCGGGCCAGGTCGCCGGCGACCACCACGGCCGGGTCGGGGGTCGTGACGGTCGGTCGGGTGGCGAACGACCCCGGCGCGAACAGGGGGCAGTCGGCGGACAGCACGTGCTCCGCCTGCACCACCCGCGCCCCGGTCAGCTCCGGGTAGACCAGCTCCAGCTCGCGCAGCAGCGTGGCCACCACCTCGTCCCGGTCGCAGCCCTCCTCCAGGGCGTAGGCGTGCAGCTCCACCACCGAACCGCCGGTGCGGTCGCGGTAGGCCCGCGCCTCCCCTTCGAAGTGGTCGAGGACGCTGACGTTGTCCAGCCGCCCGAAGCCGCTGGTGCCGAGGAACGGCGCCCGGTCGGGGCGCGCCGGGCGGTCCAGCCACAGCCTGCTCACCAGGAACGGCGGGGTCGTGCGCAGGTCCGCGATCCCCGCGCGCCACTCCGGGGTGACCAGGTCCGGCGAGGCCTCGACCAGGGCGCGCAGGCCGTTGACGTCCAGCGCGAGCACGACCGCGTCCACGTCCTCCTCGCCGCCCGCCGACACCCGGCAGCCGTCGGCGCGGCGGGTGACCCGCTCGACCGCGCTGCCGGTGCGGACCTCGACGCCGAGCGCCGTCAGGTGCTCGCGCATCGGCTCCCAGATCGCCGCCGGGTACGGGTCGGCCGGCACGTCGAACAGCAGGCCCTCGCTGGAGCCCAGGAAGTAGATGTGGAACATGGTGACCAGCTCGGCGGCCGACAGCGCGGAGGGGTGGGCGAAGAAGCTGCGCGAGAAGACCTCGAACGCCAGGTGCCTGGCCGCGTCCGGGAAGCGGATGTCGCGCAGCAACCCGTCGGCGTCCACGTCGTCCAGCTCGGCGTAGGTGCGCGGCAGCGACACGTCGAACAGGGCGGTGGCCGCGCGGGTGTCCATCCTGGCCAGGTCGCGCAGTCTGAACGTGTCGCTGCGCAGCACGAACCCGGCCACGTTCCAGGGCGGGGTCAGCGGCAGCTTCGCGAAGCTCTCCCGGGTGCCGTTGGCGTGCAGCAGCGGGTAGTCGGCCACCGGCCGCATCCGGGTCAGGTCGGGGTCCGCGCGGCGCAGCAGGGCGCGCAGGTTGTAGTACTGCCGGAAGAAGGCGTGGAACCCGCGCGTCATCGTCTCGCCCGTCGGGGTGGTCCACCCGCGCACCCGGCCGCCCAGCTGGTCGTGCCGCTCGTGCAGCACCACCCGCACGCCGCGCTCGGCCAGCGCGACCGCCGCGGCCACCCCGGCGATGCCCCCGCCGACGACGGCGACGCGCGGCTCCCGCCCGCGATCGGGTCGGGCGCGCCCGGGACGCGCGGGCAGCAGGTGCGCCCGGCGGTCGCGGCCCGACGGCGGGGCCTCCCGGCCGGTGAGCAGCAGCAGGGGCAGGCCGGGGAACTCGCTCATGCCGCCGATCCTCACACCGCCGGATCGGGCACGCATGATGAGCGATCGCCCCGCTCATCAAGCCCCATCGGGTGACGGCCACTAGGTTCCTGGACATGTCGACGCGTGTGGCCCACCGCCTCCCCGTGCGCGCGGCCCCGGTCGCGGCCTGGTCGTTCGCGGTGGGCGTGGTGCTCGCCCAGATCGTCTACTCGGTGACCGAGCCGGCCGACCGGTTCCCGACCACGGTGCTCTCGGTCGTGCTGTTCTGCGCGGCGTCGGTGCTCGACGCGGCCTCCCGGTTCGGGGTCCGCGCCGCCGGGCTGCTGGTGCTGGTGGCCGGTGGCGGCGGGCTCGCGGCCGAGGCGGTGGGCGTGCACACCGGCTTCCCCTTCGGCGAGTACGCCTACACCGGGACGCTGGGCGCGCAGCTCGCGGGCGTCCCGGTGGTGGTACCGATGGCGTGGGTGATGATGGCCTGGCCGGCGCTGCTGGTGGGGCGGGCGCTGGGCGACCGGCTGCCCGGCGGCCGCTGGTCGGTGGTGGCGGTCGCGACGTGGGCGCTCGCGTCCTGGGACGTGTTCCTCGACCCGCAGATGGTCGACGCGGGCCACTGGACGTGGGCGGACCCGGTGCCCGCGCTGCCCGGCGTCGCGGGTGTCCCGCTGACGAACTTCGCGGGGTGGTTGCTGGTCGCCGCGCTGATCACCGGCGCGCTGCACGTGCTGGTCGGCGAGGGCACCGGCGGGGTGGACCTGCGGCACGGCCCCGCGCCCGCGCTGTACCTGTGGACCTACGGCTCGTCGGTGTGGGCGCACGCGGCGTTCTTCGGCCGACCCGGCTCGTCGCTGGTGGGCGGGCTGCTGATGGGCCTGGTCGCGGTGCCGTTCGCGGTCGCGCTGTGGCGGGCGCACCGGTGAGGCGCGCGCTGAGTGCCCTGGTCGCGAGCGGGTCGGCGATCGCCGCGCTGGGCACCGCGCACGCCCTGGTCAACGCGCGGCTGGTGCGCGCGCCGACCGCCGACCCGCCGCCGTGCGCGGAACCGGTGTCGGTGCTGGTGCCCGCCCGGGACGAGGCGGACCGCATCACGCCCACGCTGCGGTCGCTGCTGGCGCAGCGGGGCGTGCCCGACCTGGAGGTGCTGGTCTGCGACGACGGGTCCACCGACGGCACCGCCGACGTGGTGCGCGCCGTCGTCGCCGGTGACCCCAGGGTGCGGCTGCTCACCGGCTCCCCTCCCCCGGACGGCCTGCCCGGCAAGCCCGGCGCGTGCGCGCGGCTGGCCGCCGAGGCGCGCGGCCGGGTCCTCGTGTGCGTCGACGCGGACGTGGTGCTGGAGCCGCACGCGGTGGCGGCCGCCGTGGACCTGCTGCGGTCGGCGCGGCTCGACGCGGTGTCGCCGTTCCCGCGCCAACTGGCCGATGACGCGCCGACGCGCCTGGTGCAGCCGCTGTTGCAGTGGTCCTGGCTGGTCTTCCTGCCGCTGCGGTGGGCCGAGCGGTCGTCGCGCGAGTCGTTGAGCGCGGCCAACGGCCAGTTCTTCGTCATCGACGCGGGTGCCCTGCGCCGCTGCGGCGGGTTCGAGGCGGTGGCGGACGCCGTGCTGGACGACATCGCGCTCATGCGGGCGGTGAAGCGGTCCGGGGGTCGGGGCGCGGTGGCCGACGGGTCGGGCGTGGCGCGGTGCCGCATGTACGAGGGGTGGGCCGAGGTCGCGGCGGGCTACGAGAAGTCGCTGTGGGCGGCCACCGGCGGCCCGGTGAACGCGGTGCTGCTCGCCGCCCTGCTGGGGTGGGCGTTCGTGCTGCCGCCGGTGGCCGCGCTGGCCGGGTCGCGGGTCGGGTTGCTCGGGTACGCGGCCGCGGTCGCCGGGCGCGTGGTGACGGCCCGCCGGACCGGCGGACGGGCGTGGCCGGACGCGCTGGCGCACCCCGTGTCGATCGGGGTGCTGCTGCGCCTGCTCGCCCGTTCCTGGCGCGCCCGGCGCGCGGGGACGTTGACGTGGAAGAACCGACCGCTGCACAGGAGCCGCTGATGGCACGGGTCGTCGTGATCGGCGCGGGCATGGGCGGGCTGGCCGCCGCCGCGCGCCTGGCCGCAGGCGGGCACGAGGTGACGGTGCTGGAGCAGTCCGGGACGCACGGCGGCAAGCTCGGCGAGCTGCGCCGCGACGGGTTCGCGTTCGACACCGGGCCGTCGCTGCTGACGTTGCCGCAGGTCTACCGCGACCTGTTCGCCGAGACCGGTGGGGACCTCGACGCGGCGGTGGAGGTCGTGCCGGTCGACCCCACGTGCCACTACCGGTTCGCCGACGGGTCCGAAGTGGACGTGCCGCACGACCCGGCCGCCGTGCCCGGCGCGCTGGAGGCGGCGTTCGGCGGCGGCGCAGGGCGGGAGTGGGCCGGGCTGATGGCGGACGCGGCCCGGTTGTGGGACCTCGTCGGGGACCCGGTGCTCCAGCGCCCGCTGAACGGGGTGGGCGACCTGGTGCGGAGGTCGGCGAGCGTGCGGGACCTGTGGGCGCTCGCGCCGTGGCGGACCCTGCGCGGGGTGGGTCGGCGGCTGTCCGACCCGCGCGCCCGGATGCTGCTCGACCGCTACGCCACCTACAGCGGCTCGGACCCGCGCCGCCTGCCCGGCCTGATGACCGTCGTGCCCTACGTGGAGCAGCGCTACGGCGGCTGGTACGTGCGCGGCGGCCTGCGACGCCTCGGTGACGCCCTGTTCGCGCACTGCGGCAAGCTCGGCGTGCGCTTCGAGTTCGGGGCCCGCGTCACGGCGGTGCGCGCGGCGGGCGGCGGGGTCACCGTGGCGGGCGGGGCGGTGGTGCCCGCCGACGTCGTGGTGTCCGACGCGGACGCGCGACACCTGTACGGCCACCTGCTCACCGACCGGCGGGCGCGCGGGCCGCGTCGGGCCCTGGCCCGCGCGGTGCCGTCCCTGTCCGGGTTCGTGCTGCTCCTGGCGCTGCGCGGGCGCTCACCGGCGCCGTACCACCACCGCGTGCTGTTCCCCGCCGACTACGACGCCGAGTTCGACGCGCTGTTCGGCCCGCGCCCGCGTCCGGTGGTCGACCCGACGGTCTACGTGTGCGCCCCGGACGACCCGGCCGTCGCGCCCGACGGCCACGAAGCGTGGTTCGTGCTGGTCAACGCCCCGCGCCAGGGCCAGGTCGACTGGACCGCGCCCGGGGTCGCCGAGCGGTACGCCGACCACGTGCTGGACGTGCTCGCCGAACGGGGCCACGACGTGCGCGACCGCCTGCTGTGGCGCGAGGTCCGCACGCCCGCCGACTGGGAGCGCGACACCGGTTCGGTCGGCGGCGCCCTGTACGGCTCGTCGTCCAACGGCGCGCGGGCCGCGTTGCTGCGCCCGGCCAACCGCAGCCCCGTGCCCGGCCTCTACCTGGTCGGCGGCTCCGCCCACCCCGGCGGCGGGCTGCCGCTGGTGGCCATGTCCGCCAGGATCACCGCGGACCTCATCGGCCCGGCGTGACGCGGTCGCGCAGCTCCCGGCGCAGCGCGACCGCCAGGTGCGCCCCGCCGACCACCGCGAGGACCGCCCACAGCACCAGGCACACCGCACCCCACGACCAGCCCGTCCACGGCGTGCCGCCGGGCCACAGCCCCGCGCCCAGGCACGCCACCGCCGCGATCACCACGCGCGTGGGGCGTTCGGCCACCGTGATCGCCCCGGCGCCGGTCATGCCCGCGCCCTGCGCCCGGGCACGGGCGTACTCGTGCAGGAACAGCGAGCAGCCCACCGCCACCGCGAGCCACCCCGGGCCGCCCAGCACGACCAGCAGCAGCACCAGGCACGCGTCGGAGAGCCGGTCGGCCACCGCGTCCACCACCGCCCCCAGCGGGCGGGCGCGGCCCGTGCGCAGCGCCACCGCCCCGTCCACGCCGTCGAGCAGTCCCGACACCACCACCAGCGCGCACGCGAGCAGGGCCCACCGCCCGCCCGCCGCCGCCACCCCGACCGCGCCCGCGGCCACCACCACCCCCGCCGCCGACAGGACGTCCGGCGGCACCGGCAGCAGGCCGCGGGCCAGCACGTGGACGAGCTTGATCCACCCCACGGCGACCCGGTTGCCGGACACGTCGTGCTCGTGCAGCTGCGACCAACCCCGCACCTCGTCCACCGCACCACCGTAGGGCGGTCGGTGTGCGCGTGCCGGCCGCGGGGTACACGGCACCATGCGAACGGTCCGTGCCGTGCTGCGGCACGCCCTCATGGCCCTGCGCGGACGCGACCTGGCGCTGTGGGCGGCCGGGATCAGCTTCTTCGCGGCGCTGGCGGTGGTGCCCGTGCTGCTGCTGGCGTTGCGCGGTGCCGCCGTCCTGTTCGGACCCGACCTGATCACCGAGGGGGCACGGCTGCTGGGTGAGGCGCTGCCCGACGCGCAGCGGCCGGGACCGGCGCTGCGGACGCTGGCCGACGCCGCGCTGGGCGCGTCCTGGCCCGTGCTGCTGTCCACCCTGCTGCCCGCCAGCCTGTACGGCGAAGGGCTGCGGCGCGGCCTGCTGCAGATCGCGGGCGAGCCGTCCGGCGCGAAGACCGGGTGGCTGGGCCGGATCGGCTTCGTCCCGGTGCTGCTGGCCGCGCCCCTGCTGGTCGCCGCGCCGCTCGCGCTCGCACCGTCGGTCGCGCCGGACTACCGGGCGGGCGGCTGGTCGGCGGTGTGGGGCGTCGTGGTGTCGTTCCACGTGGACTGGATCGCCCTGTCGGTGGCGCTGTGCCTGGTGTTCCTCACCACCGGCCCGAACCTGCTGCCGCGCGGGCTGGCCGTCGCCGGCGGCTTCGGCGCCGGCGCGGTGCTGACCGGGTTCCTGCACGGCTTCCTGCTGTTCCTGGCCATCCCGGTGGACTGGGCGTTCCCGTTCGCCGGTCTGACGCCGGTGGGCGCGGTGGGCGCCCTGGGCCTGTGGCTGTACCTGCTGCACATCATCCTGCTGCTGGCCTACCGGGTGCTGCTGAGCACGCACGCGGTCCTCCGGAACCGGGCGGAGGACCGGTAGGGCGCCTCTGTCCGAAGAGGACACCCATCACATCGGGACGGGGACGTGCCCGGGTTCCGGCGGCGGTCGGCAGCAGTGTTCGCCGCGCCGGGCCTCGCGGCCCTCCCCGACCGCGACGGCGGCGATCACGAGGGCGGCGGCCGAGCCCGGTTCGCGCCCGGCGCGGCGCTGCGCGGCCGACAGGAACGGCATGACGACCAGGGACACGGCCGCCAGGGCGATGCCGGCGGTGGAGTGGTCGGCGTCGGCGGTGCCGAGCAGGGCGCGCACGGACTCGACGGTGACGTAGCCGGCCAGCGCGAGGAACGACACCGCGATGACCTCCAACGCCGCCCGCTCGCGGGACCGCGGGTCCCCGCCGGAGAACTGCCAGGCCACCGCGGCGGCCGAGGCGACCTCGATGACCGGTCCAGGCCGAAGCCGATCAGGGCGGCGGAGGAGGCGATCGCCCCGGCGGTGATCGCCACGATCGCCTCGACCACGTTGTAGGTGATCGTCGCGGCGACCAGCAGCCGCACCCGGCGGGTCAGCACCGCGCGCCGTCGCGGTTCCGGCCTCGGCGGTCCACCGGTCCCGGGTGCGCGGCAGGCGTCCGCGCAGCCGTCCCCACAGCCGTCCCCGCAGCCGTTCCCGGCCGCCGTCGGAGCGGAGGTGGGCGTCGGCCGGCGCGTAGCGGACCTGGCGACCCTCGTAGGTCGCCGCGACCAGGCCGCGGCCGCGCAGGCAGGACAGTGGTCGGACACGTCGGAGCGGGTCGGGTCGGCCGGCGCCCTGCCCAGCGCGTCCTCGCGCGTCTCACACTTCAGCACACGTTCGTCACCTGCACGGGTGCAAGAGGTGCCCAGCCCGTCGGTTCCGTTTGCGGCAGTGGGGCACCGCACCCATGATCGGTCGCGGAAGGGGGCCGTCGGGTGGTCGCGACCCGGTCGCGTCCGCCGTACCGCGACGAGTCGGTCTTCCCCACGAGAGGTGACTTGCCCAGATGCCCCGCCCCGGTCCTCCCGCGCCGCGCGCCGCCGAGGGCGTCACCGTGGTCGTGTCCGTGCGGCGGGACCAGGGCGACCTGGCGGTCGCGGTGGACGACCTGCTGTCCACGTTGGACCGGGTCGGTGAACGGCACTGCGTGCTGCTCGTGCTCGCGGACGACAGCCCTCCCGCCGCCGGCGACGTCGCCGCCGGGTTGGCGGACCGCTACCCGGACCGGGTGCGGGCGGTCCGCCGCGGGACCGGCGAGGGCGGGCACGAGTCGCCGCGCACGGGGTTGGCGGTGGCCCTGGCGGAGACCGACCACCGGCGGATCTTCCTGACCGACGGCCGCATCCCGGCGGCGCAACTGCCACCCATGCTGGCGACGGCGCGGGCGGAACGGGCCGACCTCGTGGTCGCGTACTGGCGCGACCACCTCGACACGCGTCGCGGGAGGTCCTGGCTGCGGGCGGTCGTGCTGCCGGTCGCGTCGCGCACCGGCCGGCTCCGGCAGGACCCGGCCCACCACCTCGTCGACCGGCGGACGCTCACCGACCTAGACCTGACCGCGCGGGCCGCCGGTTCGCGCGGGGACCTGCTGGACGAGCTGCGCCGACGTGACGCGAGGATCCTGGTCCGGGACCTGCCCGGGCGGGACGGCGGTGGGTCGGCGGTGAGCGTGCCGGGCGTCCGGAAGAGCCTGGTCCGCGGTGCCGTCCCGCCACGCGACCCGCTGTTGTGGGCGGTGCTGGCGGCGGCGGTGGTGCTGTCGGTCGGGGCCTGCGCCGCGGTGGCCGCGAGCGGGACGACGCTGGCGTACCCGGACGCGGTGTCGCACCTGCTGATCAGCCGCCGGGTCCTCGACGCCTCGACGCCCGGGGCCGCGCAGCTCGGCGGGGTCTGGCTGCCGCTGCCGCACGTGCTGACCCTGCCGCTGGTCGTGACCGAGTCCTGGTCCCACGCGGGCGTGCTGCCGAGCGCGGTGTCCATGGGCGCCTACGTGGCCGCGGCGGGGTGGCTGTACCGGATCGCGCTGGCGCTGACCGGGCGTCGCGCGGGCGCGGTGGTGGCGGTGCTGGTGTTCTGCGCGAACCCCAACGTCCTGTACCTGCAGAGCACGCCGATGACCGAGGCGCTGCTGTTGGCGTGCCTGGCCGCGGCGACCTGGCACCTGCTGCGCTGGTGCCGGCAGGGCGACTACCGGCACCTGCTGGCGACCGCCCTCGCCGTGTTCTGCTCGACGTTGGTGCGCTACGAGGGCTGGGTGTTCCTGGCGGCGGTGGCGGTCGTCGTCGCGGTGCGCTCGTGGCAGCGGTCGAGGGGCACGCCGGACCCCCTGGTCCTCGTGCGGGCCGACCTGGTCTTCTTCGGCTGCCTGGCGGTCAGCGGCGCCGTCGGCTGGGCGATGTGGAACGCCGCCATCTTCGGCGACCCGCTGCAGTTCGTGCGGGGCGAGTTCGCCAAGCCCGCGCTGTGGGTCGGCGAGGCGGAGCGCGCGGTCGGCGACTGGAGCACGTCGCTGCGGACCTACGGGTACGCCGCGGTCCACGTCCTCGGGCCGGTCGTGGCGGTGTCGGGCGTGGTCGGGCTGGGGTGCTTCGCGTGGCGGACCAGGCTGCGGGACGCGGCCCTGGCGCCGCTGCCCCTGCTGGTGTTCCTGCCGTTCTTCGTCTGCGCGCTGTACTCCGGCCAACGCCCGCTGCACGTCCCCGAGATCGGCGGTGACCTCTACAACGTCCGGTTCGCGCTCGTCATGGTGCTGCCTGCGGCGGTGTTCACCGCCTACCTCGTCGCGGCGCCGGGTCGAGCGCCGTTCCGGCTCCTGCCCGCGGTGGTGGTGCTGGTGGGCTGCGGCCAGCTCTTCCTCTCCGCACCGGTCACGGCGCGGGAAGCGGAGGTCTTCCGCGCGAGCGCCGCGGAGCGCGCCAACGCACAGGCCGCCACCTGGTTGCGCGAGCACTACGACGGCGGCCGGGTGCTGATGCAGTCGTGGAGCAACGAGACCGTCGGCTTCGACTCCCGGGTGCCCACGGCGCTGATCGTCTACGAGGGCAGCTTCCGCCAGTGGGAGGAGGCCCTCGGCGACCCCGTCGGACGAGGGGTCCGCTGGATCCACATGCGGCGCACCCCCGGCGGCGAGGACGAGGTGTGGCGGCGCCTGCACGACAGCCCTCTGATGCACTTCCCGTACAAACCGGCCTACGCCGACGACCACCACGTCTTCTACCGGCGCGTGGACCTCCCCGCGCCGGATCAGCCCACCCCACGGGCGGTTCCCGAGTAAGGAAGGGTCGGTGGCACCGTGAGCCGAGGCGGGCAACGGGACGAGCGGCGCTCCATCGCGTACGTCTTCCCGGTGTACAACGAGGCGGAGAACGTCGAGCTGCTGCACGCCACGGTGTGCCGGGTCACGCGGGACCTCGCCGACCGCTACCGCTTCACGTTCATCTACGTCGACGACGGCAGCGAGGACGACTCCGCGAGCCGGTTGCAGGCGCTGGCCGACGCCGACGACCGGGTCACCGTGATCGAGCTGGCGCGCAACTTCGGCCACCAGGCGGCGGTCACGGCGGGCCTGGACCTCGCCGACGCCGACGCCGTGATCGTCATGGACAGCGACCTGCAGGACCCGCCGCGGGTGAGCCTGGACCTGATCGCGAAGTGGCGGCAGGGCTACGAGGTCGTGTACGCCCAACGGCGCTCGCGCCGGGACTCGCCGTTCAAGAAGCTCACCGCGAGCGCGTTCTACTGGCTCCTGCGCAGGATCGCCTCGGTCGACATCCCGCCCGACACCGGCGACTTCAGGCTGCTGGACCGCAAGGTGGTCGAGGAGCTGCGCCGGTTCCGCGAGCGCGACCGGTTCCTCCGCGGCCTGGTCAGCTACATCGGCTTCCGCCAGACCGGGGTGCTGTTCGACCGGGACGAGCGGCACGCCGGCACCACGGGCTACTCCCTGGGCAAGATGGTGCGGTTGGCGGCCGACGGCATCCTCGGCTTCTCCGCCGCCCCCCTGAAGATGATCAGCAGGCTCGGTTACGGGATCTCCCTGTTGAGCTTCCTGGGGATCGTGTACGCGGTCGGGGTGAAGGTCCTGGCGCCGGAGACGGCGGTGCCCGGGTGGGCCTTCACCTCCATCGCGCTGTTCTTCCTCAGCGGTGTCCAGATCACCATGCAGGGGGTGCTGGGCAGCTACATCGGCCGCACCTACACCGAGGCGCAGGGGCGACCGCTCTACACCGTCTCGTCCGTGCGCACGGCCGGCGAACCGCGGGTCCCGGCGCAGGCCGCGCCCGACCGGTCCGCGCAGCCGGGAGACCGGGTGTCGAACCGGTGAGGCCGGGCACCGGCACGAGCCTGCGCTTCGGGGCGGTCGGCGTCGTGAACACCCTCGTGGACGTGGTCGGGTACACCGGGCTCGTGCTGGCCGGCACCCCGGCGTTCGCGGCGAACCTCGTCTCCACCTCGGCGGGCATGGCGGTGAGCTTCGTGCTCAACAGGTCGTTCACCTTCCGCGCCGGGTCGGGGGCGCTGCGCGTGCAGGTCCCGCTGTTCGTGCTCTGCACCGCGCCGGGGCCGTGGCTCGTCCAGCCACTCGTCATCGCCACGACCGGCGACCTGGTCACCGGTCCGACCACCCTGACCGCGGTCACGGTCCCCAAGCTGGCGGGTCTGGCGCTCGCCCTGGTGTGCAACTACGTCCTGTACCGCAAGGTCGTCTTCCGGCCGCGACCACGGACCGGGTCGCGGTCACCCGCCCCGGCGAGGAGGTCGTCGTGAACCGCCCGGACCAGGTCCCGCGCCCGATTCCGCTCCGGGTCCCGCGCCCGACCCGGCGCAGCGCATGACGACCGCCTCCCCGCACCACCCGGCCCTCCCCGAGCGGTTCAGCGCGCGCAGGCTGCTCAGCCGCGGGCAGCAGGTCGCTGTGGTGGCGACGACCGCCGCCCTGGCGGGCGCGATCGTGGCGGGTCTCGTGACCACCGCCGCACCGAGTCCCCTGTGGTGGGTGCGGGCGGCGGTCGCCGGTGTCACGGCCGGCTACGTGGCGCTGATCTCCTTCCGGTGCCTGCTGGTGATCGCGGGCCCCGGCGCGCGCATCATCAGGGCGCGGGACGACGACCGGACCGCCGACCAGGACCTGCCGCCGTACACGGTGCTCCTGCCCGTGCACCGCGAGGCGGTGATGCTGCCGAAGCTGGTCGAGACCGTCCACCGGCTCGACTACCCCGCGGAGCGGCTCCAGGTGCTGCTGCTCGTCGAGCAGGACGACGAGGTCACCCGTGCGGCGCTGGACCGCATCGAGCTGCCGCCGGAGTTCGAGGTGGTGCTCGTGCCCGAGGGCGGACCGCGCACCAAGCCGAACGCGTGCAACGCCGGCCTGGCCCGCGCCACCGGCGAGCTGTGCGTCATCTACGACGCGGAGGACCAACCCGAGGCCGACCAGCTGCGCAAGGCGGCCGCGGCGCTCGACGCCCAACCAGACCGGGTGGTGTGCGTGCAGGCCGAGCTGGCCTACTGGAACCCCTGGACGAACTGGCTGACCCGCCACTTCGCCGCCGAGTACGCCGTGACCTTCGCCCTGGCGCTGCGCGGGCTCGACCGCTTCCGGCTGCCCATCCCGCTGGGCGGCACGTCCAACCACTTCCGGGTCGACGCCCTGCGCGCGCTCGGCGGGTGGGACCCCCACAACGTCACCGAGGACGCGGACCTGGGCGTGCGCATCGCCCGCCGGGGCTGGGAGGTGCGGATCTTCGACTCGGTCACCCACGAGGAGGCCAACAGCGAACTGGGCAACTGGGTGCGCCAGCGCAGCCGCTGGATCAAGGGCTACCTCCAGACCTGGCTGGTGCACATGCGCAACCCCTGGCGGCTGCTCCGGGACCTGGGTCCCCGGGGTTTCGCCGCCTTCCAGCTCACGTTCGGCTTCACCACCGTCACCACGCTGGTCAACCCGCTGTTCTGGGCGCTGACGTGCGCGTACCTCGTCGCCGGTCCCGAACCGATCGAACCGCTGTTCACGCCGGCGGCGCTCTACGCGGGCACGGCCGCCATGCTCGCGGGCAACCTCGCCGTGCTCTACCAGGTCATGGCCGGCTGCATGCAACGCGACCTCCACCGCGCCGTGCCGACCATGCTCACCGTCCCGCTGTACTGGGCGCTGATGAGCGCCGCCGCCTACAAAGCGCTGGTCCAACTGCTGCGCCCCGGCAAGCGCCACCACTGGGAACTCACCCGCCACGGCCTGGTCGGCGAGCACGGGCAGCGCCACGTGCCGCCGCGGCCACCGGCCGACTGACCCGCGCGGGTCCTGGACGCGCCCGCGCGGGTTCCTCGCCGGTGCCCACCCGGGCCCCTCAGGGCGCCTGGAAGGACCACCGCTGGTCGGCCCGGTCCTGGCAGTCCCGGAGGCTGACGCCGGTGCCGTTGGCCGTGCCCGGATCGGCCTGCAGGCAGCGCCCGCTCAAGTAGTTGACCAGCACCTGGCGATCGGCGTCGTAATCCCAGACCTGGTTCTCGTCGCCGTGGCAGGTCCACAACTGGACCTTCGTGCCGTTGTGCGGGGTGCCGGCCAGCTCGGCGTCCAGGCACCGCCCGCTCTGGTTGTTGCGGATCAAGCCGTGGGGCTCGAAGGTCCACAACTGGTTGTCGTCGCCGTGGCATTCCCAGAGCTGCACCTTCGTCCCGTCGGTGCCGATGGTGCCCAGGTCGGCGTCCAGGCAACGGGCGTTGCCGCCATTGCGGATCGTGACGCCGCTCTGGGCCGACGCGGTGCCCGCGAAGCCGATCAGGGAACCGCAGAGCGCGATCGAGGCAGCCAGGGTGAGCAGTTTCCTCGCAATTCCGAAGGTCATTTTTGATCATTTTCCTCGTCCGGGGGCGAATCGAGGACGACGCTACCGGGGAATCGCAGGGCCTCCCACACGACGAACCCGACGGCACTCTTGCGGGTGATTTCCCGGTAATTCCAGGGACTATCCGCTCACGTCAGCCAGACGCGGTAGGCCACGACGGAGTGCGCCGGCACGCGGGCGCGCAACTCGTCGGTGGTCGTGCTCGGCTGCTTGGTCCACAGGTCGAACACCCGGTACTCCGCCGCGGACGGCAGACCGACGGCGTCGACGGTGATGCCCATCTCGCGGTCCGAAAGCCCCCGGTTGAACAGCACCACCACGGCCGACCCGTCCGACATCGGCTTCGTCCACACCTCCTGCTCGCCGTCGTCGCGCAGCCGGTACCCCTGCTTCCCGCCCCAGTCCTGGTCGACGGCGATGAGGTCGCGGTCCAGCAGGATGGCCTTGGTCCCGGGGCTCATCACCCGCAGGTCGTTGCCCGCGATCAGCGGCGCGTTCAGCAGGGCCCACATCGTGAAGTGCGCCCGGTCCTCGTGCTCGGCCATGCCGCCGTTGCCGACCTCCAGCATGTCCGGGTCGTTCCAGCCGTTCGGCCCGGAGTGCTGCTCCAACCCCACCTGGAGGTCCAGCAGGGCCGTCCAACCGGCCCAGGAGTCGGTGATGTCGCGGGCCGTGCGCCATAGGTGCCCGCCCGCCTTGCGGCCCCAGCCCTCCCACGGGCGCTCGTGCCCCCACTCGCAGATGCCGAACACGACCTGCCTGCCCGACTCGCGCAACGCGCGCCCCATCTTCGCGTACCGCTCGGCCGCGGGGCTGCCGTCGTTGTTGCAGTTGTCGTACTTGAGGAAGTCGACGCCCCACTCGGCGAACCCGCGCGCGTCGACCTGCTCGTGCCCCAGGCTGCCGGGATAACCGGCGCACGTCTTCGACCCCGCGTCGGCGTACACGCCGAACTTCAACCCGCGCTCGTGCACGTAGTCGGCCACCGGCGCGAGCCCGCGGGGGAACTTCACCGGGTCCGGCACCAGCCTGCCCTGCTCGTCCCGGTCGCGCGCCATCCAGCAGTCGTCCAGGTTGAGGTAGGTGTAGCCGGCGTCGCGCATGCCGGACTCGACCATCGCGTCCGCGGTCTCGCGGACCATCCGCTCCCCTATGTCGCAACCGAACCGGTTCCACGTGTTCCACCCCATCGGGGGTGTCGGCGCCAAACCCGCCGACACCGGGTGGACCGCGGGGGGCGCGACCCCGACCACCGCGGAGGCGAACAGCACCGCCAGCGCGACCTTGGCTGCGGACCGGCGCACGACACCTCCGGGAGGACGACGCGGTCCACGCAACCAGAAACCGCCCAAAGGGGAAACCCGGGGCACGGATTTTCACCGCACCGTGGGTCCGAGGATCACCGCATCAGCGGGCACGACGAAACGCGAGCCGTGCGGGCGAGAGTTGTCCCACGAATGGTTGACCGCTCTTCGGCCGCGCCGACAAGGGAAAGACCTCGGCGCGACGAGGTACGACGCATCAGAACCACACCGCGACCACTGGTGACCACCGCGGTGACGGCCTGGTTCCTCCTGGCCACGCTGCTGGACGAGGAGAGATCGCCGTACCTCGCCTTACGGCGAGGACCTCCGGAATTCGCGCACGACCGACATGCCATAAAGGTGACACACCGCTGAATCGATGCGCTCGGAAAACCCTCGACTCCGCCAGCCTACCGCACCCACGTCGCATCCGCCGGGCACCGGCTCGACGGTGCTTCCCGTGATCTCCCCGGTCCGAGCTCAGGCGACCGGGTGGAAGGTCACCGTGAAGCCGGTGCACTGGCGGCACTGGCGGACGACCTGGTTGCCCGGCTCGGTGTCGTGGCGCGACCACGCGTACGCCTTCGGGCAGCGCGACGACAGGGCGTCGCTGTAGGCGGTCCGGGCGTCGCGGTTCGGGTTGGTGCACAGCATCGGCCTGCCGTCGGCCCACCGGGTCAGGTTCTCCGCCGGGCAGTACGGCAGCAGGTCCTCCGGGCAGCCGACCGCGGTGCACTCGGTGGAGCCCGGCGGGGTCACGCCGTCACGGGCCTCGATGGTGATCGGCAGCGAGAACGCGTTGACGTAGCTGACGTCGTACCAGGGCGCGAGCCAGTCGCCGCGGTCGAAGTTGAACTCCGCCAGGCTCGCCGGCTGCTCGCCGGTGGTGCAGCGGTCCGCCAGCGGGCCGCAGTCGCCGACGCGGCAGTGGAACGTGCTGCCGGGCGTGCCGGTGCAGTCCTGGCGGGCGAAGAACTTGCCGCGCCAGTGGTTCGGCGTGACCGACTCCGGGATGGTGACGGTCGCCGACTGACCGTTCTGCAACGCGGGCAGGCCGGTCAGGGCACGCGAGCCGTCGGCGTTCACCGTGCTGCCGATCCACACCGCGCGACCGGACCGGTTGACGAAGGTGACCGTGTGGTCGGCGGCGGCGGACACCGGTGCGACCACGGCGAACGCGGCGACCAGCGCGAACGCGACGGCCAGGACCCTGCGCATCGCTCCTCCGGGCAAGGGTTCAGGGGACGGATCGGTAGGCCACGCCGGTGGCGTTGGGCGTGGTCCCGTCGTAGAGGCCGGTGGGGGTGGTGCGGGTGGAGAGCGAGAACCACGCGAACCGCTCCACGAACGACAGGCCGTTCAGCATCGCGCCGGAGCGCCGGGCGAAGTCGGACTGCTGCGCCTGGTCCGGGTACCGCGGTTGCGAGCCGGTGAAGTCGATCAGGCCGTACTCGGTGACCCAGATCGGCTTGCGGTAGCGGTCGTGCACCGCCTGCACGTAGCCCTGCAGATGCCCGGTGGCGGCGGTCGAGAAGTCGCTGCCGTACCAGTGCAGCGGGATGAAGTCGACCCGGTACCCGCGGGCGGCGGCGCCGCTCAGGAACCGGTCCAGCCAACCGCCCGCCCGGTCGCCGCCGAACGCGACGGCGGGCGCGCCGAGCCGCATCCCGGTGGCCTGCAGCCGCGGCCACAGCGACAACGCCTGCTCGACGGTCAGGTTCGCCTGCCCGGCCATGTCCGGCTCGTTGAACCCGAGCAGGGTCGAGCCGAGCGACCTGGCCCGGTTCAACTCGGTGTCGTTCACCGCGCCGGCGCCCCAGATCATCGGCACGAACTCGACGCCGGCGGGGGTGGTGACGCCCTGCGTGTCGGAGGCCCAAGTGTAGTACCAGCCGGCCCGCACGTCGGCCAGCGCGGCGGTCACGCCCGGGTGGTTGTTGGCGCTCACGCCCTTCTTGGTCGCGACCGCCGCGGCCGGGGTGGTGAGCAGCCCGACGGCGGTGAGCACCGCCGAGGCGAGGGCGAGCAGTCGTCGCATGCGCCTGCTTCCTCCGTGGTCGACCGGAACCGCGAACGTGAGAGCGCTCCCATTAAGCCTGCCGATGGTCTGGACCGCCGTCAATCGGCCGGCCGGGCGACCACCACCCGGTTCCGCGGCGCCGGCGGTCCGGGCGTCCGGTGGAGGTAACGCCCGCACCCGTCGGGACGAAGGCCCTTCGTGGGGACGAACCGCCGCGGAGGTGCCAGGTGAAGATCGGGACGACGTGGAAGACGAACGTCAGGAAAGAGGACCTGGACGAGCTGCTGGCCCTGATCACCAGTGGGGACCAGGAGTACAACCCCAAGACCGGGATGATGGTCGAGCAGTACAAGGAGTGGACCTCCGACCTGGCCGTGGAGGAGCTGGAACGGGTCATCGCCCTGCTCGGTCGCGGCAGGGACATCGGCAAGTCCGACATCCCCAAGCTGGAGCAGGAGTTGGCCGAGCGGCGCGACCCGGTGCGGGCCGAGCAGCTCCGCCTGGCGTTGCAGGCCCGTCGCGAGGAGTTGGCCAGGACCGAGGAGCGGCTGCTCGGGCAGGGCTTGGAGGCACTCGGCGGCACCGGTGACACCTGGGACGGCCGACGCGACCGGATCGACACGTGGTGGCGCGCGGTGAAGGCGGCCGAGGCCGCGGAGACCTGGGCGACGGCGTTCTCCGCGAACCGGATGACCGCGCGGCAGGTCAACTCCAACAGCATCCTGGGCGGCCGGTTCGGCATCCGCAACGCCCACCACCGCCGCGACCGCTCGTGGGACCGGGAGATCGTGCTCGACCGCACCCTGGACGGGGTGCGCAAGCGGATGCAGCCGGCGAACTTCCACGACCCGGCGACCGGGGCCAACCGGAAGAACGAGCTGGGCCTGCACGACCTCAGCGCCTCCCTGCTGGACGGCAGCCGCACCCCGATGTCGGTCCACACCCAGCTCAAGCCGTACGAGGACGCCACCGTGGTGTTCATGCCGGTGCCCACCGAGCGGGACGCCCAGATCTTCAACGCCATCCAGTCGCTCACGCCGGTCACCGAGGCCGACCGGGAGCAGGTGCGCCGGATGCGCAACAGGTTCACCCGGCTGCGGATGGCGCAGGCCACCGACATGCACACCTACCTGCTCAACGTGAACGAGGTCCGCGACGGCGAACCGCTGGTCCGCTACGGGCACTCCGGCCGCGTCCGGCGGCCCGGTGACAGGGCCGAGGTGCGCGCCGACGAGATCGACATCGCCACCCGCCGGACGAACGCCCTGGAGCACGGCGTGATCCTGAGGACGAACACGGACCAGGTGGTGAACGAGGTGGTGGTGGTCTACCGGGAGCACGCGTCCGCCCTGTTCCCGGTGTTCGCCCGGTGGGACGGGGTGCGGTCGAGGTTCGTGGTGCTGGACCGGCGCACCAACGAGCGCACCAAGGCTTGCATCACGAACGAGGGGACGTGGGTCGGCTGGGGCCCTCGTGCCGACCGGGCGGCCCGGGCGGGTTCCCGCAGGCGGGTGATCGGGCTATCCGGACGCGGGACACCCGGCACGCGAGCCACCGCCGCGGTGAAGTCGGGGAAGAGCCATCAGGGGGAAGGTGTTCGATGCGTGATCTCTCGGCAGCCCTGTGGGTTTGCCGCACCCCACATCGCCACGGAAGCGAACGCAGTCCGCGATCGAGCCGTATCACGTGCCGAGGGCAGCGCCTTGCGACCTGACCGGCGAGAAGCCCGGGTCACGTCGGGCCCCCACAGTGGTCAACTGCTGATCGCCACGTTGGACGAGAGCGATTCGGTGATCGCCGTCTTCTACGAGGAAGAAGAGGGCGGCCTGACTTTCGTGGCGGACTACTGGTTCGCCACCTTCGAGGACCTGGAAGCCGGTGTCGCCGAGGCGGGATGGGAGGTCGCGTGGCTGCCGTAGCCAGGCTCGTGGAAGTCGTCGACTCCGGTGGCAGAGGTCACGAGACCTCGCGGTTGAACAGGCGGATGGACCAGCCCACGGCCAGGCCGCAGGCGGTCAGCATGACGAGGCCGCCCTGCCAGACCGCGGGGGCGGTGAAGTGGCCCGTGAACAGGGCGCGCAGGGCGTCGGTGGCCCACGCGAACGGGTTCCACAGCGCCACGGTCTGCACCCACAGCGGTGCCAGGGTCAGCGGGATGAGGACGCCGGCGAGCAGTGACACCGGTTGGCCCACGGTGTTGATCAGCACGCCCAGGCTGTTCTCGTTGCGTACCAGCAGTGCGATCGCGTAAGAGATGGAGATGCTGAGCAGGATCACCAGCGACAGCAGGGTGTAGGACACCACCAGGTCCAGCAGGTTCACCCGCAACCCGAACGGCAGGGCGGCGATCGTGATCACCGCCGCCTGGAACTCCAGCAGCGCCACGTGCATCAGCGCCCTGCCCAGCAGCAGGCCGGTGCGGCTGATCGGGGTGACCCGGCAGCGGTCGATGATGCCGGCGCGCAGGGCGCTCAGCAGGCCGTAGCCCGCGTACAGCCCGCCGAGCAGGCCCATCGACACGAACAGGCCCGGCACGTACACGGCGTAGGCGTCGCCGTAGCTCTCCACGCCCCGGCCCGCCATCGCCACCTTGAGGAACGGCGCGAACAGCACCAGGAACGCGATCGGCTGGGCCAGCGTCAGCGCGACCACGGTGGGGTTGCGCGCCATGATCCTGGTCTCGAAGGTGAAGATCAGCCAGGTGTCGCGGAGCACTTTCACGCCGACCGCCCTTCAGTCGTCCAGGGTGCGGCCGGTCTTGGCCAGGAACACGTCGTCCAGGCTCGGCCTGCGCGCCTCGACGGCCCTCGGCTCGACCCCGACGCGCAGCAGCGCGGCCGCGATCAGCGGGATGGCGGTGGCCGCGCCGTCCACGTACAGGCGCAGGGCCGTGTCGACCGCCTCCACCCCGCGCACGTACGGCTGCGGGGTCAGCACGTCGGCGGCGCGGCGCAGCTCCTCGTCGTCGGGCCGCCCCGACGACGAGGGGGCCAGGTCGACCGTGACGACGTCGCCCGAGATCTCCCGCTTGAGGTCCGAGGGGGTCCCCTCGGCGACGATCAGGCCCCGGTCGATGATGGAGATCCGGTCGCACAGCGAGTCCGCCTCGTCGAGGTAGTGCGTGGTGAGGAAGACGGTCATGCCGCTGTCGCGCAGCCGCCGCACCTCGCGCCACATGCGCGCCCGGCTGGGCGGGTCCAGGCCCGCGGTCGGCTCGTCCAGGAACATCACCGACGGCTCGTGGATCACCCCCAGCGCGAAGTCCAGCCGCCGGCGCTGCCCGCCGGAGTAGGTGCGGACGCGGCGGTCGGCGAACTCCTCGAGGTCGAAGGTCGCGATCGCCGCGGCGGCCAGCCGTTCGGCCTCGGCCTTGCCCCGACCGTGCATCCGGGCCTGGGTGACCAGCTCCTGCCGCGCCGAGGCGTCGTCGTAGGTGCCGCTGGACTGCGCGACGAACCCGATCACGTCGCGGACGCGCGCGGGTGAGCGCACCAGGTCCACGCCGCCGATGCGGGCGCTGCCGCCGTCCGGGCGGAGCAGGGTGGCCAGCATCCGCAGCGTGGTCGACTTGCCCGCGCCGTTGGGCCCGAGGAACCCGAAGATCTCCCCCGCGCGCACGGCGAAGTGCACGTCCCGCACCGCTTCCACGGCCTTGGCGTCGCGCCCGCGCTTGCGATAGGTCTTGCGCAAACCGCTCGCCTCGATGACCAGCTCCCGCTCGCCGCCGGCGGCCCGGTCGGGCACCGCGGGACCGGCTGCCGGCAGCGTTGGGCGGGTGACCATCCGCTGAGGCTAGGTTACCTGTGGCGCAACGACAATCACGCTTTCGGACGCGGGCACGTGCCGCCGCGGGGAGGTGTCCGCGTGCCTGGGCGTGTCCGGTGCCCGCGGTTCGCCCGCGCGGGATCGCGGGGCGGTCGCACCGCCACGCGATCTCCGCTTCGGTGCTCCGCTGTGACCGGGTGACCGGTGGGAGCGATGCCGGGCGCGGGCTCGACGGGCACCGCCGTGCCCGTCTCGGCGCAACGGCGGCAGGCGCGTACCCCGGTGGGGTGCACCGTCGCGTCCGGACCGACCAGTGGGCGCAGGACCTCCCGGCCACACCGCGCCGTCTTCTGTCCACAATGGATCGATAGGACGAGTGACGTGCATTGACGTGCACCAGGACGCGTGGTGTGATCCGGACTGTGACCGCGTTCAACGCGGTGTCGGTGCACACGCCGGCTGTCCGCGTTCCCACCGGACGTCCCGCGGGACCACGCGCGAGGTGTGCCGGCAGGTCGACCCGGGGCGGGATCGGGGGCGCGCTGACCGGGAACCGGCCGCACGACGAAGGAGCACGCATGATCCCCCTGTTCAAGGTCGCGATGTCCGGTGCCGCGCCGGCCCTCGTCGAGAAGGTCCTGACCAGCGGCTTCATCGGGCAGGGCCCCAAGGTGGACGAGTTCGAGTCCGCCCTGGCCGCCAGGATCGGCAACCCGAAGCTCGCCACCGTCAACAGCGCCACCTCGGGCCTGCACCTGGCCCTGCACCTGGTGACCGGCGGCGTGGGCGGCGAGGGCGGCGAAGTGCTGACCACGCCGATGACGTGCAGCGCCACCAACTGGCCGGTGCTGGCCAACGGCCTGCGCCTGCGCTGGGTGGACGTCGACCCCGCCAACCTCAACATGGACCTGGACGACCTGGCCCGCAAGATCACCCCGCGGACCAGGGCGATCATCGTCGTGCACTGGGCCGGGTACCCGGTGGACCTGCGGCGGCTGGCCGAGGTGCTGGACCAGGCGGAGAAGGTGCACGGCGTGCGACCGGTGGTGATCGAGGACTGCGCGCACGCCTGGGGCGCCACGTTCGACGGCAGGCACCTGGGCAACCACGGCAACATCTCGGTGTTCAGCTTCCAGGCCATCAAGCACCTGACCGCCGGTGACGGCGGCCTGGTCGTGCTGCCGGACAAGGAGCTGGCCCGCCGGGCCCGGCTGCTGCGGTGGTACGGCATCGACCGCGAGACCAACGCGCGGTTCTCGTTCCTCAACGACATCCCCGAGTTCGGCTTCAAGTTCCACATGAACGACATCAACGCCAGCATCGGCATGGCCAACCTGGACCACGTGGACGAGAACCTGGCCAAGCACCGGCGCAACGCCGCCTACTTCGACGCCGAGCTGGCCGACGTGCCGGGCCTGGAGCTGACCGAACGCGCGCCCGACCGCGAGTCGTCGTTCTGGATCTACACGATCAAGGTGGACGACCGCGACGGGTTCATGCGCCGCCTGGAGGAGGCGGGCATCATGGCCAGCCAGGTGCACGAGCGCAACGACGTCTACACGACGGTGCGCGAGTACGCGGCGCTGCTGCCCGGCCTGGACAGCGTGAGCACGCGGATGGTGTCCATCCCGGTCGGCTGGTGGCTGACCGAGGAGGACCGCGGGCACATCGTGTCCACCATCAAGGCGGGCTGGTAGGGACGCGCGCCGCGTCGGCCCCCGGCGCGGCGCTCACCTCCGGGAGCGCGCGAAGGCCAGGAACCGGTCGTTGGCCTCGGCCGTGCCGACGGTGACCCGCACGCCCCGCCCGTCCAGGCACGCCACCAGGATGCCCGCGGCCCGCGCGTCGGCGGTGAAGGCGGCGCTGCCCTCCCCCAGCGGCAGCCACACGAAGTTGGCCTCGCTGTCGGGCGCGGTGTACCCGGCGTCGCGCAGCCCGGCGAGGAGCCGGGCGCGCTGCGCGGCCACGTCGGCGCACCGCCGTGCCAGCTCCTCGGTGACGTCCGGGTCGAGGGCGCGCAGCGCGGCGGCCTGGCCCAGGGAGTTGGCGAAGAACACCATGCCGGTCATCCGCGCGGCCATCACCCGGTCCGCGGGCAGCACCGCGTAGCCGACGCGCAGCGCGGCCAGGCCGTAGGCCTTGGAGAACGTGCGCAGCACGCAGACGTTCGGGTGGTCGCGGTACAGGTCCAGCGCGTCGGGGAAGCCCGGGTCGGTGGCGAAGTGCCGGTAGGCCTCGTCGATCACCACCGGCACGTCGGCGGGCACCCGGCCGAGGAACTCCTCCAGCTCGGCGCGGCCCAGCGCGGAGCCGGTGGGGTTGTTGGGGTTGCATACCAGCACGCACCGGGTCGCGTCGGTGACGGCGTCGGCCATCGCGCGCAGGTCGTGCCGGTGGCCGTCCATCGGCACGGGCACGCCCCGAGCGCCCGCGTTGGCGACGATCAGGGGGTAGCCCTCGAACGACAGCGCCGCGTGCACGACCTCCGGCTTCGGCCCGAACGACTGCACCAGGTGTTGCAGCAGCCCCGCCGACCCCGGTCCGACGAGCACCGCCTCCGGGGCGACGCCCAGGTGCCGGGCCAGCCCGGCGGTGAGCGCGCCGGCCAGCCGGTCGGGGTAGCGGTTGAGCAGCGCCGCCCCGTCGGCGACCACCTGCCGCAGCGCGGGCAGCGGCGGGTGGGGCGTCTCGTTCATGGACAGGTCGTGCAGCCGGTCGGCGTCGACGGCGGTCATCGGACCTCGCTTCCCCTCGGGTCGGCCGCGTGCGGGTCGTGGGCGCGCCGGTCGGCGAGCACGCCCAGCTGGTGGAGCCGGTCGACGAACGTCAGCGGCCGGACGTCCGTACCGGACAGGTTGCCCGCGGTGCGGCGCAGCAGCCGGGGGTTGGCCGCGGTGCGGCGCATCATCCGGGCGCCCAGCAGCCGGGGCGCACCGGACAGCGCGGTGATCATGCGGGCCGCGTTGTGGCTGACCGTCGCGATGTGGTCGAGGCTCGGCCGCCGGGCCGCCTCGTAGGCCGCCAGCGCCTCGTCCGCCGCGTGCCGCCCGGCCGGCGCCCCGGCCAGCGCCCCGGCCAGCGCCTCGGCGTCGGCCAGCGAGCTGTTGACGCCCTGCGCGGCCATCGGGTGCACGGCGTGCGCGGCCTCGCCGACCAGCGCGAGGCCCGGCACGGCCAGCCGTCCCGCCCGCAGCCGGGAGACGCCGAAGAGCTGCCGGCGGTGCAGGCTCGCCCTCAGCGCGGGGGCCAGCGGGGCGAGCGCGGGCACCTCGGCGAGCACGCCGTCGACCCAGCGGCCCAGGTCGGCCGTCCCGGTGGAGCGGAACTCGTCCGGCGTGACCTGGGCGTAGAGCCGGCAGCGGCGGCCGGGCAGCGGGTAGACCAGGCGCAGGCCGCGCGCGGTGCGGTAGGCCGTCACCTCGGCGGGCACGTCGGCGTCGGCCACGTCGAAGGCCAGCAGCCGGTGCGGGTACTCGTCCCGGTCGACGGTGATCCCGGCGTCCCTGCGCAGCACCGAGGACATGCCGTCGGCCGCCACGACCACCCGCGCGCGGACCCCGCCGCCGGCGACCGCCACGCCCGCGACCCGCCCGCCCTCGCGCAGCACGCCGTCCACGCGCACGCCGCGGACGACCCGCACGGTGTCGGGCAGCGAGCGCGTGATCGCCGCGCACAGGTCCTCGTAGGCCGCGCACAGCACCTGCCGGTGCGGGCCGGGCAGGGTCGCGTACTCGACGGCCAGCAGCGCGGAGCCGTCGCCGTCGCGGATGGCCAACCGGTCGACCGGGCGCGCGTCGGCGGCCCTCAAGTCGTCCAGCGCGCCCCAGTCGTCCAGCACCCGGACCGCGCCGGGCTGGAGGATCTCGCCCTTGGCCGTCGGCGCGGGGGTGGGCCTGCGGTCCAGCACCAGCACCCGCAGGCCGGTGCCGCCCAGCGCCCGCGCGGCGGCCAGCCCGGCGGCGCCCGCGCCGGACACCACGACGTCGACGGCCTCCGGGAGCGTCATCGGGCGGCGGCCCGGTACTCGCCCAGCGCCTTGAGCGCCACGGCCTGCGTGACCACGCCGTTGGCGTAGCGCACGTGGTGGCGGATGTAGTTGCACACCCTCGTGGGCTCCCACCGGCCGTCGGGTCCGGCGGCGTCCACCAGCCAGGCCGCGCCCCGGTCGACCGCGTCCGCGCCGGTTCCCGCCGCCAGCAGCGCCTGGACCGCCCAGGACGTCTCCTCGACCGAGCCCTCCGTCCCGTCGCCCGGGCCCCACGAGCCGTCGGGCAGCCGGGTGCGCAGCAGCCAGTCCACCGCCTTGCGCACGACCTCGTGCCCGCCGTGCCCGGCCCGCGCCAGCGCCCCGACCACCACGGCGGTCCCGGACGTGTGGTCGCGGTACCACAGGTTCTCGAACGTGCCGTCCGGGTTCTGCGCGGTGAGCAGCCACGCCGCGGCGGAGGCGACGGCCGGGTCGTCGGCGGGGCGGCCCGCGTCGAGCAGGGCCTGGACGGCCTGGCTGGTGATCGCCGGGCACGGCCCGTCGTTGGCGAGCCTGGTGTCGCGCACCCACAGGCTCCACGAGCCGCGCGTGTCCTGCCGGCCGGTCAGCCACTCCAGCCCGCCGCGCAGGTGGGCGTCGTCGGCGGCGCCGGGCAGCCCGGCCAGCGCGCTGAGGATCTCGGCCGACTCCAGGGTCACCGGCCAGCCGCGCCGGGTGGAGAAGCTCCAGCCGCCCGCCGGGACGTCCAGGACCGCGAACGGCTCGGTGGTGCGGGCGGCGTGCAGGAAGTCGCGGGCCGCGCGCAGCCGGGGGTCCGCGGCGTACCCGGCGGCGACCAGGCCGGTGGTGGCGTAGCCGGTGCGGGTCAGGTCGAGGTTGGCCACCGCGTCCCACGCGCCCTCGGGCCGGACCGCGGCGCGCAGCCAACTCGCGACGGCGGCGGCGATGTCGGGCGCCTCGCCGGAGCGGGCCAGCCCGAGCAGCACCAGGGCGGCCGGCCACGGGTCCTCGCTGAGCGCCCCGGTGCGGCCCTCGTGCTCGTACACCGCGCGGACCAGCCGCAGCGCCGCCGGACGGGCCAGGCGCAGGGTGAACCGGCGCACCGGCCCGGTGGGCAGCAGGCCGTCCTGGGCCAGCGCCAGGCCGACGAACGGCGTCGTGCGGAACGAGATCAGCCGCCGCCGGAGCTTGTCGGCCAGCACGACCTCCAGTGGCAGCCGCCGCAGTGACCCCGCCTCGGTGGTCAGCCCGGCCAGCGCCAGGAACTGGCGGCACATCAGCGCCACCGCGCGGTCGGTCACCGCGTCCACGCCGCCCAGCGCGGCCAGCGCGGCACGCCCGGCGGTCACGGCCGCCGCGCTGCGGTCCGGGGAGACGACGCGCAGGGCGGCGGTGGCGATGGCGGTGGGCACGACCTCGCTGGGCGCGCCGTCCACCCCGCCCCAGCCACCGTCCCCGCGCTGCCGGTCGCGCAGCCACGCCGCGCCGGCCGAGACCAGGTCGGCGTGGGCCACCGGGTCGGCGGCGTGCAGCGCCGTGATCGTGCCCGCGGTGCCCAGCACGGAGGCGGGCGGGTCGTCGGTGAACGCGCCGTCCGGGCGCTGCCGGGCCAGCAACGCCTCCGCGCCGCGCTCCACCGCCTTCGCGACGTCCACCCGCGACCCGACTGTCATGTCTTGTCCTCCAACGGGATCAGGTCGCGCGGGCCGACCTCGGCCGGCCGGGACGTGCCCGGTGTGGGCCTGCGCAGTTCTTGCCTGCCCGGTTCGTGCCCGCCCAGTTCGTGCCGGCTCCGCATCACCGACTGCGTCCACCATGTCAGCGCGGCCAGCGGCAGGACCAGCCCCAGTTGCCAGCCGACGCCCAGGCCGAGGCCGACCGTCGCCGAGGCGAGCACGAGCCGTTCGACCACCAGCACTTCGTGGCTCCGCAGCGCGACGACCACCGGCACGGCCGCCCGCCGCCGGACCAGGGGCGCCAGCGCCGGCACGCCCAGCGCGGCCACGACGGCCAGCGTCACCAGGTACGCCGTGCGGTCGCCGATCGCGGCCAGCAGCCCGCCCGCCACCGCCGCGCCGAGCACCGCCAGGTACAGCGCGAGGACCGTCCACACCGCGAACGGCACACCGCGGCGCACCGGCAGCGTGTCGTAGCCGCCCGCGCGGTCGCCGTCCACGTCGCGCAGCGTGCCGACCAGGTTCGACGTCGTGTCGTGCAGCCAGAACACCGCCGCCAGCACCACCACCGCGGCGATCCCCGCCGCCGGCCACGTCCCGGCCACGCACACCCCGTACACCAGGGCGATCGCGCCGAGCGCGCCGCGCACCAGGTTGCCCGCGATGCCGCGCGCCTTGGCCCACCGGCTGTAGGCGACGATCCCGAACACCCCGAGCGCGGCGGCCAGCAGCGTCGACCACCCGCCCAGGACGGCGATCGCCGCCACCACCAGCATGCACAGCACGCCGCACGCCCGGGCGACGCCGGGGCTCAACCGCCCCGACGGGATCGGTCGGTGCGGTTTCCCGATGGCGTCCAGGTCCCGGTCGAAGTAGTCGCCCAGGTAGTGCCCGCCCAACCAGCCCGCGGTGGGCGCGGCCCACGCCGCGAGCAGCCGCCACGGGTGCCCGGACGCACCGGCCAGGACCGCGCCGCCGAGCCCGACCAGCCCGACGTACCAGAGCGTGTAGGGGCGCCACGTCTCCACGTGCGCCCGGACCGCCGCGCCGACGCCCAACGCCCTCACCCCCGGCCGTCCGGCGGTGCGCTCACCGCCCGGCTCGTGGTCCAGCGCGCGATGTCGGCCAGCGCCGTCGCGTGCGGGGACGGCGACAGCGCCGCGAGCCCGGCCAGTGCCAGCTCCACGTGCGACGCCATCCGCCGGTGCGCGCGCTCCACCGCGCCGGACGCCGCCACCAGGTCCCGGACCCACCGCACGTCGCCCTCCCGGGCCGCGCGGCGGCCCAGGACGTCCCGCAGCTCGCGCCGGTCGGCCTCGTCGGCGGCCTCGTGGGCCAGCAGCACCGGCAGCGTGGGCCGTCCGTTGAGCAGGTCGCTGTCGCCGGGCTTGCCGGTCTGCTCGGGCGTGGCGACGAAGGCCAGCAGGTCGTCGCGGATCTGGAAGGCGATGCCGACGTGCTCGCCGTAGGAGGCCAGCATCGCGCCGGTTTCGGCGCCCGCGCCGCCCAGCGTCGCGCCGATGTGGCAGGCGGCCCGGAACAGCGCGCCGGTCTTGAGCCGCGCCATCTCCTCGTACCAGCGCGCGCCCTCCTCCGGGTCGCCGACGAGGCGCGACTCCAGCACCTGGCCGCGGCACACGTCGCGGCCGGCCTCGGCCAGCTCGCCGACCACCGCCACCACGCGCGCGGGCGAGGCCGCCCACGGTTCGTCCACAAGAGACTGGAAGGCGTCGAAGATCAGGCCGTCGCCCGTGACGATGGCGTTCGGGACCCCGTAGGCGGCGTGCACCGACGGCCGCCCGCGGCGCAGCGCGTCGCCGTCGATGATGTCGTCGTGCACGAGCGTCGCGGTGTGGACGTACTCCAGCGCGAGCACGGCCGCGGTGACGCGCAGCGGGTCGCCGCCGACCGCCTGCGCGGCGTGCAGCGCCATCAGCGGGCGCAGCAGCTTCCCGGCCGGCACCAGGGCGAACCTGGCCATGGAAGCCAGTTCCTCGGTCGTCTCGGGCCAGCGGCGGCGCAACTCCTCCCGCAGGAGCCGTCCCGACTCGCTCCGGGTCAGACCGTCGAGGAGAGTCCGATGCTGCGGTGAGTCGGAAACGGTCATGCGCGTCCGCCCTTCGGCAGGCGACAGGTTCGGCGCTCAGCGTGACGGTAGGCCGCGTGGAATTCCCCGGCAAGGGTGCGATCAGCGCAACGCCGCCCGGAACTCCAGGAGCGCCAAGCCATCCGAGCCCGCGAACGACCGCGCCGGCGCCAGCCCGACCGACGCGGCGAGCGCGTCGTGCGCCGCGCGGTCCCGTTCCCGGCCGCCCACCTCCACCAGCATCCGCAGGTCGAACGGCGACAGGTGCGGCACGTGCGGCTCGGTGGGCAGCACCTCGACCACGAGCACGCGTCCGTCCGGGCCGGCGGCTTCGGCGCAACGGCCCAGGATCGTCGCGGCCGAGGCGTCGTCCCAGTCGGTCAGCACGCGGGAGACGACGTAGACGTCCGCGCCCGGCGGCAGCGGCTGGAAGAAGTCGCCCTCGACCGCCACGGCCCGTTCGGCCAGGCCGTTCCCGGCGAACCGCGCCACCGCCGAGGCCACCGGCTCGGCCCGGTCCACCAGCATCCCGCGCAGATGCCCGTGCACCGCCAGCAGTTCGGCCAGCAGCGCGCCCGACCCGCCGCCGACGTCGGCCACCAGCCCCACCTCCGACCACGGGTAGAGCTCGGCCACCTGCGGCGCGGTCACCGCCTGGAGGCCGGCCATCAACCGGTCGAAGTGCGCGCGGTACTCCGGGATCGCGTCCAGGTCGCTCCAGAAGTCGCGGCCGTGCACCGACGCGTAGCCCGGTCCGCCGGTGCGCACGGCGTGCGGAAGGCCCAACGCGGCCAGGTCCATCCGCGCCGGGAAGCCGTCCAGATCGAACCTCGTGCCGTAGCCGGTGTCGCCGCGGTCGCGGAGCAGTTCGCCCAACCCGGTCAACGCGAACACGTCCGGGGAGACCTCCGCGAACACCTCGCGGTGGACCAGGTGGCGCAACAAGCGGCCCAACGCGTCCCGGTCGGCGCCGCAGCTCCGCGCCAGCGCGGTCAGGTCCGAGACACCGGAGGCGATCAGGTCGGGCACGCGGAGCGTGACCGCCGTGCGCACGGCCATCGGGGTGACCAGGTCGGTGAGCGCGTCCAACCGCTCCCCTGCGTTCTCGGGCGCCATCGGCGCAGCGTCCCGAACCCCGTCACCGCAGTCAACCCGTGGACCAACTCCCCCGCGTGCCACAGAATGGCCCGATGACGAGTGTGACCGCCCCGGAGATCCGGTTGGTGTCCGGCGCCCTCGGCGCGGAGATCAGCGGCATCGACCTGAACACGTTGACCGACGAGCAGTTCGACCTGATCCGCGACCGGCTGCTGCGTCACCAGGTGGTCTTCCTGCGCGGTCAGCGGGACCTGACCCCGGAGGCGCACATCGCCTTCGGGCGGCGCTTCGGCGAGGTGGAGCTGCACCCGTACCTGCCGCGGCTGGAGGGTCACCCGGAGATCGTCGTCATCGACTCGGAGGACGGCGCGAAGGTCGACGTGTGGCACACGGACATGACCTTCCACGAGAGCCCGCCGATCGCGTCGGTGCTGCACCTGATCGAGCTGCCGCCGCACGGCGGCGACACCATGTGGACCAACCAGCACCTGGTGTACGAGGCGCTGTCGGCCCCGCTGCGCGACCTGGTGGACGGCCTGACCGCGATCCACACCATCCGCGTGGGCACCGAGTTCTCCAGCCGCGCCGAGCACCCGGTGGTGCGGGTGCACCCGGAGACCGGCCGCCGCTCCCTCTACGTCAACCGCCTGTTCACCTCGCACATCCCCCAGCTGTCCCGCAACGAGAGCGACGCCCTGCTGGAGTACCTGTTCCGGTTCTCCGAGAGCCCGCAGTTCACCTGCCGCTTCCGCTGGCAGCCCGGCGACGTGGCCATGTGGGACAACCGCGTGACGCAGCACTACGCCGTCAACGACTACCGCGAACGCCGTCGCGGCCAGCGCATCACGGTGCTGGGTGACGTGCCGACGGGCAACCCGCCGCGCTGGGAGCACTACCAGCCCGCGCCGGGCGAGCGGTACTGGCCCGACCGGGTGAACGCGGTGGAGAGCTACTGATCGTCCCGCCACACCACCGGGAACTCCTCGATGCCCCCGTTGATCCGGTCGTGGCGCCACCGCAGCTCCCCGACCGGGATCGCGGGCGCGAGCCCGGGCAGGCGGCGCAGCAGCGTCGCGATGGACAGCTCCACCTCCATCCGGGCCAGTGCGGTGCCCAGGCAGAAGTGCGGCCCGTAGCCGAAGGCCAGGTGCGCCGTCCGGGCCACGCGGTCGATGTCGAACGCGTTGGGGTCGTCGAAGACCCGGGGGTCGCGGTTGGCCGCCCAGGGTACGGCCATGACGCGGTCCCCGGCGCTCATCGCGACGTCGCCGACGGTCACGTCGTCGGTGACGACCTGCACGCGGAACATGCTGCTGACCGCGGTGTACCGCAGGATCTCGTCCACCGCGGCGGCTACCTTCTCCGGCGACCGCACCAGCTCCGCCAACTGCTCGGGGTGCTGGAACAGGACCCGCACGCCCGCGGCCGTCGAACCCACCTCCAGGCCGCCGCGCAGCAACCCCATGGCCAGCATGATGATCTCCTCGTCGGACAGGCCGTGGTCGTCGCCGTCCAGCCACACCGACAGCAGGTCGTCGCCGGGCTCGGCCCGCTTGGCGGCCAGCTGCTCCGCCAGGTAGGCCCACAGCGACCTCGCGGCGTCCGCGGAGTTGTAGTCCACCACGGAGTTCAGGCCCGCGAGCCAGCCGTGGAACCGCTCGCGGTCGGTGGCCGGGACGCCGATCACCTCGCAGATCACCAGCAGCGGCAGGGGCGCGACGAGGCCGCCGATCAGGTCGGCCGGCCGCGGTCCGGCGATCATGGCGTCCACCAGTTCGTCCACCAGGGCCCGCACCCGCGGCCGGTAGTGCGCCATGCGGCGACCGCCGAACGCGCGGTTGCCCACCCGGCGCACCGCCGCGTGGGCCGCGCCGTCCTGGTTGAGGTCGCGCAGCGGCGGCCGGTCCGGCGGCGGCGGGTGCAGGACCCGGCTGAACCGCGGGTCGGCCAGCACCTTGACGCACCCGGCGTAGTCCAGCACGAGCCAGGCGGGCTCCCCGTCGGGCAGCAGCACCCGGCTCACCGGGTCGGTCTCCACCATGCCGATCAGCTCCGGCGACAGCTCGCCGGCGAACGGCTCGAACGGGTACGGGCGCGGTTCCGGCAAGACGGCCACGGCGGACAACACTGCGCCCGAATCCCCGTCGCGTCAACGGATTCCGCACGCACCCGGTGCGGGTTAGCATGCCCGGTGCGCATTCTGATCTCGACGTGGGGCTGGCGTTCGCACTTCTACTGCCTGGTGCCGGTGGCGTGGGCGTTGCAGGTCGCCGGGCACGAGGTGCTGGTGGCCACCCAGCCGGGGCTCGCGCCGGTCGTGGACGAGGCCGGTCTGGTCGCCGTGCCGCTGGGACCGGACCTGGACTTCGAGGCCGTGTTCACCGGCCGGATCGGCAGGGTCGGCGGCAGCACCGGCACCGGTACCCCCGACCCGGGCGGCCCGGCGATCACCCCGGACGGCGGTGTGGTCCGGATGGCCGACGCCTGGGTGGACGACCTGGTCGCGTTCGGACGGTCCTTCCGGCCGGACCTGGTCCTGTGGGAGCCGTTCAACCTGGCCGCGGCCGTGGCGGCGGCGGTGCTGGACGTGCCCGGCGCGCAGGTCCTGTGGGGACCGGACCACGGCTCCACGCTGGCCTGGGACCACGAGGGCGTCTTCGGCCCGATGGCACGGCGCTTCGGGATCGCGCCGTCGGA
This sequence comes from Actinosynnema sp. NPDC053489, assembly GCF_044544865.1. Lineage (NCBI taxonomy): Bacteria > Bacillati > Actinomycetota > Actinomycetes > Pseudonocardiales > Pseudonocardiaceae > Actinosynnema > Actinosynnema sp. NPDC053489. Next base: position 53,618 of record NZ_JBITXT010000016.1, on the reverse strand, counting down.
CGTGCGCGTGGCGGGCGGCCTGGTGGTCGACCCGGTGCCCCCGCCGCTCCAGGTGCCGCTGCCCGTGCCCGGTCTGCCGATGCGCTACCTGCCCTACAACGGCACCCACGTCGTGCCGCCGTGGCTGCGCGAACCGCCGAGCCGGCCGCGCGTGTGCGTCACCGGCGGCACGGTCGCCGGGCCGGGGCTGTCCGAGCGGGCCGACCTCGCGGACGTCATCCGCGCCGTGGCGGACCTCGGCGTGGACGTGGTCGTCGCCGTGGCCAAGGCCCACCGCGACGCGCTGCCGCCGTTGCCCGACACCGTGCGGGTGGCCGACACGCCCCTCGCGCTGCGCCTGGTGCTGCCCGGCAGCGCGGCGTTCGTCCAGCACGGCGGCGCGGGCACGACGATGACCGCCCTCGTCCACGGCGTGCCGCAACTGGTCCTGCCGCAGGTCGGCGACGAGCACTTCAACGCCGAACGCCTGCTGCTGTCCGGCGCGGGCCTGGTCCTGGAGGAGCCCGACGTCGAGTCGGTGCGCGACAGCGTCGCCGCGCTGGTGGACGGGGGACCGTGGCGCGAGGCCGCGGAACTGCTGCGCGACCGCATCCGCGCCATGCCCACCCCGGCCCGGGTGGTCGACCGGCTCGTCGCCTACGCCGAAGGAGGCCGCCCGTGATCCGCTTCCCGCTCCCGCCCGCGCCGTCGCTGCACCACCCGTCGCCGGAGTACGCGCGCCTGCGCGCCGAGGACCCCGTGCCGCGGGTGGAACTGCCCGACGGCACCGTCGCCTACCTCGCGACCCGGCACGCGGACGTCCGCGCGGTCTTCAGCGACCCCCGGTTCAGCCGCGCCGCGGCCACCGGGCCGAAGGGGCCGGAGTGGGAGCTGGGGTCGCTGGCCGACGACTCGCTGCTGGGCATGGACCCGCCGCTGCACACCAAGGTCCGCCGCGTGGTCGGCAGCGCGTTCACCGCGCGGCGGGTCGAGGAGCTGCGCGCGACCGTGGCCGGGCTCGTGGAGGGCATGGTCGACCGCTTGGAGGAGGCCGGTCCCGGCGCGGACCTGAACGTCCACGTGTCCGCGCCGCTGCCGATCGCCGTGATCAGCGGGCTGTTCGGCGTGGCCGACGAGGACCGGGGCCGGGTCAAGGAGTGGTCGGACGCGCTGGTCGGCGACTGGAAGGCCGACCCGGGCCCGCCGCGCGCCGCGCTGGCCGCGTTCGGGGAGCTGATCGAGCAGCGGCGCGAGGAGCCCGGTGACGACCTGATCAGCGCCCTGGTCGCCGCGTGGGACCGGGAGGAGTCGCTGTCGGAGCGGGAACTCGTCTCCGTCACCGCCGGGCTGCTCGCCGGCGGCCACGAGTCCACCACCAACCAGATCAACCTGTTCGTCGCCGTCCTGTCCGCCCACCGCGACCAGCTCGCCGCCCTGCGCGGCGACGACCCGCACGCCGTCGCGGTGGCCGTGGAGGAGCTGACCCGCTACATCCAGCTCGGCGAGAGCGGCATCCTGATGCCCCGGGTCGCCCTCGATGACGTCGACCTGGGCGGCGTGCCGGTACCGGCGGGCTCGGTCGTGCTGCCCGCCGTGGTGTCGGCCAACCGCGACGAGTCGGTGTTCCCGGACGCCGACCGGCTCGACCTGACCCGCTTCCCCAACCCGCACATCGGGTACGGCGCCGGCCCGCACCACTGCATCGGCGCTTCGCTGGCCCGCATGGAGCTGCAGGAGGCGCTGGGCGGCCTGCTGCGCCGGCTGCCGGACCTGCGCCTGGCCGTGCCGGAGTCGGAGCTGCGCCTCAAGCCCGGCCTGGTGGTCAGGAGCTTCGAGGAGCTGCCGGTGACCTGGGACCGGTAGCGGGGGCCGTCGGGTCGAACGCCGCCGCCAGCGCCACCTCCTCGACCGCGTGGAGCATCGCCTCCACCTGGTCGGTGGTGAGCACGGCCATGTCGAACACCATCTGGAGGTGGATCGTGCCCGGGCGGTCCTCGACGCTGATGAACAGCTGGTCCGGCGTCGCGTCGAGGTGGCCGTCCCAGGACAGGAACGTCCGGTGCAGCTCGGCCCGCACCCGCTCCTCGGTGACCGGGTCGTCGTCGGCCAGCAGCTCCCGGGCGTTCGGGCGGGTGCTGAACCTCACATCGTTGATGCGGCAGGTGACGGCGGCCGGGTGGCCGCGTTCGGCGTCGAGGCGGGCGATCAGGCGGTCGAGCTGGTCGGGGTCGTAGTAGGCGCGCATCCACGCGGCCGTCGCCGCGTCCCGGGTCCGCGCCACCACCTCGTCCACCGTGCCGCCCAGGTCCAGCGACAGCACCGAGTTCTGGCTCAGCGTGCCGATCACGTCGGCGAAGCCGGGCCGGAACCGGTTGCCGACGATGACGTTGGTGGTGAGCGGGTCGACCCCGGTGGCGCGGCCGATGGCGATGGCGAGCACGGCCAGCAGCACCCGCGCGGTGTCGGTGCGGGTGCGGCGGGCGATGGCCAGCACCGCCAGGTGGGCGGCGGCGGAGCTGAACCGGCCGTGCCAGTACCGGTGGCCCAGCCGCCCCTCCGGGTGCTTCGGCTCCCCGAAAGTCGAGCGCGGCAGGTGCCGGAGCCGTTCCTCCCAGTGGCGCATCGCCCCGTCGCTGATGCGCCGCACCCGCGGGGTCTGCTCCCGGCGGGCGAGGTCCAGCGAGGTGACGGCGTGGGGGTCGAGCCTGCGGCCGGCCAGTTCGCCGACGCCCAGCCCGGTCATCAGCAGCAGCGTGCCCGTGCCGTCGGCGACGAGGTGGTTGACCGCGAACACCAGGTGCGCCGCCCGGCCGCGGTGCTCCAGCACCGCCAGCCGCACCAGCCACGGGGTGTGGCCGTCGAACGGGGTCGTCAACCACTCGAACCAGATCTCGTGGCTGCGCCGGAGGACCTCGGCCGGGTCGGCGTCGTCGTCGAAGGAGGTCACCTCGACGTCGATCTCGCCGGACTCCACGACGACCTGGCACGGCTCGCCGTCGTCGCCGACGCCGAGCCTCAGCCGCAGCGCGGGGTGGCGGCACATCATCCCGCCCAGCCGGGCCGCCAGGTCGGCCACGGTCACGCCCTCGGGCAACGGGTGCGCGCCGCTGTTGTTGTGCGGCCAGCCGGTCGCGCGCATGTCGCGCATGATCGCCTTCTGGCCCCACGTCAGGGGCGCGGTGCCCGCGCCCGGTCCGGAGAACGGGACGGTGACGCGGCGCTCACGCATCGGCGTGCGCGAGCCCCGCGCCGGAGTCGTGGCCGCCGGACGAGTCGGACCCGGCGGTGCGCGGCGGGGAGTCGCGGAACTCAGCGGTCATGGCCCACGTGTCCTCCCCCTGCCGGTGAAGGAGATTTTTTGTCATGGGGTCCCGGCGGTCAAGCAACCGTTCGAACGCCCCGCGGTCGTCGCGGACCGCGACCGACAGCCGGGCCCTGCCAGGGCCGGTGGCGCTCGACGTCGGAGGCGCGGACCGGAGGCCCGCCTGGTCGTCCTCGTCGTGCGGAGTCGAGAGGCCGGTGGCGGAGGGGGCAAATCGATCGGTCGAATGGAGGTTCGGCCGTCCGGGTGGCGGGGGTTCGCCGCTCGCGGCCGGCGCGCCCGGGTCCCGACCGGCTTCCGCTCCGATGCGAGGTCGAAAGGCTTCTTCATCTCCCGAGAAAGCTTTCAAGAAGCTTCTCGAAGCACGTGTGACCACAAACACCTCCCGCCACGGGTGATCCGCGGTAATACCCGAATCCGCCGGTCGCGGCAGAAACCGGGCCACGTCACCACCTTCAAGGTGAGCAAACCTCGAATTACCGTGGGTAGTACCGGTCCCGCATTTTTGCGCCCGCCGTTCACCCGCTTCGTCGATTGTCGCGCGAAAACCGCCGGATACGCTGACCGAGCTCCACTCGACTTCGGGAAGAAGGACCAAGAAACGTTTGCCAGCCAGAGCGGCGACGGCGCTCGCGACCGCCTTGTTGTGCGTGTCCGGCGCAGTCGCGCCGGCCGATCGCCTGGTCTACGCCACCAATCCTCGCGGCAACACCCTCTCGGCCTACAACCCGACCACGGGGAACGTGGTGGCGACCATCCCGACCGGGAACCTCCCGTTCGGAGCAGCGGTGTCACCGGATGGGAACCGCGTCTACGTCGTGAACTACGGCGACGCCTCCATCTCGGTGATCGACACCAACACCAACGCGGCGACCGGGACGATCCCGGTGGCCGGCGCGAGGCCGGAGCAGGTCGTGTTCTCCCCGGACGGCACCCGCGCCTACGTCGGCCACTTCGTCAGCCCGGGCGTGGGCGGCATCGACGTCATCGACACCGCCGCCGGCGTGGTGGTCGCGACCGTGCAGGTCGGTGCCCAGCCCACCGGGCTCGCGGTGAGCGCCGACGGCTCACGGGTGTACTCGGCCAACTTCATCGCCGGCTCGGTCTCCGTCATCGACACCGCGACGAACACCGTCGTCGCCACCATCAGCGACCCCGCGGCGCGCACCCCGAGCAGCGTCGCGGTCGCGCCGGACGGGACGCGGGTCTACGCGGCCAACTTCAACGGCAACAACGTCTCGGTCATCGACACCGCCACCAACGCGATCACCGCGCTCATCCCGGTGACGGGCGGCCCGGGTTCGGTGTCGGTCACCCCCGACGGCGCACACCTCTACGTGGCCAACCAGAACGCCAACACGGTCGCGGTGGTCGACACCGCGACCAACGCGGTCACCGCCACCGTCCCCGTCGGGACCACCCCGATCGTCGTGCTGGTCGACCCGACCGGCACGAGGGCCTACGTGACCAACGGGCGGGCCAACTCGCTGTCGGTGATCGACACTGCCACCAACACCGTCACCACCACCGCGGCCCTGGGCAACACCCCCTACGTCGTGACCACCGCGCCCGTCGCGCCCACCGTCACCGCGGTGAGCCCCACCAACGGCCCGGCCTCGGGCGGCGGCACCGTCACCATCACCGGTCGCCACCTCGCCGGCACCGGCGCCGTCACCTTCGGCACCACACCCGCCACCGACGTCCGCGTGGTCAGCGACCACACCGTCACCGCCACGGTCCCGCCCGGCACGGGCACGGTCGACGTCACCGCCACCACCCCCGCGGGCACCAGCCCCACCACCCCGGCCGGCCGCTTTACCTACACCCGCGACACCACCGGCCTGACCGCCACGCCGGTCCTGCTCTCCCTGACGCCGGGCGGGCTCAACGTCACCCTGTCGCTGTCGGCGACCCTGACCGACACCACCACCGGACAACCGGCACCGGGCCAGACGATCACCTTCAGCGTCGGCGGCACCACCGCGTGCAGCGCCACCACCAACGCCCAAGGCACCGCCACCTGCCAAGGCGCGGTCCCCGTGCTGCTGGCCCTGCTCCACCTCCAGTACACCGCCACCTTCGCCGGCACCCCCGCCCTGGCACCCGCCACCGCCACCGCACCGCTCATCCGGCTCACCTGACCCGCCGCGACGGGGCCGTCCGGTTCTCCCGCGGGTTCCCCGGTGCCCTGCTCCCGGCGAGGGGTCGCCCCGCCCCGTCGACGTGAGCAGTCCACGCGGCGTGGCCCGGCCGCCGACCGTGCCCCGCCGACACCGGGTCGGGGCACGGTCGTGTCGGGAGTCCGGCCGGTCCGCCGCGCCACACCCCACCGGAAGGTCGCGGGCGGTGGTGGCAGTGGGCGCTGCCGACGAGGCCGGTGACGCCGGATTTGGCAGCGGTCGATCCGGCTCGGCCATTCGCCCGGTCCGGCGGTCGGGCCGATCGGCGCGTTCACCCGGGGGACGCGGAATCAGATTCAGTCGAGTTCACCGAGAATACGTGAGGAAAGAACGGTTCGCGGTCACGAACTCCGCCGACGTGCTTTCCCCGGCTACCTTGGGGAGGTGAGCAGCGGACCGAACTCCGGCACCGACGGCGAATTGACCGAAATTGCGCGGTGGTTCTCCGGTCAGCGGAACGCGTGGGAACGCCTGGGAACTGTCGTGCGCAATTCCCTGGACGAGGTCCTCGACGGGCAGCGCACCGGTCGGTTCGACGTGGCCGACCTCGACGAGGTCGAGAGGGCCTACCTCGGCACGAAGTTCGCCATCCTGGTGGGGGCCGGGTTCGGCCTGCGGCGCGGAACACGGGCGCGTTTCGCGATCGCCGGACATGACGTCGAACCCGCGTTCTCGTCGGGCTCGGCCTGGTCCATCCCGTCCGGCGCGGCGGGGCGCCCGTGCTTCGTCGTTTCGGTGGACGACCGGCGGAGCACCTTCGACGCGGGGCTGGTCCGCGCCACCCGCGACGTGTTGAAAAGGAGCAGCGGGGGGCGGAGGGAGGTGCTGCCCACCGCATCGGCGAAGATCGCCTGGTTGGCGCGCGAGGCCCACCTGCCGGAGAACGCGCTGCTCCACCTACCGCGTCTCGTCAGCAGCGCGATAATGAGCCGGGAGTCCGGGCAACGCCGGGTCAACGAGCTGTTCCGGCGCGTGCAGGGTGAATTGGTCGACCGGACGACCGTCGCCACCGTGGCGACGCAGGCCGACGCCATGAAACGGTGCCGTGACGCTCGCCGCCTGCTCGCCCCCGAGGGCATAGTCGTGCTCGGGCACCAGAAGGACGGTCCCAGGGTCGCCGAAGCGCTGAAGCTCCCCGTCCCGCACAAGGGCTCGCACCTGGCGGTGCGCCTGGTGCGGGTGTCACCGAGCTCCACCGGCCGCCCCACCGCGGAGATCGGCAACGCCCATTACGCGGTGGCACGACCGGGCGACCCGGTGGCGCCCGCACCCGTCATCGACTGCTGACCGACCGGGCCGAACGGCTCGGCCGGTCGGGGTTCAGCTCCACACCACGTCCACCCAGTAGTGGGCGTCCTCCGAGCTCCGGTCGGGGAAGCCGGCGCCGTAGCGGTACACGCCATTGGGGCCGTCGACGCCGCTCGGCAGCGCCGTGAGCGGTTCGAGGTAGGTCCGCTGGCGGCTGAAGTGGCTGAAGTACTCGGTGGTGGCGGAGTAGCGACCGGTCGGGGACAGGTAGGACACGACGTAGGTGGTGTTGGCCGCGACCGGCACCGGGGAGGTGAACCGCAGGGTCTGCCAGCCGGTCGACGTCTCGTTGACGAACGTGCCGGTCGCCAGGCGCTCACCGGTGGAGGTCCACAGGCTGCCGGTGTGCCTGCCGGTGTTGCCGGAGCTCTTGTAGAACCGCACGCCCCGCACGTAGCCGCTCCGGTCGGCACGCCACTTGACGCCCAGCTCCAGCGCGGAGCCGTCGGACAGCTCGGGGTCCGCGGGTCGGTCGTCGGTGGTCCACGCGCCGCACGGGCAGGTCCGCGCCGACGTGGTGGGAGCGGCGGTGACGGGCGCGGAGAGGTTCAGCGAGTCGTCCACCGCGCGCACGCGCAGGTTCGCCCGACCGGACCTGGCCGGGGTGTAGGTGTAGCTCCACGTGCCGCGGCCCGGCTGCCACGCGGCCGGGTGCCAGGACGCGCCGTCGGTGGAGACCTCGACGCCGGCGACCTGGCCCGCCACGTCGGTGACCGTGCCGGAGAAGGTGTAGGCGGTGCCGACGGTGGAGAGGACGGGCACGCTGGTGAGCGCCACGACGGGTGGCGCGGTGTCGGTGCTCGCGGCGGCCGCCCGGAGGGTGGGCTGGAGCGTGGCGGGCTGCGCGCCCATGTCGGCCAGGAAGTTGACGGTGGCCTGCTGCAGCCGCACGTCGGACGTCGGCGTGTTGGTCAGGTAGGCGTGCTCGTCGTCCACGCCCCACGCCCACTGGACCGTGCCGGCGCCGAACACCAGCGCACCGCTCGGGTGCCGGTAGTAGGTGACCGAGTGGGTCGCCGTGCCCGAGCCGTAGAGGTCACCGTGGTTCTTCAACAGGTACGCGCCGTTCAGGGCCACGGTCGTGGACGACATCCGCGCCACGCCGGCGGGCTGGGAACCGTTGTCCGGCACCGTGTTCCACTCGTAGCCCAGCGTCCCGGGCTGGAACGAGTAGGTGGTGCCGGCGGCCATGCCCGGCAACGACGTGTTCCGCCACAGCCGCATCTTGCCGTACGCGGCGGGCACCTGGAGGCGGTCGTCGCGGCGGCCGTTGACCGCGAAGAGGTTGCCCAGCAGGGCGTTCTCGGGTCGTCCGCCGTCCTGGGGCGGGCTGCGGCGCGGGTCGCGCCAGGTGCCGGTCCAGTCGTCCAGGCCGTCGTCCTGGGTGCCCTTGGTCTCCTTGTAGCAGGCCAGGGTGCGCCAGTCGGTGGGCGAGGAGTCGATGCTCTTCTCCCACCGGGTCTTCCAGAAGATCTCGTTGCCGGTCAGGAAGGCCAGGTGCACCCCCGCGTCCCGGGCGGCCTCGACGTTGGCTCGCTGCTCCTCCGACCAGTACTCGTCGTGGCCGACCGCCAGGAAGACGCCGTGGTTCCTGATCAAGTCACCGCGGCGGGCCGAGTCGACGTCGGTGGTGTAGCTGAGGTCGTAGCCGTTGCGCTCCAGGAAGCGCAGCATCGGGTACTCGGCGTTGAAGATGAAGTTCTCCTCGCCGTCGCCGCCGGTGTAGGGGCGGTTGTAGCTGACCTTGTACGCCTGACCGCCCTGCCCCGGCCCGTCGCCGAAGTACAGGCTGTTGCCGCCGTAGCGGTTGTAGGCCACCCACGTCGCGTCGGAGGTCTGGAACAGGATCTTCGACGTGCTGGAGTCGTCGCGCACCACGAACACGACCTCGTTCATCGCGCCGGTGTCGTCGCGCCGCAGCCGCGCGTAGTAGATGCCCGACACCGCGTCGGGCGGCACGGTCCAGCTCGCCGACACCTCCCAGTTCCCGCAGTCGATCAACGCGCTGCCGTCCGCGCCGCGCAGGCACTCCGGCTGGGCCTGGCCCTCGCCGCGCGAGGTCGAGCCGACCAGCCGCGCCCCCGCGCCCCCGTACCAGCCGAGCCGGTAGACGTCCACGGCGTAGGCCGTCGCACTGGTCTTGACCTTGAAGTCGACCCGGCTGCCGGGGGTCGCGCTGATGTCCGTGGTGAAGCCGACGATGGACGGGTCGCGGTAGTCCACCTGCCAGCCGGTCGCGCCGGCCTTGGTGTTCTCGCACGCCACCGGGTTGACCACCGGCGCGTCGCACACCGCCGCCGGGTCGGGCTGCGCGTGGACGGGCCTCGGCCGGACGTCGCCGACGGCCACGACGGACGCCGCCGCGAGGACGAGCACCACGAGGGCCCGCACGGACGACACCCGGGATCTGAGCGGTTTTTCCTGTTGTGCCGACACAACTCCCCCACAAAAAAGAATAGGCCCCCGAAATACCGACGGATGCGCGACGCGCGACAGCGGGCAATCTAACAGGCCGGCTTCGACCTGCGACAACGTTCTCACTCGATCGGCCGCCACCCCACCGGACAATGACGCTCGCAATGGTCCTTCCGGTCGAACGACACCCGTTCCGCCAGGCGATCGGACCCCTCAAATACGGGAAGGGCCGGTCCGGGGCGCCTCGTCCACGCGGAGGGTGAACAGGTCGGGCCTGGAGTAGTGGCCGACGACGTCGAAGTCGAAGCGGGCGCGGGCCAGGTCGTGCAGGTCCAGCTCCGCGGTCAGGACGCCCTCGGCGTCGCGCAGCGGGCCCGCGAGCACCTCGCCGAGCGGGGAGACGATCACGCTGCCACCACCGATGAGGACGGTGCCCGGGTCGTCGCCCTGCACCGGGTGCACGTCGGGCGGCAGGTCGGCGCGCACGAGGTACTGGGAGGCGGCGAGGACGAAGCACCGCCCCTCCAGGGCGACGTGCCGCATGGTGGCCTGCCAGTTCTCCCGGTCGTCGACCGTCGGAGCGCACCACAGGTCGACGCCCTTGGCGTACATCGCGGTGCGGAACAGCGGCATGTAGTTCTCCCAGCAGATCGCGGCGCCCAGCCGGGCCGGGCCGGCGGGCACCACGGGCATGGTCGAGGCGTCGCCCTGACCCCAGACGAGGCGTTCGGCGGCCGTCGGGGCCACCTTGCGGTGCAGGCCCAGGTAGCCGGTCGGGCCGAAGAACAGCGCGACGCAGTACAGCGTGGAGCCGAGCCGCTCGATCGCGCCGACGACGACGTGGCAGCCGAGGTCGCGGGTCAGCTCCGCCAGCACCAGGGTCTCCGGTCCCGGCACGGTGATCGCGGAGTCGTGGTAGCGGCGGAACACCTCGCGCCCCTCGGGGGTCCGGCTGCCGACGGTCACCCCGAAGTCGAGCCCCTTGGGGTAACCGCCGAGGAACGCCTCCGGCAGCACGACCACCTCCGCGCCCCGCCCGACGGCCTCCCGGACGAGGTCCACGGCCTTGGCCAGGTTGGCGGGCGTGTCGAACAGGCGGGCCCCGGCCTGGGCGACGGCCGCCGTCACGCGGTTGCGCTCGATGCTCATGGCGTGCACGGTAACCCGGGTCCCGCCGGGTCCGGCGGGACCGGTCACGCCGGGGCGTCGAGGGCCAACCACGCCTCGCGGCGTTCGCGCTGGCGGGCGGGGTCGGCGACCGGGGCGGCGGCGAGCAGTCGGCGCGTGTACGGGTGCAGCGGTTCGGTCAGGACGTCGGCGGCGGGGCCGGACTCGACGACGCGGCCGCGGTGCAGGACGGCGACGCGGTCGGCCAGCTGTTCGACCACGGCGAGGTCGTGGCTGATGAACAGGCAGGCGAACCGCAGCTCCGCCTGGAGCGCCCGCAGCAGGTCGAGCACGCGGGCCTGGACGGAGACGTCGAGGGCGCTGGTGGGTTCGTCGGCGATGAGCAGTTCCGGGTCCAGGGCGATGGCCCGGGCGATGCCGACCCGTTGCCGCTGCCCGCCGGACAGCTCGTGCGGGTAGCGCTCGCGCAGCGACGGCGACAGCCGCACCGCGTCCAGCAGTTCGTCCACCCGGCGGGCGAGGGCCGCGCCGCGCAGCGGGCCGTGCAGCAGCAGCGGGGCGGCGACGCTGCGGGCGATGGTGGCCCGGGGGTTCAGCGAGGACGCCGGGTCCTGGAACACCATCCCGATGCGGCCCCGCGCGTGCTTCGCCGCACGTCCGCGCAGCCGGGCCAGGTCCTGCCCGGCCAGGCCGACCACCCCGCCGCTCGGCGTGACGAGCCCGGTGACCGCGCCCGCGAGGCTGCTCTTGCCGGAACCGGACTCGCCGACCAGGCCGAGGACCTCGCCCCGCCCGATGTGCAGCCCCACCCGGTCGACCGCCCGGAACCGCCCGTAGTCGACGGTCAGGTCGGTCAGCACGAGCACCGGGTCCTCGCCGGGCCGGTCGGGCACCGACAGCTCCGGCGAGGTCACGGCCACGTGCGTGCCGCGGGCCACCACGCCCGGCGAGACCTCGACGGCGGCGGGTGGTTCGGTGGGCGGCGGCACGCTCAGCGAGATCACGGAGGCCAGCAGCGACCGCGTGTACTCGTGCCGGGGCGCGGCGAAGACCTCGGCCACCGGCCCCTGCTCGACCACCCGCCCGTCGCGCATCACCACGACCCGGTCGGCCAGGTCCGCCACCACGCCCATGTCGTGCGTGATCAGCAGGATCGCCGCGCCGAGCCGGCCGCGCAGGTCGCGCAGCAGCTCCAGGACCTCCGCCTGCACGGTCACGTCCAGCGCGGTCGTGGGTTCGTCGGCGATCAGCAGCGACGGTTCGTTCGCCACCGCCATCGCGATCACCACCCGCTGGAGCTGCCCGCCGGACAGCTCGTGCGGGTACTTCCGCCGCACCTCGACGGGCAGCCCCACCAGTGCCAGCAGCTCGGCCACGCGCCGCGCCGCCTGCGCCTTGGTGCGGTCGCCGTGGGCGCGGGCGACCTCGGTGAGCTGGTCGCCCACCCGGAACACGGGGTTGAGCGCGGTCATCGGCTCCTGGAACACCATGCCGATCTCGTTCCCGCGCACCGCCCGCAGCTCGTCGGGGGTCAGCGTGAACAGGTCCCGCCCGGCGAGCAGGGCCCGGCCGCCGACCCTGGCGCTGCCGGGCAGCAGCCCCAGCAGCGACATGGCGGTCACCGTCTTGCCGGACCCCGACTCGCCGACCACGGCGAGCACCTCCCCCGCCGCCACCGAGTAGTCGACCTCGGTGGCGGCGGGGGCGTCGAACGCCACGGAGACGTCCTCCAGGCGCAGCAGCGGTGGCGTCACTTCGTGACGCCGGCCTGGAGGTAGTTCGGGTAGGCGGGGAAGTCGGCGATGTAGAAGTTGCCGACCTTGGAGCCGCGCAGGAACGAGTTCCGCGTGTAGATCAGCGGCACCACGGGCGAGTCGGCGAGGATCTTCCTGTCCAGCGCGGCCCACTTCTTCCCCGCGGCGGCCGGGTCGATCTCGCTCTGGGCGGCCTCGATCAGGGCGTCCACCTCGGGGTTGCGGTAGCGGGAGAGGTTGTACCCGCCGCCGCCGATCTCGGAGGAGGCGAACAGGGGCTGGATGTTGGCGTTGGCGCTGGGGAAGTCGGGCTGCCACGAGCTGAGCGTCAGGTCGAACGTGGGGTTCGCGGCCTGGCTGGTCTCGGCGGCGTAGGCGTCGGAGTCGAGCACCCGGATGGTGGTCTTGATGCCGGCCTTGGTCAGCGCGGCCTGGAGCGCCTGCGCCTTGGCCGGGTTGTCGTTGCTCTTGGAGACCACGAAGTCCAGGTTCTCCAGGCCGTTGGGGAACCCGGCCTCGGTGAGCAGCTGCTTGGCCTTCTCCGGGTCGCCCGCGGGCTTGGTCTGGTAGAGGTCGAACTCCTCGCGGCCGGCGATGCCCTGGGTGATCAGCGTGGTGGCGACGTCCCCGGCGAGCTGTGCGTTGCCCGCCGACGCGATCTGGAAGGACGTCTTGTCCACCGCGTACTGGAACGCCTGGCGCACCTTGGGGTTCGTCAGCTTCTCGGTGTTGAGGGCGAGGTAGGCCAGCGCGCCGGTCTTGGACGTCACGATCCGCTGCTTGGCCGAGGCGTTGCCCTGGAGCTGGGCCAGCTGGGCGGGCGAGGCGAACGAGGAGCCGAACGCGGCCTGGTCGTCACCGCTGTCGGCGACGAGCCGCTGCGAGACCACGGAGGCGTCCTGGCCGAGCTGGAACACGACCTCGTCGGGCAGGCCGCCGCGGATCTCGTCGGACGCCTTGTCCCAGTTGGGGTTGCGGGTCAGCCGCACCTGCACGCCGCGCTGGTACTGGGCGATCTGGTAGGGCCCGGACGCGACCGGGTGCTCGCCGTAGTCCGGCTCGGCGCCCTTGCCCTCCGGCACGGGTGCGAACGCCGGGGTGCTGGTGATCCACGGCCAGTCGCCGTAGGGGCGGGTGAGGCGGAAGACGATGGTCTTGTCGTCCGGGGTCTCGATCGAGTCCAGGCGCTTGCCCTCGAACGGGCCGCGGTAGTCGCCGCCGCCGACCAGCAGCTGCTTGTGGTAGCCGAGGCCGCCGGAGAAGGCGGGGGCGAAGCTGCGCTCGACGCCCCACTTCACGTCCTGGGCGCGGATCGGGCTGCCGTCGCTGAACTTCTGGCCCTCCTTGAGGGTGAAGGTCCAGGTCTTGCCGCCGTCGGAGGACTTGCCGGTGTCGCCGAGGTCGGGCACCACCTCGACCTGCCTGCCCTCGGCGTTGAGCCACCCGGTGAGCCTGCGGTGCACGTAGCCCAGCGAGGTGATCGGCAGGCTGCTGCTCTTGGCCGGGTCGTAGTTGACCGTCTGCCCCTCGATCAGGATGCGCAACGTGCCACCCCGCTCCGCCTTCCCGGCCCCGGACGCGCCCGTGGTACCGGGATCGTTCGCGCCGCAGGCCGCGAGCAGGGCCACCGCCGCGACGACCGGGACCAGCTTCCGGACTTGACTCGACATCATCTCTCTTCTCCCGCGGGACGTCAGGTCAGGCGGGCTCGTGGGTCGAGCGCGCCGTAGCAGAGGTCGACCAGGGCGTTGGCCAGGACGACGAGGAAGGCGGCGAACAGCGTGCAGCCCAGCAGCAGCGGCAGGTCGCGCTGGTTCACCGCGTCGATCAGCAGCCCGCCGAGGCCGGGCAGGCTGAACACCCGCTCGGTGATCACCGCGCCGCCCAGCAGCGTGCCGAGGTCGATGCCGAACACCGTGACGACCGGCAGCAGGACGTTGCGCAGGGCGTGCCTGCCGATGACCGAGGACTCGCGCACGCCGTTGGCGCGGGCCGTGCGGATGTAGTCCTCGCCCAGCGCCTCCAGCATCTGGGAGCGGGTCAGCCGCAGGTAGACGGCCGTGTGCGCGAACGCGAGGACCAGCCACGGCAGCACGAGGTGCCAGGCCCAGTCGACGGGGCTCTCGGTGAGCGGCACGTACCCGCCGACCGGGACCGCGTCGAGGGTGAAGCCGAGGACGAGGATGCCCAGCAGCCCCACCAGGTACACGGGCGCGGACACCCCGGCCACCGAGGCCGCGAGGGTGATCCGGTCCCACGCCGTGCCGCGGCGCAGCGCGGAGAACACGCCCCCGCCCACCCCCGCGACCAGCCACAGCACCGCCGCGCCGATCGCCAGCGAGAACGTGACCGGCAGGCGTTCGGCGATGAGCACGACGACGTCGGTGTTCTGCTGGAACGAGTAGCCGAAGCACGGTGCGCCGCAGTGGATGGAGGTCGCGCCGACGCCGAACGTGCGGCCGGTGACGATGCCGCCCAGGTAGTCGGCGAACTGCCGCCACCACGGGTCGTCCATGCCCATGAACTCCCTGGCCAGCGCCAGGTTCTGCTCGGTGCACGGCCGGCCGCACGACAGCTGCGCCGGGTCGGACGGCACGAGGTAGAACACCACGTAGGTGATGAACACGACGACGAGCAGCACGAGCGCGGTGCCCGCGATGCGGGTCGCGGCGAACTTGAGGGTGCGCATCAGCGCCTGACGTCCGTCCTGGGGTCGAGGGCGTCGCGCAGGCCGTCGCCGAACACGGTGAACGCCCAGGTGGCCAGGAACAGCGCGGCGCCGGGGAAGAACAGGAACATCGGTTCGGTCGCCACCCAGTCGACCGCCGTGCTGATCGTGCGGCCCCAGCTGGGGGTGGGCGGCGGGATGCCGACGCCGAGGAACGACAGCGCCGCCTCCAGGCCGATCTTGCCGGGGATGGACAGCGTCGCCACGACGATGATCGGCGCCCACAGGTTCGGCAGCAGCTCGGTGCGGAACACCCGCCACGGGCTCGCGCCGAGGATGCGCGCGGCGGAGACGAAGTTGCGCTTCTTCAGGGTCAGCACCTGCGCCCGCACGATCCGGGCGATGGAGGGCCAGCCGAAGAACCCGATCACGAGGATGAGCAGCAACGGCCGGGACACGTGGCTGGGCACCACGGCGCCCAGCGCGATCATGAAGATCAGGTACGGGAAGCCGAGGAAGACGTCGGCGGTCCACGTGACCACCCGGTCCAGCCAGCCGCCGCGGTAGCCGGCCGCCGCGCCGACGAGCGTGCCCAGCACCATCGACACCAGCGTCGCCACCAAGCCGATCAGGAACGACGTGCGCGCGCCGTGCACCACGATCGCGAACACGTCCCGGCCGGTCAGCGGCTCGACGCCGAACCAGTGGTCGCCGCTCACCCCGCCGAGCGCGCCCGCCGGGCCGCCGGTCTCCGGGTCGAGCGCCTCGGTCCGGTAGCTGTAGGGGTCCTGCCCCTCGATGGCCGTGAGCAGGTCCGCGCCCGCGGCGGCGAGCCCGATCAGGGCGATCGTGACGGCACCGGCGAGCGCCCAGCGGTCGCGGCCCAGCATGGCCGTGACGGCCCTGCCGACCGACCGGGTCGGGACCTCGACGCGTGGGGACAACGACGACCTGCCTCGGCGTGGACGGATGATCATCCACGATAGGCACAATCACCTGATCGGGGACCGGCTCCCATCATGTGGGAACGGGTTCCCGTAGTGTCCGGCCGGCGCGTCCGGACCGCCCTCTCGGCGGCAGCGGCCGATCATTGGTCGTTGACGCAGTCGACTGCGGTCAGGTAGTTGGTCGGTGCGCAACAGGGGTACCCGGCGCCCGGACTCCCCCGTGCCGGGCACGCCGTTCCCGCTCACCCCGGCCCTGCCGCGGCAGCGCGCGGAACAACCGCCGGAGGAGCACGCGCGCGGTCCGGGCGCGGACATCGGGCGCGGACATCGGGCGCGGTCGGTGCGTCGTCGCCGCCGTCCGGCCGGCGCGCACCCGACCTCGGCGGCCGGTCCACCGCCCTGCGGCCGGACCGGCGCGTGCCGCTGGACGTGACCGGGGGCCGACCGCCGTCACCGGCGCCGACCCGGACGGCAGCGGTCCCGGTCCGGCGGTGCTGCGCGGTATCGACCCAGCGGCGCTGCACGGTGTCGACCCGGCGGCGCTGCGCGGTGTCGGCCCGGGCGACCGTCCCGAGTGGACCGGCGTGCGCGCCGCCCCGGCCCGACGGCCACGTGGCGTGGGCCGATCGCCCCGCCGACGGCCTCGCCGGCTCCACCCGCGACGCCCGGGCCGCCATCGGCCGCCGACCGCCCCTCCCGGGCGGTCGCCTACGCTGGGCCGGTGGGCAGGACCGGAGCGGGCAGGCCGAGCCCGGCGCGACTGGACCGCGAGGCCGTCGTCCGGGCCGCGCTGGCCGTGCTGGACGACGCGGGCGCGGACGCGGTGTCCACCCGGGCCGTCGCGGCGCGGTTGGACGTGCACATGAACACCGTGCTGTGGCACGTGAAGTCGAAGTCGCGGCTGCGCGAGCTGATGGCCGACGCGATCCTCGCCGAGGTCGACCTCGACCGCCTGCCGGAGCACTGGGCGGACCGGGCCGCCGAGCTGCCCAGGCGGTTGCGCCGGGCGCTGCTGGCCCACCGCGACGGCGCGGCGGTGGTAACCGGGACCTACGCCCCCGAGCCCGCCACCCTCCGCTTCTCCGAAGCGCTCGTCGCGGCCCTGCTCGCCGGGGGCGTGGACGACCACCGGGCGGCGTGGACCGCGTGGACGGTGACCTACCTGGTGCTGGGCCTGGTGCAGGAGGAGCAGGCGGCGACGCGCGGGGACGGCGGGCGACTGGCCGACGCGCTGACGCCCGACCTGCACCCGGCCCTGCACCGGACCGCCCACCACCTGGCTCCGGGCTCGTTCGCCGAGCGCCTGGACTTCGGGGTCGGCCTGGTGCTCGCCGGGCTGCTGCCACCGACCCGGTGACCGGCGTGGCGCGGGAACCGGGTCAGGAGTTGGTCGTCGTGGTGGGCGCTGTGGTCGTGGTGGGGCCGGGCAGCAGGTAGGGCTCGGGCGCGCAGTTCAGCCACGGCCCGCCGGTGGTGCGGGTGACGGTGCCCTGCAGGCCGAGGGAGACGGACCGGCCCGGCGCCAGGGCGCGCGCCCACGGCGGTGCGCTCAGCGCGGCGGCGTTGGCGTACTGGCCCCAGTCGCCGTTCCACGACCCGCTCACGCGCTCGTCGCCGCCGAACAGGGCCGTCACGGTCCAGTCCGTGAACGCGACGGGACCGGTGTTGGTGACGGTCGCGGTGGTGAGGAAGCCGCCGTTCCAGGAGTGGGTGGTGTAGGCGACCTTGCAGTAGCGGTTCAGGTCGGGCGGCGTGGGCGCGGTGCTGGCGTAGACGTGGATGACGCCCGGTGTGACCCCCGGACCGGACACGGTGAAGTCGGCCGAACCGAAGTTCTGCACCGAGATCACCCGGACGGGTTGCGGCACGTCCCAGTCGTCCGGGGTGAAGGTCAGCCGGTGGCGCGAGCTGACGAACACCACGTCCGGCGTGCGCTCCCCCAACTCCACCGTGAGCGTGGTGGTGCCGGCGGGCCTGCCGGACAGCGACACGGTGACGACCGCGCTCGCCGCCCCCGGCATGACCGCCCGCGAGGCGCCCGTCCCGTGGTCCACCACCACGGCGGGCGCGGCCTCCCGGGCCGAACCGGGTGCGGACCCGCACACCAGCGCCGCCAGAGCGGTCAGGGCGACCACGGCCGCGAGCCGTGCGGCCGCGCCACCTCGTCCAGGACGACTTCCGGCCGACGAGTCCACGGCAATCCTCCGTTCGCCTGCGTGCGACGCGCCTGGCAGGCGGGCGGACCCCGGCGCAGGTGCAGGATGACCGACCCGTTTCCGCGGTGTCAATCGGCGGGACGCCCCACAGCCGAGCGCCTTTCGTTGGTGCGGAAGGAGGTTGCGCCCGCCGGCGCGCGGTGGTGCACCGCGCGCCGGTGGTGGTCGGTCACAGGTGCCGGCGACCTCGACCCCGCAGTCGGGCGCGGAGCACCGCGTGACGGGCCCCGGTGCCCAGGTGCCGCTCGCGCCGGGCGCGCAGGCGGCCTTGCCGGGCGGCGTGGCGCCCGCGGCCGGAGGACGGACCGCGGCCGTGCTCGTCGCCCTCGAACAACCGACGCCGGTCGCGTTCGAGCAGCGGCACGTGGATGCGGTCGCGGACCGGTGCCCCCGGTGTGCGGGCGGGAGGCACGGCCCACAGCGCCTCGATGCCGGTGCCGTCGAGG
Organism: Actinosynnema sp. NPDC053489; assembly: GCF_044544865.1. Classification (NCBI taxonomy): domain Bacteria; kingdom Bacillati; phylum Actinomycetota; class Actinomycetes; order Pseudonocardiales; family Pseudonocardiaceae; genus Actinosynnema; species Actinosynnema sp. NPDC053489. The sequence continues at coordinate 35,255 of NZ_JBITXT010000016.1, read as the reverse complement.
TCGGTGCCGGGGGCGGGGGGCAGGGCGGTACGGCGGAAGTCGCTCATGGTTTCGGTGGACTCCAGTGCTCGTGCAGGAGGCGGGTGCGCCGCCTCGGGACCGGTGGCGTGCGGCCCGCACCGCTCACGCGCGGTCCGGGCTTCGAGCGGCACGGTGGAGGGCGGCGGGAGTGGTTCGAACCCCGCCGTCGGCCCTCCGGGCGTCACTGGTCACTGCTGCACGTCGCCCATGATGTTGGGCGCGCGGCCACCGGTCAATCGATTTCGGGGTGGTCGCGGTCGACGCCACCGCCCGGGTCAGGCGGCCAGGACGAAGGACAGGAAGAAGCCTCCCGCCGTGGCGAACGCGTTGAGCGGGCGGCCGTGCTCGAACGCCTCCGGCATCAGGGTGTCGGCCAGCGACGCGAGCACCGCGCCACCGGCGAACGACAGCGCCACGGCCAGCACGGGATCGCCGAGCCCACCGGCGACCAGCCTGCCGAGGACCACCGCCGCCGCGAGCAGCAGCGCGCACACCGACCACGTCGCGATCACCGCCGCCCGACCCTGCCCCGACTCGCGCATCGAGACCGCGCCGACGAGCGACTCCGGCAGGTTGGAGAAGAAGATCGCCACCAGCAGCGTCAACGACACCCCGCCGGCCAGCGACACCCCGAGCGCGAGGTTCTCCGGCACCCCGTCCAGCGTCACCGCGGCTGGCAGCGCGAAACCGACGCCCTTCCCCGCACCGGCCCTGGCCACCTCCCGCCGGCCGGGTCCCGTGCGACCGGTGACGTAGCGGTCCAGCAGCGAGTCCGCGAGCACGAAGACGGCCGCGCCGGCGAGCAGGCCGAGCCCGGACCGCACCGCGCCGCCGAGGTGGAACGCCTCCTCGAACAACTCGAACGCCAGGGCGAGATCAGCGCACCGCTGGCGAAGGCCAGCAGGGTCCCGGTGACCCACCGCGGCGGGTCCCACAGCGCCCCGACGATCGCGCCGATCACCAGCGCGCTCGACGCGGCCAGGCCATACAGCACAGCGGTCGGCATGTCGACCGTTCTGGGGCCGAACGATCACCCGCACCACCGAAGCCGAATCAGATTCGCATGGCATCGCCGCCTCCCGGTGCGCCGGGCACCGCGCCCCGGTGGCGCGTTCGGGGTTCCGCGGGCGCGGTCCCGGTGAAACCGCGGCCTCGTGCGGTGCGTCAGACCCCGAGCAGTGACGAGGACATGTCCGCCACCCGGCTCGGCGAGAGGCACGCACCCCACCATGGACAGGATCTGGTTCCCCGGCAGCCCGTGGCCCGATGGCCACCGCATCGCGGAGTTCGCGTGGAACGGCAGGCTCGACCACGACGGCAACCTGTGGTTCAACATCGAACTGACCACCGCGCCCTACGCGGAGAACCCGCCGTCCGACAGCGTGGTCGAGACGGATCGCTGGACCTCGTTGTGGAGGTGGTACGAGTACGAGCGCTGCTGGCTGACCTCCTACGGCCTCGGCGACCTCCTGGCGGGCACGCCCGGCAACCCGTTCCGCCTCACCCGGCCGCACCGGCTGACCGCCGACCCGCTGCCCCTCCCCCGCCCGGGCGCCGACCTGACCTGGTTCATCCACGTCCTGGGCCACGACTCCAGCGCCGACCACGACCTCACCTTCACCCCGGAGCCGACCGGAACCGGCCACCGCATCGACTGGACCGCCAAGGTGGCCCTCACCTACCTCGGCGAGGAGGAGTTCAGCCACGACTTCCGCATACTGCTGCGCAACCGCGTGCCGGGCCGCATCACCTTCCCGGACGACGTGCCGATCGCGCGGGCCCGGGAACAGCTCGCCGAGGTCGTCGACGTGCCCGACCTGTTCGTCCCGCAGGAGGGTGACGGCAGCCCCAAGCTCGTCTTCACCCCGCACGCGGGGAAGTAGTCGGCACGGCGAACCGCCCCGGTGTGGTCACTCCCGCACACGCAGCCCCTCCACCGCCTCGTGACCGACGAGCGAGGGCGGGTCGACGTCGGCCGGCCCTGGGAAGGCGACGGTGCCTGGCGACCCGCGGGGCGACCGAGTGCGGGTGCAGCCCCGGAGCACGAAACCACCCGCGCCCAACACACGATCGCTTCGTCGCGCTCGGGACAGGTCGGCCGGCTTCGCGGGTATACCGGGACCCGCACGACCGGCCGGTCGGGGAATCGGGCCCGGAACCGTCGCAGGCGTCGCACGACCTTTCCGCACAACCGCACAACCGCACAACCCGAACCCGGCACCTTGTTCCGATTACCACTGCATCGCGGATTCCCGGAACCCCGTGAGTGCCGGCGGGAATGACGACACCGGGAACGCCACAGCCTCCCGTCCCCTCCCGCGGGAGGGGACGGACCGGGCGGGCCACCCCACATCGGGCAGCGTGACGGCACCGATCTGACCTAGGCTGTCGGTATGGTCGAGACCCAGCACCCGACTCCCCGGGAAGCCTTCGAGCTGCTGCTCGACGGCAACCGGCGCTTCGTCGCCGGCACGCCCCAGCACCCGAACCAGGACGCGGCACGTCGCGCCGAGACCGCGCCGGGCCAACGCCCGTTCGCCGTGCTCTTCGGGTGTTCCGACTCCCGCCTCGCCGCCGAGATCATCTTCGACCGCGGCCTGGGCGACCTGTTCGTGGTGCGCACCGCGGGCCACGTCGTGGGCTCGGAGGTGCTGGGCAGCGTCGAGTACGGGGTGGGCGTGCTGGACTGCCCGCTCGTCGTGGTCCTCGGTCACGACGCGTGCGGAGCGGTCGGTGCCGCGTGCGCCGCGCTCGACGATGGCGCGGTGCCGGGCGGGTACATCCGCGACGTCGTGGAGCGCGTCACCCCCAGCGTCATCGCGGCACGGGCCGCCGGGCGCGGGCAGCCGGACGAGATCCTCGCCGAGCACGTGAGCCGCACCGTCGACCTGCTGCTGGACCGCTCCCGGTCGCTCGCCGAGCGGGTGGCGGCCGGTCAGGCGGCCGTGGTCGGCCTCACCTACCGCCTGGCCGACGGCCACACCCAGCTCGTCGCGACCCGCGGCCTGGACGCCCCCGTCACCGCCGCCTGAGCAGCCCCGAAGGATCGGGCACGGAGGACCGTCACCCAGACGATCAGGGCGCTGGGGGTCGGGGCACGGCGGACCTGGGCCCCGCGGCGCGGCGCAGCCGGTTGGCGATCGCCAGCCCCAGCCCCTCCTCCGCCGGCAGGGAGGCGACGATGAGGTCGCACCCCTGCCGGTCGAGGTCCCGCAGGAACGCGTACAGCCCCCGCGCGTAGGCCGCCGTCGAGCCGGGGACCGCCACCACGGCGTGCGCCTCCACCGGGGAGCCGGCCAGGGCCGGGGGGAGGAAGACGCCGACCCGGTGCCCCCGCTCCCGTGCCCGCTCCGCCTCGACCACGACCTCCTCGGGCTCCACGAGGACGACCCGCGCCCGCGGCGCGTAGTGCGACGGGTGCTGGCCGGGCACCCGCACGGGGCTGGCCGCGGGGACGGCGAACGCGCGTCCCAGCGCGGCCTCGAGGTCCTCGCGCGTCACCCCTCCGGGTCGGAGCACGGCCGGGACGTCACCCGTGGCGTCGACGATGGTCGACTCGACGCCGACCTCGCACGGACCGCCGTCCAGCACGAAGTCGACGGCGTCACCCAGCTCCGCGCGGACGTGGTCCGCCGTCGTGGGGCTGACCGACCCGAAGCGGTTGGCCGACGGCGCCGCCACCCCGCCGCCGAAGGCCGACAGCAGCCCGAGCGCCACGGGGTGGTCGGGCACCCGCACCGCCACCGTCTCCAGTCCCCCGGTGGCCTCCGGCGACACCCGGGGACCGCGCCGCAGGACCAGCGTCAGCGGGCCCGGCCAGAACCGCTCGGCCAGCACGCGCGCGGTCTCGGGGACGTCCTCCACCCAGCCGTCCAGCCGCTCCGCGGCGGCGAGGTGGACGATCAGCGGGTGGGACGGCGGGCGGCCCTTGACCTGGAAGACGCGCGCGACCGCGGCGGGGTCCTCGGCGTTCGCGCCGAGGCCGTAGACGGTCTCGGTCGGGAAGGCCACCAGGCCCCCGGCCCGCAGCACACCGGCCGCCTTGTCGAAGTCACTGCTCGTCGCGGACACGCCCCGATTCTCTCACCCGCCCTGATCTGCGGTGATGGCGGATCCCCGCGCGGCCGCGGAATCGCGCCGACCGCGGCGGGCAAAAGGGACCGCGATCCCGAACCGATTCGGGTGATCGCCGGCCTCAAGAATCGTCGTGGCGCTGATCGCGGCGAATCCGCCGGTTTTCCCGGTTCGCGTGGCCCAATGGCGTCGGACCCAATGGCGTCGGGTGCGCCGAAGTGGACGGCCCCGCGGTGGGCGCACCGGAATTCCGGGCGCGACCGCCGCCGGTTCACCCCGGGTTCACCCACCATTCAGGTGCTCGGGGAATCCGACCGCGTGACCACCCCGCCCTACGCCGAGCACGCGCACGACCTGGCGGCGAGCCTGCTCGGGTCCACCGGGGACCGCTGGCGGCACACGGCGGCCGTGGCGGCCCGTGCCGCCGAACTGTCCACCACGGTCACCACCGGCGACCGGGACCTGCTCGTCGCCGCCGCGTGGCTGCACGACATCGGCTACGCGCCGCCCGTGGTGGACACCGGCTTCCACCCGCTCGACGGCGCGCGCCACCTCGACCGGCTGGGCTGGCCGCGCCGGATCGCCGCCCTGGTCGCGCACCACTCGGGCGCCCGCTTCGTCGCCACCGTCCTGGGCCTGGACGTGCCGCTGGCCGCCTACCCGCGGGAGACCGGACCCGTCGCCGACGCCCTGACCCACGCCGACCAGACCGTCGACAGCCGCGGCCGCCGGGTGTCCATCCGGGACCGGCTGGCCGACATGCTGGACCGGCACGGACCCGACTCCCCCAACGCCAAGGCCCACCACCTGCGCGAGCCGCACCTGCTCGCCGTCGCCCGGCGGGTCGAGGCGCGCGCGGCGACCTCGTGAACCGGACCTCCGGCGAGCGCACCGGGGTTGTCGGGGGTGGCTGGTACGTTCCGGCGCGTCCACGTGGGCCGGGTGGAGGGGGGACGTCGGTGGCAGAGGTGGCGTTGCGGGCGGTCGAGGACTCGGACCTCGACGCGCTGTTCGACCAGATGCGCGACCCGGAGTCGGTCCGGATGGCCGCCTTCACCGCGGAGGACCCCGACGACCGCGCGGCGTTCGACGCCCACATGGCGAAGGTGCGGTCGGCGCACGACGTCGCGCTGCGCGCGGTGACGCGCGACGGCGCGCTGGTCGGCAGCATCTCCAGCTTCGTCGTGGAGGGCGACACGGAGATCACCTACTGGATCGACCGCGCGGTGTGGGGGCAGGGCGTCGCGGGTCGGGCCCTCGCCCTGTTCCTCGACGAGGTCCGCACCCGGCCGTTGCACGCCCGCGCCGCCGGTGACAACGCCGGTTCGCTCCGGGTGCTGCGAAGGGCGGGCTTCGCGGTCGTCGGCACCGAGACCTCCTACGCGCCCGCCCGCGGCACCGAGATCGAGGAGACCGTCCTGCGGCTCGACTAGTGCCGCGGGCCGGAACGCCGACCCGGTGATCGGGGCGGTCGACCGGCGTCGAGCCGCCGCGGGAGAAACCGCCGGGCACCGCCTCCGCGGACCCGGGTGTCGCGGACGCCGCTGGGACCAAGGCCGTCGTCGGGACGAGCGACGCCACAACGGCCGGAACCCACCCGATGGGCACCGACCGGCGGCTCCGCGGCTCGTTCCGGGGCTTCCCGCTCCGATCCGGCACGGGACGGGGTGCCGCGGCGCTACCGTGTTCGGCCGGACGTCGACTTCCGCGACCGCGGCACCGGGTGGGGGACCATGCTCGAAAGCGCCGGCACGCGCTCCCCGACGAAGAACGGCACGTTGCGGACCCTCCTGCTCTGCGCGGTCGTCGTGCAGGCGGGTTGGGCGATGTACACCACGATCACCGAGTTCGAGGTCGACCACAACCGCTCCTCGTCACCGTGGGACCTCGTCGCGGGGGTGGTGTCCGGCGGCGAGGTGGTCGGCGTCCTGCTCGTCCTCGCGCGGCGCAGGGCCGGGTTCGCCGTGGCCGTCTCCGCCGAGGCGTTGCGCGTGCTCATCGCCCTGTTCACCAAGGCGTCGCCGGACGCGCCCATCGTGGTGGCGACGATCGCCGGCGCCATCGCCCTGCTCCACGTCCACCACCGCGACCGCGACAACCCGACCGGCGACGTGGACGGGGTCCGCGCGTCGCCGGACCACGACGCCGGGCAGCCGGCGGGACGGGGAGGGCCGGCGGGGAAGCCCGACGTCTTCCTCAGCTACTCCCGCAAGCAGTTCTACTTCGCCGAATCGCTGATGCTGCGACTGGAGGACAGCGCGGTGTCCGTGTGGTTCGACACGCACCGGATCCAGGCGGGGGTCGACTGTAGGGAGAGCATCGACCGGGGTCTCGCGGCATGCGCGTCCCTGGTGCTGGTGGCCTCGCGCGACGCCATGCGCTCACCCCACGTCGACCACGAGTGGCGTGCGGCGCTCGGGAGCGGCAAGCGCGTGTACGTCGTGCTCTTCGAGGCAGTCGAGCTGCCACCCGAGCTGGAGCGCGAAGCCGTGGCGGTCATCGACATGCGCAGCCGGTTCGAACCGGAGGTGGAGGCGTTGGTCGAGCTGCTGGCGCGACCCCGCCACCACCGCGACCGGATCCCGAGGGGCAACCCGCTGCGCCTCCCGCTCCGCCTCCCGCCGAGCGTCGTGCTCACGACCGCGACGCTGGCCCTGATCGTCGCGGCGAGCCTGTTCTTCGACGTCCTCAACGCCCGGACCCTGGTGGCGATCACCACCCCGCACGAGGAGAACATCCCCGAGAGGTCGGACCCGGGTTTCACGACCCACCTGCTCGGGTTCACCTTCCACGGGCTGTCCAGCAAGGTCTACGCGTTCCTCGGGATCACCGCGGTGACGCTGGCGCTGACGGCCCTGGCGGCGTTCCTCCTGGTGGCGATCCTCTACCGGCGCAGGTTCTTCTTCGGCCTGCTGCCACTGGCGCTGCTCGGTTCGTGCCGGCTCTACCTGAACACCAGCTTCATCGACCACTCGACCAGCCACGTCGTCGTCAGCATCAGCCACGGCCTCATGTCCACACCGGCCAACCTGAACTCGTCGGCGTGGCGGGACCTCGACGACGTGCTCCTCGGGCGGTACGTGGAGTACAGCTCCGCGACGCACTTCGACCACGGCTCCCCCTTCCTCTCCGTTGGCGACGCGGGGTCCTGCCTGACGACCACCGCCGCGCGGTGGCGGTGGCCCGCGCTCCTGCTCTTCGGGCTCGCGGTGATCGCGTTCCGGACGTCCCGGCGCTCGGCGTCCCTGTACCGCCGGCTGGCCACCGGTGTCGCGCCCGACGAGTTGCGGTTGCGGCACAACGCGGTGCCCGGCGCGCGCATCGCGACCGCCCCGCCGCACCGCGCCGATCGACCGGAGGAGTCGGCGGGGTGGCGGCTGCTGCACCACCCCGCCGACAGGGAGGTCGCGAGGGAGGTCGAGGCGGCGCTGGCCGACCGGGCGCGCGCCGACGGCGGGGGTCCGACGCCACGCGGGATCGTCGTGCTGACCAACCGGACCCCGCTGGACTGGCTCGAGGACGTCGAGCGGGAGGGGTCCGACCTGGTCTACGTCGTGTGCACGAGCATCCGGCACGTCGAGACCTCGGAGCTGCTCAGCCGGCACCAGTGGTTCGACCACCGCGAGCGGTCCCGCGACAAGCTCGCCCTGCTCGCGCGCTCGCTCCGGCCGGCTTCGCCGACGAGCGCGGGCTACTCCTTCCCGGCCCTCCCGGAGAGGTTGACCAGGGTGGTCGTGCCCGGACCCGTCTGGTACAAGAGCCACGCGATGAGGCTGTGCGCGACCTGGCTGCTGGCCGTCACCCTGTTCGGAGGGGGTCGTGCGCACAGCAGCTTCATCCAGGACGAGGGCGCGGGCCGCCTCGTCCCGGTGGTGACCCGGCTGATGTTCCTCGTCTGCGTGCCCTGTTGCCTGTACCTCTTCTGGCTGGCCGTCGAACTCGCGTCGTGCCGCACCACCTACCCGCGGTTCCGGGCGCGCCTGAACACCGTCGTGGTCGTCCTCTTCACCACGCAGCTCCAGTTCCTGCTGTCCTTCGACGACCAGTTGGGCACCGTCCTGCTGGGCGCGCTGGTCAACGCCTTCCTGGCGGTCGCCTGGCTCACCCCCGACCCCGACCCGGTACGCCGGTGGCTGCCGACGGTCCCGAGCCGGGAGGTCGACACGCCGGCCGTGCCGTTGCGACACCAGTTCGCGCGGTCGACGGTGATCTACCTGGCGTGGTTCGCGTTGTCCTACTGGTCGGCCGTGACGTTCTTCGCGGACTCCGCGTGAGAGAGCGGTGCGACCGGTCTACGACAGGATCTCGACGTACCCGTCGGTGCCGTTGACGCGGATGCGCTGGCCGTCCCGGATCACCCGCGTGGCGCGTTCGACGCCGACGACGGCCGGCAGGCCGTACTCCCGCGTGATCACCGCGCCGTGCGTCATCAGGCCCCCGACCTCGGTCACCAGGCCCGCGACCGCGACGAACAACGGCGACCAGCTCGGGTCGGTGTGGGCCGTGACCAGGATGTCGCCCGGCTCCACGTCGGCCGTCGCCATGTCGAGGATGACCCTCGCCCGCCCCTCCACGGTCCCGGCGGACACCGGGAGGCCGACCAGCGCCCCGGCCGGCAGGTCGTCGCGCCGGTACGCGCCGTTGACGGTCTCGCCGTCCGAGGTGATGACCCGCGGCGGCGTCAGCGCCTCGTAGGACCGGAACGCCTCCTTGCGCCGGGCGATCAGCCCGTCGTCCACCCGGTTCGCGCGCACGACCTCGTGGAACTCCTGGAACCTCAGGAAGAAGACGTCCTCCGCCTCGCGCAGCACGCCCGCCCGCACCAGGCGCGCGGCCTCGCCCAGCAGGGCCCGCTTGTAGACGAAGTAGCGGCTGATCATGCCGTACTTCGGGAACTCGCGGTACCCCGTGAACGTCCGGACGAGGTCGATCCTCCGCTTGGTCTCCCCGGCCTTCCGCTCGCCGTCCGGCAGTGCCCGCAACCGCTCCAGCAGGTCCCGCTCGGCCTTCGCCGCCTCCTGCCGGCCCCGCTCGAAGCGCCGCGCGCCGGCGCCCGGCTCGACGTCGGCGATGTTGGTCAGCAGCACGGGCAGCAGCGCGGTGGGCCGCTCGCTCCACCGCGGCCTGGTGATGTCGATCTCGCCGACGCAGCGCATGCCGTACCTGTCGAGGTAGGCGGTGATGGCGTCGCGCGCCTCCCGGCCGCCGTCGAGCCCGACCAGCCGGTCGAGGAAGTCGTCGTCCCGGACGTCCCGCAGGAAGGCGACGACCTCCGGGAACGGGCGGATCGCGTCCGCGACGTCGAGCAGCGCCAACCCCATTTCCGAGGTGACGTTGTGCGGCACGGACTGCGTGAGCACGTCGGCCGCGTTGCGCTCGCCCAGCCACTCCAGCAGGTGCTCGTTGAGCCACCAGGTCGCCTGCATCGCCGCCATGATCACCTGGAGGCTCCGCGGCTCGAACAGCAGCCGTCGCAGCTCCTGGACGTCGTCCAGGATGAAGTCGAGCAGCTCCGGTCCGGTCTTCGCGCGGATCTCGGCCTTGACCGCCGCGACGGACTCCTCGCCGAGCCGGATCAGCTCCGCGACGAGGGCGGGGTCGGGTTCGACCGCGACCGGCGCGGCGCCCGGGATCGGCGGTGCGGCCGCCTCGTCGGGCAGCGACGGGACGAAGCCGTCGCGGTCGAGGACGGTACGCAGCGCGTCCTGCATCAGCGGGTCCGACTTCCCGGCGACGCCCAGGAGGCCGGCGCGGGTCGTCGGGGACGCGAGCTGGCGGGTGACGTCGACGAACAGCCGCCCGCCGGCCTCGGCCATCGGTCGGGGCGTGGTCAGCTGCCACACCGACAGCCCCAGGGGCTTCATGGCGTCGGTCATCATCTGCTGGTGGCCGACGGAGAGGTAGACGTGGTTCTCCCCGTCGTCGGCCTCGGGGACGGGGAACAGGGTCGTGATCGGGCGGCTCTGGACGATCTGGAAGCCGTCGTCGTCCAGGCACCACTCGATGTCCTGGGGACGGCCGAAGTGCGCTTCGACCCGCCGGCCGAGCCGCACGAGCCGCACCACCTGCTCGTCCGTCAGCGCGGGCCGGTCGCGCCGCTCCGGGTCGGTCGCCCGCTCCCCCGTCCCGCCGCCCGGCAGGGCGTGCACGGCCAGCTCCTTGGCGGCGATCGCCCTGGCCACCACCCGGTCGTCCCGCACCTGGTAGGAGTCCGCGTTGACCAGGCCGGACACCAGGGCCTCGCCGAGGCCGACGGTCGCCTCGACGGTGGCGACCCGGCGGTTGGACGTGACCGGGTCGGCGGTGAACAGGACGCCGGCCGCGTGCGGGAAGACCATCCGCTGCACGACCACGGCCATGTGGACCCCGCGGTGGTCGAAGCCGTTGCGCAGCCGGTAGGTCACGGCCCGTTCGGTGAACAGCGAGGCCCAGCACCGGCTGACGTGCCGCAGCACCTCCCGCGCGCCGACGACGTTGAGGTAGCTGTCCTGCTGGCCCGCGAACGAGGCGCCCGGCAGGTCCTCGGCCGTGGCGCTGGACCTGACGGCGTAGGGCACGTCGTCGTCCAGCGCGCCGGTGACGGCCTCGGCCACGTCGTCCGGGATGGCGATCCCCTCGACGGCCCGCCGGACCTCCTCGCTGCGCTCGCGGATCCCCTCCCGGTCCCCGGGGGTGAGCCGAGCCAGCCGGTCGAGCGGCTCGGCGATCGACGGCGCGTCCCCCACGACCCGCCGGAACGCCTCCGTCGTCACGCAGAACCCGGCCGGCACCCGGATGCCCTCGACGCGTGACAGCTCCCCCAGGTGCGCGCCCTTGCCGCCCACCGCCGCGACCCGCGTCCGGTCGACGTCCTGGAAATCGAGCACGTAACGGCCCATCCGCCCACTTCCCCCGTCCGCCCTCTCGGGCTTCTCGCGTTTCGCACAGCCGGTCCTCGGGTCGGGCGCGCTACCGGCACGCTTTTTCCGCAGGTCCGAGCCGCAGCGGGAGATTCTGCGGCACCACCGGGGTCTTGCCGCAAGACCCCCTGTGTGCTATATGTTGAACATGGCAGGGAGATGAGATTTCTCCTTGCCTTTTTCGTTCCCGCCGTTGTTCACCCCACCTCCCCGTCGGCGGACCGCGGCGGCGCTCCACCGCCATCATGGCCGCCGCAGGGAGGACCCGCCGGGCGACGTGCCCGCGTCGTACGTGCCGCCGGTCCCCTCCCCTCCGCGCGAGGGGGCGGGGTGCGCTCAGGGAGCGGCAGCGCCGTCGAGCACGGCCGCGCAGGCGGCCTCCATCCGAGCCGTCACGGTCGGGCCGGGCGGCGCGGGGCGCAGGCGGGCGCCCGGACCGAGGTGGACCTCCCGGAGTTCGTCCATGAACGCCTCCCACGCCGGCGGGCCGCCGTCCTCGAGCACCCGGGCCCGGGCGGCGTGCACGTCGGTCACCGGGAGGTGCCGGGTGCCCCAGATGTTGAGCTGGGCGAAGACGGGCACGAGCTGGATGGCCTGCTCGGTGAGGTTGTAGGTGACCTTCTGCTTGTGCGAGGGGTCGTCGGCCTTGGTGAGCAGGCCGTGCTCGACGAGCGCGGCGAGCCGGTCGGCCAGGACGTTCGAGGAGATCCGCTCGGGGCCGGCGAGCAGTTCGCGGAAGTGGCGGGCGCCGGCGAAGATCACGTCGCGCAGGACCAGCAGGGTCCACCGGTCGCCGAAGATCTCCAGCGACAGGTTGATCGGGCAGTTCGACCGCGTGTCCTTGCGCACCGCACCCACCTCCCGGCCGGTTGCCGACATCCACCATTGTGCCCTACCGTTACAACTGGTTGCGAAATGAGAGCAGTCAGCGCCCGTGCGGATGGCGAGGCGCGCGTGGACACGCGTGGAGGACGGTGCACATGAGTACCCAGCAGGCGGCGGCGAGCCGGAGGAGTCCGACTCCCGTCCTGATCACGCTGTTCTTCGGCGTGTTCGTCATGGGGTGCGCGGAACTGCTCGTGGTCGGCGTGCTGGACCTGATCGCCGCGGACCTCGACGTCTCCGTGCCCGCGGCGGGCGCGCTGGTCACCGCCTTCGCCCTGGGCATCGCGATCGGCGGCCCGGCCCTGACGATGCTGACGATCGCCCTGGACAAGCGGGTCGTCCTGGTCGGCGCGCTCGTCGTGTTCGTCCTGGCCAACCTGGTCCTGGTGACGACGGCCGAGTACGGGTTGTTCATCGCGGCGCGGTTCGTGGCGGGCGCGGTCGAGGGCCTGTTCATCGGCGTCGCGTTCGTGACGGGCCTGTCGATCGTTCCGCCGGAGCGCGCGGGCCGGGCGATCTCGCTGATCATCTCCGGGGTCACCGTGTCGGCCGCGCTGGGCGTGCCGCTGGGCACGCTGGCGAGCCGGCAGTTCGGCTGGCGCGGCTCGTTCACCGGGATCATCGTCCTGTGCGTGGTCGCGCTGGTCGCGACCCTGGCGCTGGTCCCCTCCGTGGCCGGCACCGGTCGCGGCGCGGGCGGCCAGGCGAAGTACGCGTTCGCGCCCCGGGTGCTCGGCATGCTGACCGTGAACATCACGGTGTTCGCGTCCCTCTACACCGCCCTGACCTACATCGTGCCGTTCCTGCAGAACGTCACGGGCGTGACCGGCGCGGTGATCAGCGCGTTCCTGTTCGCCTACGGCCTGGCCACCGCGGTGGGCAGCTTCGGGGGCGGCCGGTTCGCCGACAAGAACGCGGCCGGCACGCTGATCGTCGGCACGGCGGGCACGGCGGTCGCGCTGCTCGCGCTCTACTTCGTCGGCTCCGTCCCGATCCTCGTGGCCCTGGTGATGCTGGTGTGGGGCGTGCTCGCCATGAGCATGACCTCCGCCCTGCAGCTCCGCGTGGTGACGCTGGCCGGACCCGGCGCCCAACTGGCGTCCTCGCTGCCGGCCTCCGCGGTCAACGTGGGCATCGCCGCGGGCTCGGCCGCGGGCGGCGTGGCGATCGGCGGGTTCGGGCCCTCGGCGCCGGTGCTCACCGCGGCGGTCATCGCCGGGGTCGGCATCCTGCTCGCCTGGGCCACCAGCCACCTCAAGCCGCCGGTGGTCGAGCAGGCCCCGGAGCCGGCTCCCCGGGTGTCCTGACGCGCGCTCCCCGCGGCGATCCGGGCGCGTCCCGCCACCCGGGTCGCCGCGACCCGCGCGGATCACCCGGTCAGCACGACCGGCAGCGCCGCGTGGCCGTTGGAGACGAACGACCCCAACGGGCGCAGTTCCCCGGCCGGGACGGCGAGCCTCATCGCCGGGAACCTGGCGAACAGGGCGGACAACCCGATCTCACCCTCCAAACGGGCCAGTGGGGCGCCGAGGCAGTGGTGCACGCCGTGGCCGAACGCGAAGTGGTCGCGGCGGGTCGGCCGGGTCGGGTCGAACTCGGCGGCGTTGTCGCCGTGGACCTTCGGGTCGCGCCCGCCCGCGCCGAACGCGACCACGATCGGGTCACCCGCGGGGATGAACGCGTCACCGAGGTCGAGGTCCTCCACGGCGTAGCGCAGCGGCAGGTTCGTGATCGGCGCCTCCAACCGCAGCGACTCCTCGATCACGTCCTCCCACGCCAGCTCGCCGTCCAGCACGGCGGCGCGGTGCGCGGGGTGGGTCAGCAGCAAGGTCACCGTGTGGTCGAGCAGGTTGACCGTCGTCTCGTGGCCCGCGGTGAACATCAGCATCACGGTCGCCACCAACTCCTGCTCGCTCAGGTGACCGCCATCGTCCTCATGCGCCTGGACCAGGCCGGTGGTGACGTCGTCACCGGGTCGGGCGCGCTTGATCGCGACGAGCTCGTGCAGCAGCCGGTACACCTCGATGCCGGTGGCCTGGACCTGCTCGGGGGTGGCCGAGGTGTCCATGACCTCGTGCACCGCGCGCAACAGGTCGCCGCGGATCTCGTCCGGGACGCCGAGCAGCTCGGAGATCATCCGCACCGGCAACGGGTAGGCGAACCGCCGGCGCAGGTCGACCACCTCGCCCGCGGGCACCTCGGCCAACCCGGCCAGCAGGTCCGCGGCGCTCGCCTCGATGCGCGGGCGCATCGCCTGCGTGCGCCGGGCGGTGAACGCCTTCGCCACCAGCTTGCGCAGCCTGGTGTGCTCCGCGCCGTAAGCGGCGATCATGTTCCGCTGGGACACCCACATGGACAGCGACCACGTCTTGGCCAGTTCGCTCTCGCCACCGCCCCAGGCGGGCCAGTGGCGGTAGGTGTCGCGGGACACCCTCGGGTCGGTGAGCAGCTGTTTGATCAACGCGTGGTCGGTGACCCACCACGCGATCACCCCACCGGGCAGCTCGACCCGCACCGCGCGACCCAGGGCGCGCAGCCGCTCGGACTCGCCGTGGACGTCACGTCCGGCCATGTCGATGACGGGGAACCTCGTCTGGCTCGTCATGGGTACCTGCTCCCAACCTGCTCGCGGAGTTCCAATGGACGCGCGGACGACCGCGTCGACACCCGACGCGGTCTTCGGGGGAACCGACGGGCTCACGTTCCCGTCCCGAAAAGCCTAGCCACGCAACGGGATCGCGTCGAGCGCGTACCACGTTTCCGGTGTGCTCCCCGCCCGGGGAACGGAGTCGTCGCCGGGACCGGGCGCCGCGGTTGGGGCAAACGAGTGACAGCCGGGGGCGCACGTGCCCGAACCTGTTGTCCGACCGCGCCGTGAATTACCATAACCGTTGTTGCACAAGGGATCGCGAGATGCGCGACCGCGTCCGCGCGTAGCCGGGGGGCACACGTCGGACCCGTTTCCCCGATCGGCACTTCGAAGGGCGACGGACCGTTCCCACCCACGGGGGGATCTTCGATGGCCACCGCGAGAGCACCCAGGGCGCCGGGTTGGCTGCCGCTGCTGGGTCACACGGTCCCGCTGCTGTTGCGGCGGACCCGGTTCACGTCGTCGCTGCACCGGTACGGCGACCTCGTCGAGGTCCACATCGCGGGCCGTCCCGGTTACGTGGTGACCGACAAGGAGTTGGTGCACCAGGTGCTGGTCGCCGACGCCGGGAACTACGAGCGCGGCCGCGTGTTCGACAAGCTGCGGCCGTTCATGGGCAACGGCCTCGTCACGTCGACCGGAGCGCGGCACCGGCGGCAGCGGCGGATGGTGCAGCCCGCGTTCCACCGGCGGGAGATCTCCGGGTACGTCGCGAGCATGGTGCGGGCCGCCACCGAGCTGGTCGACTCCTGGCAGGCCGGGGAGTCGCGCCCGATCGACGACGACATGCAGCTCGTCGCGGGCACCGTGGTCGCCAGGGCGCTGTTCTCCGACAGCCTCGACGCGCCGAGGCTGCGGGAGTTCCTGCGCTGCAACAGGGTCCTCGTCAGCCAGAGCACCGTGCGGGCGATGTCGCCCGGCCTGGTCGGCGCGTTGCCCCTGCCGGCCAACCGCCGGTTCGACCGGGCGGTCGAGCACGTCCGCCGCACCGTGCGCGAGGTGGTCGCCGAACGCCGTGCGCGCCCCGACGGGCACTCCGACCTGCTGTCGGTGCTGCTGGCCGCCCGGGACGAGGACACCGGGCGGGGCATGACCGACGAGGAGGTCCACGACGAGGTCGTCACGTTGTTCGTCGCCGGCGTGGAGACGGCCTCCCGCGTGCTCGCCTGGGCCTTCCACGAGCTGGGCCGGCGACCCGACGTCGAGTCGCGGGTGGTGGCCGAGGTCGACGAGGTGCTGCGGGGCCGGCCGGTCGAGGTCGGGGACCTCCCGGAGCTGACCTGCACCCGTCGCGTCGTCAACGAGGTCCTCCGCCACTACGGGCCGTGGTTGCTGATGCGGCGCCCGGTCACCGACGTCGAACTCGGCGGTGTCCGGCTGGCCGCGGGCACCGAGCTGATCATCAGCCCGCACGCCCTGCACCACGACCCCCGCAGCTTCCCCGAGCCGGAGCGGTTCGACCCGGACCGGTGGCTGCCCGAGCGCGCCGCCGACGTGCCGCGCCACGCGTTCATCCCGTTCGCCGCGGGCGTGCACCAGTGCCTCGGCAGCAACTTCGCGCTGGCGGAGATCACCGTGGTGCTCGCCACCGTGCTGGCACGGGTCCGCCTCGTGCCGGTGCCCGGCAAACCGGTGCGGGAACTGGTGACCAACGTGCCGGTGCCCAGTCGGCTCCCGATGACGGTCGTGCCGCGCGCCCCTCGTCGGGGGTGAGCGGGGTCGGGAGGCCGTGCCGCGCGGGAACGGCCTCCCGACCGGTCAGGCGAGTACCAGCCGGGGCCGGTAGAGGTCGAGCCACACGGCGAGGTCGAGCGTGCGCTCCAGGCCGAGCCGGTCCAGCCTGCTCATGGCGGTCGGGTCCTCCTCGACCGCGCGGCGCAACCACGCCCGGTCCATCAACTCGAACACGGCGTTGTCCCGGTCGGCCAGCAGGTCCCCGGCCTGCTGTTGCAGCTCGCGGGCGTAGTGCGGGTCCTGCGTGGACGGGTAGGGGCTCTTCGGCCGCCAGGCGACCGACTCCGGCAACACGTCCTTCACCGCGCCGCGCAGCAGGCTCTTCTCCATGCCGTCGTAGGTCTTCATCGACCAGGGGGCGTTGTAGACGTACTCGACCAGCCGGTGGTCGCAGAACGGCACCCGCACCTCCAGGCCGACGGCCATGCTCAACCGGTCCTTGCGGTCGAGCAGGAACCGCAGGAACCGGGTCACGTGCAGGTGGATCATGATCCGCATCCGGTACTCGTGGTCCTCCTCGGTGTCCAACCGCCCGACGTCCGAGACGGCGCCGTCGTACCTGGCGAGCCGGTACTCCTCCAGCTCGAGCGAGGACAGGACCTCCGGCCGCAGCCCGGTGCCGTCCTTGTCGAGCGGACCCACGCTGACCGCGATCCACGGGAACGCGCGGGCCTGCTGGATCGCGGGTGCCCGCATGTGCCGGTAGCCGCCGAAGATCTCGTCGGCCGCGTCGCCCGAGAGCGCGACGGTCGACCGCTTCCGGATCTCCCGGAACAGCAGGTACAGCGACAGGTCCATGTCGCCGAGGGTCATCGGCGAGTCCCGCGCGGCGATGACGGCCCTGCGGACCTCGGGATCGGCCAGCGCCTTCGGGTCCAGCACGATGTCGGTGTGGTCGGAGCCGACGTGCTCGGCGACGTCCTTGATGAAGGGCGTGTCGGCGGTGACGTGGAACTCGTTCGGCGTGAAGTTCTCGGCCTGGCCGACGAAGTCGACCGCGAACGTCCGCACCCGCTCGACGTCGCCCAGGTGGATCGCGGCCAACGCGGTCAGCGCGCCCGAGTCCAGCCCGCCCGACAGCAGGACGCAGCGCGGCACGTCGGCGACCAGTTGGTGGCGCACGCTGTCGGCCAGCAGCTCGCGCACCGTCCCGACGGTGGTGTCCAGGTCGTCGTTGTGGGGACGCGTCTCCAGTCGCCAGTAGGTGCGCTCGCGCACGCCGTCGGCGTCGACGGTGACCACCGTGCCGGGCTCCACCTGGTCCATCCCCGCCCAGAACGCCTCGCGCGGGCTGTAGGCGTAGGACATCGCCTCGCGCAGGCCGTGCACGTCGACCACCGGCTCGGCGATCGGGTTGGCCAGGATCGCCTTCGGCTCCGAGCCGAACAGCAGGCCGTCGGGCGTGCGGTAGTAGTAGAACGGCTTGATCCCCAACCGGTCGCGGACCATCACCAGCTTCCGCTCCCGGCCGTCCCAGATCGCGAACGCGTACATGCCGACCAGCCGCTCCGCCAGCGCGGGCCCCCAGTGCAGGTACCCCCGCAGCACGACCTCGGTGTCGCTCGCGGTCCCGAAGCGCTCACCCCGCCGGATCAGCTCGTCGCGCAGCTCGGCGAAGTTGTAGACCTCGCCGCTGAACACCAGCGACACCTCGCCGCCCGGCGTGCGCACCGACATCGGCTGCGCCCCGCCGGGGATGTCGATCACCGCCAGCCGCCGGTGGCCCAGGGCGACGTGCCGCTCGGACCACGTGCCCGAGGCGTCCGGGCCGCGGCACGCCATCGTCACCGTCATCGCGTCCAGGGTCGCGTGCTCGCGGGTCAGGTCGCGGTCGAACGAGACCCACCCCGTTATCCCACACATGTGTCAGCCTCCCGTGGGGTTCACAACGATTCCCGTGCTCCTGCTCCGCGCCGCTGCCACGACATTCCGCCCGATCGGCGCTGTCGGCATGCGGGGGGTGATTCCCAGTATTCGCGGGGCACAATGAAGGCTCTTCTTTCATCGTGCCCTGTGCGCGTTTTCGGGCGCAGGTGGAATTCGATCACCAGTGGCCTCGGTAGTGAATTCCAGACGTCCGGGAAACAGTCGCCCGACAGGTTACCGCACCGAGGTCACAGGAGGTTGTCGCAGCTAGTCGGGCACAGTGGGAAGGGGAATGACTGCCCGTCCGACGGAAAGACCCGGCGCGCGGGTCACTGATCCGCGGATTCCGATCGCCATTCGAGCCGGGCAATCGCCTCTGCGCGGACGAACGAGGAGTCCGACCCACGGGCGGATCGGCGGCGGTCGCCCGTCAAATGGTTCGCCAAGTGTCGACGATCGTCGTCGCGTCGCCGGGAATGGTGCCCCGACCCGCCACCGGGGACATCGAGGTGCCCGCCGGCCTGACCGCTCGCGGATCGACCGCGGCGCGGCGGGACCGGCGCGGTGGTCGCGGTGATTCCACTGTGGAGGACAAGTCGTCCCATGTGGACGGCCTGACTCTTTCGATTGCGGTGTAACGTATTCACCGTCCGCTGAACCGAGGTCTGTCGCCGAACGACGGTGCCGCGGTGGTGCCACGGGAGGCCGTGGCACCACCGCACAGCGGTCGAGCGGGATCAGCAGGCGCCCACCGCCGACTGGTTGGTGACGAAGGACGAGTGGACGAAGGCCCACTGCGTCGCACCGCCCGTGTGCGTGACGTAGGCCCGGAACCAGCGGTTGCTGGAGTAGTTGCCGGTGGCCCAGTCGCCGTCCTTCCAGCAGCTCACCCAGGACACCTGGTAGTTCGAGCCCGGGTCGGCGGTAACCCAGCCCAGGAAGGTGTTGTTGAGGTAGGCGTCGGTGCGCGCGGCGGCGCCCGACTGGACCAGCATGGTGGCGTACTGGGCGCTCACGTCGCCGCCGGTCGTGGGCTCGGCGTCGGCGGCGGGCGCGCCGAGCACCAGCGCGGCGGGCAGCGCCGCCGTGGCGGCGGCCGCGGAGAGGAAGCGGGACAGCGTCTTCATGGTCGTCGGGACTCCTTCGGTGGCCGGGAGCGCGGGGTCGCGCTCCTCGCACCCCGAACTCTCGTCGCCGGGCGGCGCCCCGGGAACGGACAAATGTGGTCGGTCCGGCCGCCTGCGGGGTGCTATGCGCCGGCCCGCCGGGGGTCATCCGGCGGCTTGGTCTCGGCACTGCGCCGCGGTGGTGCCGGCGAGCCGGTCGTCGTCGCAGACCAACCGCCGGTACGCGGCGGAACCGTTGGCGGACTTCGCGCTGACGCCCCAGTTCCCGGACGTGCCGCCGCACCCGACGTCCACCCGGTACTCGGCGGTGAACCGCTGGCGGAACGTGAAGCGCTTGACCGCGGTGGACCCGCCCTCGCCCTCCTCGCCCCACCACGAGCCGCCCGAGGCGGACTCGACCCAGATCCCGACGGGCGGGTTGCCCGAGGCGCAGCTGACGTCGATGGTCAGGTTCCGGTTGCTCGTCACGGGGACCGTCGCGGCGAGCACGACCCAGGTGGCGACCAGGACGGCCAGCAGGACGTACGGGGTGGCACCGGCTCGACGCCGCCCGGGGTTCGGCTCGGTCATCGGTGGAACTCCCGCACGGTGTCGTCCAGGAAGAACTGCCAGTTCTGCCCGGCGTAGCGGACCACCTCGGCGGAGGGCGGACCGTCGAGGGTGCAGCCCGGGTCGAAGGCCACCAGCCTGGCGCGCAGGGCGTCCATCCCCCGGCGCACGGTCCCGGCGGTGACGCCGACGACCTTCGCGATCGCGGCGTGCTCGTGCACCCCCA
Organism: Actinosynnema sp. NPDC053489; assembly: GCF_044544865.1. Lineage (NCBI taxonomy): Bacteria > Bacillati > Actinomycetota > Actinomycetes > Pseudonocardiales > Pseudonocardiaceae > Actinosynnema > Actinosynnema sp. NPDC053489. Next base: position 15,224 of record NZ_JBITXT010000016.1, on the reverse strand, counting down.
GCGCCATGGCCCGCCACACCGCCAGCCTCGTGGCGGAGGTGAAGAACGTGTCGGCCAGCGACGGCGAGGAGGCGGGCGGGAAGTACATGCGCAGCAACGGGTCGACGTGCTCACGGCCCTCCACCGCGGCGCGCACGGCGGCGGGCAGCTTGCCGACCGCGTCCTTGGGGCACATGACGCGGCAGCCGAGCTGTTCGTGGGCGAACACCATGTGCAGGCGGCGGTTGGGTTCGCCGTTGGTCCACAGCACCGTGCGCACGGGCGGTGCCGCCTCGTCGGCGGCGCGCAGCACCGCCAGGCCGCTCAGGTGCAGCCGCTGGTCGGTCAGCCGCACCCCGCCGCGGCGGCGGCGCTGCTCGAACTCCACCGAGTGCGCCTGGTACAGCATGTCCACGACGGCCACGTCGAAGTGCTCGCGCCGCAACCGGACCAGGGCCTCGACCGGGTCGGGCACCACGGTCACCTCGCAGCCCATCGCCCCGACGAGTTCGGTGACCGCCGCCTGGGCCGCGACGCCCTCGTCCTCGACCAGCAGCACGCGCATCCCGCTCACCGGGCCGACCGCAGCGGGAGCGCGAGCCGGATCGCGGTGCCGCCCCCGGGCCCCGGGTCGAGCAGGAGCAGGTCGCCACCCAGCTCCAGCAGCTTCCGGCGGAGGCGCTGCATGGTGCTCGTGGGCTCGGCGAACGCCTCCGGCGCCAACCCGGGCCCCTCGTCCCGCACGTCGAAGACCATCCTGTCACCGTCCAACGCGAAGTCGAGCGCCACCGCGCCTCCCCCGTGGTCCACGACGTTCTTGAGCAGGTCGGCCAGCCCCTGCTCCAGCACGATCGCGCGGTCCCGGGGGATCGTCAGCGCGCCGAGGCGGGGCGGCGAGAGGAGGACGAGCCGGTCCCCGTGCAGGCGGACCGCGTTCTTGACGATGTCGACCGCGCCCACGTTGTGCTCCTGGAGCAGCAGTTGCCTGCGTCGCGCGTACGTGATCTCCCGCAGCTCCCGGCTCACCTGCCGCGCGTCGTGCCCGGAGTCGATCCGCCGCGCGGCGCCCTCGACGTGGGAGTGGAAGTCGCCCAGCGCGACCTCGTAGCTGCGGGTGAGGGCCTCGGTCTCCACCCGCACGGCGATCCGGCACAGCCAGGCGATCCCCTTGCCGGTGAGGAACCACACCACGGCCCACACCGCGTACTGGGCCACGCTGCGCACGTGCGCCCCGGTCAGGTCCCAGCGGTGCATCAGCCCGAGGATCAGCAGCGGGTGCAGCACGATCGCCACGACGAGGCCGCACTCGATCGCCCACCTGCGCAGCGGGTTGCGGAACCCGTCCCACGGGTAGAACGCGAACACCGTCAGCGGGATGAGGGCGTAGTTGCCCATCGGCACGCCGTTGCCGTAGGCGGCGAAGTCGCCGGGCGCCAGCAGGTGGGCCAGCAGGAGCTGGACGACGAAGATCATCGCGATCCACACCGACGTCCACGCGTGCCCGCGGGTGAGGGGCCCGCGCCGGTACACCACCAGCAGTGCCAGCAGCAGGTGGAGGCCGCCCAGCGCGAAGACGACCGGCAGCGCGCCGTCGCGGTAGCGGTCGTTGACGGCGCTCATGACGAGGTTGGTCGCCTGGAGCAGCAGCACGACCGCCTCGAACGGTTTGATCAGCTTGCTGGTGGTGGCCGCCAGGAGTTCGACGTCGGGCCGCGGCATGGGTCAGTGGTAACCCGGAACCGGCGTGGTCGACACCGCACTATTGCCGTCGCCGTCGACCGGGCCGCTCACAACTTGTCGTTGACAAGATCCTCGGGCCCCCATATCTTGTCGATGTCAAGATCCCTGGGGAGGCAGTTGTGGCACCGCTCATCGTGCTGGTCGTAGTCACCGGGCTCGCACGGCTCGCGGGTCTCGCCGTCGCCTGGTTCGACTCCTGGCCGCACGCGGTCGCCGTCGGGCTCGCGGCGATGTTCCTGCTGACGGGCAGCGCGCACTTCACCGGGCCCCGGCGCGACCGGCTCGTCGCGATGGTGCCGCCCGGCCTGCCGAACGCGGCCGGCCTGGTGACCCTGACCGGGGTGCTGGAACTCGCGGGCGCGGTCGGCCTGCTCGTCCCGCCGACCTCGCGGGTGGCGGCGGCCTGCCTGGCGGTCCTGCTGGTGGTGATGTTCCCGGCGAACGTGCACGCGGCTCGCGCCGGCACCGGCGTCAAGACGATGCCGCTCCCGGTGCGCACCCTGGTCCAACTGGTCTTCCTCGTGGCCGCCGCGGTGGTCGTGATCGGGTAGCGCCCCGCCCGTGGCATGCTGTCGCGGTGGTTCTGGGGGAAGGACCGGCGCACGACGGGAGGGCGGCGGTCGCCGTCGCGCTGGTCGGCCGGGTGTGCGCCCGGCACCGGTTCGTGGTGATCGGCGCGTGGGTGTCGTTGGTGCTGGCGTTGGTGGCGGCCGCACGGGTGATCGGCACGCCGACCGACAACGACGTGAGCCTGCCGGGAACGGACGCGCAGGTCGTGCGCGACCTCACCGCGTCGCCCGAGGCCCCGCTCACCTCCGGCACGGTGATCCTGGTGGCCCCGGACGGCAGGCTGGACGACGCGGCGCGCTCCGGCGCGCTGGCGACGGCGGAGACCTCCCTGCGGGCCGCCGAGCACGTGAGCGACGTGAAACCGCCCTCGCGGCGGGACGGGTCGCTGTCCGAGGACGGCCGCACGGGCTGGTTCACGGTCGGCCTGGACGTGCGCCGGGCGGAGCTGACCAAAGCCGTGGCGCACGACGTGGTCGACGCCGCCGGGCCCGCCGCCGACGCCGGGCTGCGGGTCCTGCCCGGTGGGGCGTTCGCCCAGGCCGTCGACGGCTCGGGCAGCACCGGCAACGAGGTCTTCGGCCTCGTCCTGGCGGCCCTGGTGCTCTTCGTCGCGCTCGGCGGCCTCGTCGGGGCGCTGGTGGCGCTGGTGACGTCGGCGCTCGCGGTGCTCGCGACGCTGGAGGTCGTGGGGCTCGCCGGGAACCTGACCTCGATGCCCGCCCAGGCGTCGACCCTGGCGCTGATGGTCGGCCTCGGTGTCGGCATCGACTACTCGTTGTTCCTGCTCAACCGGTTCCGCCGGGCGGCCGGGCACACCGTGCCGGAGGCGATCGACCGCGCGGCCGCCGAGTCCGGCACGGCGGTGGTCTTCGCCGGTGCCACCGTCGCGGTCGCGCTCGCCGGGCTGGCCCTGACCGGGGTGCCGCTGCTCCAGACGCTCGCGTGGACGTGCGGGATCGCCGTCGCGTTCGCCGTCCTCGCCGCGCTCACGCTGCTGCCGGCGTTGACGTCGCTGGTCGGGAAGCGGATCGCCGGTGTGCCGCCCGACCGGGTCGGACGGGGTGGCTTCTGGGCCCGCCTGGCCGACCGGGTCACGCGCCGGCCGTGGCTGTCCGGCGGGGCGGCGCTGGTGCTGCTGGCCCTGCTCGCCGCGCCGGCGACCGACCTGCGGCTGGGCCAGCTCGACGCAGGCTCCTCGCCCGCGTCCACCGCCGTCCGCCAGGCCGACGACGCGGTCTCGGCGGCGTTCGGCCCGGGCGCGGGCACGCCTATCGTGGTGCTCGGCGAGCTGTCGGCGCCGGCCACCGAGGCCGACCTCGCCGCGCTGGTGGCGGTCGTGCGCGCCCAGCCCGGGGTGGCCGCCGTCGGACCGGCGGTGCCGGCCGCGGACGGGCGGGTCGTCACGGTGCGGGTGATCGCCTCCACCGCGGGCGGCGACCCGGCGACGGCCGACCTCGTCCACCGCCTGCGCGAGCGGTCGGTGCCGGGCATGACCGTGCACGTCGGCGGCGGCGTCGCGGCGCGGGTCGACCTGGCCGACCGGGTCACCGACACGCTGCCCCTGGTCATCGGGGTCGTGCTGCTGCTGTCGGTCGTGGTGCTGCTGGTGGCCTTCCGGGCGCCGCTGCTGGCGCTCAAGGCGGCCGTGATGGACCTGATCTCGATCGGCGCGGCCTACGGCGTCCTGACGGCGGTGTTCACGTGGGGCTGGGGCGTGACCTGGATCGGGCTGTCCGGTCCGGTGCCCGTCCCGAGCTTCGTGCCACTGGTGCTCTTCGCCCTGCTGTTCGGCCTCTCGATGGACTACGAGGTGTTCCTGCTCAGCGACGTCCGCCGGCGGTGGAGCCGGACCGGCGACAACCTGCGCTCGGTGCGCGAGGGGCTGGTCGGCACCGGCGGGGTGATCACCGCGGCGGCGGCGATCATGGTCGGGGTCTTCCTCGCGTTCGTGCCGAACGACGACCCGACGATCAAGATGTTCGGCGTGGGGTTGGCGGTCGCGATCGCCGTGGACGCGACGGTCGTGCGCTGCCTGCTCGTCCCGGCCACGATGGCCGTCCTCGGCGACCTCAACTGGTGGGCGCCGGGTCGTCACCGGCACGGCGGGGTGAAGGCGGTGTCGCCGAAGTAGCGCCGCCACCCGGTCTCGTCGATCGGCGGGTGGGTGGCGCAGACCCGGTCGGTCGCCCCGTCGGTGGTGACGTCCCACAGGCGCGCGGTGGTGTCGAAGCTGCCGCTGACCACCGCGGTGCCGCTCGGGGTGAACTCGACCGAGCCGACCCGGTCGGTGTGGCCGCGCAGCACGCCGAGGGGCGCCGGGCGCGTCGGGTCGGTGATGTCCCACAGGCCGATCGTGGTGTCGTGGCTGCCCGTGGCGAGGGTGCGCTGGTCGGGGCTGACCGCGATGGAGCCGACCCCGTTGCCGTGGCCGTCCACCGCGGACAGCAGCACGGGGTGGTGCGGATCGGCGACGTCCCACACCTTGGCCGTGTGGTCGGTGCTGGCGGTCGCCAACCGCCGGCCGTCGCCGAGGACGACGAGGTCCTCGACCCCGTTGGCGTGCGCGGTGAACGCGGTGGGTCGGCGGAGCGGGTCGGCGAGGGGCCACATCCGCACGGTGCGGTCCGCGCTGCCGGAGACGAGCGTGCGGCCGTCGGGGGTGAAGGCGAGGGCGAGGACGTCGTCGGTGTGGCCGGTGAGCGTGGTGGCGGGTCCGGGCCGGCGCGGGTCGGAGACGTCCCAGAGGTGGACGGCGTCCTCGTCGCCGGCGGCGAGGGTGCGGCCGTCGGGGCTCAGGGCGAGCGTGAAGACGTTGTCCGCGGCGGCGGTGAGGGTGGTCAGCCGCGCGGGTGCGGCCGGGTCGGCGAGGTCCCACAGGATGATCACGCTGTCGAGGCCGGCGGTGATCAGCGTGCGCGAGTCCGGGCCGAAGACGGCGGCGACGACGTTGTCGGTGTGCCCGGTCAGCGTGGCGAGCGGTGCCGGGCGGTGCGGGTCGTGGATGTCCCACAGCCGGGCGGTGCGGTAGCTCGTGGCGACGAGCAGCCGCCCGTCCGGGCTGGGCACGGCGGCGTGCACCGGCCCGCTGTGACCGCCGAGCACCGGGCCCCGCACGTCCCACAGCCGCACCGCGGCGTCACGGCCTGCGCTGGCGAGGGTCCGCCCGTCGGGGCTGAACGCGACCGCGTACACCGTTTCGGTGTGGCCGCTGAGGGTGACGGGTTCGGAGGGGAAGGAGGGGTCCTCGACGTCCCACAACCGGACCGTGAGGTCGTAGCTGCCGGTGGCCACCGTCCGGCCGTCCGGGTCGAACGCGACCGCCACCACCCCGTTGGCGTGACCGGTCAGGGCGGCGACCCCGGTGGTCCGGCGCGGGTCCCGGACGTCCCAGAGCCGCAGGGTGTTGTCGAAGCCGCCGCTGGCGAGGGTGCGCCCGTCCGGGCTGAACGCGGCGCACAGCACGCGGTCGGTGTGGCCCGCCAGTTCGGCGAGCGGGGTGGGTTCGCGCGGCCGCGTCACGTCCCAGAGGCGGACCACCGCGTCGGACCCGGCCGTGGCCAGCGTGCGGCCGTCCGGGCTGAACACCGCGGTGTTGGCACCTCCCGGGTGGGCCGTGACCTCGGCGAGCGCCACCCGGTCCGCCACGTCCCACAACCGGACGGTGCCGTCGTGGCCCGCCGAGGCGAGGGTGCGGCCGTCCGGGCCGAACGCCACCCGGCGCACGGCCCCGGTGTGCCCGGCCAGTTCGGCGAGGGGGCGCGGGGCGGTCGGGTCGGCGACGTCCCACAGCCGGATGACGTGGTCGTCGCCCCCGGTGGCGAGGGTGTCGCCGGCGAGCGCGACGCCGAGGACGTCGTGACCGGTGATCGCGCCGACCCGGGCCGGACGTCGCGGGTCGGTGGCGTCCCACAGCAGCACGGTGCCGTCGACGCCCGCGGTGACCAGCAGCCGCCCGCCGTGACCGAAGACCGCGGCGTACACCGAGCCCGTGTGCCCGGTCAGGGTCGTGGAGTAGGTGTTCCCGGTGGCGCTGAGCAGGCTGCCGCGCGCCTCGGCCGTCGGTGCCAGTCGGTAGGCGGCGAGGCCCAGTTGCCCGGCCAGGGCCGGGTCGGCGGCCCGCAGCGCGGTCGCCTCGTTGGCCACCTTGGCCGAGACCGCGACGTCGCGCTGCTCGCGCGTCTCCCGCAACGCCGTCACCGCGAGGAACGTCGAGGCGACCGCCAGCACCAGCAGCACCACCAGCCCGGCCACCAGCCGCCGCAACCGCCGGGCCCGCCGCCGCGCCGCCCGCCGCTCCCCCCGCTCCCGTTCGACCGAGGCGGCGACGAACTCCCGCGCCAGCGGCGTCACCGGGCGCCCGCCCGCGTCGAGGTGCTCGCGGATGACGGCGAGCCGCGTGCCGCGGTAGAGGGCGGCGTCGTCGCGGTCCTCGCGCTGCCACGTCGCCGCCGCTTCCTCCAGCCGCCGGGCGACGACGAGGCCCGCCCGGTCGGCGTCGAGCCACCGCCGCAGCAGGGGCCACGCCGTCAGCAGCGCTTCGTGGCTGATCTCGACGGTGTCCCGGCTCGCGGTGACCAGCCGTTGCGCGACGAACCGGTCCAGCACCGGCGCCACGCCGTCCTGCGCGCGCAGCTCCGCCATGCCGACCCGCCGGCGGGTGTCCGCGGCGTCGGGGGCGATGTGCACGAGGCTGAGGAAGAGCCGCCGGGCCACGTCGCGCTCGTGCTCGGTCAGGTCGTCGTGCACGGCCGCCGCGCTGGCGGCGACCGCGCCGCGGATCCCGCCGACCGCGCGGTAGTCGGCGATGGTCATCCGCTTGCCGCCGCCGTGCGACCAGGTCGCGTACAGGGCGTGGGACAGCAGCGGCAGGCCGCCGGGCTCGTGGGCGGCGTCGTCCCCGCCGGGTGACACCTCGCGCAGCAGCAGCTCCACCAAGCCGTCCTGCAGGTCGATCCGCGCGCGTCGGGCCGGTTCCACGATGGCGCGGCGCAGGTCGGCCTCGCTCATCGGCCCCAGGGCGAGTTGGTGGTGCTGCAACGCGTCCACGAGGGCCGGGTGGCGCAGGGCTTGGCCGTAGAAGTCCGCGCGCAGCGCCAGGACGACCACCGCGCGGCCGGTCGTGGCCAACTCCCGCAACGCGGCGACGAACCCCCGTCGCACCTCCTCGTCGGGACAGGCCGTGAACGTCTCCTCGAACTGGTCCACGACCAGGACGAGCCCGTCGTGCCGCTCCGGGAGTGCGGCGGCGAGGGCTGCGAGCGGATCGGCACCGGGCTGCAGCACCACCGCGGTCCACTCCCCCGCGTCCAGCGCCGGGATCACCCCGGCCCGCAGCAGGGACGACTTGCCCGACCCCGACGGCCCGACCACGACCTGGAGGCCGCCCCTGCCGCGCGCCGCCCGGATGCGGTCCACCACCTCGGCGACCACCGCCTCCCGCCCGAAGAACCACTCGCCGTCCTCGCGCTGGAAACCCGCCAGGCCGCGGTAGGGCTCGGGACCGTCGGGCGCCGGGCCGGGCGCGCGTCGCACGCGGTGCCAGGCCGCGAGCCACTCCGCCAGGTGCGGCTCGTCCACCCCGCAGGCCCGCAGGACGCCGACCAGCACGTCCCGGGAGGACAGCGACGGCAGCCCCCGGCCCGCGAACCAGTCGCCGATCGTCGTGTGCGCGCCGCGGATCCCCACCTCCTGCGCGACCTGCCGGATGGTGAGCCCGGCGCGTTCGCGGGACAGCGTGAGCTCGCGGGCGAAGTCGGCGCGGTCGTGGATCCGGTCCGGTCGGCCGGGTCCGTGGTCCTCGGGGCCGGGCATCGGCGCTCCACTCGGGCAGGCGTCCGTGCTCGGATCCTAGGAACGGCCCGGTCCGGCCGGGATAGCCCAGACGGTTGGTCGTCGCCCTGTCCGGACCTGTCCGGAGAACCGCCGACGCCTTCCGGCCGGGCGGTGACCTCCCCGATCGTCGGGAGTGGCGGCCCGCCGGTGGTGGCCGGGCCGACGACGATCGGGAGGGACGATGCCGGTGTTCACGAGGACCCGTCGCGGACGTGGCGCGTTGGCCGTGCTCGCCATCGCCGCGGTGACCACGGTCATGACCGCCCCCACGGCGTCCGCCGGGACGGCGGGGGCGTTGGCGGCGTGCAACAACAGCCAGGCCGCGGACTTCAGCCAGTTGGTGGAGATCCCGGGCAACTCCGGCGCGAGCGTGCCGGCCGGGTCGAACCCGTCGAACGTCCTGCTGGACGGCGACGTCTTCCTGCTCCTGTCGGGCACCTACCCGCAGGTGAAGATCGGCGCGTGGCCGTGGGACCCGAGCTACGGGCCGGACGGTGACGGCGTGGCCGCGCCGACGGGCTGGCCCTACCCCGGCCTGAACCGGTACTCGGCCGTGCTGCGGTTCAACAACAACCCCGGCGGCTGGGTGGGCGCGCCGACGCGGGCGACCGCCTTCGGCCGCTGCACGGTCTGGTCGGGCCCGCCCGTGCGGCTGCTGTTCGGCGTCAACGACCCCACCCTGAGCGACAACAGCGGCTCGTGGTGGCTGTCCTACTACCAGTACTTCCCGGAGAACCACACCTGACCGGACGACCGGGCCGGACCCGTGCCCCCGGGCGAGCGCGGGTCCGGCCCGGTCGTGCTCCCGCGGTGCTCCGGGGGGGTGGCTTCCGGTCCTTACTCGAAAATGATTATCATCTCCTCATCGACCGGCGCGTGGTGCGCGGTCGGGGAGGAGGACCGGTGGCTCACCTGTTGATGATCGAGAGCTGGGTCGGTGCGATGAGCTCGTTGCTGCCCCGGGCGGTCAACGAGTCGGGGCACCGCTTCACGTTCCTGACCCGCGACCTGCACCACTACCTGCGCGCGGCGCCCGCCCGGCCGCACCCGCTGCTGGCCGCGGAGAACGTGCTCACCGCCGAGACCAACGACGTGCCCGCCCTGCTCGACCACGTCGAGCGCCTGCACGGGGTCCTGCGCTTCGACGGCGTGATCTCCTCCTGCGACTACTACCTCCCGACCGTCGCCCGGGTGGCCGCGCGCCTGGGCCTGCCCGGTCCGGACCCGCGTGCCGTCGAACGGGCCTGCCGCAAGGACCTCACCCGGGTCGCCCTGCGGGACGCGGGCGTGCCCGGCCCCCGGTTCGCCCTCGCGGACGACTGGCCCTCGCTGGCCCGGGCCGCCGCCGACCTGGGGTACCCGCTGGTGGTCAAGCCGGTCGACCTGTGCGCCGGGATGCACGTGCGCGAGGTGGCCGACGAGGACGAGCTGCGGGACGCCTTCGCCGTGCTGGAGGCGTTCCCGGTCAACGCGCGCGGCCAGGCCAGGGTGCGGACCGTGCTGCTGGAGGAGCTGCTGGTCGGTCCCGAGGTGAGCGTCGAGACGGTCACGGTGGACGGTGCCACGCACGTCGTCGGCGTCACCGACAAGAGCACCGCGGGCCAACCGTGGTTCGTGGAGAGCGGGCACATGTTCCCCGCGGACCTGCCCACCGCCGAGGCCGAGGCGGTGGCCGTCGCCGCGATCGAGGCGCTCGGCCTGGACCGCGGCGTGGCGCACACCGAGGTCAAGCTGACCGCCGACGGCCCCAGGCTGGTCGAGGTCAACCCCCGCCCGGCCGGCAACCGGATCACCGAGCTGGTCCGCCGCGTCACCGGCGTCGACCTGCCAGCCGCGCACGCGCGGCTGGCCGCGGGCGAGCGGCCGGACCTGCGCTCGGTGGACACCGGGGTGCGCAGCGCCGCGATCTCGTTCCTCCTGCCCGACCGCCCCGGGCTGGTCGCCGCCGTCCACGGCGTCGACGCCCTGGCCGCGGCGCCCGACGTGGTCGAGTGGGCGGTCAAGCAGCCCGGCCACCGGGCGGGCGACCCGACCAGCAACAACAGCTACCTCGGTCACGTCGTGGTGACCGACCCGACCGGGCCGGGCGCCCGCGCGCGGGCCGAGCGCCTCGTCGCCGGGCTGACCGTCGACTACGCCGAGGTGCCCGCGTGACGCTCGACGACCTCTTCGACCTGGTCCGGACGGGCGGCCTCGGACCGAGTCCGGCGCGGTGCTCCGTCAGCGTCGCCTTCACCACCCGGCAGGGCGCCCGGCACGCCACCCGCGGGCGGTCCTACCGCAACACCGTGGTCAGCCTGCGCGTGGAGGAGGCGGTCGGCTCCTGCGCGGTGGAGGACATCTCCGACGAGGAGGTGCACGGGTGCGTCGGCGCCGCCGTGCCCGACCTGCTCGACCACCCGAACCCGGCCATCCGCACCGCGGCGCTGGACGCGTACCTCGCCCACGCCCGCCCGCACCACTCGTCCGCCACCCGGTCCGTCACCATCGGTCCCGGCAACTCCCTGGCCAAGTCCCTCGCCCGCGCGCGGGCCGTGGTGGACCTGCTGGACCCCGCACCCGGCGACCGGGTGCTGGTGGTGGGCGTGGTCAACTCGCTCCTGCACCACCTGCGCGAGCGCGGCGCGACCTACGTCCCGTGCGACCTCAGGGGTGGTCGCACCGAGTGGGACGAACCCGTCACCACCGACGCGCTGGGCGCGCTGGAGGGGTGCGACCTCGTGCTGGCCTCGGGGATGACGGTCGGCAACGGCACGTTCGAGCCGCTGCTGCGCCACGCCGCCGACGCGGGCAAGCCGGTGGTGGCGTTCGCGCAGACCGCCGGCGCGGTCCTCCCCTGGTTCATCGGCCACGGCGTCCGGGCCGTGTCGGCCGAGCCGTACCCGTTCTTCTGGCTCGACGGCGGTCCCACGACGATCCACCACTACGCGGAGCGCCCGTCGTGATGGTCCCCCGTCAGAACCGGCACCTGGCCGGCCTCCTCGGCCGCAGCCCGGTCGCCCTCATCGACGCGCCGCTCCCGCACCGGCACGGCGGGTTCTGGGCGAAGCTGGAGTGCCTGAGCGCGGGCGGCATGAAGGCGCGGCCCGCGGTGGCGATGCTGCGCGCCGCCCACGAGCGCGGCGAGTTGCGCCCCGGCGCGGTGGTCGTGGAGTCGACCAGCGGCACGCTGGGGCTGGGTCTCGCGTTCGCCTGCCAGGTGTTCGGCCACCCGGTGGTCCTGGTGGTGGACAGCGAGCTGGAGCCGTCGATGCGCGCCCTGCTGCGCGCGCACGGCGCCCGGCTGGAGGTGGTCGACCGACCGCACCCGGTAGGCGGTTGGCAGCGGGCGCGGCTGGACCGGCTCCAATCGGTGCTGCGCGAGTTCCCCGACGCCTACTGGCCGGACCAGTACAACAACCCCGACAACCCCGCGGGGTACGCGGGGCTGGCCCGGGAGCTGGTGGAGCAGCTGGACCGCGTCGACGTGCTGGTGTGCAGCGTGGGCACCGGCGGCCACAGCGCCGGTGTGGCCCGGGAACTGCGCCGGTACTGGCCGGGTGCCCGCCTGATCGGCGTGGACGCCGTCGGCTCCACGATCTTTGGGCAACCGGCCCGGCCGCGGGTGATGCGGGGGCTGGGCAGCAGCATCCACCCCGGCAACGTCGCCTACGGGCAGTTCGACGAGGTGCACTGGCTGGGGCCGGTGGAGGTGGTGGACGCCTGCCGGAGGCTCGCCCGCGACGCCTTCGTCACCGGCGGCTGGAGCACCGGCGCGGTCGCGCTGGTCGCCGCGTGGGCGGCCCGGGTCGAGCCGGGCGCGGTGGTGGCGACCATCTTCCCCGACGGTCCGCACCGCTACCTCGGCACGATCTTCGACGACGACTTCTGCCACGCCCGCGGGCTGCTCGGGCCGACCGCCGACCGACCGGTCGAGATCGGCGACCCGCACGGCGTCGAGGTGACGGGCTGGACGCGGTCCCGCTCGGTCGTCGCACCCCGGGCGGCGGTGCCCGCGTGAGGCTCGACTGGGAGGTCCACGGCCTCGAACTGGCCACGCCGCTGCGCATCTCCAGGTCGGTGATGTCGCGCCGGGACGCCGTGCGGGTCGTCGTGGGGCACGACGGGAGGCACGGTCACGGCGAGGTGGTCACCAGCACCTACTACCGGCTCGACGTGGGGGCGATCACGTCCCTGTTGGACGGCCTGCGGCCGGTCCTCGCCGGCGCGGGCTCGCCGGAGGCCGCGCTCGACCTCCTGCACGGGGAGGTCGCGCTGCCCGCGGGCGTGCGCGCGGCGGTCGACGCGGCGCTGCACGACCTGCTCGGCCTGCGCCACGACGTGCCGGTGCACGCCCTCGTCGGTATCCCGCAGTGGCACGACACGCCGACCGCCTGCACCATCGGCATCTCCACGCCGGACGAGGCCGCCGAGCGGGCCGCCGCGCTGGTCGGGCGCGGGTTCTCCGTGCTCAAGGTCAAGGTCGGCGCCGACCCGGAGCAGGACGTGGCCGCCCTGGTCGCGGTCCGCGCCGCCGCTCCGGACGCCCGGCTGGTGCTCGACCCCAACGGCGGGTGGAGCCCGCGGGAGGCGGTGGGCGCGGTCGAGCGGATCACCGCCGCCGGTGTCGCGCTCGACGCGGTCGAGCAGCCGATCCCGCCCGGCGACCCGGACGCGCTGGCCTGGGTCCGGGAGCGCTGCCCGGCACCGCTGGTCGCCGACGAGGACGCCGCGACGGTGGCCGACGTCCGGCGGCTGGCGGGCGCGGTGGACGGCGTCAACGTCAAGCTCGCCAAGTGCGGCGGGCTGCGGCCGGCGCTGGAGATCGTCTCGGCCGCCCGCGCCGGTGGCCTGGACGTGATGCTCGGCTGCCTGGTGGCCAGTTCCCTCGGCATCGCGCCCGCGGTCCACCTCGTCGGGCACGCCCGCTGGGTCGACCTCGACGGGCACCTGCTGCTGGCCCACGACCCCTGGTCGGGCCTCGGCGGCGAGGACGGCACGCTGCGGCTGTCCGGGGCGCCCGGTCTGGGCGTGGTGCGGCGATGACCCGGTTCGCCCGGCCGGTGCGGCTGCTGCTGGTCAACCAGTTCGCCGTGAACACCGGCTTCTACCTGCTCATCCCCCACCTCGCCGCGCACCTCGGGGGCCTCGGCATGTCGGCCGCGGTGATCGGCGTGGTGCTGGGCGTGCGGACGCTGAGCCAGCAGGGCCTGTTCCTCGTCGGCGGCACGGCGTCGGACCGGCTCGGACCGCGCGCGGCCATCCTGGCCGGCTGCGGCGTGCGGGCGGTGGGATTCGGCCTGTTCGCGGTCGGCGGGTCGCTGCCCGTGGTGCTGGCCGCGTCGGTGCTCAGCGGGGTGGCCGGTGCCCTGTTCAACCCGGCGGTGCGGGCGTACATCGCGTTGGAGGCAGGCGATGCGCGCACCGAGGCCTTCGCCCGGTTCACCGCCTGGGGCCAGGCCGGCGCGCTCCTCGGACCGGTGCTGGGCAGCGTGCTGCTCCTGTGGGACTTCCGGGTCTGCGCGGTGGTGGCCGCCGGGATCTTCGCGGCGCTGACCGTCGCCCAGGCCGTCGTGCTGCCCGGCCGGCCGGCCGGTCGACGAGGCGGGTCGGTGGTCGGGGACTGGCGCGAGTGCCTGGCCAACCGCCGGTTCGTGGCGTTCACGTGCGTGCTCAGCGGGATGTTCGTCCTGCAGAACCAGCTCTACCTGCTGCTGCCCCTCCAGGCGCAGGAGGCCACCGGGTCCGCCGGGGTGGTCGCCGCGCTGTTCGTGGTCTCCGCGGTCACCACCCTGCTGTTCCAGGTCCGGATCACGCGGTGGCTGGCGGACCGGGCGCGGGGGCCGGTGCTCGCGGCGGGCCTGGCCGTCACGGGCACGGGCTTCGTCGCGCCGGCGCTGTGGTCGGGGCTCGTGCCGGTGCTGGTGGCGACGCTCGCGCTGGCGGTCGGCGTGATGGTCGCGCAGCCGCTGGTGCACGACCTGATCCCCTCGTTCGGCCCGGAGAGCCTCGCGGGCACCCGCTTCGGCGTGTTCTACCTGGGCTCCGGGCTGGCCGCCGCGCTGGGCAACGCCGCGATCGGGTGGGTGAGCGGGTTCGGCGACCGGCTCGCGTCCCTGCTGTGCGCGGCGATCGGGCTCACCTGCGCCGGGGGCGTGGTGTGGCTGCACCGCCGCCGTGCGCTCACCCCACCGTCACCGGAGGTCGTCCGATGAACCTGCTCACCGACAACCCCGGGCTGTACGAGCACCGGTTCCCCGACCCGGAGCACCTCGCGGCCCGGTTCCTGCACGACGTGGTGACGCGGTTCGGCGGCGGGCGGGACGTGCTCGACGTCGGGTGCGGCACCGGCCGCGACGCGGGCTGGTTGTCCCGCAACGGTTACCGCGTCGCCGGGATCGACACCTCGGAGGCCATGCTCGCGCACGTCCGCGAGCACCACCCGGCGGTCGACGTGGCGCGGGCCGACATGCGCTCCTTCGACCTGGGCCGCCGCTTCGACGTCATCACCTGCCTGGACAGCGCGATGCTGTACTGCCACACCAACGCCGACCTCGGCGCCTTCCTGGGCCGCTGCCGCGAGCACCTGGTGCCCGGCGGGTTGTTCGTCGCGGAGATGCGCAACGGCGCGTTCTTCCTCGGCAACACCGAGCTGCTCGACGGGGAGCGCACCGGTTCGGTGACGTGGCGCGGCGTCGAGTACACCTCGCACACCCGGCTGTGGATCGACCACGCCGCCCAGTTGCTGCGCCGCCGCCGCGCCTGGGAGTGGGCCGGGCGCGCCGAACCGCTCGTGCAGCGGTCGGCGTGGCGGTTGCTGTTCCCGCAGGAGTTGCGCCACCTGCTCGACCTCGCCGGGTTCGACGTCCTGGCCCTGTTCGACGCACCCGGTCCGCGCACCGACCCCCCGTGGACCGCCGACGCACCGCTGAGCGGCGCGCTGTCCGGCGACCGCCTCCACGTCGTGGCCCGCCTCCGCCGACGCGGGCACCAGTGAAAGGAATCTGAATGATCGTGTCAAGCTGCGGCGGTGGCCGGTGGTGGCGCGGTCGGTGTGAAGGTTCGGCCGTCGCGCAGCAGTGCCCAGAGGACGTCGACCAGGCGGCGGGCCAGGGCGAGCAGGG